>NZ_VFRR01000059.1 GCF_006385675.1 Maribrevibacterium harenarium | reverse complement strand
GTATAAGACTTCAAGTTTTTTGAGAAGTCTCCAGCGAGCGCCCACACAAATTATCTGATTATCTATTTTAAAGAGCGGTGACACCTCAAACATTAGCTAATCTAGCCAGTGTTTTGCAGTACTTATCGGCCTGCCGTGTCAGTGGGTGAGTATATTACCGTCGCGATTTTTTAACGCAAGCACTTTTTCAAAATAATTCAAAAAAACTTTAATCATACTGTCAAAAACAAAAGGCCCATCACAATGATGAGCCTTTTGATAACGCTACAGACTAACTTGAATTAGCCACCTACGTAACTGAGCATTACACCGGCCGCTACTGCAGATCCGATAACGCCTGCCACGTTTGGCCCCATAGCATGCATTAACAGGAAGTTCTGCTTATTAGCTTCCAAACCAACTTTGTTCGCCACGCGAGCAGCCATTGGTACGGCTGACACGCCCGCTGCACCAATAAGCGGGTTAATAGGCGTTGCTGAAAACTTATTCAACATTTTCGCCATCAACACACCTGCAGCCGTACCGATTGAGAAGGCAACAAGGCCTAATGACAAAATCCCAAGAGTTTCTACATTCAAGAATGCCTCAGAGCTCAACTTAGAACCTACACCTAACCCCAAGAATATGGTCACAATATTAATGAGAGCATTTTGAGCTGTATCACTTAGACGATCCACAACACCACACTCACGCATCAAGTTACCAAAACAGAACATACCCAAAAGTGGTGCTGCCGAAGGCAAGAACATCGCTACAAGCAGCAATACCACTATCGGAAATACAATCTTCTCAGTTTTCGATACCGGACGCAGCTGCTCCATTTTAATCGAACGCTCTTCTACCGAAGTTAAAGCTCGCATGATTGGCGGCTGAATCAAAGGCACCAACGCCATATAGGAGTATGCTGCAACCGCAATCGCACCTAACAAATCAGGAGCCAAACGACTTGCCACAAATATCGCCGTTGGGCCATCAGCACCACCAATGATACCGATAGCGGCAGCATCAGCCAGCGTGAAATCCATGATTCCAGCTGCACCCAACAATACTGCGCCAATTACCGTGGCAAAAATGCCAAACTGTGCTGCCGCCCCTAACAATAGCGTCTTTGGATTTGCCAACATTGGCCCAAAGTCCGTCATGGCTCCAACGCCCATAAAAATCATCAATGGGAATAAGCCAGTTTCAATGCCACCGTGATAAATGTAATACTGCAAACCACCTGGTGACACCATATGACCTGCTGCATCATAGACAGGAGCTGCCATAAAACCTGCACCAGGAATATTTACCAAAATAGCGCCAACGCCTATTGGTAATAACAACAATGGTTCAAAGCCTTTTTTGATCGCCAAATAGATCAACAGCAAACCTACAGCAATCATAACCAGCTGCCCTAATTGCAGCTGGTAGATACCTGTGTCGTGGTAAAGGTTAATTAATTTATGTTCCATTGGAATTCAATACCTTAAAGGGTTAGCAATGCCTGACCAACTTGAACCGCATCACCCTCTTTCACAAGGATGCTACCCACAGTGCCAGATTTAGGTGCTGAAATTTCAGTTTCCATTTTCATCGCTTCCATAATCATCAAGGTATCACCCTCGCTGACTTGCTGACCGGGAGACACCAAAACTTTAAAGATATTACCTGCAAGTGGAGCAGGCACTTCTTCGCCACCCGTTGATGGAGCAGGTGTAGCCGGAGCAGAAGGCGCAGAAACAGCATTCCCAATAGGCTGAATTTGAGAAATATCGCCACCATCGGTTACTTCAACCACAAAAGACTGACCTGACACATTTACGGTATATACCGCTGGCCCTTCTTGCTTAGCTGGAGCAGGTTTCGCAGACTCCAGGGTTGGTACTAGTTCAAACGCACTGGCGTCACCACGATTTTGTAGGAACTTCAAACCAATCTGCGGGAACAATGCATAAGTGAGTACGTCATCGATTGTATCGGTTGACAGTTTGATGCCTTTATCGCTAGCTAGCTGTTTTAATTCAGCCGTTAACTTATCCATTTCAGGTTCTAGCAAATCTGCTGGGCGACATGTAATCGCTTCAGCACCATCAAGAACACGCGCTTGTAGCTCTTTGTTGAACTCTGCTGGAGCAGCACCGTACTCGCCTTTCAGAATACCAGCCGTCTCTTTAGAAATTGACTTGTAGCGCTCGCCAGTTAAGACGTTAAGAACAGCCTGAGTACCGACAATTTGGGAAGTAGGCGTTACCAGTGGAATCAACCCTAAATCTTCACGTACACGTGGAATTTCTTCTAATACGGCATCAAACTTGTCAGCAGCACCCTGTTCGCGTAGCTGGTTTTCCATATTGGTCAACATGCCACCTGGCACTTGAGCGATCAAAATACGAGAATCTGTACCTCGTAGAGAACCTTCAAATTTGGCATATTTTTTACGCACTTCACGGAAGTACGCTGCAATTTCTTCTAACTTCGTTAAATCTAAACCAGTATCACGATCCGTACCTTGCAATGCAGCAACTACTGACTCGGTAGCAGTATGTCCGTACGTCATTGACATAGAGGAGATAGCAGTATCAACTCGATCCACACCCGCTTCAGCTGCCTTTAGAATCGTCATATCAGACAAGCCAGAGGTAGCATGGGCATGCAACTGGACTTCAAGCTCGGTTTGAGCTTTTAACTGGCTAACCAACTCAAAAGCATCGTACGGCGTCAAAATACCGGACATATCTTTGATAGCAATGGAATCAGCGCCCATATCCTCAAGAGTTTTCGCATAATCAACCCAGTTTTTCAGGGTGTGCACACGACTCTTGGTGTAAGAAATCGTACCTTGGGCATGCTTACCTTCCGCTTTTACCGCCTTAATAGCAGTTTCAAGGTTGCGGGGATCATTCATCGCGTCAAAAATACGAAATACATCTACGCCATTTTTAGCAGCACGCTCGACAAATTTAGTCACAACGTCGTCTGCATAATGACGGTAACCAAGCAAATTCTGACCACGTAGCAGCATTTGCTGTGGCGTGTTTGGCATCGCTTTTTTTAGTTCGCGGATACGATCCCACGGATCTTCACCAATAAAGCGGATGCAAGAATCGAAGGTCGCGCCACCCCAAGACTCAAGAGACCAAAAGCCCACTTGATCTAGTTTCTCCGCAATCGGCAGCATATCATCCAGACGTAAACGAGTCGCAAATAGAGATTGGTGCGCATCGCGCAACACGACATCAGTAATGCCTAGAGGTTGTTTGGTTGTAGTCATCGTATCAGCCTCTGATAATCAGTTAGTAACGAATTAACGTTGTCGGTGTTGGTGAATCGCTGCTGCGATTGCAGCAGCAATCGTCGGATCCACTGTCTGGCGGCTAGATGCCTGAGCATTTGCCGAGGACGGTTTTTTAGCTTGTACTGGCGCTGGTGCAGGAAAGTACTGATTAATCATTTTGGACATGAAGGTTGTCGCAAAAATCAGCACTATCAGGAATACGTATACGAATCCCATGCCCAGAATCATTAGCCCGAAGCCATCACTAAGTAAATTATCCATTAAACGCCTACCTGGATTTGGATGATTAATCTTGTACGGACGTGACGAATGTGGTCTATTCTCGAATTAAGACACAATCGTTTACATTGCCTGCTCATTTTTACCACAAAGCAGAACAGTTTCATATTTTTTTTGCATAACAGTTTGATCAAATCAGTGAACAATTCCCCAGCTTTTCAGCACCCTACCGACACCACATCCATTTCCCTCTTAGATTCGATAATACTGGCCGTAGCGCCAATGGAAGGTGTCATGGATCACACAATGCGGCAACTTTTATCGGAAGTTGGGGGAATGAATTACCTAGTCTCAGAGTTTGTAAGGGTTACAGAATATGCGGTTCCCAGCAAAACCTTTGCCAATCGCATACCAGAGCTAAACAATGGCTGCCAAACGGAAACTGGGCACCCTGTTCATGTACAGCTACTGGGAAGCAATAGCTTAACCATGAGCGCTAGTGCAAGTAATGCGGTGGCTGCAGGAGCCACTCATATAGACATTAACTTCGGCTGCCCCGCCAAACGAGTTAATGGCCACGGGGGCGGGTCTTTTTTATTGCAGTTCCCTGATCAGCTTTATCAAATAGTGAAAAGTATTCGCGGCGCAATTCCAGATGAAGTCCCTCTTTCTGCCAAAATGCGCCTGGGTTACGAGGATGAAAACTTACTTTGGGAAAATATCGATGCTATCTCCAGTGGCGGCGCTAGCACCCTCACCATCCATGGCCGCACGAAAAGCGATGGCTATCGCCCACCGGCTCGCTGGGAAAAAATCAAATTGGCTAAAGAAAAAACCACGATGACAATTATCGCTAATGGCGATATCTATTCCCGAGAAAGCTTAGAACAATGCAGAAAGATCACAGGCTGCCAACATTTTATGATAGGGCGCGGCAGTCTCAACAACCCATTTCTGTTTCAGCACTTACGCACCGGAAAAGTATATGAATATCAGGACTTAGTGGAATTAATACATGGCTACTGCGAAAAGCTAGTATCCAATTATGATGACTTCTCCACTTTAGGCCGAATGAAGCAGTGGTGCGCACACCTGAGACAAGATTGGCCTCAGATTGCCGATAAGCTGCCGGAAATCCGAAAAGCATCAAACCTAAATGAAATGCTAAAACACTTTTAGAAAAATGAAAAAATAGGTGAAGAAAAAGAAAGGGGGAATTCTAATGGCGCATCCGGGAGGATTCGAACCTCCGACCGCTCGGTTCGTAGCCGAGTACTCTATCCAGCTGAGCTACGGATGCACAGAGTAGAAGTATCGATTAAATGGCGCATCCGGGAGGATTCGAACCTCCGACCGCTCGGTTCGTAGCCGAGTACTCTATCCAGCTGAGCTACGGATGCGTGACATTTAAATCTTTACACAGTGACTTGCTTGAAATGGCGCATCCGGGAGGATTCGAACCTCCGACCGCTCGGTTCGTAGCCGAGTACTCTATCCAGCTGAGCTACGGATGCGTAAATGGCGGAGAGTGAGGGATTCGAACCCTCGATGAGTGATTAACCCATACTCCCTTAGCAGGGGAGCGCCTTCGGCCACTCGGCCAACTCTCCGAAACAAGTGCGGCGTATTATAGACACCCCAATTGTTTTGTAAAGACTTTTTTTGACTTAATTAGTCTTGTCCGTCTTCATCCTGTTCTTTTTGAATGCGAAGGTAGATTTCTTCACGGTGAACAGATACATCTTTAGGTGCATTGATGCCGATACGTACTTGGTTACCTTTAACGCCAAGCACAGTAACAGAAACGTCATCACCAACCATTAGTGTTTCACCAACGCGACGAGTAAGAATTAGCATATTAAGCTCTCCCTATTTCCCTGTATGTAATTTAGGTTTCAACCTACACTTTTGTAGGAATTATCCTACAAAACGAATTGTAGCTGCTTACGAACTTAGGCGCCAGTCGTTACCTCAAGGTTGTTGTGACTAATTGTTACTCTTCGCTAACGGCACCATCAGTTTCGTTAAGTTTGAAAGCGGAATGTAACGTTCTGACCGCCAACTCCAAGTATTTCTCATCAATAATGACAGATACTTTAATCTCAGATGTGGAGATAAGTTGAATATTTATTGATTCTGAGGCCAATGCCTTAAACATAGTACTCGCTACTCCAGCGTGAGAGCGCATACCTACACCCACTATAGAAACTTTAGCAATCTTGGCGTCGCCGACTACCTGCTTAGCGCCAAGTGTCTGTGCCACCTGCTCCAACACCGAATGCGCCTTAGTGTAGTCGTTTCTGTGAACGGTAAAGGTAAAATCTGTTGTCCCTTCTACAGATACGTTCTGCACTATCATGTCTACTTCGATATTGGCCTCACTGATAGGCCCAAGAATACTAAAGGCAATACCTGGTAAATCTGGCACTTCTTTTATGGTTAATTTTGCTTCGTCGCGGTTAAAAGCGATTCCAGAAACAGCTGGCTGCTCCATTTTATTCGTCTCCTCAGTTGTTATCAGAGTTCCTTCACCCTCAGTAAAGCTGGAAAGAACACGTAGTGGCACTTGGTATTTTCCGGCAAACTCTACTGACCGAATTTGCAATACTTTGGAACCAAGGCTAGCCATCTCTAACATTTCTTCAAAAGTAATTTTGTCTAAACGTCTGGCACTGTCCACCACGCGAGGATCGGTAGTGTAAACACCATCCACATCGGTATAGATTTGACACTCATCGGCTTTAAGCGCTGCGGCCAAGGCTACACCGGTGGTATCGGAACCGCCGCGCCCTAAGGTGGTAATATTGCCGTTTTCGTCAGCCCCCTGAAAACCTGCCACCACTACGACTTTCCCGGCATCGAGATCCGTGCGCATTGACTCTGTGTCTATGCTACGAATACGGGCTTTACCGTGGGCGCTATCAGTGGTGATACGCACTTGACTACCCGTATAAGAACGGGCATCTAGACCACGCTTTTTCAGCGCCATTGAGAGCAGTGCGATAGTTACCTGCTCTCCTGTTGATAGCAAAACATCCATTTCACGCTCATCAGGCACCTGCTGAATGTCTTTTGCTAAAGCAATCAGCCGATTAGTTTCGCCACTCATGGCTGACACTACCACAACGATATCATCACCTTGAGACTTATGCCGCAGCACCCTATCTGCCACAGCTTCGATACGCTCTACGGTACCGACTGAAGTACCGCCGTATTTTTGAACTAACAATGCCATTTTCGTTTTCCCAAACAAAAAGCGCCCTCTAAAGGGCGCGTTTTCTATTACAGTTGCTCTTGCACCCAATCTGGAACCGCAGCCAGCATGGCATCAATACCCGCTGGATTAGTGCCACCAGCTTGCGCCATATCAGGACGACCGCCACCACGACCATCCACAAAAGGAGCCGCAAACTTAATCAAGTCACCAGCTTTCACTTTAGCCGTGAAATCTTTAGTCGCGCCCGCAATCAAGCTCACCTTGCCGTCATGCTCTGCTGCTAGCAAAATTACCGCAGATTCAAGCTTGCTCTTAAGTTGATCAAGCAAGTCCCGCAAGCCTTTCGGATCTTCAATATCAATTTTGCTCACCAGTAGCTTGCCGCCTGGGATATCTATTGCACCAGAAGCCAAGTCAGCTCCCGCTTGAGCCGCCAGTTTAGACTTCAACTGTTCAAGCTCTTTTTGCATAGCACGAGCTTGCTCATTTAACGCCAATACTTTGTCGAGCGCCGCTTCTTTACTGGCTTTGAACAAACCAGCAATTTTTGACAGGGACACTTCTGTCTGACGAGTGGCATCAATCGCCGCTTTGCCAGTTAAGGCCTCTATACGACGCACACCCGCTGCGATACCACTTTCTTGTACAATCTTGAACAAGCCGATATCACCTGTGCGTTTTACGTGGGTACCACCACACAATTCGATGGAGTAGTCCGCCCCCATGGTCAATACACGCACTTGTGCTTCATATTTTTCACCAAAGAGCGCGTGCGCACCTTTCGCTTTCGCAGCTTCGATATCCATTACCTCTGTAATGGTTTCGTGGTTAAGGCGAATCTGCTCATTTACCATATCTTCCACTTGCTCTAGCTCAGCAGGCGTCATCCCCTCAAAATGGGAGAAGTCGAAGCGTAGGCGTTCAGCATTCACCAAGGAACCTTTTTGTAATACGTGATCGCCAAGCACACGACGTAGAGCTTCATGTAACAGGTGAGTAGCCGAGTGGTTAAGCGCTGTAGCGTTGCGCAACGACTTATCTACTTCTGTTGTGACTACGTCACCTACGTTGAGGGTTCCTTCCCGTACTTCCACATGATGTAAGTGAACTTTGCCTTGTTTCGTGGTGTTGGTGACTTTTACCGCAGCTGGCCCGCGGAACCAGCCTTGGTCACCGACCTGGCCACCGGACTCACCATAGAACGGCGTTTCAGCCAAAATCACCAAGCCTTTCTCTCCGGCTTGCAACGACGCTACTGATACACCATCAACTAAAATTTGCTCTACTGGACTTTGACCTTCTAGGTAGGCATAACCCGTAAATTCGGTTTTACCGTCTACGCTCACTGTACCAGACATATCCATACTGAAGTTGCTAGCTGAACGGGCCCGAGCACGCTGTTCTGCCATTGCCACCTCAAAACCAGCTTCATCGATCTCAAGACCTGCTTCACGGGCAACATCATTGGTCAAATCAGCAGGGAAACCATAGGTGTCGTATAGTTTGAAGATGGTCTCCCCTGGGATAACCTTGCTATCCCCTAGATTAGCAATCGCTTCTTCCAGGATGCGCATACCCTGATCTAAAGTTTTAGCAAACTGCTCTTCTTCTTTCAGTAGGATAGAAGCTACCCGGTCCGCTAGCTTACGCAATTCGGGGTAGGCTTCACCCATTTCAGCATCGAGGGCCGCAACCAATTTATAGAAGAACGGTTGAGTTTGGCCCAATTTATTACCGTGGCGTAGGGCTCGACGAATAATCCGACGCAAGACATAGCCACGACCTTCGTTGGAAGGCACTACGCCATCCACGATCATGAAGGAACACGAACGAATATGGTCGGCAATAACTCGCAGGGACTGGGAGGACAGATCTTCTGTGCCAACCGCTTGGGCTGCGGCTTTAATCAGATTTTGGAAAAGATCAATCTCATAGTTGCTGTGCACGCCCTGCAAAATCGCAGAAATACGCTCCAACCCCATACCCGTATCTACCGATGGTTTTGGCAATGGCGCCATGGTACCGTCAGCGGAACGGTTAAACTGCATAAAGACCACGTTCCAAATTTCGATGAAACGGTCGCCATCTTCTTCAGGAGACCCTGGAGGCCCACCCCAGATGTGCTCGCCATGGTCATAAAACACTTCAGTACATGGACCACATGGGCCTGTATCCCCCATCGCCCAGAAGTTATCCGATGCGTAACGTGCACCCTTGTTGTCACCGATACGGATGATCTTCTCCACCGGCACACCAATCTTATCTTTCCAAATGCTGTATGCTTCATCGTCTTCCGCATAGACAGTGACGAGCAGCTTCTCTTTAGGCAGCTTCAACACACCAGTTAAGAATTCCCAAGCATAGGCGATTGCATCTTCTTTGAAGTAGTCACCGAAACTAAAGTTACCAAGCATCTCAAAAAAGGTATGGTGGCGCGCTGTATAACCCACATTTTCTAAGTCGTTATGCTTACCACCGGCTCGAACGCAACGCTGAGAGGTAGTTGCCCGACTGTAGGGACGCTGATCTGCGCCAAGAAAGACATCTTTAAACTGAACCATCCCCGCATTTGTAAATAACAAGGTAGGATCATTACCGGGAACCAAAGAGCTGGATTCAACTATCTGGTGTTGCTTGCTTTCAAAGAAAGACAAAAATGACTGACGTAATTCAGAACT
Source organism: Maribrevibacterium harenarium (assembly GCF_006385675.1). Classification (GTDB taxonomy): domain Bacteria; phylum Pseudomonadota; class Gammaproteobacteria; order Pseudomonadales; family Marinomonadaceae; genus Marinomonas; species Marinomonas harenarium. Next base: position 2,263 of record NZ_VFRR01000059.1, on the reverse strand, counting down.
CTTCATAATGGCTGGAGACTCTTTATCTCTAAATTAAACTGGCGCTAGGGGTTATTCTGCCGAGCTAAACGGCGGATAATTAGAAAGTTAAAAATAGTACACGCAAAGCAGGTAGCTGAGCAAAAACTATCTAGAATTATGCCTGAATTTACTGGCACAAACTGGGTACGTAGACTTACGCATTACAATCATTTATCGATCATTCATTATGAACAGAGCTATCCTTAATAACGCTATGCAAATACTGGCCGCACGGGACCATAGCAGCTATGAGCTAAAGCAGAAATTACAACGCAACGGACATGCGCAAGAAGAAATTGAAGAGATCATTCTGCACTTACAAGAGCTCAACTATCTGAACGACCAGAGATTTGCCGAAAACTATATACGTTCGAAGGCATCACGACATATGGGACGCAATCGCATTCAGCAGGAATTACGGCAAAAAGGCGTGTCACAACCGCTTATCAATGAAGGGCTGCAGAACGTAGAACTGGATTTTTTTGCCCTGGCCTACGACACAAAATGCAGCAAGTTCGGCCCTGCCCTTGCCGAGAATTACCAGCACAAAAGTAAGCAAATGCGTTATCTACAGTATCGTGGCTACACCTTTGATGAGATTCGTTTTGCTGTTGAATATCAACCGGAACAAGAGTAGCAACTAAGGCTCTTTATCCATCAAGGCGTTGAGATAGCGTTCTTCCATTGCCACGTAATTCGTCTGCACGGTATCAATTTTAGTATCTAAATCACTGATCTTCTCTTTCAGGGCATCTAACTCCGCGCTATCCCCTCCCCGCTGCTGCAATTCGTTTTGTAGGCGAACTAGCTCCGATTCTAATTCTTCATTAATTTCTTTGAGATTTTCGATTTCTTCCAACTCTGTAGAAGTCATCTGAGTATCAGACTCATCGAGTTCGTCGTTTAAACGGGCCTGCAACAGGTCTTGCTGCTCTTTCGCTTGATTGAGATCTTTCTCAAGCACTTCCACATAAAGCTCAGACTCCCGCACCATCTGCTGTAACTGCTCTATCTTACTGGATTGCTTAATAGAAAATTGCTCATACTCTGGCGTTAGGGGGGCAGCATCCACCATGGCTACTAGGTTCTGCATAGCAACTTGTTCTTGAGCCATGACGTCGTGAATGTTGACTCTCTCTTTCTCCCCATTCGCATTACTTAGCTCATTGGTCTTACGCTTGATGATGTCTTCGCGCTTGCGTATATCCACCGTTAGGTTGTAACGCACCGTTTGTAGACTATCGAGTTTCTGCTCTAACGACTTAATGACACGATTACTTTCCAGCAAGGCTTTTTCTAAGCGGGCAAAAGCAATTTCATACTGGTTCGCTTGTTGATTCCCTGTCTTGCCTCCCTTCACCGTTACCAGCTGTTGCTTTAATTCTTGAATGACATCCGCCTGATAGTCTGACAAATTTCGCAGCTCGGTTAGCTTGTAATCTAGCTCATCACGCATGGAATCAATAAAATCCGTTTCTGACAGCGAATCAATAAACGAGCTTAGAGCATCTAGATATTCTTGAGTATTAGACCGATTTTTGGTCTGCTCTACATCCTGTTGTAGGCGCTCACCTAACTCCAACATGGAAGCGATTTCCGCTCTGAATAATGATAATTGGAGATCAAGCTCATGCTCTGCCGTCAATCTACTTTGCAGCTTATCTAAGCGCATATTGAGATTTGAAGTGATATTCATCTGCTCAAACACAGCTTCACCGGTACGCTGCACGACTTTGTTGAGCTGCTTTAAGAGATCATTACTAACTGCAAGTTGTTTAAGCAACAAGTCAACCTCTTGAGCGTATTTCAACCGATCCACCACAAACTGGAAATCCTCCAGCATAGGTTCGAGCTCTTGATCGGAAGCGCCCTGCTCTATTAAAGCCCGCTCTATCCGTAGGTAGGTAGCCCAACATTGCAACGTCAGATCCTCTTCACCTGAAATGGCTTCCTGTTCTGCCAGCAGTTGCTCACAAATAATAATTTGCTCGTCCAAAAGTTCTAGCCACTTTGTCTGCGCGCTGGAACTTCCTAATACAGTATCTGACTCAAGGCCTTTATTGCATATTTCGGAGCATTCCGACCAGCCATTTCGGGATTATCCGATCGCCCATTTCGGTTTAATCCGATCACCGGTTCCGCGATTATCCGATCACTTTTAGCCCCACTCCGGAATCGGCGATCGGAATAGCGAAAAACGTGATCGGAATGCCCGAAATCCTTCCTTTTTCTCTTTTAAATC
>NZ_VFRR01000058.1 GCF_006385675.1 Maribrevibacterium harenarium | reverse complement strand
TCATGCTTGAGCTTCTTCAGCTCTGCGTATGTGAGTTCTTCAAGATGTGGGAGAATACTGCGAAGGCGTTGAGTGCTCATGAAGGCTCCGGTGCATCTGGACTACAGTTTTCAGCATAGACCACCAACACTCAAATGCAACACAGCCTTGTTTATACAGTATCTGATGCTATGCTGATTTCTACAAGTAAAATTGTAGGTAAAACTGTAGTTGTTCGAGTAAGACGTTGTGTCGTGGGTGATTTCTTTTTTGTGTTGAAAAGCTTGATGTGGGGATTGCTCGCCCTCGTCAAAGCCTGCAAGGCTTGGACAATACTGCTTCTGCCTACTGCTCTTGTTTCTGTTACTGATCCTGTTACTGCTACTGGTTAACGCATGGGTCAAGTAACCGTCAAACAAGGCTTGTTGAACCCTTTGCAAAGGGTTTAAAAACAGTTAGTAAAATTCTGCTTCGTATTGAATTTACTGGCTTAAAGCGAAGTCAGGAGCATCATTAAAATGCTCAGTCGAACTCAGTTCAAGCCTTTTTCAACCGTTTGAAAAGGGGTTGGCTAAGCCATACCTAAAGGGTATCGGTAAGGGTTACCTAAAGGGTTTAGCTAAGGCTTTCTGAAAGGCTTAGCCAAAGCCTTCATACATGGGTCACCCAGTAGAAAGATCAAAAAAACGCTGAGGTATCCAAGGTGCATTTAGAGAAACCTGTGGCACAGTGAAATAACCCAAAGCGAACAATAGAATTGAAGAGGAACCATCAATGACAAGAGCCCCTGCGCCATTTCCGCTAGAGCGCCTCGCGGATATTCCAGAAAGACCAGAAGATTTTAGATTGCTGGAGCGTATTCCATTAACGCGTGAGCCGCAGTCCTGGCCACTTGAACTTTCTCCTATGGTTGGTGATGAACAGCCAATGGTGCTGCTCGATACAGAGACAACCGGACTGTCTGCCGAGGACGAGTCCATTATTGAGCTTGGTATGGTTAAGGTGCTTTACAGCCCCTCTGCTCAGCGGATTGTGTCGATTGTTGATGTGATCAGCTTGTATGAAGATCCCGGTAAGCCTATCCCCGAGCTGATTACCGAGTTAACCGGTATCACCGATGATATGGTGCAAGGCCAGCACATTGATGATTCACTGGTAGCGAGTTGGTTATCCGATGATCCGCTGGTGGTTGCACACAATGCGCAGTTTGATCGTCCTTTCTTTGAAAAGCGGTTTGCTGCATTAGGCCATCTATCTTGGGCCTGTTCAGCCAGTGGCATAGATTGGAAGGCACTGGGTTTTGAAAGTCGAAAGCTTGAGTACCTGCTGCTTCGCTTAGGTTGGTTTTATGAAGGACACCGAGCTGCAACCGATTGTTTGGCGATGGCCTGGTTGTTCCATTTGTTGCCCGAGTCCGTTGCAAACTTGTTGTCTGAAGCGGACAGGCGAACTGTGTTAGTTCGTGCGTTTGGTGCGCCGTTTGACGTAAAGGACTATTTAAAAGAGCGTGGTTACCGCTGGCATGACGGTGTTAAAGGTGCCAACAAGCATTGGTGGCGCGAAATCAGCGAAGACGAGTTACCGCAGGAACAAACTTACCTGGATGATTTGTACCATCGTGGCTCAGAACATGCCCACTATGACTACAAAGATGCTCGCAATCGATTTAAAGCTTTGTAGCTCTCTATAAGTTAAGCCTTGCATATTTGAGAATCTCTGGAAAATGGAAAGTGAACTTACGTTATACCCAAACTACTTGGTGTTGCAGCTAGGCGGCAAGTGAGTGAGTCCCCATGAGCATAGATCTTCTATGTGATTGGGGTGAGCGAATGCAGGTAACACCGCTGCGGCTGCAAGTAGGAAGGGTATATAACCAACAAGGGGAATCTTTCCATGTACCAAGACACCTACATTGAATACTGGGGCGAAATCTTCGTCTCTGCCCGCATTATTGAATTTGGCATCACGTTCGAGCGCTTTCTAAAAGATCCATGGAAGCATTTGATGTCCTGTGGCCAAGAATCTGCACCGGACGCGATTGCTGAAGGGATGCTGCCATTGCTACCAGCCCAGGCAGAAGTTGCCAGGCGTGTTCGAGAGAGTGAGCAACGAGCCCTGATCTCTACAGAGTCGGACAAAGGGGTATCGCATCGCGGTAACATCGTGGTGCCACTGGTTCGGGTAGCGCATTGATAGCGGCTATCAGCATTGGCACAAAACAAGGTCTTCACGCTCATGACTCAGCGGCAATTGTAATCCAGATCAAAAAGTTGCCGCTTAGTCTTCCCTACAAAATAATTTGTGATAGGATGATACCTAATAAAATTAATTAGGTTGAAGCCTATTCAGTGTTTTATGGCCATCTGTTCAGCTTCAACCGGTAGAGATTGATTAGCCATTGCGGATGAATAGCAGCTTTATGCCATGCCGTTCAATGTGATTACGTGATGTCTGACCGAACTTTATAAACAGAGTTTTAAGAATCTGGTTGAATTGGATAAACAAGACGCATGACAAATGATGGTCTGAAAAAAACGGTAGTGGCGAAGCCAGATAGGTTTTCGCAGATAGCGCAGTTGCCGCAAGCAACCAGGGATCGCATTGCCCATATCGATTTCACCTTGTTGTTTAAGGGAGAAGCGGTACGGGCAGACTTAGTAGATCGGTTCAGCATTGCCGCCGCACAAGCAACGAAAGACTTCACCATGTACCGAGAGCTTGCACCAGGCAACATTGAGTATGACCAAAAGCTCAAGTTGCATAAGCGCGGTGAAGCTTTTGAGCCCTTGTTCGACTATGACGTTGTGAGAACGCTGGCGACGATTAGCCAAGGGTACGGAGATGGCTTCACTGGCAAGGTAAAACCACCACTGGCTTGTGAAGCGCCTTATCACCTTAACAAGCCGAGTTTATCGATAGTAGCGAAAGTCACCGAGGCCATTCACAAAGGCAAAGCCTTGCGTATCACCTATGTGTCGTTATCGAGCGGTGAAACCACGCGTGAAATTGTGCCGCATACGCTGGTGGACAATGGCCTGCGTTGGCACGTTCGTGGTTTTGACCGCAAGCATGGTGAGTTCCGTGACTTTGTACTGACCCGAATTAAAGCAGCGGCTGTGCTTGAAGATTCCACTTTGTCTGAAACGGAACTCGAAACCCAAGACCGGCAATGGAATCGCTTTGTAGAACTAGAGTTAGTGCCGCACCCACGCATAGAGCACAGCGAAGCGATAGAGCTGGACTATGGCATGACGGGTGGCGTTCTAAAGGTTGAGATTAGGGCTGCAACCGCTGGGTATTTGCTTCGCCAATGGCATGTGGATTGTTCCAAAGCACACAGCCTTCAAGGCACTGAATACCAACTTTGGTTAAAGAATACTCCGACACTCTACGGGGTCGGAAATTTGAATTTAGCTCCAGGGTTTAACGAATGATGTTCGACGACAGTGAATATTGCATAACCCATAAACGAATTATGACGAATTAAAAGCAGGAATTAACAAATGACAAGTTTACAACAACGTGCCGAACTTCAACGCCAAATATGGGCGATTGCCAACGATGTAAGAGGCTCAGTGGATGGTTGGGATTTTAAACAATATGTACTGGGTACGCTGTTCTACCGTTTTATCAGTGAAAACTTTGTCAACTACATCACAGGCGGCGATGAGAGCGTTAATTATGCTGCCATGTCTGACGATGATGAAAACATCAAGTTTGCTAAAGAAGATGCCATTAAAACCAAAGGCTATTTTCTTTACCCTAGCCAGTTGTTTAGCAATGTAGCGGCTAATGCACACAAAAACGAAAATTTAAATACGGATTTGGCAGCAATTTTTGCTGCAATAGAAAACTCAGCCAATGGCTATGATTCAGAAAAAGACATCAAGGGCTTGTTTGCGGATTTTGATACCACCAGTAATCGTCTGGGTAATACGGTAGAGGCAAAAAACAAACGCCTGTCAGCCGTGTTAAAAGGCGTGGCAGGTTTAACCTTCGGTAATTTTGAAGACAACCAAATTGATTTATTTGGTGATGCCTATGAGTTCCTGATTTCAAACTATGCCGCCAATGCGGGTAAATCCGGTGGCGAATTTTTCACCCCCCAGCACGTTTCAAAATTGATCGCGCAGCTGGCCATGCACGGCCAAACCAGTGTGAATAAAATCTATGACCCTGCGGCGGGTTCGGGCTCGTTGCTGTTACAAGCTAAAAAGCACTTTGATGCGCATATCATTGAAGATGGTTTTTTTGGTCAAGAGCTCAACCACACTACCTACAACTTGGCGCGTATGAATATGTTTTTGCACAACATTAACTACGACAAGTTTAATATACAGTTGGGTGATACCTTAACCGAACCACACTTTTTAGATGACAAACCGTTTGATGCCATTGTCTCTAACCCCCCTTATTCGGTGAAATGGATTGGTAGCGACGACCCAACCCTAATCAACGATGACCGCTTTGCGCCCGCTGGCGTATTGGCACCCAAATCAAAAGCCGACTTTGCCTTTGTGCTGCATGCACTGAGTTACCTATCAAGCAAAGGTCGTGCAGCCATTGTTTGCTTCCCCGGTATTTTTTACCGTGGTGGTGCTGAGCAAAAAATTCGTCAATATCTGGTTGATAACAACTACGTTGAAACCGTGATTTCACTGGCACCAAACCTGTTCTTTGGCACCACCATTGCGGTGAATATTTTGGTGTTGTCGAAACACAAAACTGACACCACCACCCAGTTTATTGATGCCAGTGGCGAAGCTTATTTCAAAAAAGAAACCAACAACAACGTGCTGACTGAGCAGCACATTGAAGACATCATGAAAGTGTTTGCCAGCAAAGAGAACGTGGATCACTTTGCTAAATCGGTTGATTTGGACGTCATAGCAGGCAATAGCTACAACCTTTCGGTAAGCAGTTATGTGGAAGCGAAAGACAACCGCGAGCTAGTGAATATTACAGAGCTTAATGCCGAACTTAAAACCACCGTTGCTAAAATTGATGCGCTTCGCAGTGATATTGACGCCATTGTAGCGGAAATTGAAGGTGAGGAGGTTGAAGCATGAGTCACTTGAACTATTTAGAGAAGCTATTAGAAGGCGTGGGTACTGAATGGCAAGCTTTAGGTGATTTAGTAACATTACGCCGAGGGAGAGTTATGTCAAAAGGGTTCCTGTCTGAAAATACAGGAATATTCCCTGTTTATAGCTCTCAAACAGCAAATGATGGAATGATTGGCTCAATCGACACTTACGATTTTGATGGTGAATATATTAGTTGGACCACCGATGGCGCTAATGCGGGCACTATATTTTATCGTAAAGGGAAATTTTCAATTACAAATGTTTGTGGTCTCATGAAGATCATAGATGAAAACCTTTTAAACTATAAGTACTTGTATTATTGGTTGACAACTGAAGCTAAAAAGTACGTTTACTCAGGTATGGGTAATCCGAAGCTAATGAGTCATCAGGTTGAAAAAATTGCAGTCCCCATTCCATGCCCAGATAACCCAGAAAAATCGCTGGCAATACAAGCTGAAATTGTACGCATTCTGGATGCATTTACCGCCATGACCGCCGAGCTGACCGCCGAGCTGACCGCCGAGCTTAACCTACGGAAAAAACAATACAACTACTACCGCGACCAGTTGCTAAGTTTTGACCTGTCTGCCGATCAGGCAGGAGAGGGTGAAGTTGAGTGGAAGACGTTGGGTGATGTTACTAAAAAATGGTATTCAGGTGGAACACCTAAGGCCGGCAATCCAGAATTTTACGAATACGGTGATATACCATGGCTTAGAACTCAGGAAGTAAAGTTTGCTGATATTTTCGACACAGATGTAAAAGTAACTCCAGCTGCTTTGCAAAACTCATCAGCCAAATGGATACCTGAAAATTGCGTGATAATTGCTATTTCTGGAGCAACTGCTGGTAGATCTGGAGTAAATAAGATTCCTCTAACAACTAATCAGCACTGTGGATGTTTGGAAATCGACGATAAAAAAGCTCTATACAGATACGTCTTTCATTGGGTTAGTTTCAATTATGAAAACATAAAAGCTCTAGGACAAGGTGCAAGAGGAGATCTAAATTCGACAATCATTAAGAACTTTAAGTTACCTGTTCCTTATGCAAATGATCCTGCGAAATCATTGGCCGAGCAGGCGCGAATTGTAGCGATATTGGATAAATTCGATACCTTAACAACTTCGCTGCAAGAAGGTCTCCCCCGCGAAATTGAGTTACGCCAAAAGCAATACGAGTATTATCGTGATCTGTTGTTGAGCTTCCCGAAATCTGAAGAGGCAGTTGCTTAATATGGGTAAGGAACTAAAGGACATAGCTAACGACTTAATCAGCAAGAATAAAAAGGTACAGTTGATCTATGCCTTTAATGGCACAGGTAAAACGCGTTTATCACGAGCTTTTAAGGAGGAAATTGTTCCTTCTACACAAAACAATGATAGTGAAGAAGATGGTGAGAAAACTCGTGATAAGTTTCTGTACTACAACGCCTTTACGGAAGACCTGTTTTATTGGGATAACGATTTAAAAGTAGATTCAAGGCCAAAGTTAAAAATACAACCAAATACTTTTACGGGTTGGTTGATAGACTTGTTAAAAGAGTTGGGCGAAGACGGCAACATCGCTACAAACTTTCAACGTTATACGGGTAGCAAAGCTACTCCAATATTCAATGAAAAATACAAAGCTAAAATTGATGAAAAGGAAGTAACGATACCTGCGTTTTCTGAGGTCACTTTTCAAGTCGCCGCAAATGAACCTGTCAACTATGAGCCAGGTACTGCCGCGACTGATGGTGTCGAAAATGTCGTTCAGGGTAAATACGAAGTAATAAAAATTTCAAAAGGTGAGGAAAGTAACTTTGTATGGAGTGTTATGTACACTCTTTTACAACAAGTTGTTTCCACCCTTAATGAGCCAGATGTTACTAATAGAATTACTGATAAGTTTGATGCTTTAGAATACGTATTTATTGATGATCCAGTGAGTTCATTGGATGATAGTCATTTAATTGAATTAGCGGTTGATTTAGCAGGTTTGATCAAGTCTAGTACGTCAGACTTAAAATTTATCATAACAACGCATAGTCCCCTTTTTTATAATGTGCTCTGCAATGAGCTCAATAATAAGGCTTATCAAAAGCAGGCCGATGGTACTTTCAAACCAATCTATAAGCCAAATAAGGAATTTCAAAAATACCGATTAGAAAAGCTGGCTGATGGTGATTTTGAACTACCTGAACAACCGACAGACTCGCCGTTTTCTTATCACTTATTCCTTCTAAATGAGCTTCAGAAAGCCATTAATGACAGACAAATCAGAAAGTATCATTTTAGTCTTCTGAGAAATGTTCTTGAGAAAATGGCCACTTTCCTAGGTTATAACTATTGGCCTGCACTTCTTCAAAAATCTCAAGACGGAAAGCCAGATCCATTCGCCAATAGAATCCTTAATTTATCCAGCCACTCTGCTCATGCTGGCGACGAGATCTCGGATCTAGAAGATAAAGACAAGGATAAATTAGAAACCTTGGTTGGTTACTTAATAAACACTTATGGATTCAAGAAGCAGGAATTACAATGACCAACTATAAAAGTATTGCAGAATCGAATAACTTTATTGTTTTAGATAAATATACACGACAAGACCAAATTGCTGAGGGCTACCAGAGCGAAAGTGATTTAGAGCGTGAACTGATTCAGGACCTAAGCAACCAAGGCTATGAGTATTTACCTGCGCTAACGACGCCAGACGCCATGCTGGCGAATGTACGCAAGCAGCTACAAGCCCTTAATAAGGTCGAGTTAACTGATGCCGAGTGGACTCGCTTTTGCGAGCAGTATCTGAACACACCCAGCGACAATATTCTCGACAAAACCCGCAAGGTGCACAGTGACTATATCTTCGATTTTGTCTTTGATGATGGCCATATAGAAAACATCTACCTGTTCGACAAGAAAACCATTGCGCGTAACAAAGTGCAGGTGATCAAGCAGTTTGAGCAAACGGGAAGCCATGCCAATCGGTACGATGTGACGATTTTGGTCAATGGTTTGCCTTTGGTGCAAATTGAACTGAAAAAGCGTGGTGTGGCGATCCGTGAGGCGTTTAACCAAATACATCGCTACAGCAAAGAAAGTTTTAATGCAGAGAACTCGTTGTACAAGTTCTTGCAGTTGTTTGTGATCTCGAATGGCACCGACACGCGCTATTTTGCCAATACCACTAAGCGCGACAAAAACAGCTTCGACTTCACGATGAACTGGGCGAAGTCAGACAATACGCTGATCAAGGATTTAAAAGACTTTACCGCCACTTTTTTCCAGAAAGAGACCTTACTTGAAGTGATCTTGCGTTACTCGGTATTTGATGTCAGCAATACCTTACTTGTAATGCGCCCCTACCAGATTGCGGCCACTGAGCGCATTTTATGGAAGATAAAGAGCGCGTTTAACGCTAAGAATTGGAGCAACACCGAGAGCGGCGGGTACATTTGGCACACCACGGGTTCAGGAAAAACACTCACTAGCTTTAAAGCGGCACGTTTGGCCACCGATTTAGACTGTATCGATAAAGTCTTTTTTGTGGTGGACCGAAAAGACCTCGACTATCAGACCATGAAAGAGTACCAGCGGTTCTCACCTGATAGTGTGAACGGTTCAGACAGTACCGCAGGGCTAAAAAGCAACCTGGATAAAGACGATAACAAGATTGTTGTTACCACAATCCAAAAGCTCAACAACTTAATCAAAAGTGAAAGCGATTTAGCTATCTACAACAAGCAGGTTGTCTTTATTTTTGATGAGTGTCATCGAAGCCAGTTCGGTGAAGCGCAGAAAAACCTGAAAAAGAAATTCAAAAAGTACTACCAGTTTGGCTTTACTGGTACGCCAATTTTCCCTGAAAACGCCTTGGGTGCTGAAACCACGGGCAGCGTGTTTGGCCAGCAGTTGCACACTTATGTGATCACTGACGCCATTCGTGATGAAAAAGTACTCAAGTTCAAAGTGGACTATAACGATGTTCGTCCTCAATTTAAGAGCATTGAGACTGAGCAGGATGATAAGAAGCTCAGTGCGGCGGAGAACAAGAAAGCTTTCTTACATCCAATGCGCATTCGTGAAATCTCGCAGTATATTCTGAACCATTTTAACCAGAAAACGCATCGAGCCTATTCTGGTGCCAAAGGGTTTAACGCCATGTTTGCGGTCAGTAGTGTTGATGCAGCGAAAGCGTACTATGAAACCTTTAAAACATTGCAGGCCGAGGCCGAAAATGGACCTACAAGTAAACCTCTGCGTATTGCGACTATCTTCTCATTTGCTGCCAATGAAGAGCAGGACGCCATTGGTGATATTTTAGATGAGAGTTTTGAAGTCAGTGCCATGAACAGCAGCGCAAAAGAGTTTTTGAGCGCCGCGATTAACGATTACAACGCCATGTTTAAATCTAACTATGGCGTGGACAGTAATGGTTTTCAGAATTATTACCGTGACCTTGCCCAGCGAGTTAAGAATCAAGAAATTGATCTACTCATAGTGGTCGGTATGTTTTTAACGGGCTTTGATGCGCCTACGCTTAACACCTTGTTTGTTGATAAGAATTTGCGCTATCACGGCTTGATGCAGGCGTTTTCTCGCACCAATCGCATTTATGATGCAACGAAGACCTTTGGCAATATTGTTACCTTCCGGGACTTGGAACAGGCAACCATTGACGCCATTACCTTGTTTGGTGACAAAAACACCAAAAACGTGGTGTTGGAGAAGAGCTACAAAGAATACATGGAAGGCTTTAACGATATTGCTACTGGCCAAGCGCGTCGAGGTTTTGTTGATATCGTAAAAGAGCTGCAAGAACGCTTTCCAAACCCAGAAAATATTGAAAAAGAACAAGATAAAAAAGAGTTTGCCAAGCTGTTTGGTGAATACCTAAAAGCAGAAAATATTCTACAAAACTACGATGAGTTTGCTGGATTAAAAGCGCTGCAAAGCCTAGATACCAGTGATGAACAAGCTGTTGAAGAGTTCAAGGCAAAGTACTATCTGGACGATGCTGACATCGAGACAATGCAAGCTATCGATATGCCGAGCGAACGTGCTATCCAAGATTATCGCTCTACTTACAACGATACCCGTGACTGGTTGCGACGCGATAAAGAAGGTCAGGACAAAGATAAGTCAACGGTAGACTGGGACGATGTGGTCTTTGAAATTGATTTGCTTAAATCGCAAGAAATCAACCTCGATTACATTCTTGAACTGATTTTTGATCACAATAAGAAGAACAAGAGCAAAGAAGGCTTGATTGAAGAAGTCCGCCGTATGATCCGCGGTAGCCTTGGCAATAGAGCGAAAGAGAGCTTGGTGGTTGATTTTATTAACCAGACAAACCTAGATGAGATCAATGACAAAGCCAGCATTATCGACGCATTCTTCAAATTCGCCCAGGCGGAGCAGAAGCGCGAAGCCGATGCCATTATTGCCTCTGAAAAGCTCAATATCGATGCTGCCAAACGCTATATTGCGTCATCACTTAAACGTGAGTACGCCTCTGAAAATGGCACTGCACTTAATGAGGCGCTGCCCAAACTTAGCCCATTGAACCCACAGTACCGAACCCAGAAGCAAACGGTTTTTCAGAAAATTGCCGCTTTTGTTGAAAAATTCAAAGGTGTGGGTGGGCAGATATAAAAAATGACGATCTATTTAAGTGCCGCTCGCTTGCTCGATGATATAGATTTTACAGAATCTATTCTTTTGGTGAGTAGCATTCATTTAGGTTTAAGGGTGGTTTTATGACAGGAAATAATGAAGGTTTGTCGCTAGCTAGGCTACTAATGGTCTTGAGCAGTATGTCCCCACTATTCATTCTTTGGGCAATTAAGGGGTGGGGAATAAAAGGTATTTCGGAAGTATATTTTCTTTCTTTCTGCCTTTTTTTTATTACGGTGCCAAATTTATTCTTGTGGTTCCGCGTAAGATTAGTAAAAAAAAGAAAAGATCGGCGAGAATTGACCGCTGGCGATTGTGAGGATCACAGAGATCATCTACTTGTTTACCTTTTTGCTATGTTACTTCCTTTCTATAGTGTCAATATCGATAGTATTAGAGACTTAGCGGGTCATGTGGCGGCAATAACGTTCATTGTATTTCTGTTTTGGCATCTGAATATGCATTATATGAACATTTTTTGGGCCATGAAGGGGTTCAGGGTATATACGTTGAAACCTGATGCAGAAAATAACTCTATTAGTGGCAGAATTCCTGTCGTATTAATCACAAAGCGCTCTCATATTGTCAAAGGAGAGAAAATTTCAGCTTACAGGCTTAGCCAAACGGTATTTTTAGAGGATGAATAATGCCTATTAACTTTGATTTTGAAAATGTAAATATAACTGAGTTTGGTCTTGGTCTGGATAGTCCCAATCGAGGTTTTGTGTTTGTTCCTGTTGATGAAGTCGTACAGAAGTCATTAGTTGAAATGGTTAGTTTTACAAAGACACAGATGCAGGATAAGGCGAGCAGTATGGCTACGTATCAGCCATCAGAAAAATATGCGTCTATTGAATATCTTACCTTTTCAATCAATGACCCATTGGTACAAGAGCTTAAAAATCTTCATGAGTCCGAAAATGTACCAGAAGATTGCAGTGCTTTTGACAATATCAATCAATGTTTCGCGTACTTTGTAAAGCTCACTGATAACAACCAACAGAGAATAACAGCTGTACGTCGTTCAACTCAGTTTAAAACTTTAATAAAGAAAAGGCATAGGCTGGTTCAGTATGTTGATAATACTTTAAAGTCGTTAGAGGAAACTGTTTTTAAATTGGATAATGACTTCGATTTTATTATTCATAATGATTTAATACACATTCTCCGCCCTAGTGGCCTAGAGTTTACAGCTCAACTTCAGAAGGCAATTATGGATGCAGTTCCAGCCAACATTGCGAGTATTGCGAGTGAAATTGATTTCGTTAACTTTGATAGTATATCTCAGTATGCGCAAAACCACCCGAGAGCTGCAAGATATATTGCTTCCATTAAATCCCAATCAGAAGCAATAAACATCAGTCAAGATAAACTAGAACGTTACTGCGAAAAAACCAATGTTGTCACAAATATAGTTGATGGGAAGATTAACTTAGACAGCTCGCAGATTATGGGATTTTTGGAAGTCCTAGACAGGCGTCGATACGAAATAGATCTAAAAGACGATGGAGAGTCGGAAGTTTATAGAGCGCCGAGCAGAAGCCGAGTAACTAGTTAGTTTACAAAGTCAGCGGCATTGTTAACCAAAATATATGTGTGTCAATAGATCTGGATTTCTTTTATCTAATTCGTCGTCCCTGAATAATGGCGATTTTAGACTAAAGCGCCATTTCATTTTCTAGCCTTCTCGGCAATAAGGATTGTATCAATCTCATCCCGCTAT
>NZ_VFRR01000057.1 GCF_006385675.1 Maribrevibacterium harenarium | reverse complement strand
GCATTCATATTGTGTGCTCCGTGGATGAATAGACGAAACACAGTTTGGGCGGGGTTAAGCGCGAAAACTAGAGGCTGATTTAGTGACGCTTACAGTTGAGTAGTAAATCCTTATTGGGTTCAGAGTGAAACTCTTGTACACATTCTTCATCTAAATTGCCCTCAAACTCATCCTCAAACATAATCAATTCTCATTAATTAGGGAATGCTCACATAGTGGCTCTGTTACTAAATCTGCTGTGATAGCTCCGATACCAATTAGAACCGCACAGGCGGCAATACACTCCCCAATTACTAAATTCATTTTGGCTGCCATCTGGCGAATTGAAAGACTTTTTACCTTTTTTACGAGCTCAAGTACTTTTTTATGAACATCTGATAAGGTGGTGTTCGAGAAACGATGAAGTGTTTTAAGGTTTGATAAAAGGTGCTGATTACGAATTTGCTTTTCAGAGACCAAGATCAGCTTGTAACCCAGCTCACTATAAGCCGCTCTTTTTTTCTCAAATTCGTTTCGAAATTTTTCTGTTGTATGAATACGTTCTGGTTTAATTTCAATGTATTCAATCTCACCAGTATTTTTCACAACTTTAAAGTCGGGTGTGTAGCGTCGGACTTTGCCATCTACAAGATACTCTATGCCGTGGGGTTGAGATTCAAAAGCCGCTATGGTGGGTGAAAACTCGAGATGAAAACAAGCGTCAAACTCAAGACCACTTTCACACATGATGGTCGAATGGCTCTTTCTGCTCGCGAACTTGTAGATATTTTTACTTGGGCTAGGTTTGCGGAGATTGCGAGTGTACATACACCACACCTGTAAGTTGTAACTAAATAACAACTTAAACGTAGACTATGTCAGCTTATGCTGCAAAGTTTGTCATCTTATGGTGGTTTTTTGTCACTTTATGGAGGAATTTACAGGGGGGAATTTAGGTGGCATCTCTGCCAGCCTCACCCCGGCACCCGAGTCTACCGCTGTGGCTGCTTCCTTCCGGACCTGACCAGATTCACGGTTTATCGTTGCGGGGGGACCAGCAGAGACACCATAGAGGAGGTCTCGTTGACCTTGGTGGGGCATTATACGCACTCTGTTTCGATGTGCAACCTAAGCTATGGGGTTTATTATCTTTTTTCTATTAGTGTGAATACTTTAACGAAATTCGCTGGTTCGCCGCTACCGTTGCTGAAGCTTTTAGCGCTCTCGGCTATACTTGACTAACTTTATCGGTTTTTGCCGCTGTCTCTGTAGCACAGAGTCGGCGATGTATTTTATGGGAGCGCGCAGTTGAAACTGTTTGTAAAAAATCTCACCCATGTGGACTTATCGTATTTTTGCCCGGAGCGCGGCGTATTAGGTGAAAGTTGGCAGACGGATGTTATCCTTACTGGCAAACTTAACGCCGAGGGTATGGTGTGTGACTTTAGTATCGTTAAGAAGCAGATTAAAAAGTGGCTGGATGACCACATTGATCACACGTTGGTGATACCTGCCGAACACCCCCATGTGTCTATTGTGCAACTAGAGTCAGCCCGGACGCAGTTTGTGTTTGACGATGGCAATCCTGCCCATCGCCTGGAGTGTAACGCCCCGACTCAGGCATTTTGTGCCCTCCCCTTAACTCAAATCAGCGCCGCGGCAGCAGCCCATTGGGTCGAGCAGCAAATTCTTAATTTATTACCCGCTGAATTAGAGGCTGTGGCAGTGCGCTTCACCCCAGAGCAAACCAACGCCGCCCAATATCAATACAGCCACGGCTTGAAAAAGCACGATGGTAATTGTCAGCGCATTGTTCACGGGCATCGCTCGGTAATTGAAGTTTACCGTAATGGAACACGGGATGAAGCACTGGAGCAAGATTGGGCCCAACGCTGGCATGATATTTACCTTGGCACAGATGAGGACCTACTTGGCATCATCGAGGAGAGTTCCCAGCGATACCATCACTTTGCTTATGATGGTTCCCAAGGCTTTTATGAGCTGAAAATCCCTAGCCGCCAAGTGTATATGTTGCCCTGCGATACCACTGTAGAAAATCTCGCTACTTATATTGCCAACAAGCTCGCCCATGAAAACCAAGGTGATGTGATTGAAGTTCATGCCTTTGAAGGCATTGGTAAAGGCGCCATTTGTAGCGCTCAGGTTTAGTCGCCCATTAGGAAACAAGATGACATTAAAAGCATTTGAACATCTCGCCAAAGGTGAAACCTTATCCCTTGACGAGGTGCTAGCCAATTTAAAAACCGATAAAGACGGTCTGATCGCCGCTATCGCCCAGCAGTACGACACAAAAGAAGTGCTTATGCTGGCGTATATGAACGAGGTGTCTATTCGCGAAACCTTAGAGACCGGGCAAGTTTGTTACTGGTCGCGCTCCCGCCAAACCTATTGGCGCAAAGGGGAAAGTTCTGGCAATCGTCAGCGCTTTATTTCGATGGCATTCGACTGTGACGGCGATGCCATTTTGTTGCAGGTGGATCAAACAGGTCCTGCTTGCCATACCAATCGCCGTGACTGCTTCTTCTTCGGCGTGGAAGACAATAAAGTGGTCATCCAATCAGCACCGATGACCGACGCCTAACCCCTCTACCCCCTCCCCTATTAATGCCCTAATGTTGTGC
This sequence comes from Maribrevibacterium harenarium, assembly GCF_006385675.1. Classification (GTDB taxonomy): domain Bacteria; phylum Pseudomonadota; class Gammaproteobacteria; order Pseudomonadales; family Marinomonadaceae; genus Marinomonas; species Marinomonas harenarium. Next base: position 9,858 of record NZ_VFRR01000057.1, on the reverse strand, counting down.
GCTCGTTTGAATAACTGAACGAGTGCATAACATTACGTAATCCTAGTGCACATTTCATATCTCTTACGTAACAACAAGTAACACCACAACCCTTTAACTATCTTATACAAAAAGCTACAAATAGCGCTAAAAAGCTACACAATACACCATCAAAAATACACCTAAGTCTTTGAATTTATTAAAAATTGGACAAAAATTTTAGTTTATGACTGAATGGCATACGAATCGCATACAAGAATACCGCAAGACTAGAATACTCATTCACTTTTAAGTAAATCAGTTACAAAAATTGGTGAACACATGAATAATTTTTCGGTTAAAGCAAAGATTCTATCCCTCGTGATATTGTTTGCTATCGTGGTGGCTGCGCTCAGCGCCAACTCCGCCATGACCAGTAAAGCCGTGTCCAGCGAGTTGGAAGCCCTGTCTGCTAACAGCCTAACCTTGGTAAAAAACCTAGAGCGCAGCCGCCAGTTGCTACTCAAACAGACCGTGGAGTTTGAGCGTGGCTTCTTCCAGGTATCTATTGCCAAGTCCATGGGCGGCTACGGTGTGGAACAGATCCAAGAATCCGCAGATAAGTTCAAGCAATACTCCCAAGAATTAGCCGACAGCTTAGTAGAGGTGAAAACCACTCTCCAGCTGCTGCCCGACAATGCCTATATGGCGCCACTGATCGAGCAGATTGATCAGCTCGAAGCGTTGCAAGTGGAGTTTTTAAACGCCAGTACCGAGACCTATGACTGGTGGCTAAAGCTGAAAACCATGCAGGCAAATAAAGCGCGACGCAACGCCGACGAACTACTGGTTAATATCAATGGCACCATGGAAAGCATCATGAGCACTATTGATGAATACTCCGCCGATGTATCCGCCGCTCAAACCACTAAGCTGGATAATACCCTTGCTACCAGTGCGGTCATTACCTTAGTGGTCATTATTGCCGGACTGACCTATAGCATTCTGGTTATTCGCAGCATCGTTGCCCCACTGAAAAAGGCGGTGAAGCGAGCTGAAGCGATTGCGTCCGGTAAATTGACCCGCTCCTCTCACAAGACAGTGCGTAGGGATGAAATCGGCGCCTTGGAAGCCGCTTTCGACACGCTGATTGATCAGCTGGCGACTATTATTGACGACGTAATGAAGTCCAGTACCGCTCTCTCTAGCGCGGCAACGGATTTAAATCGTATTACCACGGACTCTTCCGCTATGGTAGACCGCCAACAGCAGGAAACCGCACAGATTTCCCAAGCGATTCAGGAAATTCAAACGACTGCCGTTCATGTTTCTCAGGCGACGACAGAAGCCAGTGAAGCGGCCCACTCTGCGGAAGCGGCGGCTAACGAAGGCACTAAGATCGTTCACTCGACCATTGCCACTATCGAAGGCTTAGCGGATGAGCTTAGCCGTTCCGCCAATACCATCCAAAACTTGAAGCAAAATACGGATGAAATAAACAACATCCTGAATGTGATTCTAGGTATTGCCGAGCAAACCAATCTCTTGGCGCTAAATGCCGCTATCGAAGCAGCGCGGGCCGGTGAACAAGGCCGCGGTTTTGCCGTGGTGGCCGATGAAGTTCGCCACTTGGCGCAGAATACCCAAGATGCCACTCAGCAAATCGAGCAGATGATTCAAGCCTTGCAATCCGGCACAACGGAAGCCGTGCGCGCCATGACCCAAAGCCATGAACGCTCGGTACGTGCGGTGGAGCAAGTTCGCAACGAAGGGGAATCTTTGGCGCATATCAACGGCTCGGTTACGCAAATCCGGGATATGAACGATAGAATTTCAACCACAGCGGAAGAGCAAGCTAGTGTGACCACGGAGGTGCGCCGCAACATCGACAATATCAGCACTATCACCAACGAAACCACCAGCGCCATGCATGCGTTAAATGCCCGCGCCGACCAACTTTCAGAACTTGCCACCGAGCTGACCCAGAAAGTTCGCTATTTCGAACTTTCTCAGCAATAGGCCAATCCCACCTTTTTTAGTACCTCTAAGCCGACCCTCTGCGGCTTAGAGGTACTAATTTCGTGTGTTTGGGGTTAAAGCGTTTTAACCCCTCACTTTCAAAATCCACAAAGATCATCCGCTTACCAGACTGCTCTTGGCGCACCACAATACCTTGGCCGTATTGATCATGGCGGACTCGATCACCGGGTTTCAACAGTCCGCTTTTACCGGGATCATTGGCTTGGAATGCCACGTCGATTTCTAAACCACTGGCACTGAGGTAGTTTGCCAGTGGCGCGACTCGACTGCTTTTTACCGTTACCGCTCCTGTATCGCTTTGAACTGCCAGTATTTTTTCAACGACTTTGGGCTGGGATTCAAAGACAAACCGCGATAAACATTTGTTGTCCGCAGCGGTCACCGGTAGCTGTCCTTGTTCCAGTTGGCTTTGCTCTCGCTTCCCCGCTGCTGTTAAAAAAGCAAGGCGCTGTTTGGCTCGGGTAATCGCCACATAGAATAAACGTCGCTCAGCCGCTAATTGCGCCTGAGCCTGTCGGTCAATGGCACTCAAGTCCTTTTCGTAGTATGGAAAGCGCCCTTCCTGCAACCCAGCCAGCATCACGCAGTCAAACTCCAAGCCTTTAGCTTTGTGAATGGTCATCAAATGGATGCCGTGTTCTGGGTCTTGCTGTTGTTGCAGGTTTTTCAATTGCTCCAACACTTCCCCGGCAGTTTCCCCAACACCCTGCACATAGGCAATGAAGGCATCGCAGGTAGCGATACGCTCTTGTATTTGGATGTCTTTGTTGGCGGTATGCTCGAAGTAACGGTAAATACCGAGCTTTTCGATGGTGGACACCAACCCTTGTCCCGGCGACTTATCGTAGATAGCTAGCGTCCTTAGCCAGTCCGCCCGTTCCAGCAGTTTTTTTGCTTTCCAGCCATCTAGCTCCCCTGCCGCTTGTTCTAATAATTCCGGCAGAAGATGGGGCGCAACCCGGGCTTTCTTAATCAGTGCCTGACGGGCGTGCTGGTCGCCAATAGCGTTGGGTACGGTAATGAGGTAATCAATATCTTCCCTTTGATAAAAGCATTCAGGATGTTGTAAGCCCCCGGCCATTACTGCTAGATAAGCCATCAACAATCGAATCTGCCGGTTTTCCAGCAAAGGGGAATCCCCGTGTAGCTGATACGGCACCCGACGATGCATCAGCGCCAACTGCACCGGCACCATATCACTGTAAAGACGAGCTAAAACTGCACAGTCGCTTACTTTGCCCCCTTGGTCGAGCCAGCGCTTTAGCTCCATTAGCAAGGCTTTACCGGGGCGATCGGACTGGGCAAAGCCAATTTCCGTAGTTTGCCCAAAACCCAACACTTGTTGTCTGGGTGCTTGTTCGTGTAGCAAGCTAGTGGCCATCATGCCGATCTGGTGCCCAAAGCGAAAACTGTGGGGCAACGAGTAACTCGCTGGATGAGCAAAGTCCGCCACGAACTGCTGATCCATAATTTCTGGAGCCGCCCCGCGCCACTCGTAGATGCACTGTTGTACATCTCCAACAATCATCCAGTAGCTGCATTGCCCATATAGGGCTTTCAAGAGCTCATATTGACAAGGGTTGATGTCTTGAAACTCATCGATCAGTAGGTGATCAAATTCTGGCGCAATGGTACGAATATAGTCCTGTTCGCCGGCGTCACCTTGGGCAAGCAGTAGTTGGGGCGCTTTCAGTAAATCCGCAAAATAGGCCCAGCCAAGCTGTTGGCGGCGCTGCTCACAGGCTTGATACAAACCGATAAAGAAACGCTTGTCTTTGGCCCAGCCGGCGTCTTCAAACACCTCTTCCGGGGGCAATACTGCCGCTTTGACTTGATCCACATAAAGCAGAAAGTCTTCCAACCACTCCCGTTCTTCCCCTACTGGCATCTCACCACCGTCCCGTAACAGGATTTGCCGCGCATCCCGCAGCAACCGCACCAAACTAAACTCGTCGGTTTTTAGTTCGAACTTGGGCAATAAACCCCGTTGCTGCAAACGCTGGCATAGGCGCATGCCAAAGCCATGAAAGGTCATAACGGGCGGGCTGACCAACCCTTTATTGGCTAACGCTTGTTGCAGTCGCTGGGAAAATTCTTCCTGAGCGCTTTTGTTAAACATCAGCACTGCGATACGATGGGCAGCAACACCTTGTTCTAGCAGATAAATCACGCGCTCGATTAGGGTGGTAGTTTTTCCGGCACCGGCGACCGCGGTGACTTTGGCGTGATGAGCCAGAGAATGATTTACCACGGCGAGCTGCTGGGCGGTCAATTTTGCCGCAGTTGATGTCTGGCTAGGGTGATGAATGTTGGTCTGAACCGGCATAGTGTCTCGTAGTAGTGCAACCTAGTGATAACAGTGGAACCGAGTGATGGTCGTGCTGCCGAAATGGGGAACGGCGCCCATGTTACGGGAAAAGCTAACTTTTGCCAAAATTCCCAAAGTCGTTGTAATAAAACCCAAAGTCTCGCGTCTAACCAAGATACACTGGGTTTAAATGAAATCTGATAAGGAGTTTCTAAGCATGAAAAAACTGGCGATCGCTCTGGTAGCAGCCATGTCAACCTACGCCATGGCGGAGAATGCAAACCACCCCTCTTGGTCTGATACCCTAATGAAAGCCAAAGGCCAAACCGTATATTGGAATGCCTGGGGCGGCGCTGACAATATTAACGATTATATTCAATGGGTTGCTGACCGGGTGGAGGACGAATACCAGGTTCAACTCGAACACGTGAAGCTAACTGATACCGCCCATGCGGTGAGTCGGGTACTAGCGGAAAAAGTTGCCGGACAAAACGACAATGGCTCGGTTGATTTGATCTGGATAAATGGCGAGAACTTCCGTGCCATGAAGGAAGGCGGTCTGTTATTTGGCCCATTTGCCGAGACCTTACCCAACTATCAAACCTACGTGACTGCCAGCGCTCGCCAGAGCCTTACCCAAGATTTTGGCACTCCGGTGGAGGGCATGGAGTCACCCTGGGGCATGGCGCAGGTGGTGTTTATGTATGACACTGCCACCTTGTACGAACCACCGAAATCCATGCACGCCCTGTTGGACTACGCCAAACAGCACCCGGGGCGCGTGACTTACCCAAGACCGCCACAATTTCTCGGCTCGACGTTTCTTAAGCAAGCGCTAAGTGAACTCACCGACGACCCGAGCAAATTACAGCAACCGGTTGCCAGTCAGGACTTTGATCAAATCACTGCGCCGTTGTGGGCTTTTTTGGATGAACTTCACCCTGTTGCTTGGCGCTCCGGCACCACTTTCCCCGGCAGCTCTGAGGAGATGATGCGCCTGCTGGATGATCAGGAAATTGATATTGCCCTAAGTTTTGATGTCTCAGCCGCTTCGGTACAAATCGCCCAAGGCAACTTGCCGGACACGGTACGCACCTATGTCTTGGATGGCGGCACGATTGGAAACACTCACTTTGTCGCCATTCCCTTTAACAGCAGCGCCAAAGAAGGCGCCCAAGTGGTTGCCAACTTCCTCCTTTCTCCTGAAGCACAAGCCTACAAGCAAGAGCCGACCGTATGGGGGGATTTAAGTGTGCTGGATTACCATAAACTTGAACCAAAAGATCAGGCACGCTTCGACAACATCCCCAAGGGGATTGCTACCTTATCCTTAGGAGAGCTAGGAACCACCTTACCGGAACCCCATGTTTCTTGGATGGAAGCCCTAGAGCAAGGTTGGCGTGAACGCTACGCCAATTAACATTACGTCATGACGCAAAGGATGTTATTGGCAGGGTTTATTGGGGTATTGCTACTGGCTTTTACCCCTTTTGCCGTGGGTATGATCAGCATTCTGCTGCCCGCCTTGGGCTGGCAGCCACTGACGAATACCTGGGTGGACACCCAACACGTTTGGCTGGAGCTGTGGCAACAGCCTGAACTCGTTAACGCACTGCTACGCACCCTAGTCTCGGGTGTTGTCGCCACGTTGCTAGCATTGGTTTGCGCTTATGCTCTGGTAGCAAAGTTAAGCCAAACCCAGTTTGGTCATTGGCTAGGGGCCGTAGCCGCCCCTTTACTGTCTATTCCCCATAGTGCTGCCGCCATTGGCTTGGCCTTTCTTCTCGCCCCTTCCGGTTGGTTATTTCGCCTCGTCAGCCCTTGGCTAACAGATTGGCAGCGTCCACCAAACCTAATTACGATACAAGACCCTTATACGCTGTCCCTGATTTTAGCCCTTGTACTCAAAGAAATGCCCTATTTGGTGTTTGTAATGATGGCCATTGCCCGCCAGGACAAAATTCGCCAGCTGCTCACTACCTCTCAACAACTGGGTTACCCGCCCTTGATCACTTGGGGCAAATTACTACCGACGTTGTTTTATCGAGAACTGCGCCTACCCATTTTTATTGTGCTGTCCTTTAACTTGACTGTCGTCGATGTGGCGCAAATTTTAGGGCCCGATACACCGCCAACCTTTGCCGTACTCTTGTTGCACTGGTTTCAGGACCCAGCTATAGATCGTATTCCTATCGCAAGCGCAGGGGCCCTGCTACTTCTTGCCTTGGTTGCTGCGGTCAGTATCGGGTGGGAGTTATGCGCGAGAAGCCTGTTGTCTTATTTGAAGAATCTCACCTTAACGGGCTCAAGACAGCAGCCACTATTGGAATGGGGGTTGCGCTTTGCTTATCTTCTATCACTTTTGCTGTTAGCTTTAGCATTTCTTGCCTTGCTGGTGTTGCCCATATGGGGCTTTGCCCAGCGCTGGCGCTTTCCCGATCTTTGGCCACAGAGCTGGTCTTTCGATACCTTCTGGCGCATCCAGCAACCACTATTAGAACTAACCGCCAATACTTTTATGCTGGGCGTCACCTCAGTGATGCTTGCGCTACTCGCTAGTCTACTCCTGCTGGAAGTGAGCCGGATACTGACACGCTACACCAGTTTAATAATGATATTATTCTATTTACCTTTAGTTTTGCCGCAGATTGGTTTCCTATTTGGCATTCACATTAGCTTGATAGTAATAGAGCTGCATCACCCTTTTTGGACGACCGCCTATTTACACTGGCTCTATGTGCTGCCTTATGTGTTGCTGACCTTGAAAGGGCCTTATTTAGCGTTTAACCAAAACTACCTTGATGAAGCTATCCGTTTGCGCCCTCACCCCCTACGTAATTACCTAGGGATAAAACTGGCCATGTTAAAACCTGCGTTGTTTACTGCGACCGCTATCGGCTTTGCTGTCAGTGTGGCCCAATATCTGCCCACATTAATTGGGGGTGAAGGACGATTATCCACCTTGACCACGGAAGCCGTCGCACAGGCCGTAGCCGGGGATCGCAAGCGGGTTGGCTTGGTTGCTATGACACAAGCGTTATTACCTCTTTTGGCATTTTTACTTGCGGCTTTGTTACCGCGTATCTGGACGCCCCTACGACTAAGGCTAAAATACCCACATGCTTGAATTGAATCGTATATCCATCGCTTTACCGGAGCGCGACCTTATCCGCGACCTGAGTGTAACGGTAGCGCCGGGGCAGGTTGTGGCTGTCACCGGCCCTAGCGGGCAGGGAAAATCCTCACTCTTAGCTTACGTGGGCGGTTTTTTGCCGGATGCATTGCAGGGGAGCGGCACGGTCAACCTTAATGGCAAACGAATCGACTCACTGCCCATGGAGCAACGTCGTTTGGGAGTACTACAACAACAGCCATTGCTATTCCCGCACCTTAATGTGCTAGAAAACCTGCTATTTGCGATTCCTGAAGGCCAAACCAATAGACAGCGCCGCGCCCGCGCCTTGGACACTTTAGCTGCCGCTGGGTTAAACCAGGTAGCCTATCAACTTCCCGATACCCTTTCTGGGGGACAGGCGGCGCGAGTGGCCCTATTACGCACCTTATTGAGTGAACCACAGGCATTGTTGCTAGATGAGCCCTTTAGCAAACTGGATATCGCCCTACGAGAACAGATAAGGGAGTTTGTCTTAGCACAAATTCATCAGTTTGCACTGCCGACCTTACTTGTCACCCATGACCCAGAAGATGTGGCGGCTTTACGGGCTTCAGAAATCAAACTATGAGGTAAGACTTTGTAATTGAAAAGCTGACTTACAGCAGTAGCAATCAATCGGAACTGACATATAGTTCAAACCCATCATCCACATCTGGGGGAACATTACATGAAACGCACTGAAACCCTAATTGGCAAATATGGCAATGCCGCCACTCATAGTGAGTATTTGGTGGTGGAGATCGAATGCACTTCCTCAACGCCAGATAGCCAGTGCGGCAAGAAATTCTCCGTTCAGCGCCATTACCAGACATTTAACGGCGAAGCCCTTGAGCCGCTGGGCGGTGTGAAACCGGAACGCTTTCGAGTGCCGAGCACCAATGAAATTATTGAAAAAATGAGCTTGTCACACTAGCCCTGATACAACTCCAGCGGCAGACCGTCTGGGTCGGCAAAAAAGGTAAACTGCCGCCCAGTCAACTCATCCACTCGCACTGGCTCCACCGACACTCCATTTTGCTCTAGGTACTCTTTCCACTCCTCTACCGATGCAACACGAAACGCCAAATGACGCAGGCCACATGCCTCCGGCCGACTGACTCGCGCCGGCGGATTTGGAAAAGAAAACACCTCTAACTGGCTACCATCCGGCAACAACAAGTCGAGCTTGTAAGAGCCCCGGGACTCCCGATAAGTTTCAGCAATGACGGGCAACTTCAACAACTCCGTGTAAAACGCCTTCGACTTCAAATAATCACTGACAATAATCGCCACATGATGGACGCCTAATAACTGCATATTTTTTCCCGTAAGACAGCCTAAATGGAATTATTGGGAATATAACAAGTGGTTTCACGCATTTCGCCTTGCAGGACTACTAGCTTTAACCGCAGCCCAAGCCGCAAACACCGTAACTGCTGCGCTGATAATGCCGCCCGCTATCGTTAACCAATCGCTCAACTCGATCCCAAGCCAAGCAGCAGTCTTATCGGCCTGCCCAACCAAGATTGGATGATCTATGACAATGTTCGTCAGCTTGTCGCTCGCCTGTTGGCGCCGAAACACCAACTCCTCACTTAGCCTTTTGCATGTGTCCATTTTTATCCATTCCATATTAACGTAGATATGAGATCATAGTGCCGCTCATTCACGACAAAGGAAAGTTATGAGAAGTAAGACTGCAAAACTCTTGATCGACCACGCGCTAACTCTCGCTACTGGTGTTCTGCTGGGTGTAAGCCTCACAGTCCCCGTTATGTCTACTGATTTTGTTTCCGCTGTATCGGCGGTTGGAAGCCTGTTGGCTGGGGCTGGAACCGTTGGCTTACTGCTTTTTGGTTGGCTTAAGGCTGACGAGTGGATGAATAAAATGGATTTTGAAAAGCGAGACAAAATACTTCAATCGATTAGCGAAGCAATATACGACCTGAATGTAATTAAAGAAATGTGTGGCTATCACTCTACGGCATTAAAGCATAGGGCTTACTTAACCGAAAATTTAGAGGCGTTCAATGATGAAGTTTACGAAGAAGACCCAGCGACAGGAGAAGTGAAAAAAGCTTCAGACCATCAGGATGAAAATATTGATGATTACAGTCGAGCACTTGATCGACGAAACGCTGAACTTAGTCATTTTGATTGGTCAGTTGATGAGCGCCTTAAATCATTTCAATCAAATATCATTCAAGCCAACGTCCATTTGGTCACTTTGAATGACTTAGATGGGTCTTTGGATGTAGGTGTTTTCAGCACTACTTCAGATATAAAAGGCGAAGTTGTTGGTAATGGTGCATATTTCGGAGCATTCCGACCAGCCATTTCGGGATTATCCGATCGCCCATTTCGGTTTAATCCGATCACCGGTTCCGCGATTATACGA
>NZ_VFRR01000056.1 GCF_006385675.1 Maribrevibacterium harenarium | reverse complement strand
TGACTAAATCCAGCTATCGAGAGTTCACTTTTAAAATTTAATGCCATAAAAAACAAAACCCCAACAAAAAGCTGGGGTTTATCGACACTCTGACTCAATTTTATTGAGTTTAATTATTTTCATACCGTCAATTTCTATAACGATCCTATCAAACTAAAATGCAGATTTATAAGATTGAAACAGATGAGCTAGGGCGAGAAATAACCACCCACGGCTCCCCGGACTTTCCATGCGGTACTTACGATGAGTGGTTTTCCCTGTTTTTTTAATCATGAAGTGCCGTGGCATTGGCATGAGGAAATAGAAGTCGTGCTGGTGATTTCCGGTGCAACGCTGGTGCAAACTACTACCCAAGAGACCATTGTCCGTGCCGGGGAAGTCGTGTTTGTAAATAGCAACATACTCCATCGCCTTACGCGACATGGAGAGGAAGACTGTCATATTCTTAACGCTGTTTTTCACCCGACATTGCCCTCTGGGCAGAGCTACAACCTAGTCTATAAAAAGCAAATTTTACCGTTGCTTCAAAATGCAGAACTTACTCTATTTCACTTCAAGCCTGATCAAGATTGGCAACAAGGGGTGATTAGCGTCCTAAGCAATGCGTTTTCAGACTGGGCGCGTGATACAGCCGACAAAGAGATGGTACTGACCATGGCACTTATGCACCTGTGGCAACAACTTTCCCGTCATACCATGCCAGCGACGTCTCCTCAAAAGCAAGGCAGTAAACATGAGCAGCGCTTGCATAAAGCTCTCACCTATTTGCACCAACACTATGCCGCTCCTCTATCAGTTAAGGCCGTGGCCGACGCCGCGAATATAAGTGAGAGCGAATGCTACCGACTCTTTCGATCCTTGCTCAATACCACACCCATTGGCTATCTGATCGAGCATCGTTTGCGTCTTGCGGCTGAGGCTATCAGCACCACCGATCTCCCAATCGCCGCGATTGCCGACAACACCGGATTCACCTGTCCAGCGTACTTCGCTAAGAAATTTAAACAGCAATTTGGCGTGACGCCAAAGGGGTTTAGAAAGCAGTCGCCATAGTTAAGGCGACGCTCAAAAACAGTACAAAAATCAATCAAAATGCCATTTTTTGCAAAGCAAGATTCAGAGGCAAATTTTCACTTTGGTCACAAGTTGGTCACATGGGGGTCACAAAGGCCAAAACGGGCGTATCAAGAGCTTGGGGGTTGACTTTTACAGAAGAGAAAAAGGATATGACAAAAAAGTTCGCAAAACGCTGGAAGGCTTGGTATAACTGACTTTGAGGGATTTTCAATTTTGGAGAAACACTGACAAAAAGGTGGTGGGTGTGGAGAGGTTCGAACTCCCGACATTCGCCTTGTAAGGGCGACGCTCTCCCAACTGAGCTACACACCCATCTTAGAGATGGCTCACTTTCTAAGGCATAAAAAAGTGGCGGAACGGACGGGACTCGAACCCGCGACCCCCTGCGTGACAGGCAGGTATTCTAACCAACTGAACTACCGCTCCGTAGTTTAAATCATGTTTAGCCACTTGATTTAAAAAGTGGTGGGTGTGGAGAGGTTCGAACTCCCGACATTCGCCTTGTAAGGGCTAAAATGCCAAAGAACTTTAACTCACCTCAACCGACATTGAATGCAATCTTACGGCAATTTATTCCGCATTTCAACAAGTTACTAAAAAAATTATTAGTAAAAGTTAATCGCTCCAGCCGCATTGCATTTATTTTGTGACCAATATTTGGAAAAAAGTGGTCACAGGCGATGTAGGCTTAATCATGTGTCTGATGAGCTTCGCCTCACAACGGCGGCCGATATTACACTGATAATTTCACATGTCCAGCACCCTCTAAAAATAAATGCGAAATCGTTGCGAATATGAGCTGCAGGTATGGCTGATGGGAGGGAAAAAATTGAGGAAGGCGTTCTTCGAACAACCAATTTCGGGTAACTTGCTATGGCCGAAATGAGTACATAATTCGATCAGAAACCAATGCCAAAACTCTGTTCATTGCCACATTCCCCCCCCCCCCGATTCAGTCAAAACTTCATTAGTAGCTCTCATAATGAAACTCTTCACTGTGCGAGATGGACAGTCATCAAAACCAGTAATACATGACTAACTGAACATTTATCCCCATAAAAGACAAACAGGAACTGCCCTACTTTTAACAGTCACGATTCACAAAAGTCTAATGGAAGCTGACGCATTTCCTGCTCGGGTTTTAGCATCGCCGTCAATCCTAACAGTCGTATATCACGTCCATTTTGTCTCCTTAGAACCTGCTCCAGTAAATCTCTAAAGTAGTCAAGCTCTAGTCTTTGGTGGACATGTTCGATAGTTGTGAGCTGGAAATCAGCAAACTTTACTTTGATGCCTTGCTTAGAAATGTTTTGATTTTTTGAGTGACGCACTAGCCGCTGCTGTAACTCAGGAAATAAGCGTCGCTCAATCACTTGCCAGCATTCGTCATAACTTGAGATATTGGTAGCAAAGGTTCTTTCAACACCCACAGACTTGCGCTGACGATGAGGTGTAACTTCTCGCGGATCAATTCCATGACTTTTATTCCAAAGAGAGTCACCTAGCTTCCCAAAGCGCCTAACGAGTTCTAGGTAATCAGCTTTGCGAATATCTGAACAAACATAAAATCCAGCTCTATTGAGTTTCTCAAGGCCGACCTTGCCCACCCCTGGAATTTTTCCAAGTGGTAACTGGTCGATCACTGACTGCACTTCTCTTGGCGGGATGACAAATTGTCCATCAGGTTTATTCATATCAGAGGCAATTTTGGCTAAGAATTTGATCGGAGCGATACCTGCCGAGGCCGTTAGATTTAATTCAGTTCGAATTTCTTCACGTATGGCCTCAGCAATAAGCGTTGCTGAACCATGATGCTGCGGACACTGGGTAACATCTAAATACGCTTCATCCAAAGACAAAGGCTCGATTAGGTCCGTATATCGAGCAAAGATCTCCCGAATCTTGGCAGAGGTCTCTTTGTAAACCTGCATCCTGCCGGGTATCACTGTTAACTGAGGACACAACTTTTTGGCGAGTGCAGTTGGCATAGCAGAACGAACACCGTATTTGCGTGCTTCGTAGTTGCAAGTACTGATCACCCCGCGCTGTTTTTCATTCCCCCCTACCGCCAATGGAATATTGCGGTACTGCGGAAAATCACGCATTTCCACCGACGCAAAAAATGCATCCATATCAATATGAATAATCTTTTTACGGTAGTGGGCTGGGCTTTGCATAACACTCATCACTGTTTATTTAAACAGTAATAATGCAACGCTCATCATGGGCTGTCTATAGAAACTTATTGCTCTAATTTAAGCACTCTATCTCACTCCTCCCCTTTTGGAATGTACTCTGCCAACTCCGCCAATGAGCACCCAAAGTACTCGCATAGCTTATCTAGGTTGTCAGTTACCGTGCTGTAGCCTTTATGGTTAATCATCTTCGAAAGAGTCATGCGATTGATCCCTGTTTCCTTGGACACCTCACCAATCGTAATCCTTCTCCCCTCTTGAAATGACTTCTCTGATATCAACTCGCTCAACCTAAATCTGATCATAAATAAGTTCTTTTGATAATATTTTGGATCAAAAATGTTGACAGGTGACGTTAGCCGCCCTAAACTTACAAATATTGATAATATATATTATCAATTATTCGAATTTTTGATCTTTAGATAGGATATATACATATGAGCACATACCTTAGCACAGAACAGCTATCCGATAGAATCCATTATACGCCTCGCACCATTCGCAATGAGCTTTTGGATTCCTGCTTACTCGAGGGGCGCCACTACATTCGTCCGTTCAACCGCCGCAAGATTCTATTCATCTGGGAAAATATCGAAGCAGACATGCTAGCCCAAGATGATTCCCTAGCCCTAGCTTATTCAGAGGAGGCCTAACCTATGGCAAGCGTAAGCATCCGCAAGGAAACCAACACCCTGTATCTAGATTTTCGTTACATGGGAAAACGTTGCCGTGAGCAAACAACGCTAAAGGCAACGGTTGCCAATCGAAAAAGACTTGAGAGAACGCTCGTCAAAATCGAGTCCGAAATCATTGCAGGAACTTTTCGTTACAAAAATCACTTTCCCGACAGCAAAGTGGGGGATCAGTTTGCAGACTTAGAAATGCAATTGCATGAGCCTGACGAATGGGAAATAAATCAGAGCAAGAAGACTGTCCCAACATTTGAGGAGTTTGTTGTGCTCTGGATTGAGCGTAATAAGATCTCGTGGCGTCGCTCTCACATCGTCAATATCGAGAGCATTGTTTCCAAACACTACTTGCCATTCTTTGGAAAAATGAAAGTCGACGACATCACCCGAAATGACATTCTTAAATTTCGCACCTCACTCGCCAAAGTTCCGGGTCGAAATGGTAAAGAAAGCCTAGCTAACACGCGCATCAATAAGATTGTAAATCCGTTAAAACGCATATTTGAGGACGCCGCCGACGAGTATAAGTTTACCACGCCTTATGTCCGCATCAAGCCTCTTAAAAGTCCCAAGACGGATGCGTTCCCCTTCACTATTGAAGAGGTGAATTTAATCTTGGACACCGTTCGCCCTGATTACCGGGACTACTTTTTAGTTCGCTTCTTCACCGGTATGCGAACTGGTGAGATCGATGGCTTGAAGTGGAAATATGTAGACTTTGAAAATCGTGTGATCAAGATCCGAGAAACGGTTGTTTCGGGTGAAGAGGACATCACCAAGACGGAATCCTCTGTGCGCGATATTCATATGAGCACACCTGTTTACAATGCCCTACTGCGCCAGAAAAAACACTCTGAACATTTTGGTAAGTTCGTATTTTGCAATCGTAACGGTGATGCCATAAATCATAACAATGTCACCCAGCGTATCTGGTACCCATTGCTTAAACGACTTGGTTTGGAAAAACGTCGTCCTTACCAAACCCGACATACTGCTGCCACCCTTTGGCTCGCTTCTGGGGAGTCACCAGAGTGGATTGCACAACAGATGGGACACGCTAATACGTCTATGCTGTTTCGGGTTTACTCACGATACGTACCCAATTTAACCCGTATGGATGGCTCTGCCATTGAGCAACTGTTGCAAAGTAAACTGGGGGTGAAATATGCCTAATTTTGAAGCTCGCTCAGCACAACAACCAGACTTAGATGATGTTAGCAACCTAGTGCGTTTTAAAGGGTGTTACTACTTAAAAGCGGTCCACGAAGAAACAAATGCCAACGGTTGGCCGATACGTATTGCCATCATTGGCGATGTTGAAAATACT
Organism: Maribrevibacterium harenarium; assembly: GCF_006385675.1. Lineage (GTDB taxonomy): Bacteria > Pseudomonadota > Gammaproteobacteria > Pseudomonadales > Marinomonadaceae > Marinomonas > Marinomonas harenarium. Next base: position 7,403 of record NZ_VFRR01000056.1, on the reverse strand, counting down.
GGGGAGTTAGAATTACGTCTTTTAGGGGATAATTTTAGAGAGTTGGCAAAGTGGTCTGGCGACTACGTTAACCTAGAAGCGGCAGTCAAACGCTACAATGGCGGCTACTTTTTCTACCTTGCTTGGGCCGAGGTTGTCACCGACTTGACTAGCAACGTGACTACTAACTTTTTTGACCAAGCAAAGGAGAACGAGCACCAAGAGCTAGAGTTTGGCCTACGTATGCGTTGCGAAACCATCGTTGATCAATCAGTGCGCCAACTCTGTCACGACATATTGACGCTGTTTGGGCCGGATTTTAATTCGGACACTCTCAGAAGGCTGCTGAAAGTCGCTACCACTCGCCACGCTGACGAACTTTGCGTGGAAATGGCATTGGCTGTCAGCGAAATTGAAAAGATCGATGACCTTGGCTTCGTTGGCTCCATACTATCTAACCTCAGGAACCAACACCCTTTTGAAATCTGGTCAAGCAGGCTATTGGGAGATTGATTGCTTTAATAGTCAACACTGGTGTGTATAGTCATGAGCTATACACACCAGCATATATGAATTGTGCCGTTTCTACAGTCAGCTCTTAACGTTTTTTTAACGCTGTAAGTCGTTGTTAAACCAGAGACGCTCAGCAATGATGTTCTCTAATTTTACTTGGTCAGCAACGAAACCACGGATACCTTCCGCTAATTTTTCAGTTGCCATAGCATCTTGATTTATCAGAAAACAAAAACGTGATTCACTCATCGGGAAGTCATCGAAAGACTCCCAAGTCAGCAAATGGTGCCCTCAAAACATCAAAGTCATTCGACAATTCATCTACCAAAGCTGGGATGACAGTTAGATACTGGGAGCGACGTAATGCTTTAATTACGAAAAAGGACAAATGATCTCTCGCACCAGCTTCTGATGATTTAGCTTATAGCTATAAACTAGGCTACAAATGGGTGACCAGCCATTGGATGATTTTAAATGGTTAACGAGATAACTTTACACGCAGTGATGTCTATAGTTTAGATACACTTAGCGCTGTTTTTAACAAGAAGAAGATCGACGGTATTATTGATGAGACGACTGAGCATATATCAGCTCGGCGTCAGCTTGCTGAGGAATGGGATGTACTAAAAACACTGATAGAGGAAATACAAGAAAGCTTATGACCCAAAATTTAGTTAGGGACACTATGAACAAATCAAAAAATTTTGGTACACCTTGCTCCAGATACTAGCAACTCTTAAAACATGGTATTTAGCAGCACTTTTCTACCATTAGACTACTATAAGCGGCCAAAGCCCACCTTTTGGATAGACTCGCCCTGCATATACCATATCAACGATCAAGTCGGCCAGATTTTTCATGTAACCGACTTAACCGCATGCTCCCTAACACCTATAGAGCCTTTTACATACTTCTTGCGTGAATAAAATTACTGTTGTTTTTGAAAAGAACAAGAAGACCACTGGTCAGAGGAGCTCCAGATATACTCGTTAAGATTTTGTACTGTGAAAGTGGAAATATTATCATAGAACATAAAGTAGTTTTTAGATGTCATAACTTTACCCACTATATTTACTTTTATAGCAGATGACTCACTTACTGCATCAACATAGCCTAACTGATTTGAAGGTGAGCAAACTTGTTGCCCTACCTGTTTTAATTCCGTTGATCTTGCAAGGAATTTCGACCTAGCCATTTCAGCCTGATTTATTCTGTTTTCAGCCTCACGACTCTCTATCTCAGCAATAAGTTTATTCGCTTGCAAACCTTCATAATTTAAGGTTTCTAGCTCTAAAGTAGCAATGCTTGAAGCGCCACCTGCACCACCTCTACCCTGCTTGGTTGGGTTTACGTTGATTCCCCATGAGTCATGCTCTCTGGGCATATTACAAACGAACATACCAACCAAACCTTCTGCATATTTTTGGGTTTTATTTGGGTCATGGATGCTAAGTGTATAAACTCGCTGTAATCTAGCGCTATTTTTTTGAATGAATACACCGCCATTTCCCTCACAATAGCTTTTAGCCAATGAAGTAGGCGTTTCAATTTGAGACATATCAGCCGAATTAAAAAAAACCTTTTTTGAATATGAAAATTTGTCTTGGATTACGGCGTCGATTGATTCATATTGGAGAGCTTGCTTGGTTGTAAGAGTAGGAGCTGAACAAGCGACGACTAAGACAGATGCACCGAGACCGAAAAAAAACTTTTTCATATTAAACTTCCTTATAGTGAATATCTTTCGAGGCTGATTATATTTAATTACATTTCTTATGACAATCACCTATCGATTAAGAGTAAATCCTATCATGCAACTTTACTTCTACGATACCGAACTGCCATGAAGTCCGCGAAGAGCCTTTCTAGGTTCACATGAATGAGAGGCTGCGAGTTCAACTAAATCAAACGCGCATGGTTCAGAAACTAGCCAAACACAAATAGAGAAGCGATAACCCCTTGGCTTGAAGTTGAATATCGATATTGATACAAAGCTAGTTTTAGTACGGAATTTCAGCACTACACTTACCAACAGTCACGATCTCAACAAGTTTCTGGTAGTGCTTCACATTTTTCGACAGACTAGGGCTACCGTGGCCTAAAGAAGCGCACATAAACAAAGGATAAGCATGGCTGAAGTCCGCAGCAAATCACGTGTTTGGAGAATGTATCCCCGCTTCAACAAGCAGTAGATCAGAACTTAGTACTTAAAGGCGAACCAGGAATTCAAGATATAGCTCCCGGGGAGAACACGATGAATTCGAATCAAAAGCAAGGATCAGAGGCGCTGGCCGCTATAAATGCCCTTTTTCCTGAGGTCGATATCATGACGCCTGCTGGCTACCTGTCTGCCGTGCGTAAAGGAGTCAGCGGTAAAGCGCTTAGATCTATCGTGAATGTCGTTGGGGAGCGTAATCTAATTGCAAAAACCATTGGGAAAGATGTATCTATCCTAAGCAAAAGCTATCGATTGAAACGCCTATCGCCGATAGCATCAGATAATCTGATCGGTACACTGCGGGTGTATGTGAGAGCAGTCATGATCTACGACTCAGTGGATGTTGCAAAAGAGTGGATGAACACTTCCATACCTGCACTGGGAGGCGAATTACCAATTTCTCTGTTAGATACCCATGCTGGACGCGAACTGGTAAATCTAACATTAAGGAAAATAGAGTCTGGAGAGTACGTGTAACTTGACCCTATAGGGTGTCAAATAAAAGCTACCTGAGAAATCATCTATGATGATTTGGGTTGATGTCTCGGCAGCTTACTCGCACATTATCGAGCGTTATTGTTACAAGCGCGGGGGCGCCCAATTAGCCCCGACTACCGCTACCTCACCACCGGCAGTTGATCCCAGCGGGTGGTATAGGCTGGTGATAGCTGCTCTCGTTTCATCAGCCATTGCGGTGTGACGCCTTGGCTAGCGAAGAAGACTTTGCCCTTAGCTTTTTGGTTGATTTGGTCGATCGCAGCCATGAGGGTGTCGGATCTCTCGCTCTTCTTTGATGGGGTAAATAGGTCGAGTTGCTGTTGATTTGGGTCGAAGAAGTCGCTCAGCATGACCCCTGCTTTGGCATAACGGTATCCAGCCCGGTAGATTTTGTTTAGGAGTTGGTCAGCCGAGTGCATGAGTTGTCGTGTGTCACTGGTGGGCGTGGCGAAGCGAGTCGAAAGCGCCGCCACGTAACGGGGGTCGTTATTATTAAACAGTCCGGTGCGGATAAATACCTGAATGGATTTAGCGACTCGTTTTTCGCCCCGTAATTTTTCTGCGGCTCGGGCTACATATTTCGCAACAGCTTGTTGCAGAATTGGCTTCTCGGTAATCCGCTCAGCAAAGGAACGACTACACACTATCTGTTGTTTAACCGGAGTGACCTGTTCTAAATCCAAGCAAGACAAACCATTGAGCTCTTGCTGAGTCCGCTCTAATACTACCGAAAACTCTTTCCGGATGGCTTTGGCATTCGCGTCAGCTAAATCCAGTGCCGTATGTATGCCTTGTTTTTTCAAGCGCTCGCTGATGCGACGCCCTACTCCCCATACATCACTCACATCGACGAGCGCCATTAGCCGACGCTGCCTTTCAGGGCTCATTAGGTTCACCACTGACTGAGTAGCCGGGTACGTTTTCGCGGCATGGTTAGCCAGCTTAGCGAGGGTCTTCGTCGGGGCGATACCAACCCCCACTGAAATCCCGGTCCATTGATGTACCTGCTGCTTAATACGCAATCCAAATTGGGTCAGGTCTTCTACAGTGCTAATACCGGTAAGATTGAGGAATGCTTCATCAATGGAATAGATCTCTACTTCGGGCGCTTCTTGCTCCAGCACCGACATAACGCGGGCTGACATATCTGCATACAACGCGTAGTTGGAGGAAAAGCACTGTATGTCATACTTTTCTACATCTTCCTTTATTTGGAAAACAGGTACGCCCATTTTGATGCCGAGCGCCTTCACTTCTTTGGAGCGCGCCACCACACAGCCATCATTGTTAGATAGAACGGCAACCGGACGATCTCTTAGATCAGGGCGAAACAACTTCTCGCAGCTGGCGTAGAAGTTATTGCAATCAACTAGTGCAAAGACTTGGCTCATCGATCGAACTTGCGTACCACACCGGTGACAACACCAAATACTTCCAAGCCACTATCTTCGGTAATCGGTATGGCTGGATAGGCTTTGTTTTTAGGGCGAAGCAGCACACTTGGGCGCAATTCGAGAACTTTTACCGTCATTTCACCGTGAATACAGGCAATAATGATGTCGCCATGTTTGGCTTCCAGTGATCGATCAACGATCAGTACATCACCGGAATGAATGCCCGCTTCGATCATGGAGTCCCCTTGGGTACGAACAAAGAAAGTCGCACTCGGGTGCTGTATGCAAAGCTCATTGAGGTCGAGTGTTTGCTCCACAAAATCTTGTGCCGGAGAGGGAAACCCCGCCGACACTTTGTCGGAATACAAAGGAATACAGACCCGTTTACGTAACAATGCAGGCACTTCTGCTGAACCTAGATACGTGACTTTCATAGCGGCACCTATATATACTGTTTATATATACAGTATATTTGCAGTTATCGAGGGATTCAATCACTAATGACAGCCAACCATCGCGTTAACAGACAGTTGGGCACTGGGAGTAATTGCCGTATGGCTATACTTGAACATCGGCTAAAATGGTATCACCCCTTGATATCGATGACACAAGCACTCAGCAATACGTAAATAGGAGACAGGTATGAGCCATAGTAAAGACGACTCTTCCCCTATCGAAGGCATAGAATATCCAATTAATTCCGAAGATGAGCTACTCGAATTGGCTAATCAGATATTTGCGAACAAGCAAAAAGCGGAACTCTGGCTAAACAAGCCGGCATTGGCTCTTGGCGGCGCAACTCCGATGGAATTTGCCAAGACCCCGGAGGGAAAGACCGCTGTAATAGACTTACTCGGGAAAATTCGTCACGGGATATTTGCTTAAAACTGATATCAAGACCGGCAAGCATCCGTTTCTGGTCACAGATGTTGAGGGAGATACGCCTCTCAATAGAATACAATCCATAGACTTCTTTTCAGCATGGGATGTGCGGGTTCGGTCAGGTTGTACGAATGCGCGGTTTTATCCTTGTGGTTGCCCTACTGTTGGCATGGCCGTTTTCTGCCTATACCTAAAATGTGAGTGTAGATAAGTGATCTCGGTGTATGACGCTGATACCTTTCGCGTTGATATTTCCGGCTGGACCGATATCGTCGGCAGGGTTGGTGTTGAACGTTTGACTATTAGGATCCAACACACTTTTCTACATAAAAGGCTTTGAATACGATTTTGTAGCCCAGTAAAATTTGAAAAAATTATCGGAAAGGAAGCGCGCCAATGAATCAGGACGTTCTTGAAGTCTATCAATTACTACCCAAGCCCCCAGCTAGAGTTACCACCAAGCAAGTCCAAGAAAAGCTGACTTCCGGTAAAACTGTGCGTACCGTGCAGCGTATGCTGAATGATCTAGAAAGCGTTGGCTTGGCGTTGAAATCACACTCGGGCAACACCCACTATTGGTCGCGCCCCAACCAGATCCAAAGCCTGGATCATATGATGTCTACCCAGCAAGCCTTTGCGATCAAAACTTCCGAGCCCTATTTGGACGAAATCATCCCCGCGTCGTTGCGCCCAGAGTTTGACCGGCTTTTCCAACAGGCGAGCAAAGTGTTGGATAAGCAAAAAGACAAAGCCCCTTGGCAAGACAAATTCGAACTGCGTCCACCGGAATTCCCCGTTACTCGGGAAAAGATTGACCCTATTGTCCGGGAAACCATCCTAAAAGCTGTGCTCGACGAAGAAGCCATTCAAGTCAAATATCAACGCCCTGGCAGAGCCCCTAATTGGCGTATCGTGTTTCCTTATGGGGTCGTATTATCCAAAACATCCCAGTATTTAGTGGGTGCTGGGCTCTCTACATTTGACGACGATCACGCCTACCTCGGGGATGGCAAAGTCACCACAGATAGCATCCATGCCTACGCCATGCATCGAATCACGGAAGTTAAATCCTCCTCCCTGTCATTTATGCGAGTACCGGACTTTAATCTGAAGCAATTTGCGGACTCAGGAATCACCAACTGGCGTATCAACTTCCAAGACATTGACGTCACTCTCATTGCGAAAGACGCCACCGCTAGAATACTCGCAAACGCCGAGCTACATAATGCGACGGTGACACCACGAGGCGACGGCACTACCCTATTCCAATTCACCACCCCCTTCACTTATCAATTTGTGCGCTGGTGTATTGCCCATGGCCACCAGATCCAACTATTGGGCCCGCAGGTGCTGTTAGACGAAGTTGGAAAGCTGTTTCAAGATCCTCGACTACCCTTTACGTAGGAATAAAAAGAGCCATCTGGGGTAAACGAATCCCAGAGACCCTGAATTAATACATATAGATCAATCAATTAGACAACTATTTATATGTATACCAAAGCCTACTTACGACAGATTTTGTCGTCCCGCCTGTTAGCATAGCCTGGGTCAATGATCACCTCAGGAGAAATGTGTTTATGCTAAGCAATACTGACCTCGACACTCATCAAACTCTCTCCTCAATACCAACAGATGCCCTTGAATATAAACTCGTAAGCTGGACGTTGCGTCTACTTATAGAGGCCAAAGGCTATCGAAACTTTTTTCGCAATGGTCGCTTCATTGGTGACGATATTCTGTTGGAGCTTGGTATTGCCTATGACGAAACGAAAAGCCTATCACCCGGCGAACTATTAACGCTGTTTGAAACACATCGGCGCCATATCGTAAGCGTCCGGCAAACCACACCTTCATAACACTTGAAACCTGATCTACCGTCACTGCATCCTAGCTATGGTGGTGATTATGTTTGGTTTCTC
>NZ_VFRR01000055.1 GCF_006385675.1 Maribrevibacterium harenarium | reverse complement strand
TCATCGGCATAATGGTGGTTTATCTCCTAATGAGAGTGAGCGGCTGTATTGGAAAAACTCTAAAACCGTGGCCAGATTTACTTGACCACTACAGGGGGATGAATTGCAGCTCGCTCGTATCTAAGCCTTCGTGCTCCAAATAGAGAAATAATTCATCGGACGACGGCTCGATCATAATGCGTTTCTTGGCCCAATCATGGAGCGTCAACACATCATGACGAGCGAGAAACACCGTCGGCGAGTGCTGAAAAATCACCGCAAGAATCACAAACGGCTTGCCTTGATCCCGCTGAATCAGCACCGAACTATTACCGACACCAAACTCCGCCCGCCCAGACTCTACCTCGTCATACACGTTTACCCCAGGCTTGGCTGGAACGATCTCAACCTGCAACCCGGCTTCGTCGTAGTATCCCAACTCTTGAGCGGCATAATATCCAGCGAACTGAAAGGCATGCTCCCACTTCAGTTGCAAACGCACCTTCTCCTGCGCGACAACCTGCCCTGCCCCCAGCAAAATGAGCAACCAAACAACCCAATGCTTCACCGCACCACACTCCAACCCCGAAGAGTTCAAGAAAATACCAAAAATTCACTTTATCTAAAGTATAGACAGTTGTAACGGGAAATATTTAGCCACAACAAAATGACAACAAATCGGGGGGCTCTTTTGAACAGTGATTAAGTCCCGAGTGCACGCTAACTGCTAGGATATCTAAGCTACCTATGGGGTAGTGAACAGGAAAGGGGCGGTGGGCCAATCGGTTGAGATTTTTTAAACTGCCTGTGCGGCAGTGAACAAAGAAGAGGGAGCATATCTAACTGAGCAAGATTTCTAAGCTGCCTGTGCGGCAGTGAACTGTTCTTGCCAAACGACTCCAAAGTGCCGTCTTTTCTAAGCTGCCTGTGCGGCAGTGAACGTAGGTTGTTGAAGGTTGGATGACGAGCTGGCCGTTTTGCATACCTAGATCCCGCTCAATTATTGCTTTTTGAGTTCGGTTCAGCCGTGGGTCTGGGGCGATTTGTATTACAACGATTTCGTTCCAAGCAGAGTCTGCCTCGGGCCCGTGTTGAGCAGGTTTGCCGTCGTAGTCAACGCTTTGGAAGCGGCTCAGTACAAAGTCACGGAATTGTTGGCGACGTTCGCAAAAGGCGCGCACATGCCAGCGATTAGCCGCTTTGACAAAGGTGTGGGGGTAAATCAGCCGGCCCTCGGGATCTCCGGTTGCGATTGAAAGGTATTCACAATCCACCGCTGTGACGCATAGCTTTGATTAACGGACGTACTATCGCCGGATCGACAAAACACTGAACTTGCCGCAAGCGGTCTATAGGCAATACGCTGATGGTATGACGGCGAGGGAATTGCCCAGTCTCACACCAGTCTAGGTATTCGTCGATGGATTGGTTGATATAGCGCGGCAGCAACGACTCGCAGTGATAAGATTTTGTACTAGAACAGTAGTCTAGCTTGTTAGCACTGTCTTTTTCATAGTGTTTCAGCCACTGGCTAGCTGTTTGGCGGGTTACGCCGAATTGGCGCATAAGGGGCTTGGTGTTGATGCCGCCCTCCCAAAAGAGGGTCAGTTCGATAAACCAGTATTGGGGTAAGTCTTTCACCTGTGCGTTCCTTGTTCGACTCCTGTCAACGAAGAAAAGCTTAGATGCTTGGGATTATTTTAACAACTAGTAAGTTGCGAAAATAATGGGGTGAATCATTGTTTCAGCTGGGTTTTGTTACGAATAAAACTCATCCGTTCTTGGCTTAATCGAACAGTTTTAGCGAGCTGTTTACGCTGTTTGAATGCACGGTTCTGAGCATTCTGCTGAGCAATCGCAACCAGCTTGCTGATTAGTTTTTTACCTACTGCGCGACTTACTGTCTGCTTCGCCAGCCAAAATAGCGGGCGCTGCCACCACTTTATATGTAAGAAGATGGGGTCTTCTAGACTGACGAATGGGTAGGCACTGCCGGGGTTCCCTTGTCGGCCTGCCCGGCCAAATAACTGCCAGTCTATTCGCGATGAGTCGTGAGGCTCGTACATGATAACTTGCAAGCCTCCCCGAGTAAGTATGTCTTTACTTACCGGGATATCGGTACCGCGGCCTGCCATGTTGGTCGCTACGGTGATTTTTCCCTGCCCCCCCCCGGTTGCAACGATTTCTGCTTCTTGTTCCAGTCGCTTGGCGTTTAATACACTAAATTCAAAGCCCTCTTGCTTGAGCAATTCTTCCAGTGCTTCAGTATCACGAATTCGACGAGTACCAAGTAGTACTGGCAGCCCTGTTTCGTGCAATTGGCGCAGATGTTCTATCAGAGCGCGATTTTTTTCTTCCTTGTTGCGATAGCACAGATAGCCTCGCACATTCAGTTGCGTTGGTATGCGAGTGGGCATTTCTAGGGTTTTCACTTTGTAGGTGTGATAAAGCTCCCGTTGTACGTTTTGTAACGTTCCACTCGCCCCAGTTAGATGGTGGTAAGACTGGAAAAAACCTTGGAAACTCATTTTCTCTAGAGTTTTGCTAGGCGGTGTCATTTCTACCTCAACCCTAGCCTCGACAGCTTGATGCAAGCCATAGCTCCAGGAGCGGCCATGCATCATGCGCCCAGTCGATTCGTCCACGAGCACGACTTCGCCATCCACAATGACAAAGTGCTCATCTAATTTGAATTTGTCGCGGGCTAAGATCGCTTGGGTTATCAGGTCTTCTAGCCGCCCACGGTGGTGCCATAGGGTTGGAAAGGTTTCTGTCGCCTCGGTAATCTTGTCCATGCCGATCGGCGTAAAGGTCACATCCCAATCATCCTCCGATGCACGATAGTCGACTCCCTTTTCTAAGGTATCGACGAACTCCTTCGCGATCATGACGGCTTGGTGTAATAGGCCATTTTCTTCTTGAGAGGAGATAATAAGAGGTGTAGTAGCATCGTCGATGAGGATAGAATCCGCTTCATCGATAATAACGTAATACAGGCCACGCATTTGCAATGAATGTCCGCCTGCTTGCCAGTGGGTCAGTGCCATTCGAGTACGGCTGGCTAGACCTCCTAGCATGATTACATCATTCAGATAGTCTGCTAACAGTTGCTTCGCTGTGCCGTAAACCACATGAGCTTGATAGCGCGCTGCCTTTTCTTCAGGTGACAGCTCTTGCTCGACAAAACTCGCGCTAACGCCCGCTGGTTCATACAGCGGCATCATCAATTCTTGGTCACGCTGAGCAAGATAATCGTTGGCGGTAATGACGTGACAAGGCTTCTGACTCCAACCAAAAATAACCGACACCAAAGCGATGGTCAGGGTTTTGCCTTCTCCAGGAGCAAGCTGCACCAGATATCCGTCAATCATGGCTAAAGCACAACTCACTTGGATCGGGTACGGTGTCATACCGAGGGTTTTCTCTGAGCAAATGACAACCCAAGCTAATGCCTCTAGTAAGTCTTGACGTTGCTTGGTCAGTCGACCACGTCGAGCCAAACCCGCATAGTGTTGTCGTGCATTAGCAAACTCATTAGCCTCCATTTCTCGGAAGCGAGTCAACAGCGTCGCAACTTGCCCCCCTTCCTCTAGGTAGCGGGAGACTAAGCCGTTACGCCGCCAACGGTTGCGCATCAGTTGCCAGTTCGCCACCAAAAAGGACGGCGGAGTTAGGGTCAGCTTGGGCTCAAAGAACGCGCTCATAACACTAGATCTGATATCGACGCTGGAAGATTTGTAACAACGCCTGACGCGCCTGCCAATAAAGAGGCTGCCATGCCAATTCAATTAATAACCACCCCATCATTCCTTCCATGGCAACTGGGGATTGAATAGCGGTAGTAGAATTGATGTTCGCTTGAGAAAGAGGCACCAATACTTCAAAAAACGGCTCCTGGGTAACCATGTTACCGTTGCGATCTCGCTGCGCCATCACTGGGCCGCCAGCCGCCCAGCCTAGGCTGTTTGCGGGTAGTATGGTTTGCCGAAATGGGTTCAATCGAAGTTGATCTACGACAAGAGTCGTTTCCGTTTGACCCAGTAAGCGCAGCTCTCCTTCTTGGCTAAATTGGTTATTGAAAAGGTTTGAGGCCTGCTCTTGGGTAACCACAGCCGAAAAGCGCAGTTGGGAAAAATCGTATAGCGTACCGATTTCATCCGCCTGATTAAAAAAGCTACCACTGCGACTCTTGAGTTGCCGCGGCACCCAAATACCATCAAACGGCGCAACAACCGCTAATTGATTAAGTCGGACAGTAAGTTCTTCAAGCTGATCTGTCAGCGCTAATCGTTGCTGTTCTAAAGCAAATCGACCGGCTTGGTCACTATCTAAAGATTGTCGTAACCGCCAGTCTAATTCGACAATTTGCTGCTGCACTAAATCATACTGATGGGACAAGTCTGGGTTTCGGAAACGGGCTAACACATCTCCTTTTTTAACTGGTATACCACTGTCGGTATTCGCTGTAATGAGATAACCACCGGAGCGAGTAAACAGTGTACTGCTATTGTTAGATTGGATAACCCCGGGAGCCTTTATATGATAAGGCATTGGCACGAAAGCTACGCCGCCAATAATCAGCGAAAACAGCATCAAGGTACTAAACCAAGCACGGCGACGGTTTTTACGAATTTCTTGGTTACTCGACAAAAAGCGCAGTAACTTCCACAAGGGGATCAGTACCCACATGGAAAAGGACACCATAAACATAGCGATACCCAGTCCAATCCAAAGATCAGCTGCGTACAGGGTGATAACCAAGACTACCGCTAGTCGATAGGTGAGGCTGCCCACACCGTAGAGGGTATACCAAGTACGTTCATAAGCAGTATCAGAAGGAGATTGTGCTTTCTTTGTACCAAATAGCCAGCGATTGAAATAATACAGCCATTGGTCATTAGCCTTTTTATATAGATTAGGCAGGTCGGTGGCGTCCGATAAAATATAGTAGGCATCGAATTTCAGCAGTGGATTGCCATTGAATAGTAAACTAGAAACCGAGCCGATGATCATCAAGTTATAGGCTAAACTGTTTACTACCCCTGGAGCTGTGCGAGCCCAAACCATTGCTGCAATAGCGGCGATGAATAACTCGAAGTACATCCCCGCACTGCCGACGATGGCACGCTGCCAGCGATTTCGTAATGCCCACGTCTGAGTAGCATCCACATAGGGAAGCGGTGTTAAGACGATGAACATTAACCCTAGGGTATGTACTTGTCCGCCGAAGCGCTTGATGGCGATCGCATGGCCCATTTCATGGATGAACTTCAGACCAAATAAGCTTAAATACAACAGAATCAAGTTATCTGGCGATAAAAAACCTTGTCCTTGCTGGCGGACGCTGCTCCAGTTAGACAGCACCGTATCGACGCCGAATCCGATCACAATCAACCAGATAACAAAGGCAAGTTTGCTGAATAATGGTGAGAGTAAGCGGTTGAATGTGGTTAACAACGCCTCTGGATTCCAAATAGGAATACGCAGATACATAAACGCCATCAACTTTGTTAGGTGTTCCTGGCGATGCTGTTTTTGTCTGCGCTCGAGAATGGCTCCATGATCAGACTCAGACCGATAGAAGAGCAGATTACTATGATGCAGTTGGGACAACACCTGAATCACTTCTTCTTGCCCCGGAGCATTTTCAGGGTAATCGTCGATAAAGGACTGCCAAACCTCTTCTACGGTTTTGGTCACCGATAATCGACTAATAAAATGGTAGACCACTTCAGGTACACGAAAGAATTTTCCAGAACAGGCATCTTGTAGCACGTACCAGACGGTGCCTCGATAAAGCTGTTTATGGATTTTAGTAGTGGGTATCAAAGCGACTCGTAACTGGGCAATCTGATACCAACCTTCACTAAACGTACTAGACATACCTTACCACCACAGCAATAAACGAAGTTGATGGTAAGACTTGCGCCCTAGCACCCAATAGGGGGGGCGATAGCCCTTGTCTATTTTTGCCACACCAGTCATGCCTGGTCGCCACCAAGGCTGAGCTGGCGTGAGAAGCTTAGCTTTGATCTGGAAAGTTGCCCCTCCTTGGTCACCATCTACTGCTACCGGTATGATTTTTTCAACCTCAAATGGTAATGGATCCAGTGGCTGACTCACCAAGGCAAACTCCCCTGTATCGCCAGGTTCAACAAAGTGTATATCCCGTTCGTCCACAGACAGGACCAAGTAGATCCCTTCAATACGGGCAATCTTCATCATCGGGTCGCCTTTTCTTACCGGTGCTCCTTGTAAGTCTTTGCGTTCCCCTTCTATCAGAATGCCACTAATTGGCGTACGAATATCGGTCTCAGCAAGCATGAGCTGTACCCGGGCAATACGCGCCTCAATTTGAGCTCCCCGAGCTTTGGCTATTTCGGTCTCGATAATATTGTTGCTGGCACGGGCTTTATCCTCTTCCGAAGCATAACGCTGACGCTCTGCCCGCAGCTCTGTTAGCTGTAGTAGCAAATCCTGTTTTTCAAGTTGTATCAGAATCTGATTTTCAGTGACAGGGTCACCGACAGTGGCAAATACCTCGGTGACAACGCCATCTTGGGGGGAGTTAATTAACTGGGTGCTATCTGTTAGAAATTCGCCGTTTGACTGAATGCGAAAACTTAATGAGCCAAACAATAACCAGGAAAACAAGCTAATTAGGATAAGTGAAATTACCTTAGTCCAAAGCCAATCGCTGCCGAACAGTTTGCTCAGAAATTGGGAGGTGCGGTGTTTTACACGAAGCCATATACCTCCCTCTTGGCGCTTCAAATCCTCTAGCCGACTTGAAAGCAAACTTAAAACGAATGACAAGGAATGAATCAGGTTAGCGTCAATTTCACCACGCATTTTGACCACCAGCACGCTCCCAAGTGGCTGCCCTTGGGTATCGAAAATCACCATAGAAGCGAGGTCATCACAGCCTAAGGCACGTCGCAACTGTTCATGAGCTAGCGTAATCATGCCTTGGGTGGTATCTGGGTGTTGCAGATGCAAGGTAGCTTGTTGATCCGCAGCTTCTTCTAGCGCCGCTTCGTAAAGCTTGACGAGATCAGCCTTGTTTTCAAAGTTGTCAAAGTGGCTGATACTTTCCATGCGTACATATTCACCCCGCTGCCACCCCACTGCAGCAAGATCAATATCTTCACATTGAGCCACCAAGCCATTTACCAAAGCGTAAGCTGATAATGCCAGCGAGTCCGCTGCATACATATCTGGCAACACAGACAACAGGGACAAGGAGTCTGCCCTATCCACCGGTGCGGTTTGTTGTGCTGACGGTGACTCCGTGGCGATGTCTGCAATTAACTGGCCACGCAATACCACATCACTTAAACGCGCCGCCTGTGACTCAGGAATCTTGAGCAGCAATACTCTTGGCTCGTCAGTGGTTAAACGAAAACAAAGCCAGTGGGGCTTTTCTTGTAGAGGGGACTTGTCGTGATAGAGAGCAAAACCATTTTTGAGCGTGCGGATTACCGTGTCAGGCAACCAAGTTGCCTCCTCGGCTGGAGCAATATAACGCACCTGCTGATTGAAGCTATCATACTCTTGTTGACTTTCTGCACTTAAGGTTAAGTTTTGCTCTGCTCCAACCCGGTATACATTTGCGCCTTCAGCTAAGCATAAGACCGACGCGATATTAATAAAATCCGCCCAGAAAATAGTCGGGGCGCTCTGATAATGCCGCTTACGCAAGGCACGTAAGCGGTTTATCAGTTCAGTAATATTCACTTGTGACATGGGTGTGTGGTGTTCCTACGGCAATGCTCAAATAGTATCGCTGTCGATGACCAGACGCTCCTCTGTCTTCATCTGTTCAAAAAAGTGATTCACCGCCGTTTGTAAATGGCTACCACGATCCGCTTTGAAATACAGCACATTCATCGTGACGCGATACCAAGACATTAACTGCCAATCAGGCTCTGTATCGTAGTGCTGAAAAAACAGGTCTTTGTTAGCACTTGGTACGTCATCAGATAGCAAGAAGTGTAAATCTTTTTCCCGGTGATAAATACCACAGCTATCCCAATCAATGATAGTTAAATGGTCTGTGTCTTTATCGTAGAGTACGTTGTCGCTCCAAAGGTCTCCGTGGCAGAGACATAAGGGAGAGCTGATCGAATTCAATTTCTGCTGCCAGAGTTCGAACACCGCATCCAGAGACACAGCTTGATTAGGAAACAATTGTTTCAAATCTTCAATACGCTCAGTCATCATTGGTAAGTAATGATCAAAAACGCTGTCATCATGCCCTGTGGTGCCCACTCGCAAACCGCCAAAGCCCTGCCCTTTTTGCTGATGCATCAGATTCAGGGCCTTTGCCAGAGCAATGTAAGCTCCGGATGGAGCATCTTGATTGAGTGTTACTCCCGGAGCATAGGTTTCGATCATGCAATTCCCATCGATATAAATACGCTCCGAGAAGAAAGGCTGATCTTCCAGTAATTGCGCTGCTCGCATGTATCTTTGTAGTTGTTGGCGGCCATACTTAGGAACCCGAAATAGGTAGCGTTTTTGATCATGATTAAACGCCAAGACAATATTATTTTTGCCTTGGTTAATCTGAATCTGCTCTGGCTTCCAGCCTAATTTTTGACGCACGACCTCGTCAAAGTAATCAAATACTTCGTAGATGAACTCCAAGAATGCTTGGTCAGAAAGACTCAAAGCATTCCACTCATCATCCGGGATGTCTTCGGCGGGCTTTTTAATTGCGACTGTCATAAATACTCAAAAGAGCTTAAAAGGCTCTATCCGTGGAAGGAAGGTCTACCGATACTTTCACACCGGGGCGCATGATACCGTCAGCGTTATCCAATTTAATTTTGATTTCTACTAGCCCACTAGCAGCATCCGCAACTGGCGCGATGTAATCCACTACCCCAGTCTGAGCGGGTATATTTTCGATGCTAACAGGTAAAGGTGTCCCAACCGACAGTTGGCGTGCCAATGAATCACGGACGTTTAACTTAATAAACAACTCCCGGACATCAACTAACCCAACGATAGGTTCACCGACCTGAGCCCACTCACCAGTTCGCTGTGCTACTTGCGTTATCACGCCCGATATAGGCGCTCTAAGCACGCGTCTATCACGCACTTGCAAACTGATTTTGTAATCCAGTTCTTCGCGCTTTTCTTGCTCGATTAGCTGAGCCAAACGACCTTCGATATCGACCAGCTCAAGCCTTAAACCATCAAGTTCGTCTAAGCTCACCGAGCGGGATTCTCGGTATAACGCTTGGGCCACATCGTACTTCTCCCGCATGATGGTGCGCCGTGTCAGGAGACTATCCTGTTCTTTGGTATCTTCCCAAATAAGCTTGTTTCGGCGTACGTCCAAATCGTGCATGGTATTATCAAGACGTACCAAAGCATCCCCTTGCTTTACGATACTACCTGACCTGACGAACACTTCATCTATCAGACCACTGTCTCCCATTGCCAGCTTTAAGTTCATGTCGGAGTAGAGAACACCAACTACCGACTGGCCATGACTGAAACTAACAAACAAGCTGGTCAGACCCGCGACCATGTAATGTTTTAGGCTTATCATGCTGCGCTATTTACCTTTTACCAAATTAGGGTAGGTATTTATTTAATAACGAACCGTCCGCCAGTGCCAAAGAAACTTTAGCTAATTCATACTTAACTAGGCCATCAACATAACGCTGACGTTCCAGATTAAGTGCATCTTCTCGAATATAGATATCCTTGAGATCACCATAACCTACGTTGAATTTCCGCACTTCGGCATTGTACAGGTTCTCTAGGATACGGATATTTTCTTCTAGGTTGTTCATTTCTTGATAAGCCATGTTCACTTGGAACAAGCGAGCGCGAAGGTCATTTTTCAGACTCACTTCGACAGCTTGTAAATCAGCTATATGCTGTTCTTGCTTTAGTGATGCCATGGTTTTTTGCGCTAGAGCACGACGGTTTTCTCCAATTGGCATAGAGAAATTTACGCCGACATACCAAGACGGATATTCCGCATCGAAGACATTTCCCGCTTCAAACGACTTGGACAAATCGTTGGAGGTATAGCCCAACTCTAAGTCTAGCTTGGGCAGATTACTATTTTCAGCGACTTTGATTTCTTCGTCCTGAATGGCGATATTTTGGCGCAGTATTGTTGCATTAGGCCAAATCGCTAAAACTCTCTGATAGTAATCTTCAAACGATTCAGTTAACACGAATGGAGCTCGGTTTGGTTTGGACTCCAGTAAATAGTGTACTCGTCCAAGGTTACGAGCATCGCTATTCATTAAGGTAGAAATTTGGTAACTAATTTCGTTTAGTGCTTGTCGGGCGCTGTTACGAGTCGCGCGACGTTTCAATAACTCAGATTGGGCATCGACCAATGCGCTTTCCGGCTCTTTACCACTACGCACCCGCTTGGCGATGTTCTCAGCCATCTTCTCACCGTTCAATACAGCTAAATCACGAATATCAAGAAAACGCGTCGCTTTGTAGAGCTGCCAATAGGAAGATAGGGACTGCGATACCAAACGCAGCAACTGCTGGCGATGTTGGGCATCCGCAATATCGACTTCTAGGCTCGCACGTCGGATACGAGATTCGACGGCCACATTGCCACGCCCCTGTAATAGAGGCTGGGTAAGTTGCAGGTTGAGGGCTGTGGTAAATTCGGAGTCCCTTACACTCGGGTCTGCGGAAGAAGGGATAATGTTGTTATTCTTCTCTGCGGCAGAATAACTAGCGGTTAGCTCACCACCACTTTTCAACATTTGCCGTACGCCGACATTTAATGTGGTATTGCTTTCATCCAGAATTTGTTTATTTGGCGCGTTTGTTGACTCTGAGAGTTTTTCCCCTGCCGAGCGTGGAACATGGGCGTCATCGTATTTCAGATTCGAAAAGAACTCTGTCTGGTAAACACCTTGCTCGTAATTTACTTTCTCCGCAGTTACTTGTTTTTGTAGCTCGGAAAAGGTGACCTGGGCATTCTCTGCCAACACTCGAGCAACCAGTGAGTCAGTACTCAGTAGATTTTCTTCTTTTCCATCCGTATCCCGATTGACGGTGTCGGACTTAGAGCTAACATCAAGTGCATCGTCAGGGGAAGTTTGCTCATCTAACGTTGCCGAAACATTAAGCCAAAAGCTCTGCTCTGCCCCATCTCGATCCATCAGCAAATAGTCGGTCTCCGCCGCAACACCAAGACTACCAATACCTGCTATCGAGCAAGAGGCAAGTAGCGCAGGTATGTACTTTACTGGACGTTTTATCATTATCAATATTCCTCAAAATTTGGACTGCGACAGGGGGAGCTCCCCCTGTGCCCTCTTAATGCGATATTTGCTAGCTACAAGATGGAGTCAAGTAGAGCTTCTTCTTCATCCTCTTCTACCGAGTAGAAGTATAGGTAATCAGAAGTCACATTACCCAATACATCTACCTGACGATTACCCGTTTGATTCACTAGATCAGAAATTAGACTTTGCACTAGTGACACTGGGTTATCACCACCTGTTGTCTGAGTATTTCCGAAACGTAGCGCTTTCGTCTCCGTCATATTTTGATTTTGCTGTGCCGCCCGCAAAATAGAATCTTCTAACTGACGCTCCACGTAAGTCTTCTCTCTGTTTTGCTCGGTTGCAGCTTGATCCGTCAACAATACGGACTGCACCGGTGTGCGCGTAATGTAAACAAAGTCATCTACCAAAGACTGCTCTTCATCACTCAATTCGTCACTTAACTCAGTACTCAAACGCTCTAATAACTGATCAAGTTCGTTTTCAATAAAGTCGTTTTCTAGCTTCTCATAAGACACAAATCGGTTAAGAACTAGGGCTATCTGTTCTTCCGTCAAGGTGTCATCCACAAGTTGAGAGAACTGGCCCTTATCATTCGTTGATACAAACTGGGCATAAACTCCTTTGCTCAACGCTGTTTCATTGACGATATACGAGTCGGTTGTCGACGTAGTGACTCGTTTAGATTGACCATCAATCCCCTTATCAATGTAAACATCGGCAGAGACTTTGATCATCTCATCAGTAAACTCGCTGATAGCATTCACGAAACCGACAGTTTCATGGTCTAGATAGTAACCTTTGGAGCTCACGTTGAAGGTCGCCGCAGTGACATTATTGGTCACGCTTTGATCAGCCACCGCAAGCAATTTACCCGTAGCAAGCAGAGTCGCTTCGTTGCTTGCCACGATAGTGACCATCGACAAATCACCGCCTTCAGCATCAGCGTATACATCCTGAGCAGAGACATTACCAAGCACCATGCTAGTCGCGGCATTTAAACGAGCCGTACTATTGGTTGCTGTTAAGGTAATCGCACTTCCCATGTTTAGGGAGCCTGCTTCGGCATCTACTGTAATATTTGCCGTTGTAGCGATATTGGCCGCCAGGCTAACCATGTCTGCCGCTGTCAGCGTAATCGCACCCGTCGTGCTGTTGATCTGCGCATTGTTGGTCACATCAGAACCAGTACCGTTAGCATCGATACGGATCGAACCAGAACCGTGAGCAACCACACCCACTTGATCGCTATCGCCATCGTTGATCACGATGCTGCCATTTAGGGTGGTCAGAACGATATTGCCGTTGTTGCCGGTTACCAAGTCTGCTTGTGCTGCATCCACTACGTCAGTCGTTGTGGCATCGGTGTTAAAGGCGGTGGTCGTTACCACCACAGAGTCAACAGTGATGCTGTCCGCTTCCGTGATGTAGATACCTTGTGCATCCGTACCCGTGCTGTTCGCACTGATTACTGCAACCGTGGTCGTCAAGTGACGAGAACTTGTAGCAATAGCATCATCCGCTTCTAGGCGAAGGTTCGTTGCAGTCACGTTCATGGTGCTATTAGCCGCATTGATGATGCTGCCGGTATCCGCTACCAAGCTCACGTCTTGGGCAACCACATTGCCAACCGTTAGGTCTGTAGCAGCATTCAAACGTGCTGAGCTGTTAGTTGCTGTTACCGTGACGGCTCCGGCCATGGTTAGGCTGCTGCCTTCCGCATCCAGTGTCACGGTGCCGTTGGTCGCTGTGTTGATGTTCGCAAGGATGCTAAGCGCATCGGCCGCCGTCACCGTGATATGACCCGTCGTGCTGTTGATCTGCGCGTTGTTGGTCACATCCGAACCGGTACCGTTGGCATCGATGCGGATTGAGCCAGAACCGTTGGCAACCACACCCACTTGATCGCTATCGCCATCGTTGATGATGATGCTGCCGTTTAGGGTGGTCAGAACGATATTGCCGTTGTTGCCGGTGACCAAGTCAGCTTGCGCTGCGTCGGTGATGGTTTGCGTAGTCGCATCGGTGTTGAACGCCGTGGTCGTTACCGCCACAGAGTCAACGGTGATGCTGTCCGCTTCGGTGAGGTAGATACCAGTCGCGCTGGTACCGGTGCTGCTCGCACTGAT
>NZ_VFRR01000054.1 GCF_006385675.1 Maribrevibacterium harenarium | reverse complement strand
CAGTTAGGAGAGAAAGGTTAGAGTAAGCTTGCGTTAGGATTGCAGGTGTTCACGTTCAATCAGAATGACCGTTCAGCTTCACCGGAATACGCAATAGCCTCTGCACCAAAGGCTTTAACTTAGGATGAACAGGGATATCTCTATATCCAGCTTTAGTTTTGCTGCTAGTTACCTTGAGCAAGCTATTGGTACATTCTCGTACCTTTAGACGACACAGTTCTTCTATTCGGCAACCGGTGTACATAGCAAGAAAGATCAAGTCTGCAAGCTGGGGATCGCTTTGAGAGGCATTTCGCCATATCTCAACTAGCTCATAGGGTTCAAAGGGCAGGCGCTCTTCTGCTCGCCCCTTAGTCTTCAGCCTTTCTGCTCTGAGTTTCTTGTCAGCCTCTGAGACAAACCTAGGCAAACGAAATGGATTTGCTTCCTGATCAACTAGCTCGTGATACTCTAGGTACTGCCAAAGATTTCTGGCTACTTTAAAGCGTTTCTCAATACTAGATTTAGACAATGGAGCATCATAGTTTCCATTACCATCAAGCATCATCCTTGCCCACGCTCTTACGGCTTTTGGGGTGATAGCACTAACGGTAGGGAACATCTTAAGAACTTCTCTGCCGATGTTTGAGTATTCGATCCTAGTTCTTTGGCTTGTCGTCTTTATCGATACAACCCAAGCTTCATAATACTCGGCCAATACTACTTCTTTACCAAACACCACACAGGCAAATTTCTCTGCTCTTTCTTTTTGACCCGTTTCACGCAATTTATCAATGAAGTCGGATATCCCATAAGCCACACCGGGGTCATCTTCACCAGACTCAATGGCAGCTTCAATATCACGACGCATTTCCAAAGCCATCTGCAAGTCTGCATCGAGAGCTAACTTCCTCGCGGCTTGAATTTGCTTCTGCCACTCCGAGACGAATCCCAATGCAATGGATCTAGCCTTTCGGGGATCAGCTTGCCCCGTACTCTTGGAGAACTTAGTTTTACCGAAGTGCTCTCGTAGGTCGGAAGGAATCTTGAGGATTGCGTAGTAGAGGTTTCTTTTCTTCTCTAGGTAACTCATTTTAACACTCCATATCGAGCCAATACCCCCACGCTGGCTCTAATGTTTTTCCCCCACATTTTTAGAAGAAAAAGCAATAAAATCAACCATTTCAAAGTCTTACAAAGGTTTGGATGATCCTCCCCCCATCTCCACCAATCAAGCGCTTGATTTTAAAAGAGTTTTTTTAGAGTTGAGTTAAAAACGTTGCCCAGAAGTTGCCCAGCAATTTTGGGGGCAAAAAAGAAAGCCGCATTAAGCGGCTTTTTTATGGCCTTGATGGCTTCCTCAAATGCGTCACCTTCGACATAAAACTTATATCCAAGTTGATCTTCTACAACTACACGCCTCGGCTGTTTATCAGATAAAAAGTCATTCTCAATCTCCAATAATAACTCCGGCAAACTCACACCCCGGCTTGAAGCTAGTGCGGTTCCCTGTTTAAGATAATCAATTCAGTTTTTGGAGACTTCAATCTGTACTCAAACGCCTTGCCGAAAGACCATATAAAGACTATATTAAGTCTCAATTTTGTCTGGAGCACAGCCATGCGCTATTCATCACAAGTCAAGCCGATCAGCTATCTCAAAGCCAACGCAGCCGAGGTTCTGACGCACCTCGCGGAGCAGCGCGAACCGATGGTTATTACCCAAAATGGTGAAGCGAAGGCTGTCCTCCAGGACGTCGCTTCGTACGAAGAGACGCAAGAAACTTTGGCCTTGCTTAAGGTCCTTGCGCTGGGAAATCAGGATGTGGTTGCCGGCAAGGTCAAGCCTGTGGCTGATGTTGTTGCCCGCCTCCGCGCCAAGCGAGCCTCGACCTGATGGCAGGCACATCCACCAAGTTTGAGGTGCTGCTTACCGAGGGCGCGGAGCAAGACCTGGAGGCCATCCACGACTACATCTCCGAGTTCGACTGTGTGGCCAACGCCAACGCTGTTTTGGATGAGTTGATGGCGGTTGTGGAGAGTCTGTCGAAATTCCCCGAACGTGGCAGCTATCCGAAGGAGCTGATCGGTCTCGGGATCAAAGAATATCGCCAGACCTTCTTCAAACCCTACCGCGTGATTTACCGCATCGCAGGCAACCAAGTTATTATTTACCTGATAGCAGACGGACGCCGTGATATGCAAGCCGTACTAGCTCGTCGCCTTTTAGGTGCGTAACCCGCGGCACTTTGCAAGGAGATGAACCACCCTCGTAAGCCGTTTTTTCGATAAGCCTCATACGCCACCACTACCAGAAAGAGGCGTTCCTAAGTTTTCCAACAACTTAAGAAAACCCTCTTTTTTATTCCCCCCACGTTATAACCCCACGCTTTTCTCCTTCAATTTGTGATAACTGATCTTCGTCAGCTATCGCGTCAGTTTATGCCGAAAAACCATATACCATGGAACTTTCAGTTACAGTTTGATACAAATATGACTGAGATCTCGTGTGATGCACATTTATGTTTCATTTATGTATCAACTGACTGATTAAATTTTGGTTAATTTGTTAACATCCAGCGGCATAATTTGCCAGTTGACCTGGCCAGTACTTTGGTGGAGTTAGGGTATGTTTTTTTCATCGGCGTTAAAGCAGCGTATTAAAGAGTTAGAACAACAAATGCAAAATGAGCGAGATACCTATGCTCAGAAATTGGCGACGATGGAAAGCGAGCTTAGTGCTGCTCGTACGCAACTCGCTGAATGCGAGGGTAACACTAGCCATGGCTCTGAGTTAATCAGCTACCAGCTGCGTGGTGGCGAGATGCTTAACTCGATTCGCTTTGGTTTAGCTGACAGTGCGGAAACTCTTATCAATGAGCGTAAAGAGCTAAAAAAACTGGATGATATTTTTTCTGACACACGAGAGGCATTGCGCCGACTGAGTGAACGTGCACGACTAATCAACGACCAAGCGACCTCCAGTATGGACGCTGCAAATGTATTGGATAAAACGGCTCATGGTATCAGCCAGTTGGTATCTAGCATCCAAGAAATCTCTGATCAAACTAACCTGTTGGCTTTAAACGCTGCGATTGAAGCTGCTAGGGCGGGAAGCGCCGGTCGAGGTTTCGCCGTGGTCGCTGACGAAGTACGTAATCTTGCGAGCAAAACTCACTCGGCCAGTGAGCAAGTTGAAAACCTAGTACGTCAGGTCATTTCACAAACGGAAGAAATCAAGGCGATGGTAGATAAGAACCAAAGCAGTGCCATGGATGTCGCCGCATCTTCCAATCAGATCGATCATGTAGTGGAAACGGTAATTGACCGCTCCGACCATATGCAGCAGGTAATCAAAGTTGCTGCAACCCATTCATTTTTAAATACCGTAAAACTAGATCATGCGGTATGGAAGAACGATGTATACAACCGCATTGATAAGAAAAAATTCAATGAAGAAGTGAACATGCATACTGAATGCCGCTTAGGAAAATGGTACTACGAGGGCTATGGCCATAAGCATTATCAAAATTCCTCTAGCTTCAGAGCCATTGAAAAACCCCACAAAGAGGTGCATGAGTCAGGTCGTGCCGCACTAAAAGCAGCAGCAGCGGGTAACGTCGCGGAAATGCTGCGTTATTTAGATCGTATGGAAACCGCCAGCTTAGAGGTAGTTGTTAGCATCGAAAGTTTAATGGAAGAAGTGAAGTACTAACGCTAACTCATTCAAATACGTGCAAAATTTTGTAAACGCCGGAACTTGTTCCGGCGTTTTTACTCATACTGACGAGTACGGTTGCTTTTACTACGTTTTGCGGCAATCATTTGTTTCTACGATTATATTAGATAGACGTCAATCTAGGTGGATATGGCCGGTGTATGCCGCTTTGACCCAGGCATCCCCCAATCGTAAAAGGAGCTTGTTCTTTGACTACCCTATTTTGGATTCCACTACTGCCATTGCTTGGTATTTTTGTACCACTCTTTAGTGCCAAATTAAGCCGTACAGCCTGTGCTTTTCTCACCGCAGCACTACCAGCTACGGCTTTGCTACTGGTGCTTTTATTAATGCCTCAGGTATTGGAAGGCAACGCTATCCGAGGAGCAATAGAGTGGGTTCCAGCACTTGGCCTTGAGCTGGCTTTTAGGCTAGATGGCCTATCACTATTATTTAGTTTGCTGATCTTAGGCATTGGCCTACTCGTCATCCTGTATGCTCGCTATTACCTATCTAACCAAGACCCTATTGGCAAGTTCTTCGCTTACTTGATCATGTTCATGTTCGCTATGCTCGGGGTTGTCATGTCTGACAACCTGATACAACTCTGGGCATTTTGGGAGCTAACCAGCATCAGCTCTTTTCTATTGATCAGCTTTTGGGGCAAAAAGAGCGAGGCTCGCAAAGGGGCCCGAATGGCTCTAACCATCACCGGAGCAGGTGGTTTGGCACTACTCGCTGGTTTGTTAATGTTAGGCAATTTGGTGGGTAGTTATGATTTGCAGGTCGTGTTAGACAGCGGCGATCTGATTAGAGCCAGTGCCGAGTACCCCATCATTATTGTGTTACTGTTGCTAGGCGCTTTCACTAAATCGGCACAATTTCCATTTCATTTCTGGCTCCCAAATGCCATGGCTGCGCCGACGCCTGTGAGCTCCTATCTACATTCTGCCACCATGGTAAAAGCTGGGATTTTCCTCATGGCTCGCTTTTATCCTGCAGTTGCAGGCACTGAACTCTGGTTCCTCATAGTTAGTATGACAGGTCTGGCAACCTTCTTGCTCGGCGGCTATCTCGCACTCTTTCAACATGACTTGAAGGGGTTGTTAGCAAATTCCACTATCAGTCATTTGGGTTTAATTACGCTCCTACTGGGGATGGGAACGGATCTGGCATTGGTTGCAGCGATATTCCACATTATTAACCACGCCACCTTTAAAGCCTCCCTGTTCATGGCAGCGGGCATTATTGACCATGAGTCTGGCTCTAGAGACATGCGGCAACTCAACGGGTTATGGAAGTACATGCCATATACCGCTACGTTAGCTATGGTGGCGGCATCAGCAATGGCTGGTGTGCCGTTATTGAATGGCTTCTTGTCGAAAGAAATGTTCTTTACTGAAACGTTGCATCAAGGGGCGTTGGGATCTTTATCATGGATGGTACCCGTGTTGGCTACATTAGGAGGGGTATTCTCAGTCGCATACTCAACCCGCTTCGTGCACGATGTGTTCTTCAATGGGGAACCGATCAATCTTCCGAAAACGCCCCATGAGCCCCCCAGATACATGCGTGTCCCAGTAGAAATACTAGTAACTCTTTGTCTACTGGTAGGAATTTTCCCCAGCTGGGCGGTTGGTGATTTACTCTATTCCGCATCTGGGGCAGCCCTGAATGGCCCAGTGCCTGAATATAGCCTAGCCATTTGGCACGGCTTTAATTTTCCACTATTAATGAGTGTTATCGCCTTCCTCGGTGGACTTATTTTTTACTACAATCGTCAAACACTGTTCCGTTTTCAAGCTCAGTTTCCTGTTACTGACCCTAAAATTTCTTTCGAAAAGGCTATTCAACAGTTGGTAGCAAAATCTGCTTGGATTATTTCACTCACGGAAAATGGTTCTCTACAGCGCTACATTTACTTTGTTTTGAGCTTATCTGTGGTGATGGCGGCTATCCCATTGCTAGATCTAAATACCACCGCAGGGATTCGTCCAGAAATTCCGATCGACGCTTTATCGCTAACCGGTGCGGTATTACTAAGTGTCGCTGCTGTGGCAACGGTAATCTGGCATCGCCAACGAATGCTAGCACTCATCATGCTGTCTGTCGTAGGTCTAGTCGTTTCATTGGCGTTTGCTAAGTTTTCCGCGCCTGACTTGGCACTTACGCAACTGTCGGTCGAGGTCGTCACTGTTATCCTGTTGATGCTGGCGCTCTTCTTCCTACCACAAACCACGCCGAAGGAATCCAGCCCAAGGCGTGTGGTTCGTGATCTTGGTATTTCGGCCATGATTGGTGGTATTGTCGGCACCGTGATCTATGCCTTAATGACACGGCCACTCGACACGATATCAACCTTCTTTACCGCCAATAGCAAAACTGGCGGCGGTGGTACTAACGTGGTTAACGTGATTCTCGTGGACTTCCGTGGTTTTGATACCCTTGGCGAAATCACCGTGTTAGGCATTGCCGCTTTAGGGATTTTCAAGCTTATCGCGAGAATGCGCCTGTACATGCCTACTAGCGATGGCGATGGTCGTCCTTGGGCAAAAGATCGCCACCCATTGATGCTGGCAGTGATCTCTCAAAGTTTGTTACCACTAGCACTACTTGTTTCCGCCTATATCTTTTTGCGCGGACACAACATGCCAGGGGGAGGCTTTATTGCTGGACTGATTACTGCCGTAGCCATTGTGCAGCAATATGTTGCTCACGGTGTTGATTGGATTAAGGATCGTCTCAAACTGGATTATCAAATCTTAATTGGCTCCGGCATTAGTATTGCCGCATTAACAGGGCTAGGCAGCTGGCTATTTGAGCGCCCTTTCTTGACCTCTTGGTTTGATTATTTCTACTTACCACTTATTGGTAAATTTGAGCTGGCCAGTGCCATGTTGTTTGACCTTGGTGTCTATCTCACAGTCATAGGCGCCACAATGTTGATTCTGGCTAATCTAGGCAAGCTGACAACGAGTGAACGCCCTGTTTTTGAGGAGGAGAAATAAGTGGAAGGAATATACGCTTTCTGTGTTGGCTTACTCACCACCTGCGGAGTATTCCTCACACTTCGTGGCCGTACTTTCCCGGTAGTGGTTGGTTTAACCATGCTGTCCTATGCGGTGAACTTATTTCTTTTTGCCAGCGGGCGGTTACGCTTAGACTCAGCCGCCATTCTTGGGGAATCTGAGATTTATTCGGATCCATTACCACAGGCTTTGGTGCTCACCGCAATTGTTATCGGCTTTGCGATGACCGCATTTGTTGTGATTCTTGCCATGCGTGCCAGAGCTGACTTAGGTAACGATCACGTTGATGGTCGCATACCGGATACAAGTGAAGATAACCGTAAGGGAGAGCGAAATTAATGCAGCATCTTCCTATTCTCCCGGTACTCATCCCCCTATTAGCTGGCGCACTTTTGTTGCTACCGCCATTTTCATCCTCTTTAGGGAGGCAGCGTTCTTTTACCTTGGCCGTTGCTATCCTGCTGGTTGCTGTGAGTATTCTATTAACAACTCAAGTTAATCAGTTCGGTGTATATCAGTATGTATTGGGCAACTGGCAGCCACCATTTGGGATTGTCCTCGTCGCCGACCCTTTCTCGACCTTAATGGTTACCGTAACAGCCATTTTGGGCTGTGCCGCATTGATATACGGTTCCGCTGGTTTGGATAAGACCGGGGGCTACTTCTACCCCCTCTTTATGTTCCAAATTATGGGGGTAAATGGCGCTTTTTTGACTGGGGATATTTTTAACTTATTTGTATTCTTTGAAGTACTACTGATCGCTTCCTACGCACTACTCGTGCACGGTGGCGGCAAACACAAAACCCAAGCCACTGTTCACTATGTAATTATTAACCTAGTCGGATCGAGCGTATTCCTTTTTGGCTTGGGTATCATCTATGGCACTTTAGGCACATTAAATATCGCTGATTTGGCGAACAAAGTGAGCCAACTACAAGGTGCCGATGCCACTTTAGCGAAAATTGGCGCTCTCCTTTTATTGGTCGTGTTTGGCTTAAAGTCAGCAATGCTACCGTTACATTTCTGGTTGCCTAAAGCTTATTCTAGCGCTAGCGCACCGGTGGCAGCTATTTTTGCAATCATGACCAAAGTAGGGATTTATAGCATTTTACGTATCCACCACGTTATTTTCGGTGAACATGCAGGCGAGCTTATGAATCTAGCTCAGCACTGGTTATGGCCATTTGCTGTGATGACGGTTGTTATAGGTACTATCGGAGCATTGGCGAGCCCATCGCTACGCCTTCTGAGCGCTAATTTGGTTGTACTATCCGCTGGCACGCTGCTAATTGCCGCGGCACTGCAAAGTACACAGGCAACCGCTGCAGCGATTTACTACATGATACATAGCACCTTTGTTGCCGGCGCCTTATTCCTTATTGCTGATGTAGTCGCTACTCAGCGCGGTAAAGCAGAAGACCGTTTCGTGCGTGCACGGGCCATGTCTAACCCAATATTTTTGGGAATGACCTTTGCTACTGCGGCAATAGCAGTCATTGGTATGCCTCCATTATCCGGGTTTATTGGCAAAATTATGTTACTTCAAGCTGCTCACTCGGTGGCAGAAATTGCTTGGGTATGGCCTACGTTATTAATTAGTAGCTTAGGGGCGTTGATTGCTCTATCTCGCGCCGGGACAACGTTATTCTGGCGCCATTCCGGTAGTGCTAATGGCGATGCTCCTGCGCTACATATTGGTCAAAGTATTGCCATCGTCATTTTACTGAGTATGTCTGTTGCCATGTCACTGTGGGGAGGGCTATTTACTGAGCTAGCAACCAGTGCCGCCAGTTTCCTGCATGACCCAACACAATCTGTTAAAGCATTACTACCGGAGGTTCAATGATGCGTTTGTTCCCTATGCCGGTACATAGTGTATTGTTATTTGTGGTTTGGTTGCTGCTCAATAACAGTATGAGCCCAGGTCACATCGTATTGGCGACGTTCTTCGCTATTGCCATCCCACTAATAACTAACCCAATGCGAGATGAAAAACCAAGCTTGAAAAAGCCTTGGTTGGCAATCCGGTATTTATTTCGGGTGTTAGGCGATATTGTTGTCGCTAACTTTCAGGTTGCAGCCCTAGTTGTTGGCCCTATTCGCCGCCTAGACCCTGGTTTCGTAGCAGTCCCTGTCGATATGCAATCTGACTTAGGTATTACCATACTGGCTAGCACTGTATCGCTGACTCCCGGCACAGTCAGTGCTGAAATTTCTGAAGATAAGCAGTGGTTATATGTACACGCACTACATTTAACCGATGAAGACGCTCTTATTGCTGAAATCAAACAGCGCTACGAAGCCCCAATTAAGGAGATTCTAGGATGCTAGATACAGCCTTGTTATTTGTCACTATTTGTATCTGTGTCGCCCTGTCCATGAACCTTTGGCGACTAATGGTCGGCCCGACAGTATCAGATCGCATATTGGCATTAGACACTATGTACATTAATGCGATTGCCCTAATCGTTCTGTATGGCATGTACATTGGCAGCGCTTTATATTTTGAGGCGGCCTTGCTGATCGCAATGCTTGGTTTTGTTAGCACCTCAGCATTGTGTAAGTACTTACTTCGAGGCGATATCATTGAATAGAAGGCACAGACTATGAACTTTTGGTTAGAACTTACTATCACACTATTTTTAGTTCTTGGCGGAGTGTTTCTTCTAGTTGGCTCTATCGGCTTATGGCGCCTGCCTGATATTTTCACCCGACTTCATGGACCGACCAAGGCGACAACGCTAGGGATTAGCTCAGTTTTGTTCGGCTCGATGATTTATCAGTCCTACCATCAGGGTAGTCTTTCGGTAAATGAATGGCTCATCACGCTATTTTTGTTCATCTCTGCGCCTGTTGCCGCCAATATGATTGCAAAAGTCGCACTGCATCATGAGAATGACCCTGGTGCCCGCACTAAAGGTCAGGAGCTCATGACTAGAGCTAAGAATCGGCAATCTCCTGAATGACACTGGATCGGTTTACGGTTTAAAGTGCCCCCATCTGCTCTAAGGGAAGCGGCCGACTGTACAGGTACCCCTGATGCCAGTGGCATTTTAGTTCAAGTAGAGCATCTGCCTGCTCCTGGGTTTCAACCCCTTCTGCTACCACATCTATATTCAGATTTTGCGCCAGCTTAGTAATTACCTCACAAAAACTGGCCCCAGATGGCTCCGTGCAATCTTTAGTGAAGGCACGATCTATCTTGAGTACGTCGATAGGTAAGGATTGCAAGTAGCTTAGAGATGAATACCCCGTACCGAAATCATCCATAGCAACGTTCACTCCCATGTTACGTAGTATTTTCAGCACCTCTGTTGCCTTTTCCATATCTTCCAAAAATACACTTTCGGTGATTTCGATCGTCAAATCCGACGCATCAAATTGTGTCGTAGCTAAAACATCCGCAACTTCATCTGCAAAACCCTCCATGACTAAATGACGTGCAGATATGTTCACCGCCACAGGTAAACTAACCCCTGTCTGACGCTTCAGATGCAACATAGAACTGATCGCTTCTTTTAAAACCCAAGCACCAATCTGGCAGATCAAATCACTTTCTTCTGCTAGAGGAATAAACTCATCTGGGCGAATCATTCCTCTCAACGGATGCTGCCAACGAATCAATGCTTCACAACCTACCCAGGTACCATCTCGAGCATCAATTTGTGGTTGAAATGCTAATGAAAAATGCTGTTTCTCCAACGCGGTTTTGATTTCAATACCGAGGTCAAAACGATTGGCAATTTCAACCGCTATCTCCTCCTCAAACAGTCGGACAGTCCCTCTGCCATTCTCTTTTGCCCAATACATTGCCATGTCGGCTTTTTGCACCAAGCGCTCTACTGTGTCATCATCAGAGGAAAGCCCAATACCAATACTTGTGCCCATTTTCAAAGTGCGCTCACTAAGAACAATAGGAACTTGCATTGCCGTCAGTATCCGTTCAGATAATTTCTTGGCATGTACGAGCTCTACCCCAGGTGCCATCATGATGACGAACTCATCTCCCCCCCACCGAGCAATCAGATCACCAGAGCGCGTAGCGTCGGATAAGCGGCGAGCGACCTCACATAACAGTTCGTCTCCCGCTTTATGCCCGAGGGTATCATTCACTTCTTTGAACTTATCCAAGTCTAAGAACAACAACGCGATATTTTTCTCGGTCTGATGGGCAACTTGCAAACTATGGGTCAATTTATCCATCATATAGGTGCGGTTATAAAGCCCTGTCAATGGGTCATGGTACGCCAACTGTCGTAAGCGTTGCTGCAACTTCACATGACGAGTCGCGTCACGGATATGCAAAGTGAATTCCCGTAAGCTTCCATCATCGTTTAAGGCTTTGGTTACGGTGACCTCCACAGGAAACCGCTGTTGCTGGGTGCGTAGTAGGGTATAGCTGTTACGTCGGTTGAGTAACCATCCCTCCGCTACCGCAAAGCCCATTTCTAAGCTATGTCTTAGTTTTGGCTGCTCTTCATAAGGCACGAACAGAGAAATGAAGTCTTTTCCAGTTACCTGGCGCTTCAGCATACCAAACGTCCGCTCCGCCGCTGGATTAAATTCTATAATTCCGCCTTTATAATCTAGGGTAATAATCGCATCCATAGAAGAGTTCAATATCGACGACTTTCGTGTTTCACTCTCACGAAACCATTCAAGCGCTTTATCACGCTCCTGAATCTCATCACTTACTCTATCGAGCACTTGATTGTATTGTTTGGCTATTTGCCCCGCTTCAGTGAATGGTTCTTCGGGAACACGGTAAGTGAAGTCTGCTTCTGCTTGCTGGTAACTCATGGAGTTGAGTAAGTCGATAATTTCAGTCGTCGCTTTATGTTCTGCCACATTTAAGCCAGCCTCTTCGTCTTCCCCATGCACACGCAACGGCAGAAAATGACCCAGCAGACGGATACCGATATAACCAATACTGAAACTATAAAGACCAATTGCTAAAACCCCTGTCACCTGAGCATTCAGTAATTCCATCCGAGAAAGCGGTGTTGGCAACAATGAAAGGTCCGCAAAGAGTGCGACAGCAAGTGTGCCCCAAACCCCAGCAGCCATATGAGTCGGCACAACATCTAGAGCATCATCGATCTTTATACGCACCAAATAATTGCTCACAGCGATGGCAAATAGCCCGCCAATCGCTCCTATTACCACAGCCTCAGACGATGATACTAAGTGACACCCGGCGGTGATTGCTACCAGCCCTGCAATCACACCATTTAGCATCACGCTGACATCAAAATATCTATGCCGCACATAAAACCATGTCGCCGCTGCGAATCCCCCCGCTGAGGCAGCAATAAAAGTATTAAACAAAATCACTGGTACGGAGTGATCAAAC
Source organism: Maribrevibacterium harenarium (assembly GCF_006385675.1). Classification (GTDB taxonomy): domain Bacteria; phylum Pseudomonadota; class Gammaproteobacteria; order Pseudomonadales; family Marinomonadaceae; genus Marinomonas; species Marinomonas harenarium. The sequence goes on along the minus strand of NZ_VFRR01000054.1, from coordinate 2,555 downwards.
ACGAGTGCACTACCACCGTTAAAACCTATCCAGCCAAACCAGATTAATAGGGTTCCCAAAGCAGCAAGTGGCAGGTTACTTCCCTGTCCCATGCGCACATCTTGATCAAAACGCTTACGTCTCGGGCCGATGATAATCACTGCGGCTAATGCAACCCAACCACCAACTGAATGGACAACAGAAGCGCCAGCAAAGTCGATAAAGCCAATCGTCTCTAACCAACCCGTACCGCTGGTAGAAGGGAAAATACTTTTCCAAGCCCAATGACCTACGATTGGATAGATAAGGACACAAAGAAGGACTGTAATAGCCATGTATCCCATAAAGGTCATGCGCTCGGCAACAGCACCGGAAACGATCGTCGCAGCAGTACCACAGAACATCATTTGAAAAAATAAGAATACTAGTGACTCTGGGGATAACTGTTGGCTATCAGAAAAAAACATCGAGCTGCCGAACATACCGTTCCAAGATGCGCCAAACATCAGAGCAAAACCAACCGCCCAGAATAGCAACACAGAAATAAGGAAGTCAGATAGGTTCTTAGCAGCAACGTTAATACTATTTTTCGCTCTAATACGCCCACTTTCGAGACATAAAAAGCCAGCTTGCATTAAGAAAACCAACGCTGCAGAGAGAGAAACCCACATCATGTCCATCTATTACGCCTTCTATGCACAGAAACTAAACAGAAATAAAAAATTGCACCAAATTAAGGCGGCAAATCATGCCAAATTAGAGCAACTGGCGATAAATTAGGAAAACTACAAGTGAGTATTCAAGAGTCGAGCCAAAAATTAGCTCTAAATGAAAGAGGGAAGAAAGCCCCATTACGCATGGTGTAATGGGGCTAGGATGTTAGCCAAGCATAAGCTGGGAAAAGTTAATGGAAGCGACGTAGCCAACAGTGTATACAAACAACAATAGCAGACTGTATTTCGCATAGGAACCAAACGTCAAACCATCCACCTTACTCATTGCTACAATACCGGCAGCCGAACCAATAACTAATAGAGATCCACCAACACCAACAGCATAAGTTAAGCCCAACCATTCGACTTCCGTCATAGTGATTCCGGCTTTTAGCAGCGCAGCGGTAAGTGGTACGTTATCAATCGCGGCCGAAAGGATTCCCATCAGATAGTTAGCAACTATGGGCGGTAGGACTTCGTAGATGCGCACAATGGAATCCAACACCTCAATTTCTTTTAGCATACCAACTAGGAGCAATATCCCTAGGAAAAACAGCAGGGTTTCGAATTCGATTACACGAATATATTCAAGAATGGGCGTTTCAACTTCATCATCATGGTAAAAACGCGCAATCAGGAACATAACTGAAAGACCAAGCAAGAACGTTAGTACCGGTGGAATCTCAAATAAGACATTAAGAATGATTGTACCGATGATGGTACACAAGAAAACCACGCCGATCGCTATATCTACACCGCGAACATCGGTGCGATGGGTTTGAATCGTAATCGTATCGCGCATCCCTCTTGACAATAAGGCGGCCAACAGCACAACCGCTAAAAGAGCCGGAACGGACAACATCAACAGGTCAACAATAGAAACCCGTTGATCTAAGAAGATCATTAGAGTCGTCACATCACCGGTGATCAGAGATACGCCACCTGAGTTCACGGCAAATACTACCAGCGTAGCAAAACGTATTGTTTTTTTGCGAGATAGATTAAGTGACAAGATCAACGTCACAGAAACGAGCGTCGCAGTAATGTTGTCGGCCAATGAGGAGAAGATGAAACAAAAGATAGCTGTCAGAAACAGTAGCTGACGCTCTTTTATCTGTTTTGGCAAAAAGAGATGTATTAGGTTCTCGATCATGCCCTTTTTGTTTAAATACGCAACGAAAGTCATCGCTGCTACCAAGAAAAGCCATAAACTTGCGATTTCAGCGACATTTTCTTCGAAACCATGTGAAACTTCTTCCGTGCTGTGATGTCCATGGAATATGTACAACAGCACCCAGGATAGAGTCCCAAGAAATAACGTAACCTTTGCTTTATTGATGTGTATCACATCTTCTAGAACCACGCCCAAAAGAGCGATCACTGCCAGTGCAATTAGCACCATCTGCAGAATCGAATGCATTTCCTCACCCTCAAATTGAAGAACCAAGAATTTTAGTGCGCATATTCTACAAACGATGTCGTAAACGGGATACTCATTAAATGCGTTTATAATGAAATATTCTTACATTTCTCTCATTTCCTGTATTTATTCGACTCCAGACTCTCGGATATAAGCTCGTTAGCGGCAGTGACCCAATATTTTGTAAGAAAATTTCAGAACTGCTCTTTAATGGCCTCTCAAGTGTAGAAAGACATTAGGCTCTGTTGCGACCTTACAAGCTTACTTGGATTGCGGGGTCAGACCCCCTCATTGCGTCAGCGTCCCACCTCACCATGGTTTTCGCGGGGGTCTGACCCTTTTGCTATTTCGCTTTTCAGCAGGCACAAAAAAGCCCTGACCGATTCCGATCAGGGCTTCTGTGTTTGAAGCTTGACGACGACCTACTCTCACATGGGATCTCC
>NZ_VFRR01000053.1 GCF_006385675.1 Maribrevibacterium harenarium | reverse complement strand
ATAGCGGGATGAGATTGATACAATCCTTATTGCCGAGAAGGCTAGAAAATGAAATGGCGCTTTAGTCTAAAATCGCCATTATTCAGGGACGACAATTTAATTACGAGTAGTTGTATCACTACTCATTCCGTAAATCACTTAAATCTGCGTATTTCGGCTGTCAAGAATACCGATCACCTAATGCAAAGCAACAAACGTTGAGAGATAGGCTGTTAATCCAAGCACTGCTGACATAAATAAAATTTCAATTAGAAGGGATCGACGCATGCTGGGTAAAGAGTCTAATTGAGACAAGCGAGGGACTAGATACCACTTATGAAACAAGGCCAATGCCAGCAGCAGGCTGACGAGTACTATTTTAGAAATAAGCAGTTGCCCATATTTTAAAGACCACCAACTCTCCATACCCAAATAGATCAGCCCCATTACAACACCGCAGATGAGCAATAAAACCACAGGAACAGCTGCTAACTGGCCAAAGTATTCCAGAGTTTTCTTGATCGCTATTAAATCATTGGAACGAGTCACCCACCACAAAGGAACAACACTTCCAATCCACCAAGCAGCCGCTGCCACATGACACCATAGGGCAAGGCTTATGTACCAAGACTGAGCCACTGAATGCCCAACTTTGCTATAACTGATGATTAATAAAATAATGCCAAGCACACTGAATATGGATCGAACATTTAATAGATAGAACCAATATGATTCAGTATTACTGATTCGAGGAAAACTCTGCCCAATGAGTACTAACAAGTAACCAGATACGCAGTACTTTAGGTAAGATCCAATGGGTGTTTCGAGAAGAAATACCGCCATCTCCCTATCGTAAGAGCGCCACCAACTGGCTTCTAATAGGCCCCCCATTTGGGACCAGAAATATACAAAACTTAGTATGACTCCGAGCGCTGCGCTAATGGTAACGTAGCATTTCAGCTTAGGGGCCAAAGCTGGCACATATTGACGAATGAGAAACAAAGATCCAGTACCGCCCACGACACCTGACAAGGCTAAATAGAGCCCCCAGCGTGTCATAAATTGAACCGTTTCCCATTGCGACAACATGTGCCCTTCCTTAGATTAATGCTGCATAAAGCCGTAAGAGCCATCCATCATATGGCCATCTTCACCCATTGCTTTCCAATGGACGGTGTAAGTGTTTGGCGCAAGTTTTGGCAGTTTCACCATAATGTGTTCCGTGGCTGGCGCTGAACGATCTATGGATAAAGGAAGCGGTGCGCCGCCATCAGGAACGACCTTTAAGCTGACCAATTTCACGGGCGCTTTAAAATGCATTTCCACTCGCTCAGCTTGACTCATCATCATGGCACCGTCTTCTGGATACATCATGCTCATCATGCCGTGAGAGAAGGCATTAGCAGAAGCAACCAGCGCCAAGGAACTCACTAAATACGTTAGTTTTCTCATATTTCACCTCATTAATTAAATGGAAGGCGCCCTTCATGTTAAATGACGAGCACCTAGGTTCAGCTTATTTAGCTAAATCTGTGGTACTCGCCTGTTTCGTTAAGGTTGCTCTCTTCCAAATGTAGTAAACAACCGGCAAAACCAATAATGTTAGAACAACGGCGCTGATCATGCCGCCGACCATGGGCGCAGCGATACGGCTCATGACCTCAGAACCTGCCCCTGTGCCATATGAGATAGGAAGCAAGCCTACGATCACCGCCGCAGCGGTCATCATCACAGGTCGCACACGCATTCCCGCACCGTGCAGTACCGCATGTCGAAGTGTTTCTTCCCGAGGCTCAACCCCTTTCTCGGCACAGGTTTTCTGAGTATCCCGCCAAGATTGGTTTAAATACACCAACATGATCACGCCAATTTCCACCGCAACCCCAGCGAGGGCTATAAATCCGACTCCTACGGCCACGGAGAAATTAAAGCCATGGAGATACATTAACCAGACACTACCCACCATCGCTAAAGGCAAAGTACCCATGATAATGGCGACTTCAGCGATGTTCTTGAAGTTCAGGTACAGCAACACAATGATGATTAGCAGAGTTAAAGGCACCACATAAGTCAGCTTTTCCTTAGCTCGCTCCATGTACTCATACTGACCTGACCAGTTAATGGAGTACCCAGTGGGTATATCCACCTCTTGTGCAACGACTGCCTTCGCATTTTCAACATAACGGCCGATGTCCATGCCTTCAATGTCAACAAACGTCCAGCCATTTAGACGAGCATTCTCACTCTTTAACCCCGGAGGTCCATCTTCCACGTAAACATTGGCGATATCACCTAAAGCAATACTCTGACCTGTCGGTGTTACAATGGGCAAAAGAGAAAGCTGCTCAGGGGAATCACGATAGTCTTGCGGGTATCGAATATTGATTGGATAGCGCTCTAGTCCTTCCACAGACGTGGAGACATTAACACCCCCTACCACTGACGCAATCAGCTCTTGAACGTCGCGAATGTTTAAACCATACCGAGCTGCTTTTTGACGTTGTATGTCGACTTTAATATATCGGCCACCTGCAACCCTCTCAGAGTAAACGGATGCTGTTCCAGGCACAGCTCCCAGCACTTTCTCCAAACGCTGCCCAATGCTCTGAATGACGTTCAAATCCGGCCCAGCAATCTTGATCCCTACAGGAGTTTTAATGCCCGTTGCCAGCATATCAATGCGGGTTTTAATGGGCATGACCCAAGCATTTGTAATCCCAGGGATCTGCACTAATCCATCCAACTCTTGCTTTAGCTTGTCCGTGGTCATACCAGGGCGCCACTCAGAGTGATCTTTAAGCTGAATGAAGGTCTCAATCATGGTCAATGGTGCGGGGTCTGTAGCGGTTTCCGCTCGCCCTACCTTGCCAAATACTGATTCCACTTCTGGCACTGTCGCAATTAGCTTATTAGTTTGTTGGAGAACTCGGCGTGCCTCACCAATAGAGATACCTGGATACGCAGTTGGCATGTACATGAGGTCCCCTTCATCGAGATTAGGGATGAATTCACTGCCCAACTTATCCAGAGGCCATACGCCAATGGCCAGTACTGCCAAGGCAAGCATCAAGGTGGTTTTAGGGAATTTTAAAACCACTTTTAACAGGGGCATATAGCCAGCAATCAGCAGTCGGTTTACTGGATTTTTATGTTCCGGTAACACCTTACCTCTTACAAAGTACCCCATTAGCACAGGAACTAATGTGATAGCCAAGGCGGCAGACGCTGCCATAGCATAGGTCTTGGTGTAGGCCAACGGGCCAAACATTCGACCTTCTTGGGACTCTAAGGTGAATACTGGCACAAAGCTCACAGTGATAATTAGCAAGCTAAAAAATAAGGCCGGCCCTACTTCAGACGCTGAACGTGCTACCACTTGCCATCTGTTGTCACGAGTGAGTGGCTCCCGCTCCATATGTTTGTGGAGGTTTTCGATCATCACGATGGCCCCATCAATCATGGCACCAATGGCAATCGCGATCCCTCCAAGTGACATGATGTTCGCGTTAATCCCCTGCCAATGCATCACGATGAAGGCTGTGAGAATTCCCACTGGTAAACTCACAATCGCCACCAGAGACGAGCGTACATGGAAAAGAAAGACTATGCAGACTAGAGCCACGACCACAAACTCTTCCAAAAGCTTAGTCCATAGATTGTTAACAGCACGGTCTATGAGACCTGAGCGATCATAGACGGTGACTACTTCAACGCCCTCAGGAAGTCCTTTCTTAAGCTCTTCCAGCTTGGCTTTTACTCCATCAATGGTTCGTTGCGCATTTTCCCCAAAGCGCATCACAACTACACCACCGACAGCCTCGCCTTCACCATTAAGCTCTGCGACACCACGACGCATCTGAGGCCCAATCCCGATGTCAGCCACATCCTTTAATGTGATGGGAATGCCTTTGTCATTAATACCAAGAGGAATGCTTTCTATGTCTTCGATACTCTGAATATAGCCAGTCGTGCGAACCATGTATTCCGCTTCAGCCATTTCAATTACAGACGCACCGACTTCTTGGTTGCCTCGGCGAATGGCATTCTGAATATGGGTTAAAGGCATATTAAGTGCCCGAAGCTTATCTGGGTTCACCCGGACTTGATATTGCTTCACCATACCGCCAATAGGCGCCACTTCTGACACGCCGGGTACCGTTTGTAATTCGTACTTCAGGAACCAGTCTTGTAAAGAACGTAATTGACTCAAGTCCTGTTGCCCAGTGCGATCCACTAAGGCATACAGATACACCCAACCCACACCAGTGGCATCAGGACCAAGTTGCGCTTTGGCATTATCTGGTAGCGACGGCGCAACCTGACTCAAGTACTCCAGTACTCGACTACGAGCCCAATACATATCGGTATCTTCATTGAAAATAACGTATACGTAGGAGTCACCGAAAAAAGAGTAGCCCCTTACCGTTTCAGCGCCTGGCACAGACAACATCGCCGTTGTAAGAGGATAAGTCACTTGATCTTCCACGACTTGCGGCGCCTGACCTGGATAGCTCGTCTTGATAATCACCTGCACATCGGACAAATCAGGAATGGCATCTACTGGTGTTTCCTTTAACGAAAAAAGCCCAACCGCCACCAACATAGCGCTGGCCAACAGCACCATAAATCGGTTGTGTATGGACCATCGAATAATTGCTTCAATCATAATGGCTCCTTACTGGGCATCTGCGTCATAGAAATCTGTCAAAGAGAAGCGTGTAGAGCTTTCTTTAGTAATTTCTAGCTGAATGTTTTTGCCCACAGGAAGCTCTGACAGTTCCACCCACTCGGCCACTTTGAAGTCCATGGTCATCTCAGGCCACTTCCAATCAGGAATCGCACTATGATCTACATTTACCTTTCGAGCGGCCTTATCAATGCTGTTGATTTTGCCTGCCACCCACACATTTTTAGGGGGCTCTGTTGAGCTGGTATCTGCCATATTAGCCATCGAATCATGAGCGGAATGGTCCATGTCAGAAGAGCTTTCTTTCACTGGTGACATACGCATAAAATCAGACGACTTGCTGGACTCAGAATCCAATAAGAACTGTGCTGAGGTGACGATCTGATCCCCTTGTTGAAGGCCAGACAAGATTTCCACGTCATCATCCCCATAGCGGCCAGCCGTCACAGCAATAGATTTGAACCTACCTTCGCCCAAGGCCAGAACCACACGATCCTGCTTGGCACCGCGAATCAATGCTTCTTTGGGGATTAACAAAGTCGATTTAGATTCCTTAGCATCGATACTTAAGTGCGCATACATATTGGGTTTAAGTCGTAAATCTTTGTTATCTAGTCGAACACGAACCCGCACTGTGCGTGTTTTTTCATCGATGTTTGGGTAAATAAAGCTAATTTGGCTTTGGAGTGTCTCCCCCGGTAAAAAGTCTGTCCGCGCTTCTATACTTTGCCCAACCTTAATCAAATGTGCTTGACGCTCAAATACCTCAGCTTCTAACCAAAGCTCATCAAGGTCGGCGATAGACATAAGGGTCAAACCAGGCGTAATGTAAAATCCATCCCTTATGCCTAAATTGTCGATAACACCATTTTGGGGAGCAAAAAATCGAATCGTTTGAGAAACTTTTCGCTGACGCTTCAACTGCGTAATAAAAGAGTTAGGCACTTGAAGCGAACTCAATCTTTCTTCTGCTGCTTTTATCAAGCGCTGATCATTTCGACTCAAGGCAAAAAGCAACTCTTCTTGAGCGTTGACCAATTCTGGAGAATACAAATCATAAAGAGGGTCCCCTTTCTTGACTGGATCCCCGTTGGCAGTCACAAAGACCTTTTCAACCCAACCATTTACTCTAGCGTGCATGTGCACTAATCGATCAGCGTTATAAACAAAATAGCCAACCGTATTGACGGTCTGCCCTAACACGCCATTTTTAACATCCACTGTGCGCACACCTAAGTTATTGACGACCTCAGGTGAAATAGCGACTGTACCGGGCGAATTTTGCCCTGCATCGTCACCATAGAATGGGATCAAATCCATTCCCATTGGTGATTTCCCAGGCTTGTCTCGGCGATAATTCGGGTCCATTGGCGCAACCCAATACAGAGGCTCAGGCTCACTGTTAGCTGTTACATCCATGTCTGAAGACCCTACTATGGAATTCATCTTGGTAATTGGCAGAAAGTTCAAAGCACCATACGTCACGGCACCGCCTACCACCATGGCTAATAGGTATCCACTAATACTCATTGTCGAGCTCCTTCTGCACTTTGTGTCGTTAGATATTCAAATTCTGCTCGTCGCTTTGCTTGCTCTGATTGCAGTTGAATCAATTCAATCTGGGCGTTCATCTGAGCAATCTGCGCCATAATGACATCTCGATATCCGCTTTCATTTGAGCGATAGGCATTCAGCGCCACGTCAGTACTTTTTTGAAATCCAGGAATTAAGGTATTGGTGTACAGGGCGATACGCTGCCCCAAAAGAGCGAGATCTGCCTGTACTGAAAGAACTTGAGATTTCAGCTCATTGAGCTTCAACTCACGGTCGTACAAAATTGCGGAGCTGTTTGAACTGGCAGCTTTGACGTTAGCATCTAACCTCTGACTAGAAAAAATAGGTAACGAGACACTCACACCGACAGAAGCCAGATCTGCACGCTCCCGGCCATTTGCGTCTTCTGCACGATAGCTGTAAGAAACGTTAACGCCCCACTGAGGTTTGTATTGTTGCTGAGCGATCTTACGATCAAAATCAGAAACTTGATGCTGCAAGTCCAAAATCCGCACCATCGGATGATTTGTCAGAAGATTGAGATCATAATCTGAATCATCAAAAGCTCCGCCACTCTGATCTAGTTCCACAAACTCGTAGTGCTTGATCGATGCCATTTGCGGCAAATATTGTGTTAATCGTGCTTTGGTTTGGTTTAACGCTTGCTGTACTTGGAAACTGCGTTCGCCAATCTTTGCGATCTCAAGTTCACTGTTGACCAAGGCCTGTTGGCCCACTTTGTTGTAGGCAGAGCTGTAATTTCCAGCAATGGACTCATTCAGGTTCAGTAATAACCCTTCATTAATTTTAAGCACTTTAAGGGTGGCATCGTAACGATACATATCGGCCCAGACGTCAGAGATCATCTGGCGGATTTGGGCTTTTCGGTTAAGCCTTGCAAAAGCTGACTGGTCCGCTTTCACATTAAATTGCGAACCACTTAATGACAAAGTGCTGCCCGCAGGGAACTGCTGTGAAAGACCCACAACTACTTGAGTCATGGCCTCTTGATTTATATCGAAACTGTCAACTGGCAAATTTGCCATGCCTATGGATAGCTTGGGATCAGGCAACGCTTGTGCGGACTGCGAACGTGCTCGCATGGATTGTTCTTGATCTACACTGGATTGCAACCAAGGGTCTTGCTGGATCGCAATGTCTATTGCTTGATGTAGAGTAAGGGTATCTGCTTGCGCAAATGCTGCACCGAAACCCAATACACATGAAATGGCAAGGTTCTTTGGTTTACTGAACCAAAGACTTGCTGTACCACGCTCTTTGCGCAGTACAAAAATACGGTAAGTCATAAATTGGAGCTCTTTTAAATACGCGTTATCAACGACCTTGCATCACAAGCAAGGCAGTAAATCGATATTTACAGAGCACCTATCGGAGGCATGTAGGGGGAAGGCAGAAGTGCCGAAGTATAAAATTGAGAGTCCGCTTTAACGGGCTCTGACGTATCTATTAAGGAATGATAGACACTGTCGGACACTGGAAAAGAAAAACCACCGCAATGTAAATCACTGCATTGTGAATGGTCGTAATCTGAAGTATCCATATCCATGGCCGCACCACAATGATCACTGCCCAAGGATACTTGGCACATAGCCCCGTGGCTAGAATGATCATGCTGAAGCATTTGCTCTGGTGCAGACATATCCCAATACATCGCAGCAGCACTAACAGAATTGAAAGAAGACAAAAGCACAGCAAATAGCACAAAGGCTATTGCAGCGATTTCTTTAGTCTTAAGTTTCAATTCAATCATCGTGATCCACTTAGCAGGTATCAGGTTGGCGTCAGTATATACGAAGAAACATGGTAAATGCAATTGTTGAACACTTCAGTCGGACACTGTGGAACTAGCATAACGATGAAGAATCTTTAGGTTGGACAACAGGTGTGTGACGAATCTGCTTCTCAGAAACAGGCATCAAATTCCAAAGCACTCTCGCACATCACCGTCGCGCGATTCTTTCTACTGACAAACTTGTAGATATTTTTGTTTGGACTGGGCTTGCGGAGGTTGCGATTGTACATAACCGACACCTGTAAGTTAATAACAACTTAAAAGTAGGTTATGACAACTAATACTGCAAATTTGACAACTTATGGCTCAAATTTGTCACTTTATGCTTCAATTTACAATAGCTATTGCCCATCCGTGGGCTGATACTACCTTTCCGGTAGGTTTATTTTCATCGTTGTGGTTTTTTACTTCCAGTCCTAATTACAGCTGCCTATGCGGCAGGTCACAACGCATTCCAACACCTCGTTGCACGCTACGATTTACCAGCTGCCTATGCGGCAGGTCACACGGTGGCGCAACGGCGCTAGACACGTTTACCTTTAACAGCTGCCTATGCGGCAGGTCACTATCGAGAAAAATCCTTAACTCCGTAGCAGCTTTAAATTTAGACCAAAATTTTAGTCATAACCAATTTTTTTAGAGCTTGTATAAGCAATTGTTTTTATTGTTGAAAATGTCTACGTCACACTACTAGGTATCAACGCTTGGTGACTCTCGTTAGTCGAGAGGCCATAGGAGCAGACTTCAAAAGACGCTACAGTATTCGCTTGTTGAACTTCGTAGCGCTGCACTCTCAACAGGTAGCTCATTTCACTTTCGGAACTTTCCATAGGGATACTGTGAAAGAAGTCCACATCCTTCGACCGGGGTGCAATGGGATCGAACACTTCTCCTCGTGCTAGCGCTCTTTTTTTCGCTCTTCTGAGTCGTCTTGCTTTGGCAGCAGGTGTCATTTTGTCGATAGATTGATTACGCACAAATTTCACATAACTATCCGACACCGGCAGGTCTACAACAGTACCTGTCTCGAAGAGTCCATTCTCGATCATCATTCGGAAGTAAGGTTGCTCCAACAACATTTCAAGGAATTTGTAGTCCGGTGAGACAAAAACCAGTTGGTTACCAATCGTATTTTCGCTCCATCGGGGAAAAGCTACAGCGATGTTGAATTGTCCGTTACGGCTCATAAAAGCATGAAGCACTTTGATACAACGGCCTGCCAGCAGAGCATGGTCACATTTTTCGGGAAGATAAGTGATTTTAACGCTGAAAAGCTTCAACTTTTACCCCCTTGGAACATACCACCCTTAACCAAGACAGAGGCAACAAAATGCGCATCTGGCTCAATATCATCAACTGACTTCACTTTATTTAGCTTGTCTGTGTAGCCCCGTAGGTTTTGCAAACACTGATAAAAGTCTCTTTCTGTACTAGGGTGTCTTCTGGCAATCAAGTTCTCATGGTCTGCGGCGTATTCATTGACCCTAAGTGGAAAGTCACAACTTTCGTCCCACCAATCATCGATCATCTGTATTGCTGCACCCACTTTGTCTGCGTTATAGCAAGCGGCCATAACGCCATCTATATCGGTCGTTAGCAATACCTTGCTCGCGCTTTGCTTATCATCATGATCTACAAAACACTGACTAGGGAACACTTCAGAGCAAAATGGCATTTTGACTTCTGCCCAAACATCGCAGTGCCAAACATAGCGTGGTTTCGTAAGAGCAACGGCTAATTCTTCAGAGAGTAGAGCTAACAATTCACTTGATTCATCTGGCCAAACTGAATCCCAAAAGAGCATATGAGCGTTTTTAAATTTATACTCGTTCCCTTGACTTGTTCTCACTAGTACGTCAAAGGTATTCCCTTCTTTGTTTCGCCAAAGCCATGTACCCATAGCAATATTTTTCGAGTAGCGGATTGCTAACTCTTTGAAACCATCTTTAGCGATATAGCTGTTCAGGAATTGCGAAACTGTATCTTTGAACGCTATTTCAGAGCATCTATCTGGAAATAAGCTATTAGCTGATACTCTCAGGGAAAACCGACAAACTAGGCTGTCAGCCGTAGGTGGCAGATAACATGTATCAATCGTGTGGGGGTTGCCGGTTGCCAAACTATGGATCGTTGCCGACTCCTTAATTCCCTTTGCTGTGTACGCCTCACTAAAACCGCTTTTACTACCTCTGATCTTTATACGCTCCACCGGCAAGGGATAAAGATCTTCATCACGGCGATAATAGAAAATAGCCTTACTGGGGTTTATTGAGCGTTTATAGCTCAGCTGATTGGGAAGCTGCATGAGTTTCTCCACAAACTGGACTTACTCTCAAGGTAGTACAGTTTTGCGTTACTGGCACGTAACGCCAGAATAATTCCTGCTCAATCGATTTAGTTGGCTTGATTACTTTGTGGGTTTGTTTAAGGCAGCAAAGGTCAACAACTGGCTCACAGAAAGCATGGATGCCAGATACGACAGAGCGCGGCTTTACTTTCTCTAGGAGCTTGTAACCGACCAAACACAGTGATAGTTCATTCTTACCATTCAGTTTTTCTAAATGCTTACGAAGCTCAAGACCATCCTCTCCTTCTGGGGTAATCCAGTTACCGAAAAACAGATTTCTGATCAAATACCGTTTAAGATCCGCACTGCCGTATGCAATCGCCGCCCATTCAGTATTCTCATATAGATAAGGCGGGTGAACTGATCCACCCCATAGTCGCTCTGGTACTGCTGCCTTAATCTGCTCAACGTCTAGCACGGCATTATCAGTTAAACAATGTAACTTGACGATAATGGAGAATTTCCCATCAAACTTAAATTCTGGCGTGATACCACTTCGCTTGATACGCATTTCTTTATCGGGAATGCTTGGTGCTGGCAGGTTGTTCGAAGCGTGGTAACTGTATTCACCACAATGTAACGCAAAGCTATCGACTGATATATCGGCGTATATCTCTCTTAACTGACATTCGAACCGATGCAAAAAGCCATATAACCCTATTATCGAGGGCATACCTACAACGTAAGGATTGTTTAGGCCATTCGCCTCATTGATTCTTAGGCTTTTGAGAATAATAAATGTGGTATTGTTGGATTCTGATTGAGTCTCTGCCAACAATAACCGCCTGAGCAAACTGGCCAAGCGTTTTTGCGTCACTCCTACAAGCCGTTGATGATAACTAAATTTGCGGGAGTATTTACCGAGCTCTAACACCCCATGAAGTTTTCGGTTTAAGTACCGGGAAAACTCCTCGATATCAACGCTAGATGACTCTACAAATTCTTGCTCTTCTGCGCCCAAGCCATCTATTCTGCCATCCACATTAGATGACAACTTTACTTGAACTAATGGAGCAACCCACTCAGCCAAAATACCATCAAGGGTATTTAGGGCATTCAGTCTCGCCCTTCTTTTCAACCGTAGAGATGAATATGTCCTAACATCTACGATCCTTCGGTACAGATTAATTGCTGGTATCGCGGTCAGTACATATGGATTAAGGTAGTTTTTAAGACTAAGGCTACCCAAGCTGCTTCGTTGCACATTTTGATTGCCCAATGGTGATAGCCTAATTAAACGAACATGACCGCCCAAAGAGCCACACAAGACGCCTAGAGCACTAGGGTGAGGAAAACTAAGCGAATGCATTGGTAGCCCAGTGACATGCTGTATAGCAAGTTGAGTCTCATGGGACGCAACAGGTGTCACGGTTAAGTATTGATCCTTGTATGGAAATTGCAGTTCTGGCGAATAGGAATCCACCACGTCTGGGAAATGGCTTTCCTGAAATAGATCTTCTAAATCACGCTTGATCTGATACCAGAATACTTTTGTAATCCCCAGCTTGTAAGCAGCCTTACGCCACGCTACGAAATCCCCAAGCCAGACAGAAATGAGTGAGTGCTCTAGCCCTTGCCAAATGAAGGTGCTGGTCAATAGCCTGCCAAAACGGTAATCGCCGCTATTGCCTGACCAGCCAAATTTTGGGAGTACTCCGATTTCGGGTAACGCTCGGATATGATGTTTAAGATTGACACGGGAATCAGGCCATTTCAGGTTATGGGTATGTAATTGAGAAGCAACTTTGCTGAACTTACCCCAAAATTCGTCTGATTTTAAAACATGTTTTGCATGCCGAAGATCTTCCAATTCAACCGCGTCTTTACTCACCAAATTGACCAAGATTGTCAGACAAGCAAGTTCGCTGCCGGTCACATCAACATGCTCCGAATACAGCTCGAACGGCTTCTTCAAAGCATCATAGCGCTCCTTGGCTTTTAACGCCTTTACTGCCTGTAATGTATCTTGCAAAGACATAGACCTTCCCTCTCTACCATGCCGACTGGCTGTAGCCATATCGAGAATAGGACAAAGCAATCGCGGCAACATCTCTCAATCGAAATACAGGATTAAATGATTCAATACGCCCCACGTTACGAATACGTTTTCCGACAACTAATATACCGCTCTCATACAATCGGAAAATATCATCAATGGTTGAGCCTGTAATGAGCGCTGCATCGCGCATAGAAACGAGACTATCGCCAAGATTTGCGATGGTTGAACGGGGCGTCTCTAGCGCCAGTTCGATGACCACGTTCGCAATATGCTGCTTGATAAAGTTCGGTAAGCTGCCGATCTGCGCTACATCACCTAAGAAGTTGTCGGTAAGGGAAGAAAAAGAGACTCGGTTAATCTTTTCCGTTGCCAGCAATATATTTTTGCTGGTGAGTATTTGAAGATGTTTGTCGATCAGACTCTTATAGTTACCAATAAAGTCTCCTAGCTCCAAATGGGAAAAGTACCGTTCCAAGAAAAGCAGCAATGCTAACTGCTCGGATATTGATAGGCTGCCTTGTTGATCAAAACTGATCCTGCGTCGCCAATCGTCAGCACCTTTTTCGCTATTAGTGGTTTCAAGCAGGTTAAAACCACATACGCAATGACTCGGGTCTTCGCTTATCATGTAGTTAAGCGGCGCATTGCACGCCGGGCAGTTGATCAGCAGTTTAACCTTATGCTTTTCACAGCAGGTTACCTTACTAATATGCCAATCAAACCGAACATAGTTAGATTCCCGAAGACACGCTATGCAAACAGGAACACTAGAGGCTCGCACAAAGGATTTAGGAATGGTGATTTGCTTGTAACGCACTTCAGCGAAGTGGCCAGCATCAATAGCGTTAGTATGCTTAAAACTGATATCTAATAGCGAAAATCTAGGAAGCCCAACAAGCTGTTCCAGTAACTGTAACGACTGTACCCGCTTCGCACTGCTTTGCTTAGCGTGGTAGACGTTTACCGCATCTAACGCTACCGGAAACGCACCGGCAATTGTCGGGTGATGTTCTTCGAGCCAAGACCTGATCTCAATGGAAAGATCAATGTAACGCTCGAAATGATTCGCCTTACAAAGTCTTAGTAACACACTCTCGACAGTTTCATCAGGGTAAAGATGAATTGAGTTAGGTAAGAAGCCCATCAGCACACCTATTTTCTAAGATATACTTAGAAAATAGGTGGTAACTGAAATAAGTCAAGAAACTCAGGGCGACGGTGGGTTTTGGTGTGTCGCCATCCCCTTCATCAATATGTCAAACATAAGCCCCGCGAAGCCCTTTGCGACCGCTTCGTTGGATAGCAGCTTCATTGCCATATCGTTATGTATGTCCATGCTTTCAATAATGGCGTTGTTGATTGACTCTGGGAATTGGCCGAGCATTGCTTGTTCTTTGGTGTTGCTGCGGAGTTGATCCATTACCAGTTCGTTTTCCGAGATCTTACCTGCAATGGTATTGGCATAATTGAGCATATCGTTCTCGGACAAACCATCTTCAATGAACAAATCGTTCATCCTTTGGATGATCTCGTTTAGTAATTCCGTCTTCGGATCTTTAGGAACCGCACCAGTGCCTTCTTTTGCCGCAGGAAGGTAAGGCTTGGGTTCTTCTCCAATTTTCACGCCTAATTGTAAATCCGCTTCTCGCTGCTCGTGCAACCGGTAATGGGTCATGACCACATCGGATAAATCAATTTCGTCTTCCACCACATCAAGGCGAAGCAGTGGGTGAAGGTGTTTGGCGAAGATGCTGAGTTTTTCTAGCTCATAGTCCTCGAAATTTACGATCTGAGACGTGAACTCATAGTAGCGATAGAAAGATATTAAATCCTTTTTGAACACTTCCAGAATATCTCGTGCTTCTTTGGCGTGTTTGACGGTGTTTTCTGAAAACTTAATCTTCTTATCGTTCTGCTCGATTTTTGCTTTTGACAGCTCAGCCTGTGCTGCCTGCAGCACCTGAGTCGCTTCTTTATAACGCACCGAGAAGCGATCAACCGCCGGTTTGCACACGTTGGCTAGTTTGGCTTGGTTCGCTTGTTTGTTGTTATATGCTTCAACGAATGCTTCGACCTCGTGCCATTGGTAAATCCCAACTTTATCGAGCTTTTTCATTAACTCATAGACAATGTTCGGGTCGGATACTCCAGCCAGTTCCGCCGTTTGGAAGTAGACTTTAAACTCAGCCAAGATCTCTTCTGGATCATTTACAAAATCGAGCACAAAGGTTTTGTCTTTGCCTTTGTAGGTACGGTTTAGCCTTGAAAGGGTCTGGATACACTCAACACCTTTAAGGGGTTTATCGACATACATCGCCACCAATTTCGGCTGGTCGAACCCCGTTTGGAACTTGTTGGCGACCAGCATCACCTGATAATCGGTGGTATCGAACGCTTTGCGCATATCACGACCGCGCAGATTAGGGTTCATGGTATTCTCGGTGAACGGATGGTCGGGGATGTCTGGATCATTGACTTCACCCGAGAATGCCACCATAGAGTTAACATCCGTGTAGCCCTTTTCTTGCACGTACTTTTCAAAGGCGATCTTGTATCGAACTGCTTCTAATCGGCTACTGGTAACAACCATGGCTTTTGCTTCACCACCCAGCAAATGCTTCACCTTCTCGTTAAAGTGTTCGATGATGGTTTCCACTTTCTGAGCGATGTTATACGGGTGCAAGCGAACCCATTTCGCCATTTTCGAAGCGGCTTTTTTACTATCCACCTCGTGATCCAAATCTGGGTTGTTGTGCGCTAACTGATAGGCCACTCGGTAACTCGTGTAGTTTTGCAAAACATCCAGAATAAAGCCTTCTTCAATAGCTTGACGCATTGAATAAACGTGGAATGGCTGTGGTTTGTTAGTGTCGCTTGCTGGCTCATCTAGGTTCGGTCTGCGGCCAAATAGCTGCAGTGTTTTCGCCTTGGGTGTAGCGGTAAAAGCAAAGTAGCTGAGTTTATTTGAACCTTTTCGAGCTTCCAGCGATAAACGCAGCATATCTTCGCTGTCTAACTCTTCATCGCCATCTAACTGCTCTGCCATCAGCACTTCACGCAGTTTGCGAGCGGTTGTCCCTGTCTGGCTGGAGTGCGCTTCGTCGGCTATGACAGCGTAGCTTCGACCAGACAGGGTTGAGTCTTTGCGGATTGCTTCTAATACGTGCGGGAAGGTTTGAATCGTGACGATAATAATTGACGTGCTTGCTCTTAATTCTCCGGCTAGCTGGCTAGACTTAGAACCCTGCGCTTCTTCACGGTTAACACGGGCAATCATACCTTCGTTATGGTCAAACTGATAAATCGTGTCCTGTAGCTGGCTATCAAGTACCGTTCGGTCAGTGATGACAATCACGGAATCGAATACCTTGTCCCCTGCCTTTTTATTCAGCTCTGGATGGTCGGTGTAGTAGTGTTTTGAAGCGAGTTGATGAGACAGCCACGCAATCGAGTTTGATTTGCCAGAGCCTGCACTGTGCTGGATAAGGTATTTATGCCCTGTGCCTTCACTGTCCACTGTTTTAAGCAACTTAGAAACCACCGCCCACTGGTGATAGCGAGGGAAGATCATGGTCTCTTTTTTTACAATTGTGCCGTCTAGGTTTTCAACGTCTTTTGTTTCGAGATGGATGTAGCGGCCAAGGATCAGTAGCAAATTATCCTTTTGGAAAATTTCATTCCAAAGATAAGCTGTCGCATAACCACCATCTTCAGGAATATCGTTCCCTTTACCGCCTTCGCTGGTGCCTTGGTCAAATGGTAGGAAGAAGGTCTTCTTTCCATCCAATCGTGTCGTCATCGCTACGTTGTACTGACTGACTGCAAAGTGAACCAATTGTAATCCCCCCAAAAAATGATTGGGGTTTTAAGTAGAGAGTTTTATGATCAATGTATCAGGAGCGATCTATGAAAAAGTCACGTTTTACCGAAAGCCAGATAATG
>NZ_VFRR01000052.1 GCF_006385675.1 Maribrevibacterium harenarium | reverse complement strand
ATAGCGGGATGAGATTGATACAATCCTTATTGCCGAGAAGGCTAGAAAATGAAATGGCGCTTTAGTCTAAAATCGCCATTATTCAGGGACGACTAGCTAACGCCCACAATAAACGGCGCGAGGAACGAGCGTCCAACGGAGTGAAATGGAGCGTATTTGAGCCGCTTGTTATGTGTTTAATGCAGCTGATTATTCTCTTTAATATAAAGAGCTAAAGCCTTTGCAATGAGAATTTCTGAGCCGCTACCAATAAGACCAACCTTATCGCATTCCGTTGGTTGTGCCCATGTGTCCATAACCCATACTTTGGCAATTTCTCTTCCGTAAGTCGCCGTCCGATCAGGGCCTTCAGAGCGGGGCGGTGGATTGTTTGCTATACAGGAAAACGCAATTTCTTCAGCCTCACTGGGATCGTTTGCGACGATAAAATATGTGCCGTCACTTTTCGTGTCGCTTCGTTTGAAGCGGACTGGATATACTTGCTTCATATCTCTCCTGACACATAACGCCGCGCTCTGCGGAAAATTTGGGGCCAGCGGAAAATTTGTCCGACAGCGGCGCCTTGTTATGTTTCAACTCAACAGCGCCTTCCAATCGATTAAATCTACGGTGGCGTCAAATAGTTCACAATCTAACACGCGGCGTTTTAACCTTTGCTCACAATGTTCCACCGCACTTTTCATTGTGTTAGCCAGCTCTTCATTTGAATAATTAAGAGAAAATCTCTCGGTACAGTAGCTATCTGAAACCTGAGAATATTGCTTCTTCCTTGTGCGAACTTTTTTCTTCGCATCAGTTTCCCAATATTCGCATCGAATTTGATTCTGGCCATACCGAAAGAAGCGGAGAAAGCCAATAATCTCGTTGTAACGCCAGTTACCTCCGTACTCCTTTCTTAGATAGCCTTCATCTATTGGATATTCTTTATTTCGATTTGTCTGAGAGATATGATCTCGCATTTGCTCGTAATAGTTATTTTCACTTAATCGATAAACAGGTATCTCGAATAAATATTTATAGGTAATCATCAGCTATCTACATCCCGGATGATTCAGTAGCCCAAGGTTACATAGATTTTGGGTATTTTTCTCTTGTTGCATTTGCTGCTTAACACGCCATTGCTCAGCTTGGATTGCTTGAGTATTTTGCAAAACTTGATTCATCTGCCTATTTTGTTCAAGCTGCAACGCAAAAGAGTGATCTATATGGGCATTTGGTTCATTAGGGCGTCGCGTTGTCGTGATAACACCATTAGGAAATTCACTTAAACTGAATTGGCTATTGGCTTTCGCTGAGGCTCCGCTCACCCAATTCAATCTACATGGTACTGTATTTAAAACGCCCCGATTTTTTGTTTCTTCATCTAGAGTATAGTACAGAGTGACAGGGGTATAACCTTCAGCCTCGCCATTGCAATAAACTTGAGCTCCTGCCGGATCGGAAGCATAAGTGACAGAATATTGATTGCTGGCACAACCACTTATAACTGCGGCTGTAAATAGTGTAATGAAAATTTTTGAGTTACTCATTAGTTCTCCTTGAAATATAACGCTAAGCTAAGCGGAAAAATACAGTTTCGCTAAAATGCGCGAAGCGCGAGCCAACTGTAATTTTTCCGATTAAGCGCCTTGTTAGGCTACTCTTTCCAATATATAAAAGATTCAATATCTTCTATACCCATTAATTTTTTCATTTCTTGTTCTGACTGATATCTGATCCCTTTATGATCCCCTTATCATCAGTAAAAGATGATAAACGAAATGCATCTCTGTAATAGAAAAAAGCTTCAATGTTATTGCCTGATGTTGCTAATTTTTTCCCAAGATTTAAGTAAGCTTAATTTCGTTGTGATTTCAATTTATTTGATAAGCGTAAGAAGTTATCGTGAAAAGGCGCTACCTTTTCTTGAACAAAGTCATAACGATAGTTATCTCTATAGTATTGAGAGTATTCGTCAAAGATAAAGCTGACATAATTTGAAGCTTTGTTTGAAGCCTCAGCAATGGACTTCAATTCTTTTATGGATTGTTCACCGAGAGGTTTAGCCAATATAGCTTCTGCTTTAGCTGAAACTTCTTTGGGTTTTGGTATATCAGTTCCACCATATTTCTTAATTTGCTCAGCTCTGATTTTCTCAAAATCTTCAACATCACTTGCATATGAAAGATGTGAAATTGAAATTAGAGATGCAGAAATAAGAATAGTTTTGATTAAGTTCATATAACCTCCGAGTTGTGAACTTGTAGCCTAACGCCTCAATAACCGGCGCAGCTTTGCAGCGTCCGGCGCCATAGGCGCGAAGTTGATTGACTTGTTATGAGTTTCCTACTTGCTGGACTTCTGCTGCTCATGATATTGGGGTATTTGAGGGAATTTTTTGGAAATGTAGTCCTTAGCTCTAGATATTATTAGATACAAATCATCACCAAATTCTTTTACTTGATTCTCAACCCTTTCTTGCATTCCATTTTTATTTCCCGTGAGAATTACACTGCCAAAATCATACGTTATGGGTGCGAGCGTATTACTTTCTTTAGGCACAGTCTGAGAAAAAGGAACTACGACGCTAGCCCAGAACTCCAATTCCGCTTTTAGTGAAATTGCGCATGAAGATGCGTTTGTCGAAAAACCCAGAGCCGTTACTTTAATTTTATTAGGCAAAAAAGATTCTGTTGAAATGGAAAATCCATTTTGCCTAATAGCTAACTCCATTTTGTCCTTCATTCTTGATGGTTGCGGAAGACAGCCATCAGAAACTTGATCTGAGTATTCAATAGTGAAACTATCCCTGAAAGCAATTAGGCTAGCTAAGCCACCTTCCATGAGTAAAGATGGCTCGTCTTCCGCCATTGATAAGTTTGGTGCGAAGAATAACATAGCTGAAATCCATAATATTTTTCTCATTCTTACTCCTATCTCTTTACTCATAACATTTTATTAATGCGCATGCGCGTTTATCCAATAAGCCGGCGTGCGCGTTATCCTATTTCAGTCTTTTGATGGAAAAAGCCATAATCAATTGAAATTAATGGCTATTTTCATAATAACTGGATGTTCCGGCATGGGCAGACACGCATGCTTGTTTTGTTACATAACCGAGCTGGTCGAGGGAGGAGTGAGAAGGGTGTATTCTGATCTTCCCTGATCGCAGTGGTTAGAGAGTAATCTATTTCTAATGGGGTTGCCAATGGTCTGAGGTCAAGATTTCAAAAGCCATCCCATCCAGTTTTTCTTTTGTCTTTTCCCAGTTTGGCATAACTTGCCCCATTAGCCGGTAGAAGCGTTCGCTGTGGTTGTGTTCGGCGATATGGCAAAGCTCATGCAAGATAACGTAGTCGATGCACTCACGCGGAGCTTTAACAAGGTGTGGGTTTAGGGTGATCCGTCCTTTGGGGGAGCAGCTACCCCATTGGGTTTTCATGGTGAGTACCCGAATGGATGGGCGCTCTGATACCCATAGGGCTTGTTCAAGCATGGCGGTGAGGCGTTTGGCGAAAGTTTCTTTGGCTCTGGCTTTGTACCATTCGTCTAGTAAAGCTCGAATTTTCTCTGGCGACTTCTGCTTCACCGAAACCTCTAATCGTCCTCGGGTCATTTTGACGCTCTGAGCCGCTTCAAGTTGCTGTTCCACCTTCAATAGGTACTGTTTACCAAGGTAAAAATGACTTTCGCCACTCACATACTGCCGTGGTAAAGCGTGTTCTTGGAGCTTTTTAAATTCCCGTATTTGCTCATAAATCCAACGACCGCGTTTGGTTAGCGCATTCTGGATGTCCTTGAGGTCAGCGTCTTCCGGTGCCGCCACAACGATTCGACAATCCGGGTGAACTTTGATGACGATCTTCCGGGTGGAAAACTGCCCTTTTAGGAGCGCACAGTCGTAGCGGTGCTCACCGTAGCGAAAGGACAAGGTTTTATGTTGTGGAATAATGGCGACGGACATGGGTTAAGACTCTTTTGCCAGTCCAGTTCGGGTAATTTGAACGATCAATTCTACGGCTTTCTTAGCTTGATCCATGCCGCCGCCAATCGCTTTGCACTCTTGGAATAATTTGGGCAGCAGTTTTTTACGGATATCTGCTTCAATGTTGTCGGGATTAATCGAGTTTTCTGATACGGCAGCGGACACCAACTCATCTACCGCAAAAGCCAGTTTTGTCCACTTATCCATAATCTGTTCATCCGTAACCGCAAACACTTCAGGTAATACCTTTTTGAATACTCCGAAGTAGGCTTGGTCGCGCATGCGAAATCATCCGTGTGCGTACTTTGGTATAGGCGGAACTATAACCTATTTTTCATATTGGATCTTGAATACATACCAGCTCTTTTCACCTCTTGGGGTACGTACGATGACTTCATCATCCACTTCTTTAACAAGGTTCCGAATATGATCAAAACTGGGCTTTTACGTGCGCTTCACTCGCACGACTTTCATCACTTCCATCGGGATGCCAGCGACGCTTTCTTGGGTTGGGTAGTAGGTGAGATTGACTCGGGCACCTTTTAGGGTGCGGTATTTGCCTTGGCGTTTGAAACGGAATGGCACGTCGTACCCTTCGATCATTAAGGTATGTAACACCCAGTCATCTTGCGGGCGCTGTACGTGAGATTTCACCTTTAGCGCATCGCTATGGATCATGTCCGCGTGTTTATCCAGTAATGCTTTTGGGTCCGATTGCATGCAATTCTCCTGTGGTTATAGTGGGCAGGAACCATGCAGTATAGCAGCTTCAGCGGACAGATTAAATTTTGTTCAACCGCTGCCCGGCGTGGGACAGTATGGGGGCGCGGTCAGTTAGCCCGGTAAAGCAAACAGTAACACCACAGGCAAAGTCACCAGCGCCATAAAATTCCCGATTAATACTATGGAGGCGACTTTTTGCGGTTCCTGCTGAAATAGCTCCGACACCATGTAGTTCAATACCGCTGGAGGTAGCGCGGCGAAAATGAGTAGATAAGGGAACCACGCCGCTGGGACGGGAAAGAAAAAGTCATATAGGAGCAGCACCAGCACGCCACTTAATGGCGCCACGATGCCGCTCACCACACCAATATGCCATTGTCCAAAGTCCACTTGAGTCATGCGCACCCCGAGCGCAAACAACATCAGGGGAATAGAGATTTGCCCCAGCATATCAATGCCCGTGCCGATGGCCACCGGTAGCTGCCAGCCTGCCAAGCTCCAACAAACACCCAGTACAGTGGCTTGGATCATGGGCATTTTGAGTAAATTTAGCAGGTTTGTTTTGGGGTTAAGCAGATACATTCCCACAGTAAAATGCAGCAGGTTTTCCGTCAGAAACAACACCACGGCGATGCCTAGGGCTTCTTCTCCAAATGCTAAGACCAACAGGGGGATTCCCAAATTACCGCTGTTGTTGAACATCATCGGTGGTACAAAGGTCTTCACATCATAATGTAGCAATTTGGCAATGGGCCAAGCCACCAAACCAGACCCCAGCACAATGACCGCCGCCGCCAGTATCAGCCAACGGTATTCAACAATATGGAAGTCTTTCGCCGCCATCACCGAAAAGATCAGCGCTGGGATAAACACGCTCATATTAATACGGTTCGCCACCGTCATATCGGTCGGGCGAAAGCGCGCGTAAATAAAGCCAACCAACACGATAGCAAACAGTGGGAAAACGGTATTGAAGATTTGGCTAAATAAGGCGGACATGGTGACTCCTAAGCAAGGAGGTTAAGAGTACTTTAGTCGCGGTGGGATTTCGATAGTTTAAGGCTCGGCTAACTCAGCAGGGATCAGGATAAAGCGTTGCTGCACCTGTTCACCTTGTAATAAAGCCATACCAATATCAATGGCGGTTTCAGCCATGACTCGGGGCTTTTGCACGGCGGTGGCAATCCAAGGATTATCTTGTTTAACGATATCGATAGCGAACGGCGAGCCGTCTACCGAAGCCAATACAAACTCATCCCGTCCGGCTTGGCGGGCGGCGCGCAGTGCGCCGTAGGCGGTCGGGTCATTGATGGCGAACACCGCATCGATGTGGGGGTATTCTTCCATTAGGTAGGTCATGGCTTCCATTCCACCTTCTTCACTTCCCGTACCGTTGAGACGGTCACTCAGCACGCGAATGTCTGGGTATTTATTCAACGCGGATTTACACCCGGCTACCCGTTCAATCACGGACGAGACCAGCACCCCATTGATGATCACGAAGTTGCCTTGGTAGTTGATGCGTTCTGCTAAGCGTTCACACGCGATGACACCAGCTTGCACATTGTCCGTAGTAATGGTGGCGTCAGCACCTTGGGCGTTGACATCTACGGCAATTACTTTGATGCCGGCACGTTGGGCTTTGGCGACCACTCCGGCAACTTTATATTCATCCGCTGCGGTCAATACGATGAGATCCACGCCACGCTCAATAAAGTCGTTTAATTGGGCGGTTTGGCGGGTTAAGTCATAGGCATCCGAGCGAATGATCATCTCCACCGGAGCACCATTTAATTCCTGCGCTCGACGGGTTGCCGATTCCACCAGTTCGACGAAAAAAGGGTTGCCCAAGTCGGCCACACTGATGCCAACGGAGCGTAATGGTGCAGACTCTTTTGCAGCGAACGCTTGAGGCACACCTGACCCAATGGCCATACCCAACACCCCCGCTAATAGCGGGTAAGCAAGCCGGTGATACCAGCGCTTTGATGTGGATAGTTGCATGGTCATGGTGTACCTCTAAAGCGTTATTTAGGCTGCGTCGGTTTCGACTTCCATGGCGCCAGTCATAATTGCTACCGCGTCGGACATGGAATGGGATTGTGGCGTCACTACTGCAGCCCGTTTACCCAAACGGTGTACGTGGATACGATCTGCCACTTCAAATACATGGGGCATATTGTGGCTAATCAAGACGATTGGCAAGCCACGATCACGTACTTCCTTGATCAGGTTGAGCACCCGGCGAGATTCTTTCACCCCAAGTGCAGCGGTTGGTTCGTCCATGATGACCACTTTACTACCAAACAGTGCAGAGCGAGCTACCGCAACCCCTTGACGCTGACCACCTGATAGGGACTCAACCGCTTGGCTGATATCTTGGATGGTCAGTAGGCCTAGCTCTTGCATTTTGTCTTTGGCACGTTGTTCCATGGCTTTTTTGTCTAACATACGAAACACAGAACCAAGAATCCCCGGTTTGCGCAGCTCTCTACCTAAAAACAGGTTGTCGGCAATGTTCAGTGCTGGCGCTACGGCTAGGTTTTGATAAACCGTCTCGATACCAAGCTCCCGGGCTTCCATTGGTGATGAGAAGTTCACTGGTTTGCCATCGAGCAGAATTTCCCCTTCGTCGGGTACTAGGGCACCGGACAGAGCTTTAATCAAAGAAGATTTACCCGCGCCATTGTCACCGATCACGGCCAAAATCTCGCCGGGATATAATTCAAAATCAGCGTGGTCAATGGCGGTGACACTACCGTAACGCTTTACCAGACCACGGGCTTGTAGAATGGGTTGTTGATCGTAATGTGCGCTCATTATGCTGTCCCCTTTCTAATCCATTGATCCACACCAACGGCGACGATAATCAAAATACCTACGGTGAACTCTTGCCACAGTACATCGACACCAGCAAGGGCTAAGCCATTGCGGAAAACACCCACTACCAGCGCCCCAATTAGGGTGCCAAAGATGGAGCCACGGCCACCGAACAAGCTACAGCCACCAATCACAACGGCAGTGATACTATCTAGGTTTGCAGTGTAGCCCGCTTGAGGGCTCACCGAACCAATCCGACCAATTAATGCCCAGGCACCGATAGCACACACCACACCAGCCAACACGTAGACTGACAATAGAATGCGGTCGGTACGAATACCTGCTAGCTTGGCTGCAGCTGGATCATCACCGGTAGCGTAAACATGGCGACCCCAAGCCGTCCAATTCAAGGCGTACCAGATCACACAGAACAGCACGATCATCAGGATAGAGCCGTAGGTTAGTCGCGCTCCCATAAAGGTAATAGTTTCACCTAGCCACTGTAGTAACGGCGCCGTGTTGGAAATGTCCTGAGAACGGATGGTTTCACTTTTGGAATACCATAGGTTCAAAGCAAAGAACACGTTCCAAGAGCCAAGGGTTGCGATGAATGGTGGCAGTTTCATGCGGGTAATCAACGTACCGTTGATAAAACCAGCTATAGCGCCCGTAGCGATACCTATCATCAGCGCCAACGGGGCATCGATACCGTAGTCGATCGCCATACGTCCCATCACCACGGACGAGAGCACCATAATGGCACCTACCGATAGGTCGATACCGGCGGTTAGGATAATTAAGGTTTGCGCCACACCGATAATACCGATGATGGTCACCTGTTGCAGAATCAACGACAGGTTAAATGGATGTAAGAACCTATCCCCAATCAGCAAACTGAAGCCGATAATGGCGATCATCAACACGATGGTCGGTGCCGCTACCGGGTACTTGTGTAAAAATTTTTGAAAGCGATGCATCAGCGAAACAGGCGCTTGAAACTGGGCGACATAGCTACCAGCTTGGTCAGCAACCCGGTCATGCTCCAGCACAGCGGAAGAGGTTTTCTGCTCGTTAGCACTCATAATAAGACTCCAGGCGGGAAAAAAGCCGCTGGGCTAATGCCAGCGGCTAAGATGGGCGCCTTTGGGTGCATTACACCCGCCCATGTTGGTAAAACAGATCGATTAGCCCCAGCACATCGCTAGGCCAGTTTTTGAGGTAACAGAATCTACCCCTTTCGCTGGCTCATCAGTGATTAGCTGAACACCGGTATCGAAGAAATCTAGGCCGCTAGAAGCGGAAGGACGTGTGCCGGAATTAGCAAACTCAACGATGGCAGAAACGCCTTCAGAGGCCATTTTCAATGGGAACTGCATAGAAGTTGCACCGATAACACCATCTTTGATGTTACGCACACCAGGGCAACCACCGTCTACAGACACGATCAGTACGTCTTTTTCCATCCCGAAAGATTTCAGTGCTTCATATGCACCCGCAGCGGCTGGTTCGTTGATGGTGTAAACCAAGTTCACGCCAGGGTCTTTTTGCAGTAGGTTTTCCATCGCGCGACGACCACCTTCTTCAGAACCCTGAGTCACGTCGTTACCAACGATACGTGGATCGGTTTCGTCACCCATGCGGTTTGGATCTTTCAGATCAATGCCGAAGCCTTTTAAGAAACCTTGGTTACGGGCAACGTCTACGGTGATTTGGCTAGTGCTTAGGTCAAGCAGAGCGATTTTCGCGTCTTTGGCTTTGTCGCCCATTTTCGCTTTTGCCCACATACCAATCATTTCACCGGCTTTGAAGTTGTCAGTAGCGAAAGTCATATCCGCAGCATTAGCTGGAGACAGTGGGGTATCCAGAGCGATAACCAACAAGCCTGCATCGCGTGCTTTTTGGATAGTTGGAACGATACCGGAAGTATCACTTGGAGTAATCAGGATGCCTTTGGCACCGGCTGCAATCAGGTTTTCTACTGCTTGTACTTGAGTTTCGTTGTCACCGTCGTAACGACCTGCAAAGGTACGCAATTCCACACCTAGCTCAGCCGCTTTTTCCTGAGCACCTTCTTTCATTTTCACGAAGAATGGGTTGGTGTTGGTTTTGGTGATCAAACCGATGATCGGCGTTTCTGCCATAGCTACAGAAGAAAGGGCGCCAGCGGCAACAAGACAAGCAAGTTTACGGTACATGAATTTCATTAGTTTTGACTCCGATATTGTTGTTATTCTCGGCGTAAGCCACAGAAAGCGTGATTGAGCTCTCGTGAACAAAATATGGATCAACAAAACTAATGGATGATTTCAATATCTGCACTTTTTTTGAAATATTTGTAATATTTCCCTAGATAATCTGCAACCTTTCCATTAACTGACTGATTTTAAAGGGTTTTGATATTAATAAATCGGTCGGCAATAAATCGTATTTTTGCTCTAATTCCTGCCGTGGAAGGCCAGACATTAAGATGTAAGGCAATGGCTGCTCCCGGCTACAGCAATATTCGTGCACTAATTCAATGCCATGTTTGGTGCCTGACAGGTTCACATCCGTCAGTAATAGATCCGGTAAGATCCCTTTTTCTAAAGCGTTAATGACCTCTTCTGCGGCGCTAAACACATGCACCAGAAATTGCTTTTGTTGCAGTTGCTCTTGCAGTGCGCGGCGCACTTCTGGGTCATCTTCAACCAGCCAGATTAGGCCCCCTTCGGGCACCTTTACTTGCCGTTCATCGGCTATTGGAACGGCTGTGGCGACATCTTGTTCCGCCGTCATAATCGGCAAGAAGATACAGACCTTGGTCCATTGCCCTTGCTCTGAAGTGACTGCGATTTCTCCGCCACTTTGCTTTACAAACCCATAGATCATACTGAGGCCAAGACCGCTGCCCTTACCTACCGGCTTGGTGGAAAAGAAAGGCTCGAAAATCCGGCTAAGCACCGCTTTCGGGATCCCCTCACCGGTATCTTCCACTTTAATGCGTACACAGGGAATGTTGCTGTCTGGCAGGTTACGGAAGTCGGTAGAGAAAGTGAGTTGTCCGCCCTTGGGCATGGCTTGAGCGCTATTAAGAGACAGGTTCAAGAGGGCATTTTCTAGCTGGGACGGGTCAATCAGACAATAGGCATCCGCGCAACCTAACCTATGGTGCACTTGAATATGGTTACCCACGCTGTACTCCACCAGATCAAGCATCCCTTCGATAAGATCATCAATATGGGTGCGTTCTGGAAAGAGTTGTTGCCGCCTTCCAAAGGCTAATAAGCGCTGCACTAGGTTACTGCTCTTTTCGGATACGGCTAATGCCCGCTCGATATAGCGTTTTTGGTCATCCTGCAACGGGCTGGAATCCGACAGCATTTGCAAGTTACCGATAATGGCTGCTAGTAGGTTGTTAAAATCGTGGGCCACACCGCCGGTAAGCTGACCTAGCATCTCCATTTTTTGCGCTTGGCGTAATTGGCTTTCTACACTTTTACGTTCGGTAAGGTCCGTATAGAGGGTAACAAAGCCCCCTTCTGGCATGGGCTTAGAACGGAATTCGATAATCTTGCCGGAATCGAAATGACGCTCAAAACTTTGTGATACATGGTGCCGGGAGGCATTCACCTCATCCATATGCACTAACTGGTTCTCTAGGTTCAGGTTCTTATGGGCCCCTTGACCGATCAGTTTTTGCACTTCGGCGATCGGCATGCCGATGTGTAAATCCTCATCACGCAGGTCAAATAATTGCTGATAGCCACGGTTCCATGCCAGCAGCTCCCCTTTTGCCGAAAACACACTTAATCCATCGTTCATATTATAGAAAATGGTTTCCAATAGACGCTTTTGCTCAGAGAGTTCGGCAGTCACTTCTAATCGGCGAATGGCGTCGCGGCGGAAGACTTCGAACACTTTCGCTAAGGTGCCAATCTCATCATTTCTGCGAATGCGGGGGGCTTGGGAAGCGACTTGCCCATTGGACAACAATTCCATCTCGGTTGTTACCGCTTGCAGATCTCGGGTCATGCGTTGGCTATACCAATACAAACGCGCCAATCCCAGCATAAGGAATAGGGAGATACCGATAATCCACAACTGTCCGTGTTGCACCACTTGCCCCACATCCTCACGCTGGCGACTAACACGCTTTTGTAGGCCGCCCACAAAACCACTGACCTGTTCGCTGAGTTGCTCTGACTTGGCCCGTAACGCGATTAATAAGTAGGATTTACGCTCCTGAATTTGATTGAGACGTAACTGAGCATGTTGCAATGCGGCAATAATTTGCTGTTCAGGGGTGGATAGTTGGGCCGGTTCAACTGCGGCGATAATGTGGTCTGCTACTATTCCTGGAGCTTCAATCAACTGTAGCAACCAAGTTAAGATTTGCTCTTGAGGTAGTTGCAATCGGGCGCTTTCCTCTGCCGCTAGCCCCCGAATGGCAAATTGCTGGGCAAGAGCATCTTCGCGAATATAGAGCTCTTCATAAACCAAGCCGACTAACTCTTCCAAGGTAGCTTGTAAGTCGTCTAACCTGCGTTCAACCTCTTGACGAAATTGCGGATCGTGTAGGCTATCTGCCACAGACCGTAAATCGGTAATACGGCGATTCAGGCGCTCTGATTCGGTTTGCAGTTGAAATGGGCGAGCCGAGCCTGCCGTGTAAGGCGCAGCACCCGCTAGCTGAGCCACTCCCTCGGCGAGGGTTAGCGCGGTACTAATCTCTGGTAAGGTTTTCGCCTCAAACTCCGACAGGCTTTCCTCACTGACACGCATTGCTTGCCAACCGATAGCCACCATGAAGAAAGCCACTAGACTAATTGCAATCAACGCCAAGGAGGCTTTCTGTCGGATACTGGTCAGGCGCACAGGCTTTTCCTCAGCGAGATTTATGAACAGGCCCTTGGAATAAGTAGCCCATGCCCCGTTGGGTTTTAATAAATTCAGGCGCTTTCGGGTTGGTTTCTAACTTACGCCGCAAACGCAGAATCAACACATCTACGGTACGGTCGAAAACTTCGGTTTCCAAGCCGCGACTCATATCTATAATTTGCTCTCGCGACAGAACGCGATCCGGGTGGCGGGCCAACACCTCCAGCAACGAGAACTCCCCCAACGTCAGGGAAACCTCTTTGCCTTGCACATCCCTTAGCTGACGGGAGGTTAAATCCAACACCCAAGAACCGAATAGAAGACAGTCATGTTCTTGGGTCAGTGGCTGCAATGGGGGTTGGGAACTGGCTCGTCGCAATAATGCATGAATACGCGCCAGCAGCTCGCGCAGATTGAATGGCTTCATCATGTAATCGTCGGCGGCTAACTCAAGCCCCAAGATGCGATCGGTCTCATCCCCTTTTCCGGTTAACATCATAATGGGGATAGCAGACTGATCACGTATTTCACGGGCCAACTGCAGGCCATCCTCGTCCCTTAGATACAAATCCATGATCACCAGATCAATATCGCCCTGCTGCCAGCATTGCCACATACGCGAACCGTTTTCCGCTTCTAATACTTGATAGCCTTTTTGTGACAAGGCATCCGCCAGTAACTGGCGAATATCATCATCGTCATCGACGATTAGCAGTGTTTTTTTAAGCGCTTCGCTCATCAGCAACCGTTATCCATTTGAGTTTTTTTATTATGTTAGCCCAATTCTCCGGCAAGGTAGTCATACCATAGTCCTGTTAATGAACAATTAACCGCTTCAATTTTCTCTTATAAGGTTTAAGGGTGCAGCCTTATCGAGATCTAGGTATTATCTCGCCAGCAAAACAAGAGGCTCCTATGACGACTGCTTTTCCCATATTTGATGTCTTGCCCCAAGTTCTGGAGCACCTCCAGCAACATCATAACTGCCTTTTAGAAGCCGCCCCCGGCGCCGGTAAAACAACCGTACTGCCGCTCGCTTTGCTTCAGGAAAACTGGTTGGGGAACAGTAAAATCATCATGCTGGAGCCCCGTCGTATTGCCGCGAAATCCGCCGCGTTGCGCTTAGCAGAACAGCTAGGCGAACCTCTTGGGCAGACGGTGGGATATCAAATCCGTCATGAAGGTAAGCAATCTATTCATACGCGCATTCTCGTGGTAACGGAAGGAATTCTTACCAGAATGCTGCAAGAAGACCCAAGCCTCGACGGCGTTGCTATGGTGATCTTTGATGAATTTCACGAACGGAATTTGCATTCAGACTTGGCGCTTTCCCTTTGCTTACAAGCACGCAGTCTCTTTCGCGAGGATGATCCGCTTAAATTACTGGTCATGTCGGCCACATTGGATAGTGAGCGCCTGCAAGAACTGTTACAAACCCACCCGATTCGTAGCGCCGGACGACAGTTTCCGGTAGACATACGCTATCAAAATAAAGCGCTAACTCAAGCCGAGGTAATCCGCTACCTACCCGCGCTCATTATGAAAGCGTACAGCGAAGAGCAAGGCTCAATCTTAGTATTTTTACCCGGTCAGCGGGAAATTCGTCAGGTGATGCAGGAGTTAGATAAAGCAGCCCTCGGTGACAATACCCTAGTTATGTCACTTTCTGGTGAATTATCCACTGCCGAGCAACAAGCTGTGCTTCGCCCAGCTCCCTCTGGAAAACGCAAAATTGTCTTAGCCACCAGCGTCGCCCAAACCAGCTTAACCATTGAGGGCATTCGCATTGTTATCGATAGTGGATTGTCCCGTGAGTCCCGTTTTGATGCCAAAACCGCCACAGCAAGGCTACATACTCGTTCTGCCTCACAAGCAGAGAGTATTCAACGGGCTGGGCGAGCTGGGCGTTTAGAGCCCGGTGTTTGTTACCGTTGGTGGAGCCAAGAGCAACAGGCAAGATTAGCTCCGCAGCATCAACCACAAATCGAACTGGATGATTTAAGCAGCTTGGTGCTTGAACTCGCCAATTGGGGCGTCGGTCAGCCTGCAGAATTAGATTGGGTGACGCCGCCATCGACAGCCTTGTGGCAGCAATCTCGTGAGTTATTGCAAAGCCTTGGGCTGTTGCAGATAGGGGAGCAGCTTGCTTTGACCCCAACCGGGGAAAAAGCCGTAGCCATGCCCTTACCACCACGTTTATCCAGCATACTGCTCCAGGGGAGCGTTCACTGCCAAGGTGATGCTTTGCTGGATTTGGTCTGTGCTTTATCAATGGATACACGCAGCCTATCAGGTGATAGTGACTTAGAGCATATGCTTGCCACTTTGCCAACTCACCGAGAGCTACGCCATACTTGGCAGAGCACGCGCAAGCGTTTATTCAACTACCTTCCTAAACAGGAAAATAGCAGCGCAGCCATTCTCGATGTCGCCCTATTCGGCTTTAGCGACCGCATTGCTCTTCGGCAGCGTCAAGAGGGCAATAACGTGTTTTATAAACTGAGTAATGGCCGTATCGCCCAGTTACCTGCCACTGATAGTAATAGTCGCCACGATATGTTGATTGCCATCGAAGTAGGTGGTCACAGTCAGCAGCAATACGACCGTATTTACCGGAGTATTCCAACCACATTGGCAAGGCTACAAGCGATCAATCCCGAGATAGTAAAAAACCAATTCATATGCGATTGGTGCTCCCGTTCAGGTCGCCTGTTAGGTGAAACGAAAGCGATGATCGGTAAACTAACAGTGGA
The DNA here is from genome assembly GCF_006385675.1 of Maribrevibacterium harenarium. Classification (GTDB taxonomy): domain Bacteria; phylum Pseudomonadota; class Gammaproteobacteria; order Pseudomonadales; family Marinomonadaceae; genus Marinomonas; species Marinomonas harenarium. The sequence continues at coordinate 1,640 of NZ_VFRR01000052.1, read as the reverse complement.
AAGCAAACCCTTAGCAACGCTGCCTGATAATGCCGTCGAGCAAGCCACCTGCCGCTATTTACGTAAAGAGGGTCTTGGGTTATTGAATTGGGGGGATGCTGCAAGACAACTCCAGCAACGTATACTGTTTGCCAATCAACAGATAGGACAAGATTTCCCTTGTATTACAGATACATGGCTAATGGAGCACCTAGAGCAATGGCTAGCCCCCTTCCTCGCTGGTGTCACCTCACTCACGCAATTAAAGAAGCTCGACTTACACGAGGCATTGCTTGCAATACTTAGCTGGGAGCAACAACAGCTATTACAACAGCAAGTGCCCACCCATATAAAAATCGCTTCCGGCAACCGAGCGCCCTTGCATTACCAAGCTGGAGAAGTGGTACTAAGGGCCAAACTGCAAGAACTGTTTGGAGAACAAACATCACCAGTTATCGCAGGGAAAGCCATCAAAATTGAATTGCTTTCACCGGCACAACGGCCTTTAGCTGTAACCCAAGATTTGCCCTTCTTTTGGCGTGAAGTCTATCCTCAGGTACGTAAAGAAATGCGCGGGCGTTATCCCAAACACCCTTGGCCAGAAGATCCGATGACGGCCATCGCCACCAGTAAAACTAACCGAGCTTTGCGACAACAAGACTAGGAAGCTATGGGCAGAGCATCCAACCATTGTTCGGCAATTTCAACCTCAGCAGGTGTGAAAGCTTTGATTTCCAAAGATGGCATCAACGCCCCTTTTATCTCACTGACTTTACGCACCCAAGCTTCATCCGCTACAACTGCAATCCGCTCAAACGAATGCATGGCACGCAATAGCGCTGGTATCTTAGCTATTTCTGAAACTAAAGCAGGTAACTCAGGCACTGCAAAATCTTTCACAATATAAAGCATCGTACCTTGCTCCATGGTTTCGGACGCTCGGATTAATACATCGAGTGCGGTATCCATTTCAGACCGGTTTACACTACCAATCAAATGCACTTCTAATCGGTTGTCACCTACTTGCTTGACAGTAAACATAGACTCTCCTTCCAGTGTTTGCATTAACACTAGACCGGAATGGCTTTAAAGCCAAATAAGAGTGAATAATTAATTACTTTGATCAAGTTTAGAGGTGGAGACAGGCTTTGCTTAGCGATAGGTAGATATCAGGTTGTCGTTCGGGAACCGAACTCTTACCAAGAGCGAGGCATCGGACTCTGTTCCGCAGTGACCTTACAAGCTTACTCGGATTGTGGGGTCAGACCCCCTCATAGCCTCAGCATCCCACACCACCACAGTTCTGGCGGGGTCTGACCCCTTGTCAGGAGATCGACTCCTATCAAAGAGCAAGGCATCAGGCTCTGTTCCGCAGCGACCTTACAAGCTTGCTTGTGGAGCCAGGAACTGTTGCCTGATGGCGAGTGACGGGGATCAACCCATATCAGGGTCAGACCCCCTAGACTTCAGCTTCCAGCTCAACCACCGTTTTTCTGGGGGTCTGACCCTTTTGCTATTTCGCTTTCAGCAGGCACAAAAAAGCCCTGACCGTTTCCGATCAGGGCTTCCTGTGTTTGAAGCTTGACGACGACCTACTCTCACATGGGATCTCCCACACTACCATCGGCGATGGCGCTTTTCACTTCTGAGTTCGGGATGGG
>NZ_VFRR01000051.1 GCF_006385675.1 Maribrevibacterium harenarium | reverse complement strand
CTGACTAAATCCAGCTATCGAGAGTTCACTTTTAAAATTTAATGCCATAAAAAACAAAACCCCAACAAAAAGCTGGGGTTTATCGACACTCTGGCCAGCCTTCGGGCTGGTCTTTTTTCTTAGATTTATAGTCATTTTGCTTTACATCGTTCTCAATTCAGCAGTTTAGTATCAGTTCCCCGCAAGCAAGGTTTAATGCCCACCCCATTTTCCCCCCATAATTGGCTGTATTGTTGAACAATTAGAATAACCATAAGAGAGGGGCAGTTATGACACAGCCATTAGCAGGAAAGGTTGCGGTGGTAACCGGTGGTGCATCTGGCATTGGTTTAGCCAGTGTGGAAATGATGATTGCAGCGGGTGCCAAGGTCGTGGTGGTGGATCGGGATGAAAACGCGTTAGCAAGGTTGCAGGAAAAGCATGGTGCCGCCTTGATCCCTTATGCCACCGACTTGTTGGATGCGGATAAATGTAAGGCATTAGTTCCAGATATATTAGCGTTGACCGGAGTGATCGATATTTTCCACGCGAACGCAGGTTTGTATGTGGGTGGAGATCTGGTGGATGCGGATGTAGATGCTATTGATCGAATGCTGAATCTTAATATCAATGTGGTGATGAAAAACGTACGCTCCGTATTACCCCATATGATCGAGCGGGGCACCGGTGACATTATGGTCACCAGTTCTTTGGCGGGGCATTACCCAACCCCTTGGGAACCGGTTTATGCCTCCTCGAAATGGGCAACCCATTGTTTTGTGCAAACCACCCGCCGACAAGTCTGTAAACATGGCATTAGAGTGGGATCTATTTCCCCAGGCCCTGTAATTACGGGATTACTGTCTGATTGGCCAGAGGAAAAACTGGCAGAAGCAAAAGCCAAAGGCAGCCTGATGGAAGCCAGTGAAGTAGCCGAGACTATTTTGTTTATGCTAACTCGGCCCCGTCATATCACCATTCGTGATGTGGTGATGATACCGTCTCAATTTGATCTGTAAGCGCAAAAAAGCCCGCTGATTTCAAATCAGCGGGCTTTGGTATTGGTTTTGGCAATTAGTGATGTTTGCCGCCACGTTTGCCGTGCATCATGCCGTTTTCCTGAATTTGTTCTAGCTTGGCAATTTGCTCTGGGGTAAGTAGCGCGTAAAGCGCTTTTTGTGTTTCTGCCATTTTGGTCATGGCTTTTACGTGCAACTCGCTGCCTTTTTGTGCATTCGCCGTGACGGTGGCGATGTAGTTTTCATCACTTGGTTTTATGTCGCGGTTGGCTTTGTGCAGGTCACGCATTTGGTCACGGATGGATTTCATCTCATCACCTGCTTCAGCGAATAGGGTTTTGACCTTTTCTGTGGTGTCTGCATCTAGTACGAGCTCGTAAGCCAAACGGTCTGCCATTCGCTTATCAAAGCCGCCCATCATGCCGCTGTGACCCATTTCGTCACGCTGTTCCATGCGACCACGGTCATCATCGTAGCCACGACGATCACGGTCGTCATGATCTTTGCCGCCCCACGCGAATGCACTGGTCGCCATTGCGCTAGTTAGTAGAAGAGTGGTTGCTAACGCTGCTTTTTTCATTGAGTTTTTCATGTTCGTTCACCTGTCGCTGTGTGTTGTATTCGATAGGTGAAGTATGAGTGATGGCGAGCGTTTTGTGTGTCATGGTGGCGCAAACCCTCTGTAAAGCTTTGTTGACATTCAGCGGTGAGATAATGGGATTGTGTAAGGAGCTGCAAGGTTAGAGCGAAAAGCCGAATCGCGCTGACAATCGGTAAAGTTTACTTGGCGCTCTATAAGGCAAAAATTGACAAATACCTGCAAAAGCCTAGACCGGAACAGGGTTGCCTTTTAGTCTTAGTCCTCCATTACGAGGGAATTGCTATGAAGCGCGGGTTATTACTATTGTTGGTACTGGTGTTGTCCGGCTGTGCCGTCTATGCCACTCATCAGCTGGATCAACAATTTGGCCCTGCTTCGACGCAGCAGCGCTCGGTGACTTTGTCGGATCAAGAAGCCCAGCTCTATCGCGAAGAAGTCGCTCCCATTCTGAACAGTCGCTGTATCAACTGCCACGCCTGCTATGATGCACCTTGCCAACTCAAGCTCAATAGCAAAGCAGGTATCGAACGTGGTGCTAGTAAGGTGCCGGTTTACGATGGCACACGTTTATTGGCGGAGCCGCCGACACGACTCTTTTTTGATGGTCAGACGCCAGACGATTGGCGTCGCCAAGGTTTTCATCCGGTGTTAAATGAACGCAGCCAAAGCCCCGCAGCGAATTTGCAAGCTAGCGTGCTGTTTCAAGCCATCGCGCTGCGGCGTCAGCAAGGAGAATTTACCACCAATATTTTGCCTGCGGATGACTATGACTTCTCCTTGAGTCGCTCCCAGCAATGCCCTTCTATCGAAGAATATGAGCAGTATGCTGCCGCTATTCCAACCGGTGGCATGCCCTATGGCTTGCCCGCATTAACGGATGAAGAGTTCGGTGTACTTAGCCGTTGGCTGGCATTGGGTGGAAAAGTCCCCGATGTCGCTCCCCTAGATGAAGTAACTGAAGCACGAGTCACAAAATGGGAGCAGCGCTTTAATGGGGACGATCTGACTTCCCAGTTGGCGAGTCGCTATATTTACGAGCATATTTATCTCTACAGCTTGTATTTGGATGGGGAACGTAGCCAGCGTTTTCGCTTGGTGCGCAGTCGTACTCCCGCAGGAGAGCCAGTGCAAATTATTGCTACCCGTCGCCCTTATGATGACCCGAAAGTAGAGCGGGTGTATTACCGCCTAGTGCTTGATCCGCAAACCATCGTACAGAAAAACTATATTCCTATGGACCTAACCGACGCCCGTTTTCAGCGTTGGTACTCCTACTTATGGTCTGTGCCGGAACCTATTACAACCTTGCCAAGTTATGCGGAAGAAGACGCCAGCAATCCCTTTAAAACCTTTGCGGCGTTGCCAGCAACAGGTCGCTACCGCTTTCTACTTGACCATGCCCAAGACACCATCATGGCCTTTATTAAGGGGCCAGTTTGTCGGGGACAGGTGGCGGTCAATGTGATTAATGAGCAATTTTGGGTGTACTTTTTGTCCCCCGATTTGGGTTACGAACGGGGGCGAGACTTCCTCTCCCGCCAGGCGTCCCATTTAGATTTACCTGCCGCAGAAAGTAGCAACGCGATTCCGGTGGCGTCCTGGGTGAGCTATTCGGAAAAGCAACGGGATTATCTGGCCGCCAAAGCCAAGCTAATTGAACGCTCTAAGCGCCTAGTATTAAACGAAAATATTGTCTGGGATGGGGACGGTAACAACGACAATGCGGCATTGACGGTCTTTCGTCACTTTGACAATGCCTCGGTGGTAAAAGGCTTGGTAGGGCCTCAGCCGAAGACCGCATGGGTTATCGACTATCCATTACTAGAGCGTATTCACTATTTGCTGGTGGCTGGGTTTGATGTTTATGGCAATGTGGGACATCAGCTTGTAACCCGCCTGTATATGGATTTTTTACGAATGGAAGGGGAGATGAATTTCCTCTTATTACTGCCTAAAGCGGAGCGGGAGCAGGTGCGCCAATATTGGTATCGCCAAGCGGATCAGACTATTAAGGACTATATTTTCTCTGATCTCATTAAAGTGGAGCGGGATAGTCAAATCACCTATCAGCCGGATCATCCCCCGTTAGATCAGTTACATCGCCTGTTGCAGCAACGGGTCGCCGATGTGGCAAATCATTCTTACGATATTGATCAAATGGCGCTAAGCCCAGTGGCCAAACGGGAATGGCGACGCTTGCAAACCATACAGGGGAAAGGCTTACGTTACTTCCCTAATGTGGCCTTGGTTTTGGTGGACAAAGCCGATGGTGGGGCCCAACTGGTTAGCCTGATTCACAATAAGGCCCATTACAATATCACCAGTTTGTTGGATGAGGAGTCTTCTCGGGCACCGGACGAAGACACTTTAGTCGTGGCTAATGGGGTCATTGGTGACTACCCCAATGTGCTGTTGCGAATAGCGGAGGCGGATCTACCCCAGTTCGTCAATCGCGTCGGAGCCATGGTATCCGCCCAGGACTACAGTCAGTTATTGGACGACTATGGTGTGCGCCGTACCGATCCTGCTTTCTGGCAAGTAAGTGACCAAGTGGCGCGACTAAATCATCTGCAACATCCAAATACTGCCGGTGTTTTAGACTATAACCGGTTAGAAAACCGTTAATCTTGGTCGCTCTTGCTTTGAGCCAGCTCCCAAGCCTGTATAGCTTGTTTGCGGGTTGGCCCCCAGCGGTATTGACCCACATTACCGCTGGCTTGTATCACCCGATGACAAGGGATCAGATAGCCAATGGTATTTTGTGCCAGCGCCGTACCGACCGCGCGGCTAGCATTCGGCTGGCCGATTAACTGAGCGATCTGACCGTAGGAATACAAGCGCTCCGGCGAGGTATTAATCATGGCCTGCCATACTTTTACCTGAAAGTTGGTGCCTTTTAGCAACAGGTGCAACTTGCCCCGGCGCAGCGGAGTACTAAAAATTTGCTCCCCGTAAGTGCGTGCTTGAGCTGGGTTTTCCCGGAACGTTCCATTAGGCCATTGGCTCCGACAGAACTTTAGTGTCTCGTCTCCCCGATCATCGGTGAATTGTAAAAAGCACAAACCACGCTGTGACCAGGCCAAGAGTGCTTCACCAAATGGCGTCGCGGTAAAGCCAAACTCAATAACTAGCCCGGCTCCACCAGATTGAATCTCCCCCGGTGTCATGGCTTCACAGGTGAGCAGCAAATCATACAAGCGCCCAGTGCCGGACAGCCCAGCGCTGGCGGCGGCATCCAGTGTGTTGTGTTGTTCTCGTAGTGCCGCTAAAGCAGCTTCCTTGGTTAGTACCTGCATAAAACGCTTTGGGGATATGCCGACCCACTCAGAAAAAACCTTTTGTAGATGCGCATCGCTCAAGCCCAAGTGCTTCGCCAAAGCGGACAGAGGTGGCTGCTCATTCACATGCTCGGTGAGATAAGCAATGGCATCTGCCACGAGCTGATAGTGATGGTGTTTAGACATGGGTCACTCCTCTTTATCGACCAACTGTGTCGCAGTTGGCGATAGGTCGCAACCCGATTCTTGTTTCTTATAGGTGAATTTCACCCTTTTGGGTGAAGAGGCCAAAAATTTGGCTGGATAACATAACCAGACAGTCAATCTTTTAGGTCGAGAGGAAGAGATCATGGATAAAAAGTTAATGGGGAAGGTCGTAGCAACGGCTATATTGAGTGCTAGTTTGCTGGCGTGTGGAGGAGAAGGGACGACAACCGACAGCGCCAACTCAGAGTCGGCAGGTCAAGATAACCAAAATACGGAACAGCTTAACGACGAAACTACACAACCTAATGAGGAGCAAGATCCAGTGGTCTTGCCGAAGGGGCCGAGCGAGCCTACCGAGGAACAAACCCCTGGCCCAGCTCCGCAGGAACCTAGTGAGCCAACTACAGAACCAGGAGAAGAAACCACTACGCCGCCAAGTGAAGAGCAAACCCCTGACCCTGCTCCAGAAGAACCAACAACCGATCCGGGTGAAGAGACCACGCCTCCGAGTGAAGAACAGACTCCTGACCCAGAGCCTGCGCCACAGGAACCTATCGAGGAACCAGCAAAGAATACGGTGCGGGTGGATACCGCCATTCATCAAGACTTTAGCTATACAACAGCCAGCTACAGGATTTAGCACTAATCGGCTCTGGCAATGCTGGTATTCTATTCACCAGTGTCGCGAATACAGCAGACTATAGCGCCAAGATTTACAGCGCATCGACCTACAGCAAATCCAACTCCGTAGACTTTACTCAATGGGCATCGTTATCTACCACCGATGACAGAAGCGATGTCACACCATTTGCAATTGGGGATGGGCGTTTCTATGCCTATTGCCAAGAAAATAACGGTGCTACCGAGTTTGTAGTAAGGGAGCTGGGGCGTACTGATGCGTTACTTACTCAACCATTGCCCAATAGAACTGTCGATTCTCAAACCTATCAAATTGACCAGTGCCGCGGGTTATCGGACATCACCACTGAAGCTCGTAGTGATGGCTCCACCACCGTCCGTCTATTCGTTGCGACCCAGCAGGTGAATGTGAACAGCGATACCGACATTCGCAGTGAGATCATGCAAATGCTGTTCGTTATGTCCCAAGATGAATCTAACTCAACATGGAGTGCAGGTTCAGCTGGATGGGACAGCGCAAAAAATCTCGATCGTGACCCTGTAGCTGCTTGGGAAGCAGACCGAGATCGAATTCTGGATATCGAACTTGAGCAAACCAGCGATAATCAATACATGCTTTATATCGCCAAGCGTCACTATGCCTATGGTGGGGTGATGAGTAACCGCGTCTTTGCTTATCGTTATTACGCGGCAACGAATCGCTCAAGTGATCAAGGGTTCCGTATCTTTAATAACCCTTGGGGCAATGCCGCAGCCAACTGGCAGGTAACGGATATGGAAGCCATCGATGGTACGCTCTACGTTACCTCTCAAAGTGACGGTATCGCTTACGCCAATTTTGCGAACAGTAGCCAAGATACAACAACCCCGACAGCAATGACTGTGCCGACAGCGGGCCAAGTGTGTAGTGGTGGGATTGCTTGGAATGGTGTCGCCATCGCCGATGGCAATGACGCTCGTTTCTACTGTGGCAGTGCACAGGACAAGAAGAACGTCATCTCCGTTTCCATCAGTACCCTGCTGGACTCTGAAAGCAGTAATAGCGGAAGTGAGAGTAGTGATACGGGGAGTGGCTCGGTGTTGCCCCAGTAAAAGAGTAACAATCTGGACTTAACTTTTTATAGAGATGTTTGTTTCATAGGTTGGCTTCTTCTCAATTTTGAAAGAGGCCAACCTCGGTCAGTTATGTACTTCATCACATCCTACCAAATATACCTTTGGTATATTGCTTGAAAATTTTATTGGTTTAAGACGAACTAGATGCTTATAATATCACCAAATGCCTACTAGGACGTCGAAGTTGTCTTAAATGCCAGACTATCCCAGTAAACGGTGTACTTGTTTAATAATGGGATGGAATCTATGGCAGCTCGCACTTTCATATCTCTTACTTTTCTTACCTTTTTTCTAGTTGGCTGTGGCGGCTCGGGTTCTGGTGATACCACCTACTCCAATGCAAACAATAATTCTACAACTCAGTTTCTTAACGGCATTGCGATTAAGCGTTATGAAGCAGATGCTCAAAACTGTGAGAAATTGGACACCGGCATCGATAAGAATGCCAATGGTGTGCTTGATGATGACGAAGTTCAGCATTCCTACAATGTGTGTTCCACGCCAACCTTTAAGATAGAAACCAATGTCTCCGATACTAGCTGTGCGAATGGAGCTACCCGTCTACATATCGGCGTAGATAGCGACGCAAACGGAATCTTATCTGTATCTGAAATCTCTCAAACCCACACCTTCTGCCAAGGAGCAGAACCTGAAGAAGAGATTGTTTTCTCCACCTCAAATTTAGGCGTTATTGCTGGCAAGCTCCCAGTGCAAAAGTTGCAGACACTCATGGGAGGTGTAGCGACTAAGTCCATTAAAAGTCAGACTGGGGACTTGTGGTTAACCCCCAACGATGTAGCCTTGGCCATTCAAGCAAATGAAGTCGCCAAAGCAAGGTCTTCACAGGCATCCGATGTTTTAGCACCTGTGTCGAAAGCAGTGAAAATCCCCGTTGCGGATGACGGCAGCTTCCAGATAGAGGTACCTGCCGGTGCAGAATATTCACTTAGCTACACCAATCAAGAAGAAGGGGTTCAGTTAAACGATATCGCTGTCAGCGCCGGCACAATGGTCACAAAAGATATTGAAACAACAGATCTGACTCCCTTGGCTTCCATCGAGGTCGCGGTACAAGATTTGGATGGGAATATCCTGCCAAACGCGTCGATTGAGGTGCTTAGTGGCGCCGGCGGAAGCAGTTCGGCAGATGAAAATGGCCTTATTCGCCTAGAGCAACAGCCCGCCGGGATGATTTCTATATTGATTGCTGCGCCGGGCTATGTAAGCCAGCTAAAAACGATCTCACTCAAGTCGGGTGAAAATGAAGACATTACCCTGCAAATTAACGCGCTTAAAGGCAAGGCGTCAGGCCAAGTTCAAGCCACTCTGTTAGATAATCTCGCCAATATTCTTGTTTATGCTCGAGATGCCAAAGGCAATATCTACACTAGCCTAACAAACAGCGCCGGTACGTTTGAATTCCCAGCATTGCCAGTTGGAGAAGGGTACAGCTTTATTGCCTTCGCTAATGATTTGAACAGCGCCAAAATAGAAAATGTGACGGTTGAGCAAGCTGAAGCGGTGTCCGTAGGTACGATTACACTGACCCCTGTACAACCCGAGCAGGGTAGTTTCAGCGGCTACGCGCTATTTGAAGAGAAGATGGGAGAAAATAATCATGCCGGTATTATTGTTTCAGTAGAGGGTACTGACAAAGAAGCCATTACTTCACGAGATGGCGCGTACGTTCTGAATGGCCTCACTGCAGGTGATTACACACTGAACTTCACCGATTCTAGCCATATTACAGTTACCAAAGAGAAGCTAACGGTTGTGGCGGGTGGAGCTAATGTTGTTGACGCAGTGGAGCTAAAGCCGATTTATGGTGCGATCAAAGGCAAGCTTGTTGACCAAAATGATGCTCCGATCGCCAACGCACAGGTCACTGTACTGGGGCATGGATACGCCCAGTCTACAGATACGAATGGGCAGTTCGAGTTTATTAATGTGCCTATTGGCTCCAAGCAACTTCAATTCACTAAAAACGGTTACCAAGGTGAATCACAACGTGTGCTCGTGGAAGCGAACGAAACCACGACGCTGTCTACGATTGAATTACCTGAATACTCTTTCACCTTTGATGTGTCGATTCCCGAACTAGACGACCTTAGTGGCGTACAAGCCATACTGTCGGGAGAAATTTCTAAAACGGCTGTTTCCAATAAAGAGGGGCGCATCTTCTTCAGTGGTGTGAATCCAGGAAACTATCAGATTTCATTAACACGCTCTGGCGTGGAAACACTCTATATCCCAGTGGTGTTGCCTGAAGATCAGCCAGAGTATGTCTTGCCCTACAGCATTGAATTAAAACGTCAGTTTGGGCACGCCAGCGGTAATGTCACCTTGCTAGGGGCTGCGAATCACAGCGGTGTTAAGGTGACGTTAGCAGACACCAACTACTCGACTTACACCGATGCCTTGGGTAATTGGACGATTGCTGCCCCGATTGGTAACTACCAAGGTATCACTTACAGCAAACGTCTTTTTAACGATATTCAAAAAGATCATGCGATTACCCTGACAGAATTCGGTGTCTACGCCGAGGAGTCCGTGGTGCTACAACAGCAATATGGCGACGCAGAATTGTCCCTATCTGCCGTAGGAAGCTGTTCAACGATCAATGTCGATATCAAAGGAACGAGTGACGATAACAAAGGTTTTGCCAAGTCTTACGTCTTAAAAGAAGGCGAGACTGCGTTGAGTTTGGCGGATTATGCTCTCGGGTCATACCGACTCACGGCTTCTTGTGAGCAGGGTGGGTGGGAAACCGTTTCCCGTGATGTAGTTATTGGTGTGGGCCAGCAGGTCGTCGAACTGGAATCCGTTAACTTACGTCAAAGCTACCTCAAAATTAATGAGGGTGCTGCCTTTACTAACAAACGTGTTGTTGATTTGGAAATTGGTAGCTCAGACGCCGCTTATATGCAAATCACCGACGGTGTTGTGACCAGTGAATGGCAAGCTTTCTCAGCTAAAACCACCTTTGAATTAAGCGCTGCTAACGGCGTGAAGGACGTTAAAGTCAGTTTGAAAGATATTAACGATTCACCCCTCTCGGATGTACGAGACAGTATCGAGCTAGATACCGTGTTGAACGTAAACCGCTTTACGACAACAACTCGTGCGAGCAAGGGGGATGCGCTGCTTTTAAATGTCGACCTTAACGGCGAAAAAAATGCGACAGTTAAGGCAACTATCTCAGGATTAGTTGCAAATCTGCCTCTGGTTGATAACGGCTCCAATGGTGACGAGGTCGCTAATGATGGCATCTACTCGCGTCGATTTGTTGTAACTACTTCGAATGACTTTGAAGTGACACCGGTAGCGTCTATCGTGGACAAGTCAGGCAACAGCATCAGTGTTGAAGCCGCGAATTCGCTAGTGTTATCGACTAGTCCGAGCATCCTAAATGTTGATACCTCTTCAAATTTAAAAACAGGAAAAATGACGGTCACTTTTGAAACCGATGAAGTGGCGACGTCCTTTATTGAGTACGGCTCCAGTGTTGACTCTCTTGATATCAGAAAAGAGATTTCAATAGATCTCAGTAATCGCCACAAGGTTGACCTTACTGGACTAGCGAAAGACAGCATAACCTTTTATCGTCTTACTGCGTCAGATAACTCCGGTAACCGCACGGTATACAAGGGTCAAGGCAAGTTAGCCCCACCTCCTGTTGAAGGTCTCTCCGCTTTCCCCGGTCATGGTGAAGTTGGGCTAGCATGGGACAATGTCGATAATGCATCGGGTTATGAAATATACCGTTCAGAAGATGGTGGTACTTCTTACACACGCCACAGCGGTGAGACTCCAGTTAAAACAAACTACTATCTAGATGCTTTAGTTATTAATGGGCAGGCTTATCAATATCGAGTTCTCGCGATTGATGAAGATGGTAACTTAAGTGAGCACAGCTCGGCTGTGGCAGCAACGCCTAGTGCAGACTTAGCCGGGCCGACCCAGCTCGAAGGTGGGGTACTCAGCACGAATACTATTTGGTTAGCTTCTCGTTCACCTTATCAGCTCAGCAAAAAGCTGAAAATCTCCGAAGGTGTGAGCTTATCCCTATTACCTGGCACGCAGTTTGAGTTTGCTGCTTCCGGAATTGAGGTTCAGGTCGATGGTCAACTCAATGGTTATGGCACAGAAAGCAATCGAATCGGATTGACCGCTGAGGAAGGAAACGTTGGCCTGTTCACCATCAATTCCACTAACAACACCTTAGCGTGTGTAGATATTAGCCATATCAATATCACCGGTGAAAAGGGTGTGGATTTGAGTAATGCTTCTATCAATGGTGGAAGTGACTTTAATATGACCTTGAGATCGTTAAAGGAAAGTAACGTCTCATTCAACCAAGGTAGACTGACTGCTTCGTTATTGGCTAACTCAGAAGTTAAAGCGCCAAAAGATCCTAATGGGTACCACCCTGCGTATTTAACGGCGTCTACGATTCGATCAGCTGTGGTCGAGAATCTGGCTGTGAATTCAGACAGTATTACTGACTCAAGCCTAGACGGCTCCAGAATAAGCACCAAGTTAATCGAGAATTCTGTTGTCAAAAATGGGCAGGCTGGCTATCAAAAAGCATTTGGTAATACCTTTTCAAATACTGAATTCGGGATGTCAGAAGGAGCTGTTTCTCACTTTAACTTCTTTGACTCACAATCATCGCTTTCGACAGAGGTCTATTCTTACTTGGATGACTATGGAAGTCAAAATATTGCCTACGACCTACGTTGGAACTATTGGGAACCTAAATCTGGCATTGAGATGGGCAGTGAGCAATATGTGCTTGATGTGATGGCTCAATCATTGGCAGATACCCGCACAGACAAGACTTGGATTTTCCCGCTTCTGACTTCAACAGAAATGAAGGCTGCAGATTGGGACCAAGATACCATCCCCGATTACCTTGATCACGACAGTGATAACGATGGCTACAGTGATTTACAAGAGTACCTAGAGTCTGATCTAGAATTTGAGGTGGTATTTAACCCTCTAGATGACGGGTCAAAACCAGAAACAGCGCAAGATGCGGATATGGATGGTATCGCTGATGAAAGCGACTTAGATAACGACAACGATGGCCTATCAAACACCGAAGAAGAAGTCTTACTCACCAGCCAATGGCTAGTGGATAGTGATGCAGATGGGATCGATGATGCGACTGAAGTAAAGCACGACTACGATCCGACGGATGAGAATAACTTGCCGCTCGCAGGTGTGACTAACCTAGAAAATATAGCGAAGTTTAAAAACTCAACGGGTGTTGTCTTGGTTGTAGGCAATCTTGAAATTCGTGATGCCAAAGTATCTCAGGGCATTGAGTTGAAGGTATTCGAGAATTCGAGCATTAGCTTAAAAGACTCAGTCATCAATGCGAGTAAAGAGTTGCCATTCATTATCACAGGCTCCAGGTCAACATTATCTTTAAGCAATACCATCCTGAATTACTCAAGAATTAAAGCGAATACTTTAAATGTAGATTCACAATCGTCTATATATAAATCCGATGTGGTTTCAAACCAATTTGAGCATAATGGATTTATTGGTGAGTCATTTCTGGCATCACTCAATGGATATGGATACAGCTATAGCGATACTTCGAAAGGAGTTATTGATAGCTCATATATATTTAGAGATATCTCAAACTACAATGGTGAAATAAGAAATAGCTATATAGCCTCTTACGAACATCCGTACTATTTCAGCTTCAAAGCATCGAAAGTGAAGGATAGTTTTGTCGCATCAAGCTATTCCGACTGTTACTCAGGGAATAGCAGTGTAGAGTTTTTGAACTCAATCGTACTCGACTGGAGGTGTGAGGGAACAAGAGCTTCATTTATTAACTCAGATATCATTTTGAAATCTAATAGCAATGCCTTTGTAGATGGTAGCTATATCCAGTTACCAGATGGCTCCGCTTATACAGAGCTAGGCTCTCCTGTAGACCAAAATGGGGATGGAGAAGCGACCACAGAGATTCCTTACAGCAGTGGTACAATCAAGGTAGATGGCATTAATGCGCTAGCTTCTGCACCAATTTATGGCGCTTTTGATCTTAAGCCATATCAGACTTTAGAAGGCATCTGGGATCCTACCAATGTTGGTGTGTGGTGGGATATGAACAACCCGAACCAAATCTATGATTCAAATCCCTTCCAGAATACCGGTACGTTGAAAGGAAAAGTGCTTCTACCTGGGGCGAAAAGTCATGCCGGTACCCAAGTCCGAATCCTCAATACATCGTACGTTACTGAGACCAATAGCTTAGGCGAGTGGTCATTTGACCTACCTGCCCGTGTCTATAGCCGTGGGATTGTGATCGAGCGTGATCATATGGCCAGTGTGACGATTGATCGCTCGCTAACGATTACTGCAGGTGACACAACCAATCTCGCTGAGCAGACTATGACGCAACTTAGCGCGGAAGTATCCGGTAACTTAATTGTTGATAATGTGGCCTCGTTAGCGGACGCTCAGATCACCCTAACGCAAGGCTCTAAAGTCATTGAGGCGGTACTTGCCCCCAATGGTTACTTTACCTTTGATGATCTTTCCCTAGGGGAATATGACCTATTGGTTACTTATCCCGGTGGCACATGGGAAAGTTTTGAGAAAGCATTATCCCTAAAAGAAGGGATTAGCCAGCTCGATTTAGGCGTCATTCACCTGCGTAATGCCTTTGTTTATATCAATAATGAAGCGAGCTACACCAATACTGCAGAAGTCGAGCTAGATATTGTGAATGGTGACGCGAGCAAGATTCAAATTGCCATTACAGAAAATGGCGCTAGGAGAACGCTTGCTAAAGAATCCTACAGCTACACGCTCAATACTAAGCGCACCATTTCGTTTAATGGTACGGATGGTGCGAAAACTGTAGAGGTCGAATTCTTTGATGCACAGGATCAATCGCTGGCGAAATCCTCTGCTTCCATTGTATTAGACCGCAATGCTCAGATCGGTGATATTTCGCTTAATCAAATCACTCAACTGGGTGATGCCTTGACCTTAACCGTGGCTACCGGCGAAAGCGGTGGTCAGGTCATGGCTTCCGTAAACGGGTTGTTTAATCAACTAGCGTTAAATGACCAAGGCCTAGAGGGCGATGAGGCTGCAGATGATGGCATTTATACACTGATCTACAAGGTGGACACCGCCGATGAAGTCAATGCGCCAATCGACATCTCCTTTACCGATCGAGCGAATAATCAGGATGCGGTGACGACAGCAGAGCATATTGTTCTGCAAACCGCACCGGTGATCTCTAATGTGCTGACCAGCACAAGCTCAACTGGAATGACGTTGACCTTCGAGACCAACGAGCCGACGACTGTGATGGTCAAATATGGCGCTAACCCGCTCAATTTGGATCAAGTGATTACCATCACTGAGGAATCTCAATCCTTTAGTCTCGAATTAGAGGGCGACGGGAAACAATATTTCACTATTGAAGTAGACGATGGTGCCTCTGATCTTGTCAGTTTTGAATCCGAGGCTGAGCCTAGTACGACAGCATTAGAGGGTCTAAAAGGACTCGCCGGCTCCGGTGAAAATGGTTTGATCTGGCATGAAGTGACCGATGCTGATCACTACCGCGTGTACCGTAGTGTAAACAACCTGAACTTCACCTTACTCACTGAATTGCCATCGTCACAGCGCTACTTCTTGGATCAAGAAGTTAGTAACGGTCAAACCTATGACTACCGTGTCACTTGGTTAGATTCAGATGGCAAAGAGAGTGACCAAACTCGTTCTGTGTCATTAACCCCGTTGGCCGAGTACGCTGGTCCTACAGAGATTAATGGCGCAGTAATGACCGTAGATACCCTTTGGTTAGGTTCACGGTCTCCTTATCAGATTACCAATAATGTATTGATTCAATCGGATGCATCGCTGAATTTACTTCCCGGTACTCAAGTTGAGTTTATTGATCCAGATATATACATGTTAATTAGAGGGAATTTTAACGGCTTAGGTGATGATGGAAACCCTGTTTCTATTGTCTCTGAACCTCCAACATCCAATTTTAAATCTGGTTTGTTAGTCGATAATAATAGCTCTGAAATGTATATGGATGGTTATAGTCAGTTAAATACGATAAACATTAATCTCAATTATTCTGATTTGTTATTTGTTAATATTGAGAATTATGATGAAGAATATTGGTCGGCAAGTAAAACTAATACATCCATCTCTAACTCTACTGTTGTTTTGAATTCCATGAATAGATTTAGGGTATCTGAGCTAGAGTATTCTAGTATGAAATTTGACTCTTATAGCTATTATAATGACTCAAATTCTATCATGATTGGTAATTTGTCTCGATCAATTGTTAGTGCGGAAGGTGTTTTGAATATTAGCATCCAAAGCATTGAAAACTCATCTATTTCAAATGTTACTATATATGATTTATCCTCTTTGGTTGGGAGTGAACTTAATGATGTGTCTGCAAGTGGTGTTAGTCGAGTTGAAGGTAGTGTAATAAAAGATAGCAATATAAACTCTAACTATTCACTATCTATAAAAAACACTGAGTTTCATCGAACTATTTTATCAACAAATAGCAACGACGCTAGAGTATCTATGAGGTTTTCTATTTTAGATATTGAGACAAGTCTTGCTGGTTTTGAAATTTTAGATGTTAGTCAGAACTATTGGGGTAGTGTAGATGTTGGCTTAATTGCTGCTCAAACTGGCTATGTGCCAGATAAAGAATCTAACACGCACTTATATCCAATTATTACGAGTGCTGATGTTTATAATGCGGATTGGGATAATGATGGCATTCCAGATTATAGAGATAACGATAATGATGGGGATGGTTATAGCGACTTACAAGAAGACTGGTCATCTGCAGCCACTTTTGGTGTGATTTACGATCCTATTGATGCAGGCTCGCACCCTGATACTGAGTTGGATAATGATATGGATGGTATTCCAGATAGCTCTGATCAGGATGATGATGGAGACGGTTTAACTGATGAGAGAGAAATTGAATTAAAAACCAACCCATTTCTTGTCGATAGTGATGGGGATGGTGCTGATGACTCAATAGAGATTGGTAATAAGTATGATCCTTTAGATTCTAATCACTTGCCTATTACAAAATCATTGACTGATGAAATTATAGATAGCAGATATGAGAATTTTGATGGTGATGTAATATTGGCAGGACCTTACAGTGTAAACCTTGTTCGGGTTTCTTTGAAAGATAGTGTAAAGATAAAATCTAAAGAAACATCTTTAACTATAATGGATTCGGTCTGGGATAAAGGTGTAGATTTTGATCTTGCTAAAGGTTTTTATGTAAATAATTCCACAATAATTAATTGTGATGTTATGTCGGAGTACCTTAATGTTGATGATGGTTCGATTATTCGAAACTGTGATATTAAATCTGATAGTAGTAGTTCAGCTAGCAAATTTAATTATGGTTTAATTGAAGCATCTTATATCAATATGTCTATTTATAATGCTGGTAGGATATCGAGAAGTTATATTTCGAAGAGAATTTCTAATTCTGGTGATGTTGTTAATTCAACCGTTAAAGCAAGGATGAGTCTGTCGCAAGGGGGGAGTGTTCGTGGATCATTTGTCCAAGAGCTTGAGTCCGACTGGGGTGGATCAAATATATTTAATTCTATATTGAATATGTTTTACGGCTCTGGTGATGTCTATATAGAAGGAAGTGATGTTGCGCTTTATTACTCATATTACTCTACTCAATCAAATAATATATTTTTAAGTGATAGTTATGTTACTGATGGGTTCTATGACTATTCTAATGTATATGATGGTCTAGGTGCCCCATCCGATACTGTCGGTGATAATATTGCGGAAACTTCCTTTACGTTAGGATGGCAAACCTACACCGTCGACGGCATTGTCAATCCACGAAGTTCTCGTGTCTTCCCGAATGGTGAAGCGGATCTGTGGAATCCTGAAGGCGTAGGTTATAAATGGACGCCTGATAGCTCGGTCACAACACCATAAAATGAAAAGAAAAATCCCCTACTCGTGATCGACGCGTAGGGGATTGTTATATGGAGATCTATGAAAAACCGAAGGCTCAGCGAAACACGGGATGCAGTACGCATTCTCCGCTTTCGCTGGAGAGCCACATTTCCCCATCTTGGATGGTGACGTTAAGGTTCATAGTGCGTTGGCACAGTTGGGTGAGTTGTTGCGTTTATGGCCATGGTTAACCCATTGATCTAGTGATGATAATTAGGGCGGCATTTTAGCCCTATTTCGTAAGCGATCTTATATTAGCCCTCTAAAATGGTTTGTCTTGCCCTGCTAATCTAGCCTGCTTTCGCCCTGTTCCAAGGCAATAGCGCTTCGAGTTTTTCTAAAGTATCCGCGTCGGCAATGTGGTCGAGTACGTATTGGATGTAACTCGATGGTTCTAGGCCATTAGCTTTGGCGGTTT
>NZ_VFRR01000050.1 GCF_006385675.1 Maribrevibacterium harenarium | reverse complement strand
AATATCTACCCCACTATCTCAGCTGGTTCCGGTATATGAAGCAGAATGAAAAGTCAGATCAAGGTCTGCTGTTTGCTGCTATGACCAACACCTAACTACAACACAGCCATATACATACAGTAACATAAAATCAGCAACAGTTGCAAACCCTACTCACGGAACAAGATAGCGATGTGGTTAACAACGACATCCTGATCGTGCGCGGCGGTTATTATTTAGGTACAGGGCATCTGAAAGACCTACTGAAACGCATCACCGAACTTAAAATCCAGAATGCTACCTACTCGAACCCGTTAACTCTGCTACCGGGCAATGTACCCATTCATCGGGAAGTAGACCGACGCCTGAGCAACGGCGATGATTTTTTTGTCGCCTATTTCGATTTAAACGATTTCAAACCTTTTAACGACTACTTTGGTTATGCCAAGGGCGATACGGTTATCCAAATGCTCGGAAGCATCATTAAAGAAGAAGTCACCGGTGACAACAACTTCATTGGACATATCGGTGGCGATGATTTTGTGGTGGTATTCGGAGACCAAGACTGGCAACAACAGTGTGAACGGATTCTTAACAGCTTCAATAACAATGTGCTGGAGCTGTACGATGAAAATACTCGCCGCGAAGGGGGCGTATGGACCAAAAACCGTGAAGGGGAACTGCGCTTCCACCCGATTCTGTCCCTCGCTATCGGCGTGGTAAACCCCAATCCCTGCGAGTCCGATAGTCACCACTTTGTGGCAGAGCTCGCCGCCAAGGCGAAAAAGTCCGCCAAGCAGAAGGGAGGTAATGTTGTCTATTTGCAACCTTATCAACACGGCTACACCGGCAGCTCGCGCGCAGTAGACAATCGCCTTGAATTCTAACAAAAACTACATCTAGCTTTCATCGTTTCGTCACCTCTGCTGCCTAATCTTGGCGTTATCGACAGAGGTGATATAGATGAAAAGAACCTTCCGCTCCGTTTTTATATCCGACGTACACTTAGGTACAAAAGCCTGCCAAGCACATCACTTGCAAGACTTTCTGCAACAAATTACCACTGATCGCATTTATTTAGTTGGCGACATCGTGGATTTAATCGAAATGCGTAAGAAGGCGCATTTTCCCCATGAACATCAACGCATTATCGAGACCTTATTACATAAGGCAGCCAGCGGCACGGAAGTGATTTATATCCCCGGTAATCACGATGCTTTTTTTCGCAAATTCTGTGGGCAAACCCTATCTGGTGTTCGCATTGAACGACAGACGATCCACACCACCGCCGATGGTAGACGCTTTTTAGTCAGCCACGGTGATGAGTTCGATCAGTTAGTGAAAATCTCACCGGTGATGCTCGCCATTGGCGATCAAGCCCATGGTTTTATGCTCGCCGTCAATCGCCACATCAATCGTATACGACGCTGGCTTGGTTTGCCTTATTGGTCACTGGCTGGTTTTATCAAAAGCCATATCGGCAAAGCACAGGAGTTCATCCAGCGCTTTGAAACCGCGGCTATTAAGTCCGCTAGGAGTATGAAGCTAGATGGTTACATTGGCGGCCATATTCACTTTGCCCGATTCCAACTGCAAGACAATACCTTGTATTGCAATGACGGCGATTGGGTAGAGCATTGCACCGCTCTGGTGGAATCCCCCAGTGGCGAGCTAAGCCTGATTCATTGGTCTGAACAACCAAGACATTTGGCAACAGAACCTGCGACAGTGAATACCGGGGCGCAACCACACCCCGCTTTAAGTTGACTTACTCTGTAAGCGTGTCAAACCACCACCCGCCTTAGTGAGTTCCATCAGCGTTGGTGAGGTGGGTTGGTGAGCGATTTGCGCTAATAGCAGCTCAGCGGTGGCAAGGGCATCGGTTAGGGCATCGTGACCATTGTAGTCCGGTAAACCATAGCGTTCCCGACAGGCTCCTAAACGGAATCCCCCTTCTTGAATAATCGCACCTTTGCGTTCCGCCTTAGTTCGTTCTAATGCCAGCGTATCAAGCCACTGCACGGATAAATCTGGCATCGGTTGCGTCCCCCAAAGACGTTTTAGGAAACCCAGTTCAATAGGGGCATGGTGAGCCACGAGCACTTTGCCCTTTATCAATTGACGCAAGTAACGTAGTACACTCGCTTGGTTACGCCCCAGTTCTTCCACATCTTGATCGGTGATCATATGTATCGCCACCGTTTCCGGGTCTATCTCGGCCCCTTGCAACACAATGTGCTGGGCACTATCCAGTAAAATAGCGCCATTTTCGACCAATACCCAGCCAAGACTGACCACCTGATGCTGCTTCGGGTCCAGCCCGGTGGTTTCCATATCCAGTACCATGTAGGTCCAATTTTTCCAATCTGTATCCGCCTGTTTGCGGTGTTGGTGCCAATCGGACAGAGCACGTAACATGCTTTTAACCATTAGGCGTAACCCCGTGCAAAACGTTGCTGGGCAGCGCTTTGCCCCTCGGAAATGATGGCAAAGGTGGCTTTCAAGTGTTTACGCTCCAGCGGGCTTAGCTCACTCGGGTCCACATAAGCACTGGCTTCCCCATGGGCTTGAAAATGGCGGCGTTGGGCTTCTAACCGTAGCCCATTAAGCTCGTCCCAAGCTTCCATTAGGTTACGTGCCACATCACTGGACAATAGCTTTTCCCGGGAGGCCTGCTCTAGCCGTGCTTTGGTAGACACTTTATAACGCTTACAAGCCAAGCCATAAATGCGCGCTAAATCGTTAATCAGAGCAAGACCTTGATGTTTCAAATCCATTTGATGTTTATGTTCGCCAGAGGATTCCAGTAGGAAGTTACGGAAGAAGCCGATGGGAGGCTTAGAGGTTAAGGCGCTCTTGGTCAAGGTCGCATGGAATAGGCTGTTCTTGGCGACTTCCGCCTGCATGGCGACAATTACTTCATCCACTGGCTCTTGGGCGCCATAGACACAGCGGATATCAAAGAAAATGCTCGCCTGCAGCAGCGCACTAGGGGCAGAGGACTGCACCCAATTGATAAACTCCTTCTTCCAGCCCTCTTGGGTGAGCCGCCATTTCGGGTTGGTTGCCATAATATTCCCAGGGCAAAGCTTAATGCCGCACTGGGCGAGACCGTCACAAATAAATTCAGAAATCTGGGCAAAGTAGGCCGCTTCATCGGTCGTGGGAGTCCGGGAGAGCATCAAACCATTATCCTGATCGCTACCCAAGGATTGATCCTGACGCGCTTGGGAACCAAATACCAAAAATTGGAATGGCATGGGAGGGCGACCAAATCGCTCGAAGGCCAGCTCTATCAAGCGCCGGGTGAGGCTATCACTGATGGCAGCAATGACTTTACCCAAATCGGACGGCGGCATATCGGTAGCAATCAAATTCACCACTAGAGTCGGGAACTGGCGACATACTCGCACCAAGTCTGCAATGCTGTTTTGCCTATGTAACTGGTTGATCAAGAGGATTGGGCTCAACTCCTGATGACGCAACAAGTCCGCTGCGGTTAGCATGCCAACCGGCGCTTGCTGGCTATCTACAATCGGCAAATGGTGAATATTATGCTCACTCATCAAGGTCTGGGCTTGCATGACTAAGTAATCCTCCCCTAAATAGGCAGGATCTTTGGTCATAATTTCCGCAAGAGTAACATCCGCAGACAAGCCCACCGCCAACACCCGAGAGCGCAAATCTCGATCCGTAACGATGCCAACCAGTTTGTTATCCTCAACCACCAGAATTGAGCTTACCCGAGCCTCTGTCATGGTAGCCGCTGCGGCTTGGATCGTATCTTTTGGGGTTGCCGTTACCAACGCACGGGTCATGACCTGCTTAATCGGTGTCGACAGTTGCAGCGCCGGCGTGGCAAGGTCAGCCGCTTCGGAGCGAGAAAGTTTGCGTAAACGATTAGTACGGGTGTGGGTAAAAAACAGGGCAAAATCTTCATCGGCTTGCATCACCTGCTGAAAGCCATCTCGCTTAAAGCGGTAAAACAGGCTGTCTTCTAATACGACAATTTGTAACCCTTCCGGGTTTTCTTCCAAGACAGTGGCAACGCCGAAGCACTCCCCGTCTGCGATACGGTCCACCAAGGCACCTTGGGCCGAGCGAATTTCACAGGCGCCACGACGAATTAGGTGCAATGTAGCCAAATCACCGGTCAGATTGAGTTTTTCACCCTGACGGGCGTAGGTGACTTGAACACCTTGAAGAAGCTGTTTTTGCTGGGCCGTGGTTAAGCCAGAAAAAGGAGGAGTACTATCTATGAATTTGAGAACTTCCGGTATATCAATTGCCGCCATGAGAGCACCCTGTGATTGTTGTTGTCGGGATGCTTTCATCTTCGTCTATTGCGGACGGCTTACACCAGATAAATAAGACTAATGTCTAACACTTAATCGTCTTGATTAAGCATATACAGCAGTGTTTTCACTCAGGTCAGTACAGATACAGCCACGACCACTGTTCTTCGCCTGATACATGACCTGATCGACACGACCAATCAGACTATCCACCGTATCACCGGGGAAAAATTGCGTCAGACCCACACTGATACTGGTACGAATAACGGCACCGTCAAAAATATCGATTTCGCTGGATCTAACGGCCTTAACTAACTCATTGAGACAGTGAATCACGTTTGCTTGCGGTTCATCATTAAACAGAATAATAAACTCTTCCCCACCCCAACGAGCCAATGTTCCTCGGTCACCTAGGGTGGATAACATGATATCGCTGATCATCACGAGGACTTCATCACCCGCTAGGTGACCATATTGGTCATTAATACGCTTAAAGTAATCGATGTCCACCATCGCCACTTTGAGGTCATCATGGCCCTGTTCCACTTCCCGAGACAGCAAACGCATCATACTGCGGCGGTTGGGTAGATCGGTCAGTTGGTCAATGGTCGAAGCTCGCTCCAATTCTTGGTTAGCTTCTCGCATGGCGTGCTGGTAGCGGTCTGAGATGCGTGCCATTTTTTCTAACTGACGCAAATGCTTGTCAAAACGAGCTGCTAAACTGCGTTCTCGGCGCAACATCATGTCCTGGTAGGCATCGGACATTTTGATGACTTGTTCGGCACGTTGCCACTGGGTTTGATTGTACTGCCATAAATCATTCAGCACTTCATACAGTGGGTTTTCCTGATTACTGGAATTTTCTAACGCGGCCTGTACCCGTTGCTCCAACGCTTTAACATCTACTTTCATTCTTCACCTATGATGTTGAACGAGAAACTACAGTCTTCTTTAAACTCTTCCGCCAATTCCGCCACACGCTCATTTTCGAGATCGTAACGCCAATTTACCGTGACATCTTTACCAGCCGTATGGGCTTCTTCCAGCATATCAAAAATATCCATCATGATTTTGATACTGCTGGTATTCAGGTAAAGCAATGAAAGTTCTAATACCAGATTACTCCGGTTTTCTAGATAACTGCTTACCCACTGCACCAGTGGTTCATAAAATTCGAAGGAGTTCTCTGGATAAGAATCCCCTTCCATAAATACGCTACCACCAGCAAAATCCGTTTCAATGAGCGGTGTGGAAGAGGTTGCGGCAATATTAATATCATTCATAGAATTACGAATCTCAAATTTGTACAGAAATGCTTAAAAAGGCGAAGCCATCGTTTAGAGGTTTAAGGCTAGCTTGTATCGGTGCCGTGGCCTTGCGAGCCATATCAATCAGCCCTAGACCTGCTCCGGTGGCGGCTTCTTGATCCCGTGGCTGACGCAACTGTTGTTTGTAGCGTGATTTTAGTTCAGTTTTATCTAAACTGGCTAATTCTTCAACCTGCTTTAATAAAAAATCACCATCTTCGCGTCTTACCATATTGCCAGCCGCGACATGGTAATGCCCATCTCTAAAACTCACCATCACAGTGGCGGTATCCGCCCCGGAAAACTGATGATCTCTGGCGTAGTGGCGAATATTTTGGGTGAGCTCAATGTATACCGCAAAAACATCCATAGCCGAGCCGGGGGATGTTTGCTCAGTTTTCATATAATTGCGCAGTGCGTTGCCAATTTCTTCGATCAAACTTCGCGAAATTGGACCATTAAAACACAGCAATATTCTCTCTTGGTCGAAGTGCTCTCTCAGACTATAAAGATCAGGTGCTAACATGTTGTTCCTCCTTTCCTATGCCAGTGACTCGGAACATCAATAGCGTAATATCATCACGCTGGGAGTTGTCCCCCATATATTCGAGCAAAGACTGTTCTAACTGTTGTATCTGATCATCAAGACCCAGTTCGCTACACTCTAGCAAAAGCTGCTCAAATCGTTTATTGCCAAATCCAAAACGCTTGGACCCACCGGACTGATCCAAGAAGCCATCTGTTGTAAGACAGAAAGTAGCATTGCGGCCATCTATTTCAACGTTCTCAAATTCACCAACCTTGCCATCCGCTAACGCTCGACGAGATGCTTTAATCCGCTCTACTGCACCATTGATCACCCGATATAAAGGTATTTTCGCACCGGAAAAACGCAGCTTGCTACCTTGCTTAGGAATAAACACTAGACCCGCATCGGCATTTGTTGCCACGCGGGCCGACACAGATTCTTCATTCAGCATGTTTCTGACCGTGCTATCTATATGTTGTAGCAGCTTAGCAGGATTTTGCACCCCTAACTCATGAATGGCTCGGTCTACCGCAGCTCTAACCAACATGGTCATTAATGCGCCCGGCACACCGTGACCGGCGCAATCAATAATCCCGACGAGATAACCATCTTGATGGTCATGGAAAACATAGAAGTCACCGCCAACCACATCCCTTGGACGCCACAACACACTGTAACCTTGGCCAAGACGCTGACTCATTACGCGGTCAGGCAAAATTGCCTGCTGGATCAAACTCGCATAATCAATGGAGTCCCCCAACTTGCGATTGGCTTCTTGCACTAAGCGATTGCTTTGCTCCAATGCCAAGGTCCGCTCTTTTACCTTTGCCTCTAGCAGTGTGGTGTGCTCCGCAACCTGCGCTGCCATTTTATTGAAGGCTCGACTGAGATCACCCACTTCATCATCATGATAAGTAGGGATACGCACCTCATAAGCCCCACGGGCAATGGCATTAGCAGATTGTTGCAACTGACGAATCGGACGGATAATTAGACGCTCCACTAGAAAGGCCACCAACCCAAGCACTAATAGAATCAGCAACACAAACAGCGCGCCGATCCCCATTAACATATCGGTATTCAGCAAGCGCACATCTTCTAAACTCACGCTGGTCATCACCAACCAGTCTAATTCTGGAAGATAGTGAGCGGCTAATAAGTGGTCTTTATTATCTAAACGCAAGCTTTTGATAACAATTGCACCACCAGTCTTAGCTTCTTTTATAAGGTCATTCACTGCCTTTATGGAAGCGTTGCCATCAACAAGGGAGTAAATTGAGCCACCTTCATTGCGTGAATTGATGTCATCGAAAGCAATCAACGAGCGGTCAGGATGGACTTTAATAGCTCCTGTCGTGGCCTCTAATATAAAAGGCTGAACACCCGGAGCGGGAGATTGGGTAAATTCTTTTACAAATTCATCGAGGGCAAAGCCCGTGCCTGCAATCCCTAGAAAGCGCCCGTTATCTTGCACCCGGGCGTTTATCCATATTTTGGTTAGATTGAGCTGTTCGCTGTAGTCAATATTGATATCTAGTGGCAGTTGACCGTCTTTGAATTGAAAATACCACCGATTGGTGATGTCTGATTCGGAAAG
Source organism: Maribrevibacterium harenarium (assembly GCF_006385675.1). Lineage (GTDB taxonomy): Bacteria > Pseudomonadota > Gammaproteobacteria > Pseudomonadales > Marinomonadaceae > Marinomonas > Marinomonas harenarium. The sequence goes on along the minus strand of NZ_VFRR01000050.1, from coordinate 10,153 downwards.
TTGGTAACGTGGTGTGCCGTCGACGGGGAGTTGATTATCGTAAAAATGATAGTTAAGGTCGGCATCTGCCACAAAGAAGAGAGTTTGGTTCGAGAAGGCCTGCTTAAAACCATTCACATCTTGATAAAATGCCGCCGTCACCGAATTGGCAGACGGTGACGCCATCCACGCTTTTATCGAAGATAAATCGACAAAGCGTTCTACTAGCGCAATTTCACGACGAACGGGCGTCAGAACTTTCTGATAGTTCAATTCGGTGAAATTGGTGACATAGGTGCGAGCAGAGTACTCACGGCCTTCACTAATCAGCAACCAACCAATGAGCAAGGCAGCAATAGTTACGATCAGTGCTGTGATGCTTAATGCGATGACGGATTTCCACCGCAGTCCCCAACGAGCCAAGATGACAGTCCTTCTAGGTAGATTACCCCGTCATCATACCTGTTTAACAAAAGAACCTATAAGTATTTTTTCTTCTAATGGCCGAGACAAACCATAACCTTGAAATAAGTCACATCCCTGCTGTTTCAACCACTGGAACTGAGCATCTTCCTCAACCCCTTCAGCGATAACCTCCATGCCTAAGTTATGCCCCAACCCGATGATAGAAGCAGCAATCGAAGCCCCCCGCTTGCTGTCCATCACCCGCGCAACAAACGACTTGTCGATTTTGAGTTGATCGATAGGTAACTGCTGTAAATAGGATAGAGAAGAATATCCCGTACCGAAGTCATCCAATGAAATGAGTACACCCAACTCTTTCAGTGAGCGCATTTTTTGAATCACGTCTTCTTGATCATGCACGAGCATACTTTCGGTAAGCTCAAGCTGGATCAGATGGGGTGGCACTAGGGTATGAGCAAGAGCTTTACCCACCTTGTCGATAAAGTCCTCTTGGGCAAACTGCATCGCACTGACGTTAACCGCCATGACCACATCATCAAGATAACCCTCTTTTAACCAACGCGCTTTGGTCTGGCAGGCCGCCATTAGTACCCAATCCCCAAGTGGCAAGATCAGGCGTGACTCTTCAGCAAAGGGGATAAATTGCCCCGGCGGTATCATGCCTTTGACTGGGTGTAACCAGCGTACCAATGCCTCAACACCGACCATTTTTCGCTCTGCATTCCATTGGGGCTGGAAATGCAGCAAAAACTCGTGATTCATCATGGCACGACGTAAGTCGCTATCCATCTCAACCCGCTCCAAGATACGTTGTTGCATTTTGGGCAAGTAGAAACAACTTTGATTACGCCCTGCGCCTTTGGCTTCGTACATGGCAAGCTCTGCCTGTTTGATAATATCCAAGGCCACCGCGCTGTCTTTACCAAAGAAACAGATACCAATACTTGCAGTCACATTGCAGGTGATATCTTCAAGTTCAAAAGGGGTTGCCATGACATCCAAGATACGATTCGACACATGACGAGCCCGGTACGCGATACGTTCTGGGCTCATGGAAGCATCCACGTCTTCGAGAACAACCACAAACTCATCCGCACCGAAACGGGCAACAATATCTTTGGGACGTACCGAATCCAATAGACGGCTAGCGGCCTGCTGTAGCAATAGGTCGCCCATGTTGTGACCATATACATCATTGATGACTTTAAATTCATCGATATCGATAAACAATACCGCACTACGACGTAACCCCAAGTTGACATCATCGATCAAGTGATCCATTTCTTCTAACAGTAGGGTTTTGTTAGGAAGCTGTGTCAGTGGGTCGTAATAATGCAGCTGCTGAATGCGCCGTTGGTTAGCCTTCTCGTCGCTAATATCTCGGAACGTCGCCACAAAATGTGTTATCTCTCCGGCGCAGTTTTTAACACTGGAGATACTTAAGCGTTCTGGGTATATCTCCCCATTTTTACGCTTGTTCCAAATTTCCCCGTGCCAAGCGCCCTCTGTCTCTAAACGCTGGTTCATCATCTGGTAGAAATTATCGTCATGGCGCCCAGAACGGAGAATATTGGGGCTGCGCCCAATCACTTCTTCTTGTTTGAAACCAGAGATCCACTCAAAAGAGGAGTTAACACGGATGATTTCATGGCGTTTATTGGTAATTAGAATGCCGTCTTGACAGTTAAACGCTGTTGCTGCGATCTGCAGATCTTCTTCTGCTTTATGGCGCTCGGTCACGTCTCGCGCCAACACCACATAATAAGGGCGCTCCACATTAGGCTGGTTATAGACAATCGACAGCTCAAACCAACGCTTTTGATCCCCATGATGAACATCAAACACGATCCCCCGCGCCTGACCAACAGTGCGAGCGTGATTTAGCGCGGATTCAAAGGTAGAGCGAGCTTGCTTTGAGAACATGGCTGCCGCAGTCGCACCGACTCTAAATACAGCCAAGTGGGCCGCTTCGTCTTGAGGCGTATGTAAGAAGGTAATGATGCCATCTTCATCAAGCTCCAACAAATAGTCAGGCAGCGCTCTTAGGGTACTCAAATGACGATGATTGGTCAGGTCCATCTGAGCAGTACGTTGTTGCAACAGCTGCCGCAATTCTTCACGGTTGATCTTTGCTTTACTCGCTAACCAAGCGAGTCGCGCCAATACCAGCGCCACAGCAACTACAATCGCGATACCATTTAACGTACGACTCAGTGGCAGCCATCCTTGCTTTGGCACAATCCCAAGACCCCAAGTGGAATTGGGTAGCGAAATTTGCACCGTAACAGGGTCAACTAACGATTCTAACCCAGCATTGCTAGCCACCGTAATATTGTCTAGTACCGCTTCGTCTCGTAAGCGCACCAAACGATAGAAATAGCCTTGCTGTTCAAGTGATTTAATATTCGAGTGAGCCAATAACTCTGAAAGTTCAATAACAACATTAGTGAACCCCCAGAAAGCATCATTACCCCAGCGGTCATGGACACGCACAGGAAGACGCCCGACGACACCAATACCACCCTGAACGAGCTCCAAGGGGCCAGCCAGTGTTAACTTTTGGTCAAGTCTAGCTTGGACGACCTCCGCCCGTTGCTTTTTGTCTTCAAGCTGATTGAAATCTAACAGTGCCTCATTGCCTTCTAGAGGGTATACCTTAGTGACAATGCCGCCAGGGGAAAGCGAAACGGAGGATATACTGGTGTGACTCTCAAGTATGCTTTCAGCCACATCGTCAAACCAATAAGTGTGCCCACCAAACTCTTGCACCAGTGCGCCCAAGGTATAATTCGCAGACACATTTTGGATAATCTGGTTTTCGATGAGCGAAGCTTTATTCTGAGCAATAATTAGCGCATCGGCGCGCTGAATCTCTTCGTATTGCTCGTTACTCTGATTCAGAACTAGGAAACCAACCAGTAGCGAAGCTGCGAATACGCTAAAACTAGAATAAGACGCGTGGCGGGTAATGCGATGAAATAAGCTTCGAGCCATGTTGTAGGATGCCGAGGTTCCTGAAGAGAAAGCTGTGTAATCTTTTGTAAAATTCTATACAAGCAAAGTATAACACTAGTTCTATCAAATGCAGATGACTAGCTAAACCAGAATGCAAAATCTCTACCATTTGATGCAAATTGTTACAAAAAAGCCATACCGCGACACTAGACATCACAGGTATGGCTCAAACTGAAGAACTATTACACTTAGTTACATTTCTTGCAGGTACGAATCCCCAGTACTGTGTAAAGCGGACACACCGATACTATCCCTGTCACCAGTGGCACTAGACCGATCCAACCCCACATCCCAATTTGGCCCGTTAACGCTAACAAGGTTAACGTTCCACCCAAGCCAATTCGCAATACTCGATCCAATCCACACATATTTGCTTTCATAACAGCTCCGTTATTGGTTAAGCACTTTGTAATTGCCGCGGTGGCTGGGCGCTAATTTGCGGCGCAACAAGCCATTCGTGGCCTTTCAACATTCCTTGCCAGTAGACCCAGGGCAAGGTTTTTTCTTTCAACAACCAAGCTAAATAACTTGGCTGAGTTCCATCGATAAACCAGGTAGGAAAAGAGGGTTTGACCTTTCCACCATAACAAAACTCGGCGAGTACGATCTTGCCCCGTTCTACCGTCAGAGGGCAGGAACCATAACCATCGTAAATGGCTCTCGGCGACTGTTTAACCAAGACAGACAACACGTTTTCAGCCACCACAGGAGCCTGAGCCCGTACCGCTGCCGCGGTTTTCGCGTTCGGGGTGTTCGTGCCATCCCCAAGGCCAAAAATATTGTCATAGCGCTTGTGTTGCAGGGTGTCTGGGTAAACGTCAAACCAGCCAGCATCGTCGCTCAACGGGCTATTCTTGATAAAATCTAGCGCACATTGGGGCGGACACACATGCAACATATCGAACTCTTTCTCGATACGAGTTTTGTTGCCGTCCGCGTCGGTGGTTTCAAAGGTAGCGATTTTGCGCTCGCCATCCACTGCCACCAAATTCTGTCCCAGACTGAGGTTAATGTCGTAACGATCAATATAAGACATTAACGCCGGCACATAATCCGCCACACCGAAGAGCACACCTCCGGCGTTACAGAACTCCACATCGATATCTTTCAAAATGGCTTGGCGCTGCCACTCACTACAGGACAGATACATGGCTTTTTGCGGTGCCCCGGCGCACTTAATTGGCATCGGCGGCTGAGTGAAAATCGCTTTACCACGTTTAAGCTGCTGCACATTTTGCCAAGTGTAAGGGGCCGTATCCCAACTGTAGTTGGAGGTGACGCCATTTTTGCCTAAAGTTTCTTTAAGTCCCGGAATCGCCTCCCAATTGAGTTTCAGACCAGGGGAGACCACTAGAGTACGGTAGCCTAGGACTTTACCGTCATCGGTCGACACGGCATTACTGTCTGGATGAAAGGTCGTTACTGCCGCTGGAATAAAGGTCACACCATGGGGAATCAAGCTTGCCATGGGGCGGCGCGTATCTTCACGTTTGAACACTCCACCGCCCACTAAAGTCCAACCGGGCTGATAGGAATGCTCTGAAGCAGGATCAATAATCGCGATGCTTACCCCAGGTTGGCGTTTCAACAAACTGGCCGCAACCGAGATTCCACCTGCTCCACCGCCAACAATAACCACATCAAATTGTTGGCTTGGAGTGACTGATACAGTTTCGGAAGTGGCGTTTTCATTATTATTTTGCATGGGTTGACTCCGTTGTTCTCTCAAATACGTTATGGAACCTCCGTATTACACAACGCTGCATTTTTATAACTATTATTCATATGCTTATAACATTAGACCAAACTAATAATAGATCAAGTTTTAGCCGAATGACAATGGCACAAGGGAAAATTTTGTAACGCTTGGTCGAGTTTGTGTTGTCAAAGCGCTTGGGCTGGCACGAGTTTTTCGCATTACGCTATGCAACAAACTGATTAGAGGCGGAGAAACGCTTTCACCCACATCCTGTCGAAAGACATTTTTCACAATAATTTCAATACGTTATCGAAAGCACTCTCCTTGCCTCCAAAAGCATCAAGAAAAAACCTATAGGCCATCCAGTAATTTACTATTTCGTTTGTTGGGCCAAGCCTGCTTCGATTAGCTAATCAAATAGCATTTAGGAAGACTCCGAACCCATGACGCCTTTACCGACTACTTTACCTAGCCTAGTGACAACCATAGCGGCTGAATCCGGCATCCAATCCTTGGCCAAAGCCTCTATTCGCGAGGTGGTAGCTTTAGTTAATAAACTGGAACAAGCCAGTGGTGTTGACTTTATTCGTATGGAAATGGGAGTTCCGGGCCTCAATGCACCAACTATTGGTATCGAAGCGGAAGTGGATGCCTTGCGCGCCGGCGTTGCTGCCAAATACCCGATGATCGAGGGTATCGCGCCGTTAAAAGCCGAGATCAGCCGCTTTTGCCGTCAATTTTTGAATGTAGAAGTTAAGGCCGAAGGCTGTTTCCCGACGGTTGGCGCAGCCCAAGGGGCGATGGCTACCTTTTTAATCGCCAACCGCTTACGCCCCAATGGCAAAACCTTGTTTATCGACCCGGGCTTTCCCAATCAGAAACGGCAATTGACCTTGATTGGTCAGCAGTATGGCAGCTTTGATGTCTATGCCCACCGCGGGGAGAAGCTACGGACTGCACTAGAGTCCCATTTATGTTCTGGTGAATACACGACTTTATTGTATTCCAACCCCAATAACCCTGCCTGGATTTGCTTTGATGAGCAGGAGCTACAAATTATTGCCGATGTGGCTCACCGCTATGATGTAATTGTTATTGAAGACTTGGCCTACTTCGGCATGGATTACCGCAGCGACTACAGCACCCCAGGCGAGGCACCTTATCAGCCGACGATTGCCCACTACAGCGACAACTACATCCTGCTGATTTCTAGCTCCAAGGTGTTTAGCTACGCTGGACAACGCATTGGCAGTCTAGTGATCTCAGACGCGTTATTTCATCGCCACACCCCACAGCTTGTGCCCTTTACGGGCCAAACCACCTTTGGCAAAGCCATGATTTTCGGGGCGTTACATGGGCTTTCTTCCGGCGTTACCCATTCCACCCAATACGGGCTGGCGGCGATGCTCAAAGCAGCCAATGATGGCACACTACCCTTCTTGGCCATGACCAGAGTGTATGAGCAGCGCGCCCATATAATGAAAAACCTGTTCACCCAACATGGCTTTGAATTGGTATACGATCAGGATAATGGTGCGCCGTTAAGTGATGGTTTCTATTTCACTATCGCCCATCCACAACTCAGCGGCGATGAGCTGATGCAGGCCCTGCTAAGTCATGGGATTAGCGCATTGTCATTAGCCAATACCGGCTCGGAGCAAATCCATGGGGTGAGAGCCTGCGTTTCCCAAGTAACGGACGCACAGCTTGCCACTTTAGAACAACGCTTAACCGCACTGGCGCAAAGCTTGGCAAACTAATCGCTCCCCCTGTCGCAGCGCTAGAATGAGAATTTATAGGCTGCGACAGGCCATTCCCTCTGTACGCCAAACACACAAAAATTCCCCGTTTGTGTGTGGCATTTGGTCATGAAATTACACTAAAATAGCGCGTTTTGAACAGCTGGGCCTGATGCCATGATCAAAACACCCTATTACCTGATAGACAAAGCCAAATTGCTCGAGAACATGAAGAAAATCGCCTATGTTCGTGAGCACTCCGGCGCCAAATCTTTGCTTGCATTAAAGTGCTTCGCCACGTGGTCGGTATTCGACCTAATGCAGGAATACATGGATGGTACGACCTCTTCTTCCTTGTATGAAGTGAAGCTGGGCCGTGAAAAGTTTCAGGGTGAAACCCACGCTTATTCCGTCGCCTATGCCGATGACGAAATCGACGAAGTCATCAGCAACTGCGACAAGATCATTTTCAACACCATCGGTCAGCTAGAGCGTTTTAAAGACGCCAGTGCCAACACCATTCGTGGCTTACGGGTGAATCCGCAAGTCTCTACTTCTGAGTTCATCATTGCTGACCCTGCCCGTCCGTTTAGCCGTCTTGGGGAGTGGGACCCAGCGAAAATCGAAGCCGTGATCGACGATATTTCCGGCTTTATGTTCCACAACAACTGTGAAAACAGTGACTTTGGCCGCTTCGATGACATGCTGAACATCATCGAGGAACGCTTTGGCCATTTGCTTGCCAAAGTAAGCTGGGTGTCTTTAGGTGGCGGCATTCACTTCACTGGTGAAGGTTACCCGCTGGATCAGTTCTGTGCTCGACTCAAGGCCTTCTCTGAGAAGTACAGTGTGCAGGTTTATCTTGAACCCGGTGAGGCCTCCATCACCAAGAGCACCACCCTAGAAGTCACTGTGCTCGATACCCTCTACAACGGTAAGCATTTGGCGATCGTAGATAGCTCCATCGAAGCCCACATGCTCGACCTATTGATTTACCGTGAAACCGCCAAGATGACCCCAAACCAAGGGGATCATGAATACATGATCTGCGGTAAGTCCTGTTTGGCGGGGGATATTTTTGGCGAATTTAAGTTCGACCATGAACTGCAAGTCGGCGAGCGCTTATCGTTCCAAGATGCGGCTGGCTACACCATGGTGAAAAAGAACTGGTTCAATGGCGTTAAAATGCCATCCATCGCAGTGAAACAATTAGACGATACCATCGAGTTGGTACGTGAATTTGATTACCAAGATTTTGCGCAGAACCTGTCCTAATTCTGCCCAATTGCAACTGAAGCTGGAGAAAGCAACGACATGAAAAAAAATGTACTGATTATCGGTGCCGGAGGGGTAGCCCGCGTAGTGGCTCACAAATGCGCCCAACACAATGACACACTGGGCGATATCGCCATTGCCTCACGCAGCGTTGCGAAATGCGAAGATATCGTTGCCAGTGTCCTCGACAAAGGCGCTATGAAAGTTGAGGGCCGCATTCAGGCATATGCCCTTGACGCTCTTGATGTTGCCGCTACGGTTAAACTGATCAAAGACACGAATTCACAAATCGTGATCAACGTTGGCTCTGCCTTCATCAATATGTCAGTACTGGAAGCTTGTATGGAAGCGGGTGTCGCTTACCTAGACACCGCAATCCACGAAGATCCAGCCAAAATTTGTGAAACCCCACCATGGTACGCAAACTACGAATGGAAACGCCGCGATGCATGTAAAGAAAAAGGCGTAACCGCAATCCTTGGCGTAGGTTTTGACCCAGGTGTGGTAAACGCTTATGCTGCCCTCGCTTACAACCATTACTTTGACAGCGTAAGTGATATCGACATCATCGATATCAACGCGGGTAGTCATGGTAAATACTTTGCGACCAACTTCGACCCAGAGATCAACTTCCGCGAATTTACCGGTGTTGTGTACTCTTGGCAGAACCGCCAGTGGAACGTGAACCAAATGTTCGAAGTGAGCCGTACCGATGATCTACCGGTAGTTGGCAAGCAAACTTCCTACATGAGCGGCCACGACGAAGTACACTCCCTATCGCAAAACCTAGACGTACCAAACGTACGTTTCTGGATGGGCTTCGGCGAGCACTACATCAACGTTTTCACCGTCCTGAAAAACCTCGGTCTACTTTCTGAACAGCCAGTGAAGACGGCAGAAGGTTTAGAAGTCGTCCCGCTTAAAGTGGTAAAAGCGGTACTGCCTGACCCATCTTCTCTAGCGCCAGACTACACAGGTAAGACTTGTATCGGTGATGTGGTTAAAGGCATCAAAGACGGCGAAGAAAAAGAAGTCTTCATCTACAACGTCGCTGACCACAAAGACGCTTACAACGAAGTGGGTAGCCAAGGCATTTCCTACACCGCTGGTGTACCGCCAGTGGCTGCTGCAATCTTGGTTGCCAACGGCACTTGGGACTGTGCCGAAATGCGTAACGTGGAGCAACTTGACCCACGTCCGTTCCTAGGTCTATTGAACGAAATGGGCTTGCCAACTCGCATCAAAGACGAAAACGGCGACCGTCCATTCGAATACCAAGCGTAATTTGCCCTAGCAAAATACTCACTTGGTCACCCTCAGAAGCCCAGCACACGCTGCAATGCTGTTCACTTAAGGGGAGCAGCATTGCGATTCACCTGATAACGGGTCTTGTTTATCTTTACCGTCCTAGGTCTGGAAGGCCTAGAACGGTAGTTTATACACAACTCTCCAATACCTGATCTTAGGTGCGCTAAGCGAGTCCCCGTCTTTGATATAGGCTGCGCTTGAGCCATCACAATGAGCTGACTCGCAATATAGCAGTATGCCGCTTTAAAACTTATTTCACTTGGGGCTTTCTGATAAGCAATGGCTGCTTGCCCTGCTTCACGCCTTACAACATTGTAGGCTAGCAATAAACTCCAAACCTCCTGATAAATCAGTTCCACTTTCTTGCTTCTAAGCGTAAGAGCATTATTGTTCATTGAGCTTTTTATATCTCTAAAGCCTAGTTCGATTTCCCAGCGCTCATGGTATAACTCGCTCACCATTTCTGTATTGAATTTCGCATACGGCAAGGAAGTATAAACCGTCTTCTCAACCTCATTGATTTCATAAGTCACAGCGCGGACATCCCAGTATTCAGGTAGGCTTGAATTGCGTTTTCTAGCCTGATCTGAGACCTTCATGCGCAGTAATTTATCCCGTGTGCGTATTTCGGTTTGTCTGGCCACCGATTCCGGTATCATTCAGCCACGCGTTTCGGTGTGATCCGGCCAGTTTGATCTAATCTTCGTTTCCG
>NZ_VFRR01000005.1 GCF_006385675.1 Maribrevibacterium harenarium | reverse complement strand
AGCTGGCTGTAATCCGGCTTTTTGGAGTGAGACTTGGGTGCGATTTTCATGGCGATATGTTAGCAAAAATCACCACATAAATCCTCAGCAGAGTGCCTCATAATGCAAGGTTTTATGGCCTTGCATTAGGCTAAGATCGTAGCCTTCTAACAGCCAATTAATTTGCTCGCCGGTGAGAGATACCAATTCCTCAGTAGCTTTGGGCCACTTAAACTTTTCTTCTGCTAAACCCTTGTAATAGAGCACGAAGCCATTGTCTTCCCACATCACGCACTTGATCTTATTGCGATGCCGATTAGTAAACGCGTACAAGGCTCCGGAAAAAGGATTGTGCCCTAGCTCTTGCTCGATCAGCACCGCCAGTCCATGGGCCTGCTTTCTAAAATCTACTGGGTCACGATACAAAAAGATCTGGGGTAAATTCAATGCAGGGCGCAGATAACGAGGTTTCATAAAGCCGCTACCAGATGGGACACCAGCGAGACATTAGTCATATCAATGCCACGTATGATCACCCCATTGGGGAGCAAGATTTCTAGATCGCTAGAAGGCATAGAAGGCGTTGCCAGCGCTACCGGCACTAATTTCGATCCCGTAGTCGAGTCAGCGGCAGGCGAAAACTTCTGCCGCCAATAGCTAAACTGATGGTACACCAAGTCCTCTTGTTCACAGAATGCTTTGATGGACAGGCCAGAGGCTCGCCACTTTTCGATATGATCTGCCCAAGTTTGGTTTAACACTGTGTTTGCATTCATATTGTGTACTCCGTGGGTGAATAGACGAAACACAGTTTGGGCGGGGTTAAGCGCGAAAACTAGAGGCTGATTTAGTGACGCTTACAAGAAAACCGTAGCAATAACAATGAACCGACTAAAATTGTCCAGTTACGTTCATCGGAAATAAATGAAGCAAATCTAAAAGCCCTCTCCTTTGGCCAGAACCAAACCGCACTGATCCTAGCGTTCATATCGCCGAATGTAGATTTCGATAGCACTATGTCGTCTATCAAACGCAGTGCGCCCTTTTGCTCCAAAATTATTGGCATTATGACGGCTGGGGAGCTCAACACCTGCCAAAGTAATCTTTACCAAAGCACCCAAGGCAACTGGGACAACGTGGTGTTGCAAAGTTTTAGTACAACTTTGTTTGCTCAAGTTAGTGTACATACGGTGAAACTGCACTGTGAAGACCTCCGTTCCGGACAGGTTTCTATGTCCAAACGGGAGCGCATCAAACGTATAAAAGGCGAATTGCAAAACCTCACGCCATCGTTCCCAGTACATTTCAACGACACCCTAGCGCTGACTTTCTTTGATGGCTTGTCCTCTTCTGAAAACTTCTTCATGCAGGCGATATACGATCTAGGTAAATTGCCCTGCCACTTCGTGGGTGGTTCCGCCGGCGGTAAGTTAGATTTCAAACAGGCTTTGGTGTATGACGGCAACAAGGTTGCCCATAATTGTGCGGTCGTCGTATTCGTCAAAATGGCGCAACAAAAACGCTTCGGCATTCTGAAAACCCATAACTTTGAAAAGACCGACAAATCTTTTGTGGTGGCGGAAGCCGATGCACAACGTCGTATTGTTCATTCCGTGATCGACTCCCGTAGTGGCAAGGTAGTTAACATCGTGGATCATTTGTGCGATCACTTCCGCTGTGCCGCGGGCGATCTGAATAGCAAATTACAGTCCCATACCTTTGCGGTAGAAATCCATGGGGAACTGTATATTCGCTCGGTGGCCAATATTGATGTCAATGACCGCAGTATTGCGTTCTTCTGCGACTTAGACTTTGGCGACAAGGTTATCCTTGTTAAAGCCAGTTCCTTTGCTGACAGCACTCAACGAGCTTACGAAAAGTTCATGCAGGGTAAGCCCTCTGCCCCCATTGCGATGATTGCCAATGACTGTATTTTACGTCGACTCAATAATGGTAATCAGCTCAACCAGGTGGGCACCTTCAAGCAACTAAAAGGGGCTGGTTACTCTACCTTTGGTGAGCTACTCGGTGTTCACATGAACCAAACCTTGACCGGCCTGTTCTTTTTCCACGTCAAGGAAGGTGAAAGCTTCTCCGATTACTTTGTGGACAATTTCCCAATCCACTACAGTAACTTCCGTGAGTACTTTATTCAGTCAAAACTGAATAGCTTGCAGCAACTAAATAAACTACAGGCAAACCTGATAGAGTACTTGTCTGAGTACCGCCCACTGCTGGAAAACGTCACTGGCAGTTTCCAACGGGTAACGGATTACTCTGGGGCGACGCAAAATGTGGTTGAGCAAGTTACCGGTGAATTTGCCAAGTTCTCTGCCGCGATTCGTGCCCAAGAGGCAGATCGGGCGGAGATGGTGTCAAATGTCAGTCACCTACGCGATAACGCCGAGCAAGTCCTGAGTATCCTCAAGGTCATCTCGGGGATCGCCGACCAAACCAACCTATTGGCATTAAACGCGGCCATTGAGGCCGCTCGTGCCGGAGAAGCCGGTCGTGGCTTCGCTGTGGTAGCAGACGAAGTTCGTCAACTATCACAAAACACTCAACAGAGTTTGAATCAAACTGGCGAAACCATCACCTCAGTCAGCCAATCTGTGGCGATGATCGAGAAAAGTATCGCCAAGATTGACGAATTTATGGGCACTATGCTGGGAAGTACCAATACCCTAAGCACCCAAATACAAGCCTTGAGTGAGTCTTCGAGCTATGCGGCCAAAGATGTGCGTTCAAGTATCGATGCAATTGAGGATATGTCTGCCCGAGTCGCTGAAATTGACCAAGAGGTAGCCGTAATCAATCGACTTAAAGAGGCAAATCAACTTTAATTCGAAGCAGCAATCGATATCTAAAAACAACCCCAGCTTGGCTACCAAGCTGGGGTTGTTTTTTTCGCTACAAAATCCCGTAAGGATCATTGTTTGAACAGTGGTGAGTTTCCACTAAACTGCCGTCACTCCAAGACTCTAAGCGTACATCAAAGCCCCATAAACGACGTACGTGTTTCAACACTTCTACCGTATCATCATTTAGTGGTCGCTCGTGATCCATAACATGGCGCAAGGTAAGGCTACGATCACCATTGATGTTGACCCGCTGCACCTGAATATTGGGATCCCGATAACCAAGATTGTATTGCTGGGATAGGCGCTGGCGGAGTTCGCGAAAGCCGGTTTCATTATGAATTTCTTTAACTTCGATATAGTTATTCAGCACGTCATTCTCTAAACCAAAGAAGCGAAAATCTCGCATCACTTTAGGTGACAGGTACTGCAAGATGAAGCTCTCGTCCTTGTAATTACGCATGGCGAAATCCAATACTTCCACCCAATTTTTACCCACTACATCGGGAAACCAATAGCGGTCTTCCTCGGTGGGGTTTTCGCACATACGCTTCAGGTCTGAGTAAATGGCGAAGCCTAAGGCGTACGGATTGATACCGGAATAATAGGGGGAATCAAAACCGGGCTGATAAACCACATTGGTATGGGATTGCAAAAACTCCAAAATAAAACCTTCGGTTACTTTACCCCGGTTATACAACTCATTCATCAAAGTGTAGTGCCAGAACGATGCCCAACCCTCGTTCATAACTTGGGTCTGACGTTGTGGATAGAAATACTGCGCCATCTTACGTACGATTCGTACTAACTCTCGCTGCCATGGTTTCAATAGTGGCGCGTGCTTTTCAATAAAATAAAGCAGATTCTCTTGGGGCTCGGATGGGAAATGCCGATCGGTTTCACGTTCTTGCACCTCTGCCATTGCTTTGGGAATGGTACGCCACAGATCATTTACCTGCTGCTGTAATAGTCGCTCCCGCTCGTCCTGGCGCGCCATTTCCTCTTGGGCTGACAGTGGAACTGGCCGTTTATACCGATCGACGCCAAAATTCATCAGCGCATGGCAGGAATCTAACGTGGCCTCAACTTCCTGAATACCATATTTTTCCTCACACTCTTGCACATAGCGTTTCGCAAATACTAAGTAATCAATGATGGCGGTAGCATCAGTCCAGGTGCGGAATAGATAATTGCCTTTGAAAAAGGAGTTATGTCCATAGCAAGCGTGGGCAATTACCAGCGCCTGCATCATCATATTGTTTTCTTCCATTAAATAGGCGATACAAGGGGAAAAGTTGATCACAATCTCGTAGGCCAGCCCCATCCGCCCCCGTTTGTAGTTCTGCTCTACTTCCAGGAATTGCTTGCCATAGGACCAGTGATGATAACCAAGGGGCATACCCACCGAGGCATAGGCATCCATCATCTGCTCTGAACTAATGATCTCTATTTGGTTAGGATAAGTATCCAAACCAAACTCCAATGCTATTTCTCGAATGGCATCATCGTATTGACGAATACTGTCAAAACTCCAATCGGGCCCTTGAGGTAATAAGGTATCAAGCGTTGAGTTGCTCATGTAACCTCCTCTGGAATAACTCCCGGAATACTGGATAAATATCCCCTACGTCGAGGATATGACGCATTGCAAAGCGGTCGCTGTAGGCACTTTGCAGTTTTTCATAGGCATACCAAAGACTCTGATGATCGTGGGGGGTAATTTCGATATAGGTGAAATATTGCACTAAATCGATAAGACCATCTTCCATCACTTGCTGGCAGATACGGGAATCGTCGTCCCAGTTATCACCGTCGGAAGCCTGCGCTGCATAAATATTCCATTGATCTGGTGAGTAGCGCTGCTTAATGATCTTTTGCATTAGTTTTAAGGCACTGGAAACGATGGTGCCCCCGGTTTCTCTAGAGTAAAAAAACTCTTCCTCCGTTACTTCTTTCGCACTGGTGTGGTGTCGGATAAACACCACCTCGATTTTCTCGTAGTTGCGGGTCAAAAATAGGTACAGCAAAATAAAGAAGCGTTTGGCAATATTTTTGGTTTCTTGGGTCATGGAGCCAGATACGTCCATCACGCAAAACATTACTGCTTTACTGGACGGTTGAGGCTCTTTCACATGATGGTTGTAACGCAGATCATAGGTATCTAAAAACGGAGTTTTATCGATTTTCTGCTGGTACGTAGCCGCTTTTTCCCGCAATAACGCCAGCTGGGTATCATCAATGGTTCGACCTGAGGCCTGCTCCTGCTCAAGCTTTTGGATGAGCTCCTCAAGCTCAGCCAAGCGTCTGCGAGCATCACCACTCATCACCATGCGCCGTGCATAAGCATTACGCATGGAGCGCACTAGGTTGAGTTTCGACGGCGTGCCTTCAGATACTATCCCAGCATGTTTTATCTGGAACTCGGTCATATCTCCAAGTTGCTTACGTACCAAGTTGGGCAACGCTAAATCTTCAAAGACACAATCTAAAAACTCTTCTTGGGAAATTTGGAAAGCAAATTCATCCTCCCCTTCGCCGTGATCTGAAGCTTTTCCCTGCCCACTGCCTTGACCGCCACCATTCTGAGGTGGACGGGGTATTTTGTCTCCTGCGTTAAACTCTTTATTGCCCGGATGGACTACGGAGCCAACACCACCACGGCCATGGCCAAACACGGGCTCGTGAATATCCCGCTTTGGTATGGTGATGGTTTCCCCACGATCCAAATCCTTTATGCTGCGATCATTGACTGCTTTTTCCACCGCCTTGCGGATATGATCACGGTAACGACGCAAGAAGCGCTGGCGGTTAACACTGCTTTTGTGCTTCCCATTAAGGCGGCGATCGATAATGTACGACATATGACCTCCTTTGAACCTGCCTGTTTAAAGTCCCAGTGATTACTGAGACTTACGCACCCGCAGATACCACTCAGACAACAAGCGCACTTGTTTCTCGGTGTAGCCCCGCTCCACCATGCGTTTGACAAATTCATTGTGTTTGCGTTGATCATCGCTGGACGATTTAGCGCTAAACGAAATCACTGGTAACAAGTCTTCCGTATTGGAGAACATCTTACGCTCTATCACTACACGCAATTTCTCGTACCCCAACCAACTAGGGTTGTTACCGTTATTGTTAGCCCGAGCTCGTAATACAAAATTCACCACTTCATTGCGGAAGTCTTTTGGGTTGCTGATGCCAGCAGGTTTTTCGATTTTCTCTAGCTCATCATTAATTGCCGCCCGATCTAGAATATCTCCGGTCTCGGGGTCCCGATACTCTTGATCTTGAATCCAGAAATCCGCATAGGTGACGTAACGATCAAAAATATTTTGTCCGTACTCCGAATAGGATTCTAGGTAGGCGGTCTGGATTTCCTTACCGATAAACTCCACGTAACGGGGAGCGATGAACTCCTTCAGGGCTCGTAGATAACGGTCGTGACGGTCTTGATCGAATTGCTCTTGTTCGATCTGTTGCTCCAACACATACATGAGATGTACGGGATTAGCTGCCACTTCTGTGGGGTCAAAGTTGAACACCCTAGATAGGATTTTGAATGCAAACCGGGTAGACAGACCATCCATGCCCTCATTGACTCCGGCTGCATCCTTGTATTCCTGCAAGGATTTCGCTTTTGGATCAATGTCTTTTAAAGACTCCCCATCATAAATGCGCATTTTTGAAAAAACACTGGAGTTCTCTGGCTCTTTTAGGCGTGATAGAACCGAGAACTGAGCCAGCATCTTCAAGGTATCTGGTGCACATGGGGAATGAGCTAAGGACGAGTTCTCCAATAGTTTTTGGTAGATACGCATCTCTTCAGAGACTCGCAAGCAGTACGGGACCTTAACGGTGTAAACCCGGTCGATAAAGGCTTCGTTCGTTTTATTATTTTTGAAGGACTGCCACTCGGATTCGTTAGAGTGGGCTAAAATGATGCCGTCAAAAGGAATATTCCCCAACCCCTCGGTGCCATTGTAATTACCCTCTTGTGTGGCAGTTAATAGTGGATGCAGCACCTTGATGGGTGCCTTGAACATCTCCACAAACTCCATAATGCCTCGGTTGCCGCGACACAAGCCTCCGGAATAACTGTAGGCATCCGCATCGTTCTGCTCAAAGAATTCAAGTTTACGGATATCCACTTTACCGACTAGGGAGGAGATATCTTGGTTGTTTTCATCCCCTGGTTCGGTTTTTGAAATCGCTATTTGGCGTATCGCCGATGGATAAACTTTCACCACTCGGAATTGCTGAATATCACCATTAAACTCTTTCAAACGCTTGGCAGCCCAGGGTGACATGATGCCCTTCAGGTAGCGTTTGGCGATGCCATACTCTTCCTGCAAAATCTGCCCATCTTCATTCACATCAAACAGATTCAATGGTGATTCAAATACCGGCGAGCCTTTGATGGCATAAAACGGAACGGACTGCATCAGCTCTTTAAGCTTCTCAGCGAGGGATGATTTACCGCCACCAACCGGCCCAAGTAAATACAGCACTTGCTTGGACTCTTCCAAGCCTTGGGCCGCATGGGTAAGGAAGGCGACGATTTTTTCGATCGCCTCTTCCATGCCATAAAAATGTTCAAAGGTAGGGTAGCGTTTAATTAATTTATTGGAAAAGATACGGCTCAGCCGTGTGTCTTTGGAGGTATCCACAATTTCCGGATCACCAATTGCCAGTAACAGCCGTTCTGGTGCGGAAGCGTAAGCAGCTGGGTCAGTTTTACATAACTCTAGGTACTCGGCCAGTGACATTTCTTCTTCTAACTGGGCATCGAAACGAGATTGAACATGGTCAAAAATACTCATGGTAGTATCCCCTTTTCTTCAGATATTCACGGCAGGCGTCCGTTGAATCAGGCTTTCAGACCCGCATTTCGCCACCTTTCTCAACATTAAATTTCGGTAACATCAATTATTTAAGGTGTAGCATGGTTTCTTGGCTCTACAAGGGAAACAGCGACTCTTTTACAAAATGAAGCGTAATGAATAGGTTTCGAAACATGCTTAACCATCTGAAACTTAAACACTTAGAAGATAGTTTTGGATTGCTTTAAGGGAACGAGTTACGCAATTTGTTCACAATTAACTTTTATAGTGAACCTATGGCATGGAGGTTGCTTTGTTCTACAAAGGTGCTTCACATTACCAGTTGGGATGTAGTAATTTAACGAAAATCAGCAAGTTATTGTGGGACTCACCGTTTCCCACCCACCGATGCCAGTAGGAGTGTTTATGACCCCGGCCAGCCTTATTCAGGAATTTCCTTTTTCACCTTGTCTTGATGATGAAATACGTGAACAACTCGAACAATTCACCACGATCAGAGAGCTGGCTCCAGGGGAAACATTAGCGCGCCAATTCGCCATCGGTGAACGCATCTACTTTTTAGTGGAAGGGGAAGTTTCAATTTCAATCCCGCTATATGAGTCTGGCAAGTCTTACAATGTGGGTCTCATTAAAGAGCGTCTAGCGCCTATCGGCTGGTCGGCATTTCGTCATCCGTGTCGCTATGCAACCAGCTTCGTTGCCACTAAAAGTAGCCGCCTAATAAGTTGGCCAATAGATGCACTGCAACAGGTATTGAATGATCACTGTGAGTTCGCCGCACAGTTTCTGAGCTTTATTTACCGGCAGTCCCTCCCAGTGCTTACCAATATTCAGAATTTAACTCGCCCTTACTTTGCCAACGAGTCATTAGCCTTTGAGGAAACCAGACCGCTCCTTGCCCCTGAGCATCAAAAGCAAACCTTGAAAGACTCTATCGCCCTGCTTAATCAATCGGCATTTTGCGACAGCTTCACCCAGGCAGAGATTCACTCACTTGCTAAAGTGGCGAATATTATCCTCGCCCATCAAGGGGATATTATTTCTCAGCAATCTAAACCAGAAGATGGTCTCTATTTGCTGGTGAAGGGCAAGGCAGTGGTGAGCTACCAAACTGAAGCAGGTGATATCATCACCACTCGCTCAATTTCTCGCTCCGGCACCGTGTTAGCCTCTTGCACCTTGGACGACGAGCAAAAAAACCGTGCTTCAATTATCTCATCCCGCGATTCCACTATCCTTTTCATTAGGAAAGCGGACTTGGTTCAACTTGCTGAAGAGAACCCCAAGCTCGGTATTAAGTACTGGCATCGCTTGATTTGGCTGATTGGCACTCATCTGCTTGCGGCTCGGATGCGCTACCTGTCTCAGGTAGCTAATGATGAGGTGTTGGCAGTCAATAACGTTATCGAGCAAAATGCCGCTGTGTTACCGGTTAGCTCCCCGCTTTACAAAGTAGGAAAACTACTGGCCAACGCAGTGACTACCGATGAAGCCTTCGGCGTTCTCTACCAATGCTTGCACTATGGCGAGCGAATCGAGCGCACCATTGCTGGTATGTGTTTAGATATCCTCAAAGATTTACAGCGGGAAAATGCGTTCTATCGGCATTTGAAGCGCATTTACGATGATATCAATGCGCTACCCGCGGAATTGGGGGCCAATGACGTGCGCCGTATTGGCACGGAGCGCTTCCAACAAGCGTTCCAGCAAGTTCCTTATGTGATTAAGGGATTAGAGAATCTACCCAAAAAAGCCGGTAGCCTGTTTATCTATAACCATCTGCTTGGCTCACAAAGCACCCAATTACCCAATGGTTTCCGCTACTCTCTGGATGCACAATTTATCAGTTCCATGATTATCGCTAAGAATTACGGTATGCCGGGACAGCGTGTGGTAAGACGTAGCCGAGAGTACGAATACTGGCGTGATGCTTTCTACGCTCGCTTCGGCAATATCTTCGTCGATAGTTGGCAGTCTTTGGTGAGCGGCTCGGAACAACATGAGCAATTTCTGCGCGACGGCCAAGATACCCTCAAACGCAATATTCCCCTATTAATTTCACCCGAGGGACGCAGCTTTTCTACCCTTGAATCCCCAGGGGAACTCTTGCCTTACGTATTTGAACTAGCCCAAAGTATGGCTGGGGAAGACGAGCCTTGGATCGTTCCTATCGCCGTCGCTAACTTCGATAAACGGGCAGATCACAATATTTATAGCATCGTGATTCGACCTGCGTTTCGCATCTCTGACCGACTCACCGAGTACACGCCGGCGGCCATGGCGGAATTTTTACAAGCCTATCAGGAAGAGTTCCGCGATGCAGTCACCGAAGCAGAGGCCCTAGCGCAAGAAATTAAGCAATACCCAATTCTATCCGGACGCCGTGGTTTCGAGTCTAATGTGTTAAGCGTGAACCAAATTGACGTGGAGTTCGAATCCGATGTTCGAGAACTCGAATTCCGTTTAGCTCATCACCGGGACAATGCTCAATCGGTGGCTTTTTATGGCAGCTCGACTATGCGCTTGTGGCCTAACTTTGAGCAGACTTTTGGGCCTCTGGGAGGTCTTAATCTAGGCTTTAGCGGCGCGACAATTGAGGCCTGTGTGTACTACTTCGAGCGTATCGTATTGCCACGTAAGCCTCGGTCTCTCGTGCTTTATGCAGGTGACAGCGATATCGGCAATAATCATGATGCCAACAAAGTTATCGCTAACTACATTCAACTATTAGAGAAAGTTGATATACACTTACCCGGTATACCTGTGACCTTGATCAGCATTAAATCAAGTCCAACTCGCGAACGGTTAAGAAACACGATAGAAATGACCAATAAGCAATTGGAGCAATTAGCAAGAACTCGGCCAAATACTCGCTACATTGACTTGTTCTCTTTGTTAAAGAGTAAAGACGGCAGTCTAGACGAAAGCTATTTCGAGAATGACTTGCTGCATATCAACAGTAAAGGGTATCGTCGCTGGAACGACGCTTTAATGGATCACAAAGAGTTCATTTTTAATGCAAAATAACGGGATACATATGAGTGCCCCACGAAGCTATGGAATTTCCTATGACAGAGACAACTTATAGATTGGTAACCCGCAGTGATTTCGACGGCTTGGTCTGTGCTGTATTACTGAAAGATCTCGGTATTATCAATGACATTTTATTTGTACATCCTAAAGACATGCAGGATGGCAAGGTGGAAATTGGTCCTAACGATATTACGACGAACTTACCCTATGTGGCGGGCTGCCATTTAGCCTTCGACCACCACTTGAGCGAAACGGTCCGCAACAGTGGGGATATCGAAAATCATATTATCGATCCTAACGCTCCCTCTGCGGCGCGGGTTGTATACGATTACTACGGTGGCGCAGAGCGTTTCCCTAATATTTCAACGGAGATGATGGAAGCGGTAGATAAAGGCGACTCTGCTCAATTCTCTGAAGATGAAGTACTCAATCCAACGGGTTGGGTTCTATTAAACTTCATCATGGATGCGCGTACTGGTTTGGGGCGCTTCCGAGATTTTCGCATCTCTAACTATCAGTTGATGATGCAACTGATCGATTACTGTAAAAATCACACGATCGACGAAATCCTACAGTTAGAGGACGTCAAGGAACGTACTGACCTGTACTTTGAACACGATGCTAAAGCCAAGGAACAGATCCAACGCTGCGCCACAGTATACGACAATCTGGTTGTACTCGATCTTCTGAACGAAGAAACCATCTACACCACTAACCGATTTGTTATCTATGCCATGTTCCCTGATTGCAATATTTCGATCCATAAAATGTGGGGACTGAAACAACAAAACACCGTATTCGCTATTGGCAAGTCAATCTTAAATCGATCCTCGAATACCAATGTGGGTGAGCTTTGCCTGAAATACGGTGGTGGCGGTCATCTAAATGCCGGCACCTGTCAGGTCGCTAATGATGTAGCCGATGAGACACTGCAAGCGCTAATCGCAACAATTAATGCCGATGGCTAACCATCAAAAGACTGATGTTGGGGAAACCAACATCAGTCACCCTCTTTTTAAAAAGAAGTTACTTTTGTGAGGCCAATAATCTAGCAATTTCTTCAGCAGGTTTGGGTTTCGAGAAATAGTACCCTTGTAGATACTGGCAACCGAATGAAGCAAGTAGATCCCACTGAGCTTTCGTTTCCACACCTTCCGCAACGACTTCCATAGATAAACTATTTGCTAAAGCAATAATGGCTTTCGCGACATCGCGATCGTAACCATCCTCGGTAATGTCATCTATAAAGGTTCGATCTATCTTTAAAGTATTGGCGTTCAGCTTCTTCAGGTATCCAAGGGAAGTGTACCCGGAGCCAAAGTCGTCTACAGAAGACTTGACCCCCAGATGAAGTAAGTGGTTAAGAGAAATAGTCGCCTGGTCGGGATCGGCCATAATCGCGGTTTCCGTTAACTCCACCTCGATGTAATTGGCGAGCTCAGGATGCTCATTCAGAATTTGCGCGAACAGTAAGACTAAGTCAGCTCGGGTGATATGGGATGCGGAAACATTCAGGGAAACAGGGACAATAACTAACCCTTGTTTGCGCCAAGCTAATTGTTGTTCTGCCACTGCGGCTATTACCCAACGATCAAGCTCAACAATCAAATTGGACTCTTCAGCAATCCCGATAAAACTGTCGGGGTAAATCAACCCCAACCTTGGGTGCTGCCAACGGACTAGCGCTTCTAAGCTATGTAGCTCGCCAGCCACTGCATTCACTTTAGGTTGATAGTGCAAGATCAGCTCGCCACGTTCAATACCTTCCCGTAGCTCGGATTCGATTTGTATTCGCTCCGGCGTGGAATCCTGCAGGTAGCTTCGATCCCAAAGTCGATAACAGCCTTTCCCACTTTTTTTGGCACGATATAGACAGATATCCGCATAACGCATGGCACTGACCATATCCTGAGCATCTTCTGGCAAACGCACAATACCGATGGAGGCTCCGACGTAAATCTGCTTATCAAAAACGGTAAATGACTGGGACAAAGCATCCACTAGGCGTTGGGCGATAGCTTCTACTTGCAGAACATCATCTTTACCGGATAACAGAACGATAAACTCATCTCCTCCTTGGCGCGCTATCATGCCCGCATGGGGGACAACTTCCCTCAGGCGCTGCCCCACCAAGAACAGTAAATTGTCACCCGCATGGTGACCCAAGGAATCGTTAACGTATTTAAACCGATCCAAGTCCATGTACATCAACACAAGTGGATGACGCTTGATCGTTGGTGACGTGAGTTTTGCGAGAGAAATTGCTCGCACTGAAACCGGTTCGGCAGGCCAGTTTGGGAATCAAAATAGGCCATTTGATGGAGTTGTTCTTGGGCTCGTTTGGATTCAGTAATATCGTTAAAAATAGCAATAAAGTTGGCTATCTTGCCGGTATCGTCACGTACTGCTTCAAGGGATAACCACAAGGTTCGCCCGGCTAGCTCTGGGGCGGAAAAAAAGACTTCTCCCGCCCAACGATCATGCTCTACCACGTAGCGCCAAATATCGTTGATGGACATATCGTTCGTCCAAGCAGAGTACAACCTCTCGTCAATGCGCTCAATAAATTCATCTTGACTGAGTTGGAAGATGCGACACACAACCTCATTAAATTCCAGAATGTGGCGGCGCCGGTCCATCAAGATATTGCCTTGCATCGAAGAACGAAAGAACTGGGAAGAGACACGCATGCGGTGCTCTGAAGCGCGAATATCAGAGATATCCTGTAGTACTCCCAACAGTCGGTCTGGCTCGTCTCCAGCGCCTATTTGCAAACCACCACGCAGTAATACGTAGTATTCGTTACCAGAAAGACGCAACGGATGCTCTACATTCAGACTTTGGGCAAATTGGATGCTTCGATTAATATTCTTCTCGACACGGCTTCGGTCGCGCTCAGGAATACAAGCCAAATAGGCCCTTAACGGCCAACTTTGCTTATTTTTGGGTAGCTGAAATAGTTCGATGAGTTCCTCTGACAACAACACCTGCCCACTATTTATGTCTAGTGACCAAGGCCCCATATGAGCTAACTCATGGGCTAAACGCAGATCATGCTGATAAATACTTAACGCTTTTTCAGCTTGTTTTTGCTCGGTAATGTCTTTGAAAGTCCATAAGCGACCAACCAAACGTCCAGACTCCAGTCGCGGCACCACATCGTAGTGCAACCAGCGGCCATCCTTGAGTAATAACTCCCCGGCAAACTCGTCGGTATTGACCAAACTGCGCTTGAGAAACTCGATGAAATTCTCAGCGTTGTCTAAAAATTCTGGTAAACGCTGAAAGAACTCTTGATGAGAAATCTCGCCACCGGTCTCTGCTTGCCATTCCCACAGGAGACCAAATGCAGGGTTGAATAATATGGCGTCACGGTCGAAATCAATCAGTAGCAAAGCATCAGGAGAGCTGTTGAAAATCGCGTCGAATAATTCTGCTTGGTTACTGACCGACTCGGTACGCTCACTAATTGCATCCGAGGCCAAATCTACCGAGCGCTCCAACAGCGCTACACGCGCTTCCATATCTGCGAACAAGTCATCCACATCTAACAAAAATGCAGTTAGGTTCGGGTCATTATTCTGCCCTGCAAAGTATGACTGAACTAGTAACTGCAGTTGTTTGTTCATGCTTACTCCATCATGCGGTGCGTTAGCCAGATAAGTGGATCTCTCGTACTAGTGACTAAATCGGCCAACATCGTAAAACATAAAGTTACAAATAGCTATGTAAGACAAGCAGTAAAGCTGACGACGGCAACATTTCTATTGACTAAGACGAAAAAAGCCTGCAGCATGTGGTTAACGTTAATTTCCCACGATGACTAAAATGCTACTTATCAGCGCTCTAAGCCTAGTCAAGAAACAGTACAAGCGTAAGGTTAAGAAACCTTGCGGTGCTGGCGTGTGGATGGCGTAAATTAACTTCCCCGGCAGCATGTTTGCTGACGGGCCCCTTCAGAAAAACATGCTGCGACCATTTAAAAAATGAGGAAACAGTATGTTCCAAGGTGCAATTACCGCTTTAGTTACCCCCTTTCGCAACGGTGCGTTGGATGAAGATGCTTTACGTCGTCATGTACGTTGGCAAATAGAACAAGGCATTGATGGCTTAGTACCTGTCGGTACTACGGGCGAAACCCCCACTTTAAGTGAAGCTGAACACAAACGTGTTATTGAAATTACCGTCGAAGAAGTAAATGGTCGTGTTCCGGTGATCGCTGGGGCTGGCTCGAATAATCCAATTGAGGCGGTGGAATATTCGCGTTTTGCCAAAGAAGCCGGTGCAGATGCGGCTCTACACGTGGCGGGCTACTACAACAAACCTAATCAACGTGGTTTGTATGAGCATTTTCGCTACGTCCATGACCATACTGAGCTGCCAATTATTGTTTACAACATTCCTCCCCGTGCGGTGGTCGGTCTTGATGTGGCGACTCTGGCGAAAGTGGCAGAACTACCAAGAGTTGTCGGCGTAAAGGATGCCACCGGGGATTTAACGCGCCCAATTCGCGAACGGGCCTTGATTAGCAAACCCTTTAGCTTCTTAAGTGGCGATGACGTAACTAGCGTAGCTTACAACGTTGGTGGCGGTGTCGGCTGTATCTCAGTGACCAGTAATGTGGCACCAAAACAAGTCGCACAACTTCAGCGTTTATGCATCGAAGGAGATTACCAAGCTGCGGCAGCTCTACAAGACAAACTTTTCGCCCTTCACAGCGCCTTGTTCTTGGAGCCAAACCCTGCGGGAGCCAAATACGCCCTGAGCCTGCTCGGCATGTGTAGCGAGGACTGCCGTCTACCAATGGTGCCATTACTAGACGAAAACAGGGCCGCTATTCGTTTAGCCATGCAGAACTTGGAATTGATTTAATTCAATCGAAATACCCCCTAAAAACAAAACGCCCCGTTCACAGCGGGGCGTTTGTTGAAAGGGGCAAATACCAGCGCCGCCCTACTCTCCGATATGCCAACCATTGGTAATCGGGTAACGACGATCTCGCCCAAAACCACGCTCGGTCACGCGCACACCTACCGGCGCTTGACGACGTTTGTATTCATTTAGATCAACTAACCGTAGCACCCGATACACCGTCTCTTGATCAAACTCTCCCGTTGCCAGGATAGCTTGAGCACTCTGATCCTGCTCGATATAAAGGTGCAAGATCGCATCGAGCGTATCGTAATCCGGCAAGGAATCTTCGTCTTTTTGATCTGGCGCCAACTCGGCACTCGGTGGTCGCGTAATCACTCTCTCTGGGATCACATAACCTAGCTCGTTGCGATAACGAGCCAGGCGGAACACGAGTGTTTTAAATACGTCTTTCAGTACCGAATATCCACCGACCATATCGCCATAAAGGGTGGCATAACCAACCGCCATTTCGCTCTTATTACCAGTAGTGAGTACCATATAGCCTTTCTTATTGGAAATCGCCATCAAGGTAACACCACGCGTACGAGCTTGAAGGTTTTCCTCCGTTGTATCTTTACCGTAGCCCTCAAATTCGGGGGCCAAGGTCGCCATAAAGGCTGATACCATAGGCTCGATGGGCAACACACTATATTGCACGCCCATACGCTTAGCCTGCTCGGCGGCGTCTTCCACACTCATGGATGAGGTGTAGGTGTAGGGCATCATCACCGCTTGCACACGGTCTGCACCAATGGCATCAACGGCAACGGCCAAGGATAGAGCAGAATCGATACCACCGCTCAGCCCAAGCACTATACCCTTGAAGCGGTTTTTCTCGATATAGCCACGCAAGCCAACGACCATGGCCTGATATACACTGGCTTCTACCCCAAATGCTGGCGCGATTTGTGCCACAACAGGTTCAACCCGCTGAGCTCGATCCTCTACCACGGTAAACTCACAACCATACAAGCCGTTTTCATACCAAGGGGCTTGAACACATTTGTTACCTTGAGCGTCCACCACAAAGGAGCCACCTTCGTAGACAAGTTCGTCTTGAGCCCCCATGTAGTTCACATAAACAATGGGGAGCTCAGTCTCGGTAGCGCGCTGGCGTAAAAGGGCCTCACGGGTTCCCATCTTCTCAATATGGAAGGGTGAGGCATTCAAATTCAGAATCAGCTCAGCACCGGCCGCTTTCGCCTGCGCAATGGGTTCTGGGTGCCAAATGTCCTCGCAGATACTAATACCAGCTTGGACACCTTTGATATTGACAATGCAAGGTTCCGTGCCCGCTGCGAAATAACGCTTATCATCAAACACTTGGATATTCGGCAATTTTTGCTTGGCATACTCGCCAAGCAAAACACCCTGATGGATCACGCCGGCACAATTAAACAAACTGCCATCAATAAAGCGCGGGTAGCCTACCACCATGTAGATATCTAGGTTACTTGCCAGTAGTGCTTGTATGGCACTTTCGATACGTTGTTCTAGGCTCGGGCGCAGTAACAAATCTTCTGGTGGGTAGCCAGTAAGAGTCAATTCAGGAAAAACAATGACATCGCCCTGATGCAGGGTCAGCGCCTCTTGCGCCGCTGCCAATACCGCTTGAGTATTCGACTTAATGTCCCCAACCAACATATCCAGTTGGGCCATAATGATTTTTAAGCTCATGACGCTGCTGTCTCGCAAACTTTAAAAGATTGCGGTATTGTCTCCAAATTCCCATTGTAAGGTAAAGGGCATGATCATCCGTTTATTACTTTTTATCGTCGTTTTCGCTGTTGGTTGGCTAATTTATCGTCAGATAAAACGCTCCCTCGCTCAGAACAAATCGGCGGAAAAGATTCAAAGCAGCGAAAAAATGGTGAAATGTGCCCAGTGTGGTACCCACTTGCCAGCCTCTCATGCCACTTATGATCACCAACAACGTCCATTTTGTTCGGAAGATCATCGCCTCAAGGGGCCAAAGCAATAACGCCATAGCCTAAACTACCATTCTGCCAAACACAGTAAGCGAGTGTTTGATTTTGCATAATACATAGACGTAACCGTGTATTGCCGTTTGTGTCTAAGCTTTTGCGGTAATGAATCAGCCAACTATCTCCGTTATAAGAGACTGTCTGAAACTCACTTTGATGGGGAATACATAGTGAAGGGCAGCTTGAAGGCTGCGCCCACTCTGGATGAGCCAACCAATGCCGTACCAGAGCGTTCGGGGTCGACATGGAGTGAATGACCGACTGCCATTTAAGCGTCTGCATCTGGTTTGCCCCATACTCTTTCAATTGCGCACTCATTATCGCGACCATGAGTAAGAGTGGCATAGCTATCCAACCGGCACTGGCGCGTTTCATTTAGCCCCCAGCACAATGAACCGTTGCCCAAGTTGGGAACAAGATGGGGGGTAGTGCCAAGTTTCCCCTGTGAAACTCTGATAACTAGAGTTTGAAGAGGTTGTCTCCTCGCAGTCATTCAAGGTAATCAGATACTCCACCCAAATCCCTTTCACAGACTCAATATCAAAGCGACCTGTGGAACGATGTACATCCTGCACCAACGGCCCCTCCGGTGCTCCCTGCAAGAGATAGAAATTGAGTTGCGCTATTTCATCAACTACCTCTACCCCGTTGCCGGAAATAGCACTTTTACTCCACAAGGCATAGCCGTGACTTTTAGAAGGAGCCAGATACCAGTAGGTTGGCTGAAAGCTAGCAGCCAATATTGGACTAGTGACGCTACTAGGTAATGCAATATCAACACGATTGCCGTAGGCGTGTACGACAGTCGCTAATTGCTGCTGACCACAAGTGTCTAACAGAACTGGATCACCAACATCAAAATTTAGGCACGACAATGGCGCGGTCAACACGCCAGAAGTCACCGAACCATAAGCAGCACAAAGTCCGACACTGTCCCCTAACAGCCAGCGCGACCCAGCTTTTAAATCCGCA
This sequence comes from Maribrevibacterium harenarium, assembly GCF_006385675.1. Lineage (GTDB taxonomy): Bacteria > Pseudomonadota > Gammaproteobacteria > Pseudomonadales > Marinomonadaceae > Marinomonas > Marinomonas harenarium. Next base: position 141,533 of record NZ_VFRR01000005.1, on the reverse strand, counting down.
CTAGATAAGCGCGACGGTGGCGTATCTGCTTGTCCAACCTCAATGTATCCATACTTATCAGATGCACAACCGAAGCCGCCGAGTAGACCAAGTTGACCATCCAATATTTCACCAACCAAAGCTACCTTGTTCTGGAGACGCACGTGGACTTGATCGCGCTTCAGACTTACCAACCAATGTTGTTGGATGGCAACAACCATTGTTAGTAACACCGCGAGTACCAGCAGCGCCACCAACACCTCAAACATAGTAAATCCCTTACTACGCATTTCCTCTCCATGATTATGCTAACGCAAAGTTTGATACGCCGTTCGGAATAATTCTACGAGCTCATTCCCACTACATATTTGGCAATTGGGGAAATTTTCCTGCTCCACGTTTGTCTCCAACGAGCTACCATTACCTGTCATTAACTCAAATCGCTGCTGCATGATTTGCTGTTGGTCGGCTGCAAGATCAGCTTGAAAAATAACGAGCTGCGCTTGCCAATATTGATTTTGTTTCACCAGAGTGTGGAACACGATCGCCAATGCGGTGAGCACGATACAGACTTCCGCCAAGACCCATCCCCGTTTAGCTCCCATAACAGGACTCCACCTCCACTGTTGTGGTGGATAGCTCGACGATTGGATCCAAGTAAGCGCGACCACTTTGATTCAGGCGTACACGCAGCAAGTAGTCGGGATCACAGATGTAAAAGGACCCATTCTGGTAGCTCGCCCCACCCTCTGGGGTAAATTCAATGTGATCCCGCTGAATCGGAAAGCCTTTCCACACGATTGATATATCATCGCTTGAGGTGATTATTTGCTGCCATTGCAAGCTACCATCATCAGTACGATAGACAAACACCTGTCTGCCCCAGCCACTGTGACAATCCCAGTTACCACATAAAAACATGCTTTGTTGAGTTGATGTAGCTAAGGTACGTGTGTAGGAAATAATTTCTAACAGGGAATAGGCACTGGCTCTGAGTGAACGCATTCGTTGCCATTGACGCCAGCTATCAAGCAAACTTGACTGCTGGAAAGTGATAGAGATAACAGCCAATATAGTCATGACTAGTAATATCTCTAGTAAGGTAAAACCTTTGACTGACATGACACCTCCTTGTGTCGTCAATAAGAATGTTAAAACGATTAGCTCGGACTTGTCTCCGCTGATGGGGGTGTCTGAGCCTCTATCAGGGCACTCAGTTTGCCGATCAACTTGTTATTGAAATCCAAAATATCAGCTACCCGAGCACGGGCTTCATCCTGACGTTGCTGCATTTCTGACAAATTACTCATCACATCAGCCACGCTAGCACGATAGTCTTCCAGAATATTAGAAGCTCTTTCCATGGTTTGCTCTAAGGCCTTGCGATAGTCTACCAGTGGCTCAGTCACGGCTTTGTTGCCATTACCACGACTGTAAGCAGTTTGTACTTGAGAGGCTTTCATAGTCTGGTCAGTTTGCAATGCCATGGTAAAACTAGCGAGCTGTTCGGAATTGAAACCTGAACGTAGCGCCTGCTCCATCGCACCTTGTACATCCCCAGAAAAAAACAACTCGGCCGTTTTCCCCAGTGAGTTAACCAAATCACTGATAGCACTCTGCTCGTTATCGTTAAGCTCTCCTGTCACCGCAAACTCAAAGCCGAAGCGGGACGAAGTACTTTCGAAACTCGCCATGGTCTGCTGACCATTTTGGTTTACCTTGGCAAGCCCAGCGGCACTGCTAGAAAGCGCATACATGTTAAGCGTAACCTGATCGCCCTCTTGAATCGTCAGCGTCAACTCCGCTGCGTCACTACGCTCGTAAGATGCAGCGACCGCTTCAGTTTGTGATACTTCCTTGGTTCCAAGGAACGCCTCTCTCATTGCTGTCATACCATCGTTCAGACGGGCGGTAGTATCGTCAATCCCAGTTTGAACATCTTGCGTCAACCAATTGAGAGAGGATAGCTTCTCAGCGGCCAAGCCCAATCCTTTTTCAATACTTGATTGAGCTAAGTCCAGCAAGCTACTGATTCTTTCGTCGTCAGCACCTTGCTGCTGTTGTTTTTCAATATAATTGCCCACAAACCCGAGAATGCGACTTGCCACTGCTTCAGGAGAAAAATCCTGCTGACTAAATCGTTTCGTTTCTTGAGCGCTATCAGTCTCGGCGACGGCAGATACCGTTTCCGTCACTGTCTGTTGCACCACGCCTAGGGCCCGCATCGACTGGGAGGAAGGCTGGTACTGATCACTGCCCCACACCTTCACCTGCTCTGCGGACGTCGCACTTGCATACTTGCGTTCTTTAAATAAATAACCAGTCGCCACATCCCCGAGACCGGACATTGGATCAGACATGGCTTACCTCCTGCGTTACACATCTTCTCTTAGACGGTTAACGGCACCTCATGTTCAAACTTTAATCACTTTTTAAAGTTTTTTCACTTTTTTTCTACTAACCAGCGGTTGACATGGATAGCAATCTGGCGTGGTTTTTGAAATGGAAGAGAATGATCGCAGCCTTTTAAATTGATATGGTGCCACTCCAGACGCTCATCCGCTAATGCCTGGTAATGATCAATAAGCCCCTGATGGCTGATTGCCCCGGAAAAAAGCAACACGTTTTTAGCAGAGTCAATCAACTGCTCCCGCATGGCTTGTCCCTGAGCGGCTTGTTCTACCCAGGCAGTAACTGCGTCCAAAGCATAGGCGAAACCGTGGGGACGGTGGGCTAAGCGACTCTGAGTTTTTTCTTCTACCCGTGGATTCTTCCGGCGATTAGGTGACACGCTATCCATAAACAAAGCGATCCCCTGTTCCACATCCCCTGTTTGACGAATGATTTCTGCCGCTTTGCGGTAACGTCGGCGCACATCAAGCAGATCTTCTAATGACGCTCTATCAAGGGAGGCGGGCTCTAGCAAAATCAAATTTGCCTCAGAGCAACCGCGCCGGGCGTTTAAATGCAATGCCACTAAACCGCCTAGGGAGTAACCTAGAAGATCAAACTTTTCCCACATCAAGGCGTCAAGCAAATCTTCTAAATCTTCACTGAGCTGTTCTATGGTAATGGGGGCTTCTTGTCCATGTAAAAATGTCGTCTCACCCATGCCAGTTAGATCAGGAATTAGCATCCAGCGCCATTCAGTGAAATATTCATACATTGGAGCAAACGTCTCGACTCCACCCACCCCTGCTCCGTGCAATAAAACTGCACACCGATTGCCACTACAATGCGGGTTCTCTACTAGCCGATAGCCTACACGTACACGATGATTTTCAAAAAAAGTTGTCTCTAACACTTTAATCTTCCTAACATAGCCTTAAATACCCGAAGGAAGGCCGCTACTGTACAGTCGGTTGCCGTCACAGGGACTCTTACGTCACTTTTGTTTAATAACAACCTTGGTTTGATTATGTCAAAAATTAAACTGATAAGCTTACCTTATCAGCCTGAATTAGCCGCTCTATTTCCGAATTTTGCGCACTTACCGTTTCCTATCGTATTCGATAGTAACCATGCAACGTTCAAGGAAACTCGGTTCGATATTCTTAGCGCTGCGCCCGCTTGTACAGTGCACATTGAGCGAGAAGATTCAGGAGTGACTTGGCATCAATCACCCTTATTCCAAACCAAAGATGGTGTTGCACCACTCCCCCTGTTAGAACATATCATGCAAACCATGACGACACAGGAGTGGGCTCAAGAAATGGACGCATCCTTGCCTTTTACCGGTGGACTGCTGGGCTACTATGGATACGAAGTGGGTCGACATGTGGAACGCTTGCCACAAAATGTAATCGAGGATGTACAAGTACCTGAACTACTGATGGGACTCTATACCTGGGCTCTGATCTCTGATCATGAGCAACAATCTACTTATCTGATGATCACTCCTTGGTGTGTGCAGGATGAAACTGAGTTACTGTCCCTCGTGCAACAAGTACCACCATCGCGCCAAACTGAGCCATTCCAGTTGGGTACACCATTCCAAGCAAATATGACTGAAATGGAATACCTCAGTAAGTTTGATCGTATTCAGGATTATATACGAGCTGGCGACTGCTATCAGGTCAACTTGGCGCAACGTTTCAGCGCGCCTTACCAAGGGGAGACTTGGGCTGCTTACCAAGCTCTGAAACAGGCTTGCCCTACCCCTTACTCGGTATACTTTAAGCTAGATGATCGGCGAGCTATCTTGTCTCATTCTCCGGAACGTTTCCTACTTTGTAATGATGGTTATGTGGAATCGAAACCGATCAAAGGAACCCGTCCTCGGGGAGCCACTCCGGAGCAGGATCAATATTACGCAGACCAATTAATGAACTCGGAAAAAGATCGCGCCGAGAACTTAATGATCGTTGATTTATTACGTAATGACTTGGGACGTACATGCGTCACTGGAAGCGTTTCCGTGCCCAAGCTCTTCGCTTTAGAGTCCTACCCGAATGTGCATCACCTAGTTTCTACTGTTTCAGGCCGAGTAAATCAGCGCCATGATCCCATTCGAGTATTCCATGAAAGTTTTCCGGGCGGATCCATTACCGGCGCTCCTAAGGTACGCTCCATGGAAATCATCGATGAGCTAGAACCCCATCAACGTAGCGCCTACTGCGGTGCCTTTGTGTATTTCAGCTGCAATGGACAAATGGACTCCAATATCACCATCCGTACTCTTGTCGCTGATGGGGAAAACATCCATTGCTGGGCAGGGGGCGGAATCGTTGCCGATTCGGTAGGATTAGAAGAATATCAGGAAACCTTTACCAAAGTAGGTAAACTCACCCATACTTTGGAAGACTCATTTCTAAGGTAGCCTTATGACTGCGGTTCAAGAGTTCCTAAAAGCCCCTCCGCTAACGGTCAGCATGGATGATATTCGTGCCGCTTTTACTCGACCGCACCTCCCGAGCCCACACTATTTCACCGATCAGCAGTTACCTGAACAAATGCCGGAACATAAATATCGCCCGGCAGCGGTATTGATTCCCCTATTTACGTGCCCGCAAGATGATTGTATCAAGGTACTACTTACCCAACGGGCGCTCCATATGCGCAATCATCCGGGACAAATCGCCTTTCCAGGAGGCAAACATGATCCCAACGATGCCAGTATTCAATATACCGCTTTAAGGGAAACGCTAGAGGAAGTAGGACTAGCTCCAGATTGTTTCGAGCTTCTCGGTGAGTTGCATGAATACTGCACTATCTCAGGATTCTGCATCAAGCCCGTGGTAGCTGAACTGACCCGACACAGCGAACTCAGCCTATGTCGAGACGAAGTGGAGTCCGTGCATTGGGTACCTCTCAACTACCTTCTCAACCCAGCTAATTACCGCACACGTTCGAAGCACATTGGCAATACCGAACGTTCTTTTCTGGAAGTGGAATATGACGGCATTCGTATTTGGGGGGCAACCGCCGGCATATTGTGCGGTCTGTATGAGCATCTCGCTCATTATCAATCGTTATAACAAATCGATATTATAACGATAGTCGTGTTTCGTATTTCATCTAAGCCCGAATTATTGGTATCTTGAGCCTATCATTTCTCTATTTGAGACTTACTTATGTCTGATTTTAATTTACAAGATTTTATTGCCAATCATCAGGAAGATGCGGCACAGAAAATTATTCATAGCGCCTTAGCCGCGTTTGACAATATTGCTATTTCGTTTAGTGGCGCCGAAGATGTGGTATTGATTGATATGGCGGTAAAAGCCAAAAAAGATGTACACGTCTTTTCCTTGGATACAGGACGTTTGCATCCAGAAACTTACCGTTTTATCGATCAAGTGCGTAAACACTATGGCATCGACATCGATATCTTGTCACCAGACACTCAGGCGCTACAGGATTTTGTTAAGAAAAAAGGACTATTCAGTTTCTACGAGGACGGCCACAAGGAGTGCTGTAATATCCGTAAAGTAGCCCCCCTAAAAGCCAAACTGGCGACTTTAGATGCTTGGATTACTGGTCAACGTAAAGACCAAAGTCATGGCACACGCAATCAACTGGCCTTTGCCGAAGTAGACAGCGCCTTTAGTAATGAAGACCACACGCTACATAAATTTAATCCATTAGCGAATTGGAGCTCCGAGGACGTTTGGAACTACATTAAGATGTTTGAAGTGCCCTACAATGAACTTCATTCCAAAGGCTACATCAGCATCGGCTGTGAACCTTGTACTCGTCCAGTGTTGCCCAATCAGCATGAGCGGGAAGGTCGTTGGTGGTGGGAAGAATCAGAACACAAAGAATGTGGTCTGCATATCGGAAATCTAGCCCCGAAATCCTGAGAAGATAACAGGTAGCGCTCAAACGAGCGCTACCTTAAGCACTGGTGCGTAGTAATTCAGCCTCATTGACCCCAACCTGCCCACGCCAACGCGCAACAAAATTGGCATAGCACTTATCCAAATCCATGACATGCTGAAATAGCAGCTTGCCCGCTTCGGTAAGCTCGGTGGTACGTCCATGGCGAATAAGTAACGCTTCGCCCAAACCCCGCTCCAGCTTTTGTATGTGCTGACTGACCGCAGGTTGAGTTAAACCAAGACGCTTCGCGGTCTGCGTGAAGCTACCAGTTTCAACCAGTGTTTTAAAGGTGATGAGATGTTGGGTATTTAGCATAATTGTTCCTTATAGTGGTAACTATTATGCCCAAGCATGTTTCTACTGGCATTGACCTACATCGTATTTTAATGAAAGACTAGCAACACCTTGTTTGAACCGAGAGTGGTTATGACTGCCAACAATCTTTGCCTCGATATTTGGATGCAGCGCCGATCCGGCCCCCGCCGAAAACGCATCGACGACTACCGCAACGTCTATCAAAGAGATCGGGCTCGGATTATTCACAGTGCGGCATTTCGACGTCTCCAGTCAAAAACCCAGATTTTAGCCATCCGTCAGAATGATTATAGTCGCACTCGACTTACCCACTCTCTCGAAGTGGCGCAAATTGGTAGTGGTATCGTTCACCATCTAAAACACGCCTATCAGGACAGGGAAGACATTCAAACTTGGCTAGCTAGCGAAGCATTGATCGAAACCATCTGTCTTAGCCACGATATTGGGCATCCGCCTTTCGGTCATGGTGGTGAAGTGGCATTAAACTACATGATGCAGGATCATGGTGGCTTTGAGGGTAACGGTCAGTCATTGCGTATTCTCGGTAAACGCGGATCTTACTCGGAAGATTTTGGCATGGACGTGTCCCGACGCACCATGCTGGGCATTTTAAAATATCCAGCCCTTTATCAGGATGTAGTTGGGACCTATCCCACCAAACCCAGCAATCTGCGCACCTTCAAAGCCAAGCATTGGGGCCCACCTAAATGCGTGTTTGCTGAGGAGCGCTCCCTGTTAGAGTGGATTTTGCAGCCCTTTAGTGAGGCTGATCGTGCATTATTTACCAGCATCAGCAAGCCAGACCCAGCGCGTCACGGGAAAACTCAATATCAGAGCTTTGACACCACCATTATGGATTTAGCCGATGATATTGCCTATGGCGTACACGATCTCGAAGATGCCATTGTTTTGGGCATGGTCAGTAGAGAAAAGTGGCAGCAGGTTCTGGCTCCTCAACTGGGTGACATAGATGACGCGTACTTACAAAATGAGCTACCACGCTTGGAAAGACAACTATTTAGCCGCACTAGCCACCAACGCAAAGAAGCCATCGGTGATTTAGTTTGCTGGTTTATCACGAATGCACAAATCACCGAGAATGAGCAATTTGAACACCCACTGTTACGCTTCAATGTGACTTTACCAAGCGAACTTCGCCAAGCATTAGATGTGTTGAAAACGTTCGAAATGGATCACATTATTCAACGGCCTGAAGTGCAGATGCTGGTCTATAAAGGCCAACAAATGCTGCTGGAGATTTTCGAAGCATTACAAGCAGACCCGGCACGCCTATTGCCCCGGGAACTCGCTCAGGAATGGCATCAGGCGGAAGCTAAGGGCAAAAATAGCCATAGGATCATTTGCGATTATATGGCATCCATGACCGATGATTATGCCAGTAGACTCTACAAAACTCTGTTTGTGCCTAGTTCCGGATCGGTATTCGAACCTATCTAATGGACTCACTCTCCCGGCAAGGAGAGACCATATATGATCAGATCTTGCTGGGGCAAGTTAGGCTCACACAACACTTGTGGCAAACTCCCCCATTGGCAAAACCCTGAGTCTTCGAAGAACGCCCGGCTGGCAACATTACCGGAGCCAATATGAGCGACTAGAGTAGTACGCCCTACTCGCCGCTGTTGATTGATAGCGGTATTTAATAAGGTTCGCCCCAATCCCATACGTTGCACATTGGGGGATACGTAGAGCGCTACCTCACCGACACCAGCCAAGGCCGCTAAACCATAATAAGGTTCGACCGCCAACCAAGCTAATACCGACGAACGCTCTCTTACCACAAAAATAGGATTTTGATCATCCGCTTGCTCAAGCCAATCCAACACTGAAACCAGCGTAATGTCTGCCTGCGTCGACAACGGTGCCGTTTGCTGGAAAACAGAAAGTATTTGCGGCGCATCTTCTAACTCAGCAAGATGCACCTCAAGATTCCCACGCTCAGCCATTAACCTTGATTCAACAAACGACGCAGATCGATGATCGCTGCATTTGCGCGGGTAATATAAGAAGCCATTACCAATGAATGGTTAGCCATCATCCCAAAACCACTACCATTTAGGATCATTGGCGCCCACACGGTTGTCTGTGTTGCCTCTAGCTCACGAATAATTTGACGTAAACTCACCAACGCATTTTTGTCTTGAAGCACAAAAACGAAGTCCACTTCGACTGCGCGTAAAATATGAATAAGCGCCCACGCCGCACCACGAGCTTCATAAAATACGTTATCAATCTCAGACCATGGGGTCTTAACGTATTTATAGTCCCCCGTCTCAGTAGACTGAGTTGCCTGTGCGTCACCGGCCAAGTCAGTATTCTCTCTTACGTTTTCAACACTGGCTGATAATCGTTGCGACAAGCTACCAAGACGAGTAGACACATCACTTAACCAATCATTTAGATTGTCAGCGCGGGCATAAAACTGAGCATTGGTCTCACTCTTGTTAGCCAAGCGATCAAGATATTTCAACAACTCCTGATTACCGCGCTCATATTCGCTTTCACTGGAAGGGAGTGCCCAGCTCTTGGTATCAAAGTTGAACTGTGGCTCGGCAATTTTGAGATTTTCATCTTCAGTAGACTGAGATTGTGACCGGCTAAACTCTTTACGCAAGGCTCGCGCTAGATCACGCGCCTGTACCAATGCCCCAAACTCCCAAGAGGGCATATTGTCGAGGAAAAGACCTGGCGGCATGATGTCATTGGTAATGAAGCCACCGGGCTTATTGAGCAAGGTATCAACAATATCGTATAGCGCATTGGTGGTGGTGTAGCCAACAACCAGTTGTTTGCTATTGTTCAAATAACCACGCTGTTCGGCGCGATCTTTTGCCGCCGCCACCACGTCAAACTGTTCCGGCTCAGAGCTCCAATACATTCCTAAACCAACAGTCAGCACCGACGCGGCCACAACACCCATTCCCACTCCTTTGGCGATAGTCGAGGCCTGATCCGCACTATTCCAAAAGGCAAGTTTCGACAATAGATTTGCCATAATTACTCCTAATTATCTGAATTCCACGCTATACGACGGCCTGTGATAGATCATCGCCCGAACCCGATATGCTGGGGTTCTACTGTTAATTATCTGATAAATTAGCCGCGCTTCTTTATCAGACGGCCAATTGATCTCGATACGCCTTTGCTGCCGATTCAATTCGTCAATGATAGGCTGCATTCTGGCAAGAATCTCTTCTTCGCTCAAACTAAATAGGGATTCTGGCAAAATCACCTGAGATAAGGGCTGCGCTACTCCGGTTTCCTTGTCGCTGGTTATTGACTCATCCCCTTTCAAGTCGGGCGCCAACGATGTGGATTTTGGTCTTACATCGCCAGCGAGAATTTGTCGTTGTGTCTGCCCGATCAAAGGATCCTGGGGGTTAACCAGCTTGGCTTGTTCCAAATAATGGTGCACACTGACTTGATTACCAGCCCTTGCTGCCTCCAAAGCCCAGTTACAGTATTGTTCTACGATACTGGCAATACCCATAGTGGCACGATAATTACCGGGAGAACGCCCCAAGGCTGCCTGATAGTATAAGTTGGCATTGTCTTCCTCTGGCGTTAGCAGACGAAGTTTAGCCAAAGCGTGATCACCGCGCTCTAGCAACGCTTGCGTAATCGGATCGAGAAATTCCGGTGGCTGAGATTGATCTTCGGTCTTTGCAGTTGAATCGGTGCCACTATCTGCTTCTATTACCGAAAAGTTGGTGCTTGCTTGTTCCAATGGCAAGGTGATTGGCAGTGATGCGACGGCCCCAAGGCTTTCATTAAGTCTCTCGGTATTCACTGTCTTCGACGTAACTTGTGCGGTTTCTTCGGTCTCCCCCTTCTTGTCATCTTTTATCGATGAGCTAGCGCAACCCGTGACGAGCAACAAGAAATTGAGCAACAAAAACGTTTTTTTGAACACCTGCGCCTCTTTCAATTGGCAACCTTTTTCACCATTGGTAGTCTATATCAAGCTATCTGAGCTGAATCCATTCAACCTGTCAACTTTAGTCTACTGAACTCATGAAGCCTATTCTTTTGCTTTTGTCCCTACTCGTACCCTTATCCGCTTTAGGGTTTTCTTTTGGCAACAACAGCAAGCCGGAGTTCCTACCAGTTGAACAGGCATTTATCCTTGGGGTAAGACAAAGTGACAAGCCCGGCACCATCAATGCTACTTGGCAGATAACCGAGGGCTACTATCTCTACAAACATCAATTTAAACTCACCACGGACGGAGACATTCCGGTCCAGTTTCAGGATCTACCGGCAGGCAAAAAGAAGAATGACCCGTACTTCGGAGAAGTGGAAGTCTACCGTCGCGAATTGACACTTCCCATTCGTTATCCAGCAACTAATACCACCCCACAAGAGCTGAATTTCATCCTACAATACCAAGGCTGCGCTGACGCGGGACTGTGTTATCCCCCCCAAAAAGTCCCAGTCTCAATTACCATACCTGCAGCCAGCCTCACCTCCACCACGTCAGCCCAGCCGATCCCGATCCAAGACACTACCACCTCTGTGAGCAGCACTTTAGCCAACGGCAGTCTATGGCAAACGATTGGTATCATGTTTGGATTAGGCTTACTGCTTACATTTACGCCCTGCGTCTTGCCGATGATTCCCATCGTTAGTGCTATCGTGATAGGCGGAAAGCAAAAGGGCTGGCAGGGGTTGGGCACGACTGCTATTTACGTATTAGGCATGGCTTCGACTTATGCCCTTATTGGCGCTTTGGCGGCTTGGTTCGGAACTCAATTTAACCTGCAGGCAGCATTACAGAAACCTAGCTTGATTACTGCCAGCGCCCTATTGTTTACCGTACTAGGATTGGCGATGCTCGGAGTCTTTAACCTAAGACTTCCCAGTGGCTTACAACAAAAACTAGAGGTGCTGTCTGATCAATCACGTTCAAGTTCAAGCCGCTTTCTCGGCACCTTTCTAGCAGGAGTTTTTGCTACCTTAATTGTCTCACCCTGTGTTTCAGCCCCCCTAGCAGGAGCCGTACTTTACATTAGTACTACCGCTGATATTGCATTGGGGGCTTTCGCCCTATTTGTTATGGGCTTAGGTATGGGCGTTCCGTTACTAGTGGTAGGGGCAATGGGAAGCCGTATTTTACCTCGTAACGGAGTATGGATGGAGGACGTAAAAGCGCTGATGGGCTTCGCCATGTTAGGCATGACAGTGTGGCTTTTGGCGCGACTCTTACCCGGTGGACAGGCACTGTATTTATGGGGAGCTTGGTTGGGCCTACTGGCTGCTTATGCGTTTCATACTGCTCGCCGCGGGGAAAGTCAGTACTGGCGCTGGCTACTGGGTATAATGCTGGTGTTGTTGGCCGCCTTACAATGGCTTGGGGCCGCCAGCGGCAATTCCAACTTTCTGATCCCACTAACTCAGAACAGCACGCTTTCTATTGGCAATGAAGGCAAGAGCCAAAACCGAGCGAATTATCAGTTCAATATCGGTTCTTTGGCGGAGATGAACGATATTCTCGCAACAACTAAAGTGCCGGTAATGTTTGATCTTTACGCAGACTGGTGTATCAGTTGTCAGGAAATTGAACACAAAATTCTGGCAGCAAAAGAGGTTACTCCGCTACTCAACAAGATTACTTTAGTGCGCATCGACGTTACGGACAACTCAGCCGAGAACCAAGCATTGATGCAACAATATCGGCTATTTGGCCCACCTGCCCTATTGTTTTTCAATGACAAAGGGGAGTACCAACAAGACTGGTCATTAATTGGTGAACCCACCAAAGAAGAAGTTGTTTCGAGACTTAGTGCGCTGCTCACCCTCAACCAAAGTTAACTAGAGTTCATTTTTTAACCAAAACATAGCGGCGCGCATAATTTCTTGTCATAACTGGACAACTTCCTGCAATTTAACGATAATTTCACGCCAGTTGCCGTATAAAAACGATTGAACACTTCCGTCGCAAGCGTCGGAGATGTCGACATTAAGCGATGTTTGACCCATAACAAACAGAGTCATTCTGGATATCGGTTAAACTAAACACATCACTGATTAGAAGAGAGTTATCATGGACATCCGTAAAATTAAAAAACTGATCGAACTACTTGAAGAATCCAACGTATACGAGATCGAAATTAAGGAAGGCGAAGAAGCTGTTCGAATCAGTCGTGGCGGTGCACCTGTTGCTCCTCAAATGTATGCTCCAGCACCTGCGCCTGTTGCTCCTCAAGCTGCTGCGCCAGCACCTGTTGCAGCAGAAGCGGCTGCTGAACCAGCAATCTCCGGCCATGCTGTAACTTCACCAATGGTGGGTACTTTCTACCGTTCTCCAGCTCCTGGTGCGAAAGCCTTCATTGAAGTAGGCCAAAAAGTTAACGCTGGCGATACCATCTGTATCGTTGAAGCGATGAAAATGATGAACCAAATCGAAGCAGACAAGTCTGGCACTATTGGCGCCATCCTAGTAGAAGATGGTGAGCCAGTTGAATTCGACCAGCCGCTAGTCACCATCATCTAATCAAAAGGTTTCGTCATGTTAGATAAGGTATTGATTGCCAACCGAGGAGAAATAGCGCTGCGTATTTTACGCGCCTGTAAAGAACTCGGCATTAAAACCGTCGCTGTCCATTCCAAAATTGACCGAGACCTATTGCACGTACGCTTGGCTGATGAGTCAATCTGTATTGGTCCGAACCCATCCAAAGACAGCTACCTAAATATTCCTGCCATTATCAGTGCAGCAGAACTTACTGACACATCTGGTATCCACCCAGGTTACGGCTTCTTAGCAGAAAATGCTGACTTTGCAGAGCAAGTTGAGCGTTCTGGGTTTGCTTTCATCGGTCCACGAGCAGAAACAATCCGCCTAATGGGTGACAAAGTGTCCGCCATTAAAGCGATGAAAGAAGCAGGCGTACCAACTGTACCTGGCTCAAACGGCCCAGTGCCATCTGATCCAGAGCAATGTATGCGTATTGCCCGTGAAATCGGCTATCCAGTTATTGTCAAAGCAGCGGCAGGCGGCGGTGGTCGTGGTATGCGCGTTGTACACAACGAAGGCAGCCTACTTAAGTCCATTAGCGTTACCCAGTCTGAAGCAGGCTCTTACTTCGGTGACAGCACGGTTTACATGGAGAAATTCCTAACCAACCCACGCCACGTTGAAGTGCAAGTACTGGCAGATGGCCAAGGTAATGCCATTCATCTTTACGACCGTGACTGTTCGCTACAGCGTCGTCACCAAAAAGTATTGGAAGAGGCACCCGCACCATTGCTTGACCCAGAGTCTCGCGCCCAATGTCTGCAAGCCTGTGTGGATGCGTGCATCAAGATCGGCTACCGCGGCGCAGGTACTTTTGAGTTCCTATATGAAGATGGTCGCTTCTACTTCATCGAGATGAATACTCGAGTTCAGGTAGAACACCCTGTAACGGAAATGGTTACCGGCATCGATATCGTAAAAGAGCAGCTACGTATCGCCAGCGGTCTACCGCTTTCTATTAAACAGGAAGATGTCAAGCTTAGAGGTCATGCGGTAGAAGCACGTATTAACGCAGAAGATCCCAAAACCTTTATGCCAAGCCCTGGTAAAGTTAACTACTTCCATGCTCCAGGCGGTATGGGTGTTCGCGTAGATACTCATCTGTACAGTGGCTACTCAGTACCACCAACTTACGATTCTATGATCGCGAAAATCATCTGTTTCGCTGACGATCGTGAAGGCGCACTAAAACGCCTATCGGTAGCGTTAGACGAAACTTTTGTAGATGGTATTAAGACCAATATCGATCTACAGAAGGATTTGGCTACCGATGGCAACTTCATCGCAGGCGGTGTCAATATTCACTACCTCGAGAAAAAGCTCGGGCTATAATGCCTCCGTCGGGTGCCTTATGGCACCCGACTCTCTTCCGTAATAACTCTATAAGGCTTTGCTTTTATGCCATGGCTGCAAATTCGTGTGCAAACCACACCAGATTATGTTCCTGCTTTTGAAGACACCCTACTAGAATGTGGCGCTTTAGTCGTTACGTTTGAAGACGTGCATGACGACCCAGTTTATGAGCCCGAACTAAATACCACACCGCTTTGGAATCACACTCGTGTGACAGGCTTGTTTGAAGCAGATGCAGATATCGAACACATTCGCCCCGTAGTCGAGCACAAGGCAACGCAGCTAGGTCAATCTGATATCAATTTAAAAATTGAAATTTTGGAAGACAAGGACTGGATTAGAGAATGGATGGATTCCTATCATCCGATCCAATTTGGTAAGCGTCTCTGGGTATGTCCGAGCTGGCGCGAAGTTCCGGATGCTAATGCCGTTAACCTCATGCTTGATCCAGGGCTTGCCTTTGGCACCGGCACTCACCCAACCACCGCATTATGTCTAGAATGGCTCGATAGCGTTGACTGTAAAAACAAGACAGTCGTGGATTACGGTTGCGGTTCTGGCATTTTAGGCATTGCCGCCCTTCTGCTTGGCGCCAGTAATATGATTGGCATTGATATAGACCCTCAAGCGGTAGAAGCGACACAAGCCAACGCTGAACGCAACGGCATTGAAGCTAGTCGCTACGAAGTGAAATTGCCACCTTACGAAGGCGATATTAAAGCCGATATCGTTGTAGCCAATATATTGGCGGGCCCATTGGCGGAATTGGCTCCGGTTATCACCGCACTTGTAAAACCTAACGGTCAGCTGGCATTATCTGGCATATTAGCGAACCAAGCTCATAATGTAATTGACGCTTATCGAGAAGCTTTTCATATCGACTCGGTTACCGAGAAGGAAGAATGGGTTCGTATCGTTGCAACTAAACGCTGAGAGCTAATACCTCATGACCACGGATAGCATCATTACCCGCTGCCCTAAATGCTCTACGGCATTTCGTGTTACTAATGACGTGCTAAAAATGGCAAACGGCAAAGTGCGCTGTGGTCAGTGTTTTCATATTTTCGTCGCTACACCAGCACCTCAATCTCCAGCACCAGCACCAGCACCAGCACCAGCACCAGCACCAGCACCAGCACCAAGTGTAAGCGAAAGCGCTACTCCACCCACTCAGCTAAACTCTAAATCAACGCAGAGCATGGCGACTTCAGCAAAGCCTTCCTCAGCTGCTGAAGAACCACCTGTTGATCCAAAATGGCTTAATACGCTATTTGACGAAGATGATTTAGCGCCTTTACCGGCAAAATCAAAGACACAACAAACACCTCTGGATGAAGAGACTCCTGCTCCCTGGGAAAAAGAATTAGCAGAGCTGGAATCTGCTTTGGAGCAAGACAAAAAGAAAGCACAGATCAATATTCCTCGACCTACTACATCCACAGCAGCACAACGGCAGCAACCAAGCGTTCCAGTTGCACCGCAAACTAGACCTCAAGCCCCACAGAACCAGCCAACAAGCCTGCACGAGGATGTGGAGCCTGATTATATGTTGGCACTCCATGCTCTTGCTCAGGACATTTCCGACCAACAGCACTCTACTGCCTCCGCGCGAAAAGCGCAGGACACTTTGGAACAGATTAATGCCCAGAGCAGCCTAGCACCATTAGTCGATGATGACCTACCGCAAACAAAAACTCGGCATGGGGGATTATGGCTAGCGGGGTCTTTTGCAGCATTGCTTCTGTTGCTGGCACAAGCTGGCTATTTCTATTTCGATTCTGGCAGTCGCTCGGCACAGTTGCGGCCGATTTATAAATTGGCCTGCACCTACTTGGGCTGTGTGTTACCGACATTCGAAGACGTAACCGCTATTAATATTCAACATACCCGTATTCAAAGCCACCCAACCACCAGCAATGCCCTCGTGGTAAATGCGATTATGAATAACACCAGCCAATTCGCCCAACCTATGCCGAAAATTGCGTTAGAGTTTTATGATCTCAACGGCGCCCCGGTTGCAGCGCGACTGTTCACACCGAACAACTATCTACATAAAGACTTTCTCGATATTACCTACATGCCCCCAAACACCCCCATTCATATTGTGATCAGCATTCACGATCCCGGCGCTCGGGCGGTCACACACCAACTTAAAGTCTACTCAGCACAAGCCCGCTCTTTCTGAGAAAAGCACAAAATTTAGTCAATTTATCCTTTGTCAAGACTTCAAAAAGGGCAGCCTAGCCGTTATTATTCACGCCCGCTCGACATGGTCGAAGATCTTTAACACTTTACTTGGTTTTCTTTGTTTCAATGGCGTTCTCAATTGGACCGTACACCATTACTACTCCGCTAGTTTTGGCTCCCATGGCTGGTGTGACTGACCTCCCTTTTAGGAAGTTATGCCACGCCCAAGGAGCAGGCTTAGTAGTATCTGAAATGGTGACATCTGACGTCCGTTTGTGGGACTCGAACAAGAGCCGAACGCGCTTGGTTCATGATTATGAAGTGTCACCAAGATCCGTTCAGATCGCTGGTTCAGACCCTGCCATGATGGCTCAAGCCGCACGCCAAAACGTGGAACTTGGCGCGCAAATTATTGATATCAATATGGGCTGCCCTGCCAAAAAAGTGCTTAACAAGGCTGCAGGCTCTGCGTTATTGCAGAACGAAACATTGGTCAGAGAAATACTCGAGTCAGTTGTTAATAGTGTCGATGTGCCCGTTACATTAAAAATCCGTACCGGCTGGTCGCCCCAACACCGCAATGGTGTCACCATCGCGAAGATTGCCGAACAATGCGGCATTCAAGCACTTGCCGTGCATGGGCGTACTCGGGCTTGTAAATTTGCTGGTGCGGCAGAGTACGACACCATCGCGGAAATTAAAGATACGATTTCTATCCCTGTGTTGGCCAATGGCGATATCAACACAGCGGAAAAAGCCCATCAGGTGTTACAACACACTGGTGCGGATGCTGTGATGATTGGACGTGCAGCACAAGGTAGACCTTGGATATTTAAGGAAATTAGTCACTACCTAAACACAGGGGAATTGCTGCCCCCGCCGGGACGCTCAACCATACAGAAGTTGGTTATGCAGCATGTGCGAAACTTGCACGAATTTTACGGAGAATACTTGGGCGTGCGTATTGCCCGCAAACACGTCGGTTGGTATCTGCAAACATTAGCAGACACATCGTCCTTTCGGCGTCAGTTTAATGCTATCGAGTCTGCAACATTGCAACTCGAACAGTTAGATCACTTTTTTACTTCACTCCCTGAGTGAAGTCTCTCGGGTCATTGAGTCGCGCATTTTTGCCTGACTTCAAGATGGTTAGCTTTAAAATTAGAAGGTTATTCTGTGGTAGAACAAACTCATACTCAAACGTTTCAAGCGGCTTCAGCTGAGCAATCCCAAACGCTACGCGATAATGTAGAAAAGGCCCTGCAAAACTACTTCGCTCACCTCGATGGACAACCTGTCACCGATCTTTATCAGTTGGTGCTAGCGGAAGTGGAAGCGCCTCTACTTGAATCAGTGATGAATTATACTAAAGACAATCAGACCAAAGCGTCTACCATCTTAGGATTAAATCGCGGTACTCTGCGCAAAAAATTGAAGCAGTACGGCATGTTATAAATGAAAAGGGCGTTCACGCCCTTTTTTCGTTTCTAACCCCAAAAGTTCCCGAAAACTACGTTGATAAACTTGAGAAACTATATGGCAACCCCAACCAAATCCATCAAACGCGCGCTAATCAGCGTGTCAGATAAAACCGGTATTGTTGAATTCGCCCGTGAATTGACCAATCAAGGCGTTGAAATCCTCTCTACAGGTGGTACTTACAAGCTGCTACTAGAACACGGTGTTGCAGCCATTGAAGTCTCTGACTACACAGGTTTCCCCGAAATGATGGATGGTCGCGTGAAGACTCTTCATCCTAAAGTACACGGTGGTATCTTGGGACGTCGCGATATCGATGGTGCTGTCATGCAAGAGCACGGCATCCAAGAAATCGATATGGTTGTGGTCAATCTATACCCATTCGAAGCCACCATTGCTCGCCCTGATTGCGATTTGCCAATGGCAATCGAAAACATCGATATCGGCGGCCCAACTATGGTGCGCTCTGCAGCGAAAAACCACAAAGACGTTGCCATCGTGGTTGATCCAGTAAGCTACGAAGGCATCTTAGCTTCTCTAAAAGAGCATGGCGGTCTTACTTACGAACGGCGTTTCGACCTAGCTGTTAAAGCGTTCGAACATACCTCAAACTACGATGGCAATATCGCTAATTACCTAGGTAAGAAAGTGGAAGGCGGTAGTGAAGACTTCCCACGTACTTTTAACTTGCAATTCAACAAGCAAGAAGAAATGCGTTACGGCGAGAACCCACACCAGAAAGCGGCTTTTTATGTAGAAGCCAACCCACAAGAAGCCTCTATCAGTACTGCGAAGCAACTTCAAGGTAAAGCCCTTTCTTACAACAACATCGCTGATACTGATGCAGCCCTTGAGTGCGTTAAGAGCTTCCAAGAACCGGCTTGTGTTATCGTTAAACATGCTAACCCATGCGGTGTGGCAACAGCAGCTAGCCAACTTGAAGCCTACGATCTAGCTTTCAAAACTGACCCTACTTCTGCTTTCGGCGGTATCATTGCTTTTAACCAAGAGCTAACAGCTGAAACAGCACAAGCTATCGTTGATCGTCAATTCGTTGAAGTCATCATTGCTCCGAAAGTAAGCGCTGCTGCACTTGAAATCGTTGCTGCTAAACAAAACGTTCGTCTTTTAGAATGTGGCGAGTGGTCAACTGACAAGCCTGCCGCACTTGATTACAAACGTGTAAATGGTGGCCTATTGGTTCAAGACCGTGATGACGGTGCCATTGAACTTGGCGACCTTAAAGTTGTTTCTAAGCGCCAGCCTTCCGAGGAAGAACTAAAAGATCTTCTATTTGCTTGGAAAGTAGCGAAGTTCGTGAAATCAAACGCTATTGTCTATGCGAAGAACAGCCAAACCATCGGTGTCGGTGCAGGCCAGATGAGCCGCGTTTACTCTGCGAAAATCGCAGGTATCAAAGCTGCTGATGAGAACCTACAAGTAGAAGGTTCAGTTATGGCCTCCGATGCCTTCTTCCCATTCCGTGACGGCATTGACGCTGCGGCAGCAGCAGGCATCACTGCGGTTATTCAACCTGGCGGCTCAATGCGTGATGACGAAGTAATCGCAGCCGCTGATGAAGCGGGTATGGCGATGGTATTCACTGGCATGCGCCACTTCCGTCACTAAAATAGGAATAGGAAACAAGCATGAAAGTTCTTGTAATTGGTAACGGCGGGCGTGAACACGCGCTGGCTTGGAAAGCGGCACAATCTGCCGACGTAGAAATGGTTTACGTTGCTCCAGGTAACGCTGGCACTGCTCTAGAAGCAAAAGTTGAAAACGTAAACATCGGTGTTGAAGACATTGATGCCCTGGTAGCCTTTGCAAAAGACAACAACATTGGTCTGACTATTGTTGGCCCTGAAGCACCACTGGTGATTGGTGTAGTCGACGCCTTTGACGCAGCAGGTCTCCCTATCTTTGGTCCAACCAAAGCGGCGGCTCAGTTAGAGGGTTCAAAAGCCTTCACCAAAGACTTCCTTGCTCGCCATAATATTCCCACAGCGGAATACGGTAACTTCACTGAAATCCCACCAGCGATTGCCTACATCAAAGAAAAAGGCGCACCAATCGTAGTTAAGGCTGACGGCCTTGCTGCAGGTAAAGGGGTGATCCTAGCACAAACCGAAGCCGAAGCGATTGAAGCAGTTGAAGACATGCTAGCAGGTAATGCATTTGGTGAAGCCGGCTCTCGCGTTGTCATTGAAGAGTTCCTAGTAGGTGAAGAAGCTAGTTTCATCGTCATGGTTGATGGTGAGACGGTTCTGCCAATGGCATCAAGCCAAGACCATAAAGCTCGGGATAACGGTGACCAAGGCCCTAACACTGGCGGCATGGGAGCCTACTCCCCTGCTCCGGTTGTGACGGCTGAAATTCACGACCGCATCATGAATGAAGTCATCATGCCAACAGTAAAAGGCATGAATGCTGAAGGCAACCGCTACCGTGGCTTCCTGTATGCAGGTGTCATGGTCGCACAGGACGGCACCCCTAAAGTGCTGGAATACAACTGCCGTTTCGGTGACCCAGAAACACAACCCATCATGATGCGTCTACGCTCTGATCTTGTGTCTATGTGTCTAGCTGCCATTAATGGTGAGCTTGAGTCGGTAGAAGCCGATTGGGATCCACGTGCAAGTTTAGGCGTTGTGCTAGCAGCTGGCGGTTACCCTGCATCTTACAACAAAGGAGACGTCATCTCCGGCCATGATGTTGCTTTACCTGAGCATCAGAAAGTTTTCCATGCTGGTACGAGCTCCAAAGATGGCAAGGTTGTCACCAACGGCGGTCGCGTGCTTTGTGCTGTATCACTTGGTGAGACGGTTGCGGAAGCGCAAGCAGGTGCCTACGACGTGGTAAACCAAATCTCTTGGGATAAGGTTTACTTCCGTACCGACATCGGTCACCGGGCCGTCGCTCGCGAACAAGCTAAATAAAGCATCCAGGCAACGCCTAGTTACTTGTAAAAGGCCACCATCATGTGGCCTTTTTTTATCGCTATAGCCGACTACTTGTTCAGATTAGCTTGCTTGGCATCCAGCCAACGTTTGAAAACCGTACCGACTTCCAACACCAACAAACCGAAAATCACACCGCCCATCCAGTCAAAACCAAGTACGAAACCGATCGCTGCCAACATCCCATAAAAATACATTCTGTTACGACGACTGACCAAATCACCAGAACGCGTGAACCAAGTTACTCCTAGCAAACCGATACACCACCAAACATAATACTCAACCAAGATTGGATATAGCATTGCACCCTCTATCTAGTTAATAATGGAAGCCTCTTGGAGGAGGCTGCATTGACTTATCGCATGTTACAACGACTGCTTTTTTTCGTTTTATTAATGTTTTTCGCAAGCGCCTACTCAGCGCCGAATATTGCGATCCTAGATGACAATATCTCCCGAGCTAACTTGGGCAAGATTGGTTACCTCTTTATTGACGAAACCAAACAGCTTTCCCAGGAGCTGATCGAAACAGATACCTACTCACGACGCTTTGTGCCCATTGAGCGAGATTTCCTACAATTTGGCCTAGTCGATGGCAGCGTTTGGTTACGAGCTCAAGTTGCCATTCAGTCTAGCGCACGAGCTCCCGTTGCTTTGCATATCAATGCACCTCGGTTACAGCAATTAAGCATTTTTATACCTGAACTCAATCTAATCGGCCCTTTGGCGGAGCTAGGTGAATACAATCCTGCCCAAGGGCGCCCGATAAAACATGCTGAATTTATCGTGCCATTGCCCGATCCGCTGCCGCCGTTATTTACCATATACCTGAAGATTGACTCCAACGTACCAATCAATCTGACCGCAGAAGTGAAGACTTTATCCGATACTTTTGCCGATACACAAAGGGAGCAACTTTGGACAGGCATCATTCTCGGCATTGCCTTCATCGTCTTATTTACCAATATTGTTTTTTGGCTACGCCTAAGCAATATCATGTATCTGATTTTCAGTGGCATTCTAGCAGGTTTGATCACCTTACACTTATCCGTTCATGGCTATCTCTATGATTGGTTTCCAACCTTTACGGGACTACAGGAACGGCTCTACAACTTGTCTGCTCTCGGGTGTGCTGCCACTATCTCCCTATTCACCCGTCTATATTTAAACACAGCAACCACACTACCTAAACTTGATCGCTTACTGCTTGGCTTAGGTTTGCTTAATGGATTTCTCGGCCTCATTTATTCCCTCATACCAGAACAACTAAACATTAGATACCTATCGCTCATGGCTACCGGCACTCTGATGTTGCTGTTCCTAGCGGGATTTTTTGCCTACCTGAAAAAAGTGCCCTATGCCGGGTATTACCTTCTTGCCAGGTCAACTTTAACATTTGGGCATTTTCTGTGGATCCTGACAGCGTATGGCATGATATCTAGCATGTTTTGGTATGAATGGGGGCTCACACTCTCTATTTTGGCTGAGGCGCTAATCCACTTCACTGGCATGTTGCTGCGACAACGTCATGCCAACTCTCATGTGGTCGGGAAGTATTCCCCCGGCTACTCTCGGGATGTTTCACTACAACTACTAGATGACATCAAGAGGCGACTTGCCTATCCCATCAATATTATGACCGGCATAGTCCCCACGCTGCCAAACAATGAGGAACAGCGCACTGCGCTGGCATCCGCCAAGGTTGGCATGGAGCAACTTAGTAACCGCATTAGCACACTCATAGATATTGAGACTGGAAGGGTACGGGAGCAGACTCTACCCGTTAGTCTGGATACCCTGATTCGCGAGGTACAGTTAAGTTCTCGTACGGCTGGCGCAGATTATCAATCAGTGCTCTTTGAATACGATAAGTCCCTAAAGGTAGACATTCATTCCAATGCCCCTATGCTGCAACATCTTTTGGTTACCCTGTGTTACGAGCTACAACTCTATTCAGATCAGGAACTGACTATCTGCTTTAATACACCGGAATTCAAAGATACCCAAGACCATTCCGTCAAACTTGAGATTGTCATAGAACCGATGCCTACGTCCATAGATTTAGCTGCCACGGGGAATATCGGGATACGCCACGCCATCCATGTGCTAGATTTTCTAAATGGTAAGTTTGAAGACCAGGGGGTAGGCAGCCAGCGTAGAGGTTTGATCACTCTCCCGCTGAAGGCCAGTATTGGGCGACAACAACAGCCATCGTTCAACCTAAAAACGAGTGTATTACTGTTCGGCCATTATACCGCGCTCATGGAACGCACTATGTATGTGTCCGAAAATAACGTAGGTGCCATGCACCACGTCGCAGACCTCGAAGACTTGGTGCAAATGCTAACTCGTAAACGTGACGAAGATGAGAGCGTGATAATTTGCTTGTTCGAAGATGAAGCGAACAGTGATGCAGCCCTAATCTCACGTATTCGAAACTACCTTAGTCCTAACGATATCACTTTGTTAATCACCGATAATATTCGTATTTCCGAACGTTACTGCCATAATCAAGGCTTTGACGGCTTAATCTATGAGCACGATTTGGAGCGAAGATACCTTGCGCACATACGTCGTTTAACCAAACTCATTGCTTAACATCAAGCTCACTTGTTTTCTCT
The DNA here is from genome assembly GCF_006385675.1 of Maribrevibacterium harenarium. Taxonomy (GTDB): domain Bacteria; phylum Pseudomonadota; class Gammaproteobacteria; order Pseudomonadales; family Marinomonadaceae; genus Marinomonas; species Marinomonas harenarium. The sequence goes on along the minus strand of NZ_VFRR01000005.1, from coordinate 117,781 downwards.
CTTGTAGACGAAAACTGAACCTTCAATAATAGTTGCTCGTAAAGGAGTTATTATGGACTGCTTATTTTGCAAATTAGTAAACGGAGAGATACCGGCCAAAATCTTATTCGAAGACGATGACGTCATTGCTTTTGAAGATATTGCGCCTCAAGCTCCACATCATTTCCTTGTGATACCGAAAAAACACTTTAGCACCTTGAATGATTTAGCTTTAGAAGATGCACCGGTGATTGGCAAGTTACCCATCGTTGCAGCTAAAGTGGCTAAAGAGAAAGGCATCGCGGATAGTGGCTATCGGGTAGTAATGAATTGCAATGAGCAAGGTGGACAAACTGTCTACCACATTCATATGCACGTACTAGGTGGTCGCGCAATGAGCTGGCCACCAGGCTAATAATTAACAAGAGGAGTTCCTCAATGAGAGCCTTATCATTTGTGGACAAGGGCATAATGCAGCTTGATCGAGCATTGCAAACCATTGTCCCCAGGGCTGCAAAGTCTTTTCGTCCGTCTCCCGCCACGCAGCATCCAGAAGCAGACATGACGCCGGAAGAAAAACGTCATGCAATTGGTTTGATGCGTATTAACCATACTGGAGAAGTATGTGCTCAGGCTCTCTATGCCGGTCAAGCAGCGACAGCCAAGCTTGAGAGTGTACGTCAAGAAATGGAACATGCTGCTGACGAGGAAATCGACCATCTGGTCTGGTGTGAAGAACGCTTATATGAGTTAGGCAGCCGCCCTAGTCTCCTGACACCGTTGTTCTATGGTGCTTCCTTTGCTATCGGGGCGGGAGCTGGTGCTATCAGCGACAAATTATCCTTGGGATTTGTTGCTGCTACAGAAGACCAAGTGTGCGTTCACCTCGACAAGCATATGGCCGCACTCCCAGCCCAAGATGCCCGCTCGAATGCGATTTTGGCGCAAATGCATGTGGATGAAGCCAAACACAAGCAAATGGCCCTAGACTCCGGTGGCTATGAATTTCCGGAACCTGTTATGAAAGTGATGACATTGGTTTCTAAAGTGATGACTGTTTCAACTTATCGGATCTAATTATATGAATCGAGATTTACAATCTATCCGTCGTGATTATCAGTTTGATGATTTAACTGAAGACAAAGCAGGCTTGGATCCGCTGCCACTGTTTGACAGTTGGCTTGAAGAAGCCATTACTGCATGCCCCGATGACCCTACGGCCATGACATTATCGACAGCAGATGCAAATGGGCGCCCCCACGGTCGTGTGGTACTGTTGAAACAAAGAGAGGATGCTAACTTCTCTTTTTATACCAACTACGACAGCGACAAAGGACAAGAAATTGCGACTAACGACAACGTCGCCCTGACTTTTTTCTGGCCAGCGCTGTCGCGCCAGGTACGTATCGAAGGCAAAGCGACCAAAGTGGCACGCGCAACCTCTGAAAGCTACTTCGCGACGCGCCCGAAAGGTAGCCAGATTGCGGCGTCGATTTCTCGCCAAAGCCAAGTAGTATCAGGTCGCGAAGTCTTGATTAACGAATTTGCTGAGAAAGAAAACCAGTACCAAGACGTGGACACATTACCCTGCCCGGTCAATTGGGGCGGTTATTCCGTTGCCGCAGAGCGCATCGAGTTTTGGCAAGGGCGCCCTAGTCGGCTGCATGACCGTATCGTCTTTGAACACGATACTGCAACCGCTAGCTGGAAGCGTTACCGTAAAGCCCCCTAGGACTTAGCGAATAACCTGACGAAAGGTCAGACTCACACGCGGCTGCGTTACTCGTAGCCGCTTTGGTAAGGCGTGTTGCCAAACGACCTGCATTTCGGCTTGCATCTCTAACCAACTACCGTCATCAATCGATTGAATCAGGCGCTGGCTAGTCTCCCCTTTTAGGCGTAGACAGAAATCTCTCGTCGCACCAGCACTATACATGACGATTTTAGGCGCAGGACCAAGGGACGGCTCATCATCGCTATGCCACCCCATGTAATCTTTACCATTACGATAAAGATTACACAGCACGGTATTGAATGTTTGACCACTGATCTCGTATGCCTTCGCGAACAGCGGCCGTAACCAGTCTGGGATACCTCGCCCGTAATAGGCTTGACCACTGTAGCTGTAGCACACTCCTTGCTCCCCATAAAACGCCACCAAACGTGGCGATTTGACCGCCTTACCAAACATAATTAGCTCCTCTTCCTGCCAGTCAATATGCTTATGTAGGTAGGCAAAAGACCAACGCTCACTTGAGGCTGTCACAATATATCGGTATGGTGCAGCGATATGATTTGAAGGCATCCCATTTCTCTTATGCAGACATCTCCCCGCTCAGCCCGTTTCCCATTGCTCGATTTCTATCGTGGCACGGCCGTCATACTTATGATGGTGTTTCACTTCTGCTGGGATTGGCGCTATTTCGGGTACCTAGAATATTCGTTGCAAGATCCATTCTGGGTCACTTTCCGCGCGATTATTCTTACTTTGTTCTTAACCGCTGTGGGCTGGTCTAACTATCTCGCCGTCGCGATGCAGCAATCTTTAACGCGTTATCTTAGCAACCTTGGTAAGTTGGCACTAGGAGCTGGGTTAGTATCACTAGGGTCATGGTTGATGTTTCCAAATAATTGGATCTTTTTTGGAATCTTGCACTTTATTCTTATCGCTGGCCTGGTTGGTCGCTCCATTGCTCACTTACCGGTACTCTCTGGTGCGCTAGGTATACTGCTAATTAGTTTGCCCTATATTTTGCCCCAGGTAGATATGAGCGAGCTACGTCGCTGGTTTTCAAGCGCTCTCGGTATGCCAAGGCAGACCCTCGACTATGTCGCCCCTCTTCCCTGGCTGGGTGTGGTGCTAGTCGGCCCGCTGCTGGGTAAACTCGGAGTACACCACATCCATTTACCTTCCACCAAAGCTGTCACGTGGGTGATATCATTGGGACGCTACGCGCTACCCATCTATCTCTCCCATCAGGTAATTTTATTCCTATTAGTTGCCCTAATTCATTTTGGTTGGCAATGGGTTCGTGGCTTGTGATAGGCCTGCGCACCTTGGAAAAAAACACAGAAAAAAGTTTTAGCACTTGCATTATCAAGGGTTCCGAAAGCTTGGGCGCAGAACGGTGAGTGAACACTTAGGCTTGGAAGCAGGTATAAATTTGGCAATTTTTCAAGCCTTGATTTTCTCGGATCAGGGAACTATTGTTGCGCCATTCCAATCAACTCATTACTACATCTAGTGCTAATAAACACCCTCTAGCACTAGATACAGTATTTATATTTATTACTTCATGGCATTAACGGGAAGCACGGCATGAGCACTTTGACAGTTACGAAGCGTAACGGCGCCACCGAAACAATCAACCTAGAGAAAATACATCGCGTGATCACTTGGGCCGCCGATGGTCTAGAAAACGTGTCTGTATCCCAGGTGGAATTAAAGGCTCAAATCCAGTTCTTCGAAGGTATACGCACGACAGATATTCATGAAACACTGATCAAATCCGCCGCTGACCTTATTTCAGAAGACACCCCAGATTACCAGTACTTAGCAGCTCGCCTGGCTATCTTCCACCTGCGTAAAAAAGCGTTTGGTGAATTCGAGCCACCACATTTATTTGATCACGTGAGCAACTTGGTCGAGCAAGGCCGTTATGATCGTCATATTCTAGAAGACTACTCCAAAGAAGAATTGGACACGATCAATGGCTTTATTGACCACAGTCGCGATATGAACTTCTCCTACGCTGCAGTAAAACAGCTTGAAGGTAAATATCTGGTACAAAACCGCGTTACTGGTCAGATTTATGAAAGCCCTCAGTTCATTTACATTTTGGTTGGAGCTTGTCTATTTGCCAAATACGACAAAGCGCAGCGTCTTGATTTGATCAAGCGTTTTTACGACGCTGTATCTCTGTTCAAGATTTCCTTACCCACTCCAATCATGTCGGGTATTCGTACGCCAACGCGCCAGTTCAGTAGTTGTGTTTTGATCGAGTGTGGTGATTCCCTCGACTCCATTAATGCAACCTCTTCTGCTGTGGTGAAATATGTCAGTCAACGGGCTGGTATCGGTATCAACGCGGGCGCGATTCGTGCTTTAGGTAGCCCAATTCGTGGTGGTGAAGCCTTTCACACTGGTTGTATCCCGTTCTACAAGCATTTCCAAACGGCGGTGAAAAGCTGCTCCCAAGGTGGGGTGCGTGGCGGTGCTGCGACAGTCTTTTACCCTATCTGGCACTTGGAAGTAGAAAGTCTATTAGTATTGAAGAACAACCGTGGCGTAGAAGAGAACCGCGTTCGTCACCTAGACTACGGCGTTCAATTCAACCGCCTGATGTACCAACGCCTAATCAAGGGCGGCAACATCACCCTATTCAGTCCATCTGACGTGCCTGGGTTGTATGATGCCTTCTTCGCCGATCAAGAAGAGTTTGATCGTCTGTATACGCAGTACGAGCAAGACCCCAATATTCGCAAGAAATCACTAAAAGCGGCGGAGCTATTTACTCTATTTGCCTCTGAGCGCGCCAGCACAGGCCGTATCTACCTACAAAACGTTGACCACTGTAATACCCATAGTCCGTTTAACCCGAAAGTGGCACCGGTGAAACAAAGTAACCTTTGTTTGGAAATCGCGCTACCGACGAAACCTCTAGAACGCGTTGATGACCCGAACGGGGAAATCGCGCTATGTACCCTATCTGCATTTAACCTAGGTGCACTAGAGAACCTAGATGAGCTCGAAGAGCTGGCGGAATTGATTGTACGCGCTTTGGATAGCTTACTTGATTACCAGAATTACCCCATTCCGGCAGCGCAAAGAGCCACTGAAATGCGTCGTACATTGGGTGTCGGTGTGATCAACTACGCATACTACTTAGCCAAAAACGGCGTTCGTTACTCAGATGGCAGCGCCAACAACCTAACCCATGAAACCTTTGAGGCGATTCAGTACTTCCTACTAAAAGCGTCAAACAAATTGGCTCAGGAATTTGGCCCATGTAAAGCCTTTGACGAAACTACTTACGCGCAAGGGCTCTTGCCAATTGATACCTACAAAAAAGATATTGATGCCATTTGTAGTGCCGAACTTAAGTACGACTGGGAGAGCCTACGTAAGAGCATAGTAGAGCATGGCTTACGTAACTCTACTCTGACAGCTTTAATGCCGTCTGAAACCTCGTCTCAGATTAGTAACGCAACCAATGGTATTGAGCCTCCACGTGGCTACGTCTCGGTAAAAGCCAGTAAAGACGGAATTCTGAAGCAAGTGGTACCGGAATTCGAACGTTTACGAGATCAGTACGAGCTACTTTGGTCTATTCCTTCTAACGATGGATATCTACAACTTGTGGGAATCATGCAGAAATTCGTTGATCAAGCGATTTCAGCTAACACCAACTATGATCCATCTAAGTTTGAGTCTTCCAAAGTACCGATGAAGTCTATTCTGAAAAATCTACTCACCGCCTATAAACTTGGGGTGAAAACTCTGTACTATCACAACACCCGTGATGGTGCCGATGACAAACAAGACGACATGAATGACTGTGCTGGCGGTGCTTGCAAGATATAATTTTGATACATCCACTTTACGCCCTGCTGCGTAACGATAATGTTTAGAACGATTTAAGGCATCGGTAACGATGCCTTTGCTACGTAAGGAACTAAGTACTCGATGAGTTATTCCACATTTAACCGCAAACAATTTGATAGCCTGCAAGAGCCGATGTTCTTTGGTGAAAACGTCAATGTCGCGCGCTATGACCAGCAGAAGCACCCGATTTTCGAAAAACTGATCGAAAAACAGCTATCATTTTTTTGGCGCCCGGAAGAAGTGGATCTTTCTACCGATCGTAAGGACTACCTAAAGTTAGAGCCCCACGAGCAGCACATATTTTTGAGTAACTTGAAGTATCAAACCCTGCTCGATAGCGTACAGGGGCGATCCCCCAACGTGGCATTGTTGCCGATTGTTTCCTTGCCAGAGTTAGAAACCTGGATTGAGACATGGTCATTTAGTGAAACCATACACAGTCGTTCATATACCCATATCATCCGTAATATCGTTAATGATCCATCAAAAGTCTTTGACGATATTGTCGTTAACGAAGAAATCACCAAACGAGCTGACAGCGTATCTCGCTATTACGATGAGTTAATTGAGAAAGTCAGCTTATACAACACCCTAGGTCTAGGCAAACACCATGTGCCGGGCAAAGGTGAAGTTGACGTTACCTTACGCTCGCTGAAACGTACTTTGTATCTCACTATCGCCTCGGTAAACGTACTCGAAGCCATTCGTTTTTATGTCAGCTTCGCCTGTAGCTTTGCCTTCGCGGAACGCACGCTGATGGAAGGCAATGCCAAAATCATTAAGCTGATTGCCCGTGATGAAGCCCTTCATCTTAATGGCACGCAGCATATGCTCAACCTGATGGCATCAGGCCGTGATGATCCTGAAATGGCAGAAGTCGCGCAAGAATGCCGTGATGATGTGATCCGTATCTTCGTGGAAGCTGCTCAGCAAGAACGGGATTGGGCGAGTTACCTATTTAAAGATGGCTCCATGATTGGTCTAAATGCACAGATTCTTAGCCAATATGTGGAATACATCACCAATATTCGTATGCAGGCAATCGGTCTTGAGCCACAGTTTGCGACCAAAAACAATCCAATTCCTTGGATCAATGCTTGGTTGGTAAGTGATAACGTGCAGGTAGCGCCACAAGAGGCCGAAATCAGCTCTTACCTAGTCGGACAAATCGACAACGATTTAGACGAAGCGGATTTTGATGACTTCGACCTTTAAGGAAGACTCATTACATCGAGTCAAAATTGGCGCGAAAGAAGTGCTTGTGACTGAGGAAGAACCTCTTCTTCCTCAGTTGGAGCGCTCTGGCCTAGTTCTAGAATATCAGTGCCGAGAGGGCTACTGCTCTTCCTGCGCTCTTAAGCTCGTATGGGGCAAAGTCTATTACCCAGAAGAACCCATGGCCTGGGTACAAGGGGGCCATGTATTGTCTTGCTGTGCCTACGCCAAAAGCGATATAGAAATCGCTAGTCTCTAAGTGCTACATAGCTGCTATAAAGTCTTGTGGCAGTGGTGATCAAACAGGCTGTACCAAATAGATAAGCGAGGACAGCAAAACTATTTGGCAACAGGCACATCAACACAAACACCATAATGGTTTCGCTGCCTTCTGTAAGTCCCCCCAAAAAGTAGAGAGACTTGGGACCGTAAAGTTTATTCTCAAGATTACGTTTAGCTGCCATTACTGAAAAGGCAAGGAAAGTACTTCCGGTTCCCATAAAACTAAACAGCAAAAATGTGGCTGCCAAGGCGTTAGCTTGAGGGTTAGCAATGGCAAAAGCGAAAACGATACCGCCGTAAAAGATGAAATCTAATGTAATGTCTAAATAGCCCCCCAAGTCGGTGGCACCATTCAGACGAGCTAACGCCCCATCTATGCCATCAGCTAATCTATTAATTAGCACTAGAAAAACACCGAGTGTATAAAACTCATTGGCGATACTAAGCATCGCTAGCAAACCCACGATGAACCCACCAACGGTCACCTGATTTGCGCTAATCCCAGCGGCCTGAAAGCGCTTAGCAAGCTGCGTAAGCGGTTCACGTAAGTATGGTAAAACATGTCGATCTAACATCTAGATTCCTTTTCGCTGACGAGGACACCGTTATCTTGGTAACATACCCCAAATTTACTCATCATATTTAGACGACACTAGCCCCATGATATTTCACAAACAATATGGTTCCCAAGGTCCTGCATTAGTAGTCATACACGGATTATTCGGAAATGCCGACAATTGGCACACTCTGGCACAGTCGTGGGCGGATACGTTTACCGTATACTGCCTAGATTTACCAAATCATGGACGCTCTGACACATTATCGCCACTAGACTATCCCCTACTAGCCCAGCAGGTTGCCTCATGGGTTGACGCGCAGCAGCTCTCTCAATGCTTCTTGCTAGGTCATTCCATGGGAGGAAAGGTTGCCATGCAGTTTGCCCATGACCACCCAAATAGAGTGACAAAGTTAATTGTTGCCGATATCGCTCCGGTAACCTACCAAGGCAGCCATCAACAAATTTTCGCCGGTTTACATGCCATCGACGCCGCCAAGCCGACTACTCGCCAACAGGCCGATGCCATCTTAGCCGACTATGAAGATAACCGTGGTGTGAGACAGTTCCTCTTAAAAAGTTTAGTGCGAGAGCAGGATCACTTGCGCATTGGCATCAATTATCCTGCATTAGAGCAAGATTATAAGCAAATTCTTAACGCCCCTTCATTTGCTCGACCAATAGAGATTCCAACGTTATTTATCAAGGGGGAGCATTCAAACTACATACTCCCTGAGTACGCTGACGTAACACAACGCTGGTTCCACAATATTCAGGTGAAAATTATCCCTGGCACCGGTCACTGGCTCCATGCAGAGAAGCCCCAAGTATTTGGCAGTTTAGTAAAGCGCTTTCTCACAACCTGACTCGGGGCAGACACCGAACTTGTTAAACAGAAAGACATCCGTTGGTAAGACCAAACCATAGGTCTTTACTAGGTAGGGATTAAAAACAATTTTAAGCGGGGTTGGGTAAGTCGCCAGTGGCAGCTGGCCGCTAGCTTGATAGTAATTGATAGCCCTCAACACCCAATTTAGTTTTGCATCTAGGTCAGAGTAAACGGCAAATAAGGCCCCCGCTTTGACCATGGCAGCAGAATGAGGGGCGAGTAGCTTTTGTCGATGGAATGACATACGAATAGCATCGCGAGCAAATTCAGAGCTAAACAAGGTACTGTCATATAGAGATAGGGTTAAGCGACTGTCAGTAAAAGCGCGCTGTAAAACTTTCAGCGCTTCGACCTTATCAGCGCTCGTGGGGTACAACCTTAGAGATAAGCCGTGTTTTTTCGCATACTGGGTGACTTCTCTGGGATCCGACAACAAGGGTTCATAGTAGAACAAACTCAGAGGGGCAGGATCCTCCCAAAATGAAGCCAAAATCCCCAACCGTATATCTAAACTCCCCCCGGAGAACACCGCTGATGCAGAATGACGGCAGGATTTCTCAAAGAGACGAAACTCCTCTTCCCCAACAAACATAGCCACCACAGATCCTTTGGAAGCTTCACACGCTTGCTGCAACGACGATTTACCAATCGCCACCACAACATCGCCTTCTGTCACAGCAGACAACGGCTGTCCAACCAGCACTTGCTGACCCAACATGGATTCTAGCTGCATCGCCAGCATACGAGTTACTGTACCCTGCCCGTCATGGTGCAAAAAAACACTTGCAGTGACTGGCAGAGCAAAGACTAATCCAATAATAAACGCAAATATCCGTTTCACGAGATTACCTAGGTGCTAAAAAGTCACGTTGGCAAACGCATACAAACGATCTTTGTCGTCAGAAATATTTTCAGTAATGATATAGGGCTCCTTGTCCAAACGTTTACTGCCTCCAAAGCCTAGATCAAAGTAACTGGTTCTACCAAGTTTAAACTGATATGAGGCCCATAAATTCACATTTTTGTATACCCAATCTGGCATACCATACACATAGTAATAGCTAGTACTTAATTGCCATTTATCCGTTACGGGATAGCTAAATAGAACACTCGCGGTATTGATTGGCACCGTGTTTAGTGTGGCATTTTCGTCTGTCTGCGTATTCTGAGTAGCATAGGTAAGGCGCGCTAAAATTCCTGTTGGGGAACGCCAATCCACCTCCAACTCAGCTCCTTCGATTATGAAATCGATGGTATCGCCTTCGACTAAAACGCCAGTACTATCATAAGACATTGATTGTTTTGTAGCGCTATCTATCGAATTTAGATAGTTTTTACCTGATACCACCATTCCATCGAACACTTCGCGATATACCATTAGGTCAAAGCTCAAACCATAAGCAGGTAAATCGTGAAAGTAACCGATCTCATAGGAGGTAATCTCCTCGGCCTGCTCCCCGTTCACCGCATAGACAGAACGACTACGCACATCGTTAAAGACGTAACTCCAGTCCGCTTCTTGGTCAAACAAATCGGGGGTTCGGTAGGCTTTAGAAACATTGGCACGAACCGAATTTGATGGGCTAAATAGCCATGTCACGCCAGCTTGTGGGGACCAGTACTCGCCGCTTAACTTGCTCTTCTCCCACATACCCCCTAAATTGACAACCAGCTGATCACTAGGTTTGACCGACATCACAGATGAGGTTCTAAGCAGATTCTCTGTGTATTCACCGTTAAAATAGGTTTTAGAGTAAGCCTTGTCGATACGGTACAACGCGGAGTTCACCCATGAAAACGACGAGCTTGGTACCCAACTACTTTGTATTTCAAGATCTTGGCGCTGCTCATCAAGATCAATGAGTAAGTCTCCGGTGAGGTCCGTTAGCTCTCCTTTAAATAATCCCAAATTTATATCTTGAGGTAACTCTAGGTGATGTTTGTCGACCCATCTGCTTTCTTCATATGTAAATTGGGCCTTGAGCTCATGGTCACGAGAAGTTTGAACGGAATGAACTAAAGATACAAAAGACCTTTCAACATCTCGTAACGGAGCACTTTTGGGGTATGTCAAAGGAATCTTTTTATTACCAATTTTAACAGACAATTTGTCTAGCTCACCGGCTAACTGTGATCCACCGAACTCAATATCTGTGGTTGAATAGCGCCCTGTATGGTTTATTAATATATTAGCCGTATTTTTTTGGTGTCCATCATTGCGGACGATATCATCTGTACCATCGTAGCCTTCTTCCACGGTCTGAGAGGCTGAGGCCCGCAGTGACCATTGATCCCCCACAACACTGTATTGCCCATACAGGGAACGGCCGCCTGCGTCATTGGAAAAATACTTCGCTTTGCCACCCACGGTTTCAAGTGGTGAGCGAGTGATGATATTAATTACCCCGAGGAAGGAATTCGCACCGTATACCGCTGCATTGGGGCCTCGATTGACTTCAATACGCTCCACGTCATCCACGGCCAACGGTAACATTGCCCAATTCACCCCCGCATAAGCTGAGCTATAGACCGAGCGGCCATTGATCAGTACTTGCATACGGCGGAATCGGTCCAACTGAGTACCATGATAAGCCACGACCTTGCTACTAGAGCTATCGTAGGGACCGACAATAAAGCCAGGTACATATTGCAGTAGTTCTTCTACCGTTTGCGCATTGCTACGTCGAATAAACTCACTATCGAGTACTGATATGGTCGAAGATACTTCAACTCTAGGTTGGCTTAACTTTGCAGGCGTCACCACCATCGGAATATCCTGCAAAGCTAAGTCACTCATATTGTCTAGGGACAATCCATCGCCAATAAACATATCTTCCATAGATAAGGTGTCCGCTGCACAGGTCGCAGCAAACAAAACAGAGAATGCAATGGGTAATGTTTTGGACATAATTATTATTGATTTCGATAGGGGTCTGCCACATACGTCCCCAGTATGCGGATCTCCTCGGAAAAGAAACGAAGCTCGTCCAGAGCCGCCTGCATGGACGAAGATTGGTAGTGCGCCTCCACATCCACGTAAAACTGAGTTGCGGTAAACTTACCATTAACCATGTAGCTTTCTAACTTAAGCATATTAATGCCATTGGTGGCGAAGCCCCCCATAGCCTTATACAGCGCTGCGGGCAAGTTACGGACAGTAAATAGAAATGAGGTAATGTAACGCTCGTCGGGCATAAAGTCTGGTAATTTATGTTGTTTGGCAAAAACTAGGAAACGGGTCGTATTGCCAGCCACATCATTAAAATGGGAGCGTAAAATATCTAATCCATAGAGGCTCGCTGCTAACTCCGAGGAGATTACCGCTAAGCCTGTCGCTTTTGTTTGCGCCAAATGCTTCGCGGCACCGGCCGTATCGTACATAGCTACGTTGGTTGCGCCTAAGGCTCGAATATTGCCATCACATTGGGCCAACGCCTGAGGATGACTACCAATTCTAGTTACCTCTTCAAGCTGCATTCCCTTGGGACCAATAAGGCAGTGATTAATCGGCTCAAAGTGTTCCTGTACGACATACAATTGTGTATGTTTCAACTCCCGATAGATTTCTTCCACTCGACCTGCAGTTGAGTTCTCTACCGGTATCATGGCGTACTTTGCTTTTCCTTCTTCCACCATTTGTAGTGCTTGGTTAAACGAGGCACAATGAACAGCATTCCAATCAGGAAAGGTATGTTGGCAAGCAAGATGGGAATAAGCTCCTGGCTCCCCTTGATAAGCTACTGTTGTTTCGGTTGCGAGGGAAAAAGCCTCAGACATACATGAATTCCATTGTTGATCAATTGTGTAAGTTAACCCCGTAGTCAATTTACCATTTGACCTAGTTATTAGGCTATCTCTAAAGACCGATTACACTGATGAAAAAGATGATAATTGCCATAGTAAAGGGCTATCAATGGCTAATCAGCCCACTTTTGGGCAATAACTGTCGTTACTATCCGACTTGTTCAAGCTACATGATTCAAGCTATTGAACGCTTTGGCGTATTAAAGGGAGTTTGGATGGGCTTGAAACGTCTAGGACGATGCCATCCGTTTCATGAAGGCGGGATTGACCCAGTACCGGAAAAAGATGACCACAAACATTAAGTGGTCATCTTCTTTGATTAGTTATCGATTTGTAGCTTCAACTCGCTGGCTACCAATACCGCCTGAGTACGATTGTTGATATTCAGCTTGCGGAAAATTGCCGTTATGTGAGCTTTTACGGTCGCTTCAGAAATATTCAGCTCGTAGGCGATCTGTTTATTCAACAGTCCCTCGTGTAAATAACACAACACCTTGTACTGTTGCGGCGTCAATTCCGCGACCCGCTGCTGCAATTCCAGATCAGGTTTCGGCATATCCGCTATGGCTTGCTCCATGCCTTCCGGCAACCACATGTCGCCATCAAGAATAGCCTGAATGGCGGCGGCAAACACCTTCAAATCACTGGTCTTGGGAATAAATCCTAATGCACCAGCTTCGATTACTTTGGCAACTATTTCAGGTGCTTCACTGCCGGAGATCACCGCAATTGGCACTTCAGGAAAGTCTGTTCGAATACGGATCAGACCATAGAGTTCGCCGGCCCCAGGCATATTCAGATCAAGCAACAACAAATCTACGTCATCTTGCCCCTTCAGACATTCCAACGTAGATTCCAAGTCTTGAGCTTCCCGAATTGCAACGGCACCCAGCTCTTCTTGCAGGGCACCGCATAAGGCAGTACGAAATAATGGATGATCGTCAGCGATAACTAGTGATATCACACTATTTCCTTAACAGTTAATTAGACTTATCTATTTAACCTGTTATCGATCAAATCATCAACCACACTTGGGTCAGCAAGTGTGCTGGTATCACCGAGTGAATCATGTTCATTGGCCGCGATCTTGCGCAAAATACGGCGCATGATTTTGCCCGAACGGGTTTTCGGTAAACCACGCTCCGCCCACTGCACCATATCTGGTGTCGCAATAGGACCAACTTCCTGACGCACGAACATTTTCACAGATTTAGTGAGTTCTTCATCAGGAACAACCCCTGATACTGGCGTAACATAGACGTACAAACCCTGACCTTTCAGGTCATGTGGGTAGCCCACTACAGCGGCTTCGGCAACGGATGGGTGTGCCACTAGTGCACTTTCAATTTCCGCAGTACCTAGACGGTGACCCGATACGTTGAGCACATCGTCCATACGACCTGTGATCCAATATGCACCATCAGCATCGCGACGGGCACCATCACCGGTAAAGTATAAACCCTCGAAAGTACTGAAGTAGGTTTGCTCAAAACGCTCATGATCGCCATAGACGGTACGCGCTTGGCCTGGCCATGAATCTTTAATGACCAAACCACCTTCTACTTCCGCACCCATTTCAGTGATCTCTACACCATTAGCATCGACAAGCGCAGGGATTACACCAAAAAGAGGGCCAGTACAGCTACCTGGTTTCGGGTTTTGCTCAGTAACACGAGGCGTCATTAGGACACCACCAGTCTCGGTTTGCCACCAAGTATCGACTATCGGGCACTTACCGTTACCAATACGTTCGTGATACCAATGCCAAGCTTCTGGGTTAATCGGTTCACCAACTGACCCCAATACTCTTAAGGACTCACGGGTACTAGTGGCCGTTGGCTCATAACCTTTTGCCATTAAGGCACGGATTGCTGTTGGCGCTGTGTACAAGATAGATACATTAAATTTGTCTACCACACGCCCCATACGCCCGGAGTCTGGGTAAGTAGGTACACCTTCGAATAGAACAGATGACACGCCGTTTGCTAGCGGGCCATAAACAATATAACTGTGACCCGTGATCCAACCCACGTCAGCCGCACACCAGTAAACGTCATCGTCCTTAAGATCGAATACCAATTCATGGGTTAATGATGCGTAAACCAAGTAACCACCGGTGGTATGCACAACACCTTTTGGTTTACCAGTAGAACCTGACGTGTACAGGATAAATAGCGGATCCTCCGCATTCATCGGCTCTGGTGCACACTCTGTGCTCTGCTCAGCAGCAAGCGCCCCCCAATCAAGGTCACGACCTTCGACCCAAGGAATATCCGCCTGGGTGTAACGGTATACCAATACCTTTTCAACAGAAGGACAAGCATTATTTTCTAACGCTAAATCCACATTGTGCTTCAATTGAACTGGGTTGCCGGCACGTTTGCCTTGGTCAGACGTCAACACTACTTTGACTTCACAGTCATTTAGGCGGTCTGCAATAGCATGCGCTGAGAAGCCTCCAAAGATAACGCTGTGAATCGCACCAATACGAGCACAAGCCAACATGGCATAGGCCGCTTGTGGGATCATTGGCATATAGATAGCGACACGATCACCTTTCTTAACGCCTTGAGCCTTTAGCAGGTTGGCAAGACGCCCCACCTCATCGTGAAGCTCTTGGTAAGTGACTGAGGCTTCTAGGCCTTCTTTGTCACCTTCTAGGTAAAAAGCAACTTTGTCGGCTTTTTCTGGTAAATGGCGATCGATACAGTTATAGGCTGCGTTCAACTCACCATCTTCGTACCATTTAATATTGACATTACCCTTTGCGAAACTGGTGTTCTTCACCTTGGTATAAGGTTTAAACCAATCAAGACGAAGGCCTTCTTTGCCCCAGAATTCATCCGGAGTTTGGATTGATGCATCATAACGTTCGTTGAACTCACTGATGCTCACATTTGCGGTACGGTCTGCCATAAATTGCTCCATTTTTAAATTTGTTATGAGGATGCTTGGCTTAACTATAAGTCTGAGCCTAGCCTAAGCCATTCCACTTTAGTCTAACTAACTCACCACCCGCTCCAGGAGTCGTGACCAGCTAAACCCGCCCAGCATGGGCAAAGAAAGGCATCGACACAGGTTTCTTGTCACCAGCATTACCCCAACATTCACGCAGCTTCTGTTCAAAATTTTCCAAAATTTCTTGCCCACCATCGGCCACAAAGAACTGAGTAGCGGACCAGGTACGAATAAAGTCACAGGTTTGACCAAGCGTCCACTGGGTCTCTAGCTTGAAATCTGGCACTTCAATACGCTGAAAAGGGAACGCCATATCGTCGTAGCGCGTCCATAACAATCGACTCTGAGGAGGCCAATATGGCTTCAGCAAGGGCAACAAGGTTTCATCGACTAGCTGTCCCGCCACATCATCAAGACGAAACCAGTGATACCCCCAAACCACAATAACGCCGTTGGGTTTGAGCACTCGCTTTACCTCTTGCCAGAAGTCTGGCAAATCAAACCAATGCAGAGCATGAGCGACACAGATAGCATCAAAGTAGTGGTCAGGAAACGAGGTTTCTTCGGACTTTTGTACCGAATAATGAACTTTACGATGGGGGGTCGCCTTAGCAATTTGAGCGGCACTCAGGTCCGTTGCCTCGACTCGATCAAAGTAAGCTGCTAAGTCGATGGAAGCTTGGCCAGTACCACATGCGCAATCCCATACAACTCCGGTATTAGCTACTTGCTGAGAAAGCCACAAATACAATTCAGGGGGGTAACTAGGACGCACCCGAGCGTAATTGGCTGACAAATTCAAATCGAATATCCGGATCAAAAACTTCTCCTCAAGTAGCTGTAGGGTTGGTAGTCTTTAGCAGCGGAAGATAATTGGCTAAATAATGATGAAGACCTTTACACCCATTTCATCCATTAAATAGGGCATTTATTAAGGCAATGTAACACAACTTTATGAACTAATGGTTGGCACAAAGTCAAAGCTAGATAATAAAAATACCACCTTTACAGTACATTACTTTACAGCTGGTACAATTCATTACATTATCGATCTCTAGTTTCATAATGACCCGTCGTTAAACCGTACAGGGTTCGTTTAGGTTAAATAGGATTCACGTTATGAAGATCAACTCTAAGCTACTGATATCTTTAGTTGCAGCGACATGTACTGCCTCAGCAATTGCAGCGGAAAGCGTGACATCTACCGCGACGGTAGTCGTGCAAAACGCGTTTGTGCTGACTGAAAACCAAGCACTCAACTTCGGAACTATCCGAGCCAAAGCAGACACCTCTGGCAGCACCACCGCTTCACTTATTATTCCTGCTGATGGCAGCGCCCACTCAGTTACTCGCACGGGTAATTCCATCTCCCAATCCAATATCATCGAAATCACAGCAGGCGCCCCAGCCACTTACAGTGTCTCCAGTGCTGCCCCGTTGACAAATCTGACAATTACGTTGCCTACTACTGCTATTGCTCTTACCAACAATAACAGTGTAGCGTCCTTTACCATGGGGTCATTTGGCGCCTACATTACCAGTGGAGCTAATTCTGGGTCGGCATACAGCGCCAGCAACTTGCAAACTGATGCCAATGGTGCAGTGAACTTTTCTGTCGGCGCCACCCTAACGACCGATGGTTCTACTCCCGCAGCGGACTACACTGATGGCACATTTACTGGCACTTATACAATTACAGTTAGCTACTGATAGTAACGATGCGGAGTACCACGCTTGGTGTTCTCTCGCTCATTTTGATCTGCACGGCAACCTTCCTGTCTGATGTGGTCAAAGCGGATATCACTGAAGTAACCCCATTATCCTTTGGCACCATCGCGGTTACCCGGAACCAGAGTGTTGAATACGTTGCTATCGATTATAATGGCAACGTTTCGCGTTCTTCTGGCATTCATGTCATCTCTGCGCCGCAAGTGGGCGAGTACACGCTCTCCAATTATCCTGCCAACCAATTGGTGTTTTTGAGCGCTACCAGCGTGCAGGCAACTTCCAATAGCGTGATGATATCACCTGAACAATTTCGTCTTACGGCTACCAGCATTCCAAACTCCCTCACTACTGATGGAAGCGGCAATGGCAGTTTTTATGTAGGCGGCACCCTTAGCACATCGGGTAGCGGATCGACTGTCTTTGTTGATACGACTTATCGTATTAATTACCTGATTTCGGTGAATTATTAGTAGAACCTATGCTTATTCGAGCCTTCACCTCCATCTTACTTGCTTTTGTTGTCCATTCAGCTTGGGCTGACCTGCTAATTTCCCCCACCCGAGTGGTGCTGGATGAGCGTCAACGGCAAGCTACGGTCACTCTGATTAACTCAGGCAGTGTCACTCGTACCTATCGAGTTGGTTGGAGTCAGTTCGTGGCCTTACCTGAAGGTGGCTACCGGGAATACACTGACGAAGAGAAACGTCGATTTGCTGGCTTAGAGCGCTTTACCCGTATCAGCCCTAAACAGGTCACACTTGCTCCAGGCGAACGTCAAAGTATCAAAATCCTATTGCGCCAAAGACAGCCATTGCCAACTGGTGAGTATCGATCTCACTTAACCTTGACAGCTCTGCCTCCGGCGCAACTGCAACAAGAGCAAGAGAGTGGGCAAACGAAATTTAAGCTGAATATGTTACTCAGCTATACTTTTCCTGTGCTGTACCGAGTGGGTAGTCCAAAGGTAAGCGTGACCCTAGACAGGTTATCTATCGTCACCCGTAAAGAAAACAACGCGACCTTTGTGCGTGTCAATTTGTCTCACAACGATATGTACAGTACTACTGGTCGTCTCGTGGCATTATGGCAACCTCAAAGCGGTGAGCAACGCCAAGTGGGCTTGCTTAATGGCTATAATTTTTACCCAGAGGTCAGAGAAGGACAAACAGAGATACACTGGCCAGAGTTTCGACTCGAACCCGGCACCCTAACTGTTATCTATGAAGGGCAACAGGAGTTTCAAGGTACGGAATTTGCCAGAAAATCCCTAACCATCACCAAAGATATGATTCCCTAGGCAAATTTATGGGAAACGGCTGTCTTAAATGGTTACTACTCAATGCCCTGCTTCTTTGCCAAGTAGCTATGGCCCTAGACATAGACGGTCTACGAGTACTAAAAGACCGTTATGAAGCCGTAAACTCCCCCGCTGTACTCAAAGCCGCGGCAGAGGACGCCCTAGCAGATGGGGAACTGCTGATACTCGATATGTATTTGGGCAAGTATCATCTAGGCAGTATTTTGGGTATTAAGGACGGCAACTCGGCTAAACTGAGCCTTGCTGATATTAGCCGAGCACTGGATTTTCCCATTGAGGTTACGCTAGATCCTATCACAGCAACGGGCTGGGTAAGGGCTGAAGAAAACCGCTTTTCCATAGTCGAGTCAGATCCAGGATTCAACCTCAACTTCGAAGGAAAAACCGTACCAATTCCACTCGAAGCGTTAGCTTTGGAAGACGACCTGTATATTAGCAGTCAGTTGTTAGATTCTTGGTTTGCGCTACGCTCCCGCTATGACTTTCGTAAACTACGTATCGATATCGAGACCCTCAAACCTATCCCATTAGAACAAAAACTGGCTCGGCAGCAACGGGCACAGCAAAGTCGCAGCGACTTAAATACGGCACGTTTCCCTACTGAGCCCCATGACTACCAGCAACTCAGTACGCCTTTATTAGATATCCAATTAAGCACAACCAGCACACGAGACGAGACGAAAGCCAATCTATCTATGCTGGGTGCCAATGACCTCTCATATCTAAATGTTCAGTATTTTCTGGCACTTAATGAGCAGGGTGAAGTCAACAATGCCCGCCTACTAGCAGAGCGCCTTGACCCACAAGGGAGTTTACCGGGTAACGCCACAGCGATTACCTTTGGCGATATCTACTCCAGCAAACCAAGTCCACTAAGCACCAGCCTTGAAGGCATTGGCCTGCGTTTGCATAACTTCCCTCTCAATCATCAATTTGGCAACGAGGTAGAGCTTAGTGGGTCAGTACAACCCGGCTGGGATGTGGAGGTATATCGCAATAATTTGTTAATTGATAGTCAACTCGACATTCAAAGTGGTGAGTACCGCTTCCAACAACTGCCGCTACTCTACGGTGCAAATAATATCGAAATCGTTCTTTACGGGCCCCAAGGCCAAATTGAACGGCGCTACGATAGCTATTTTGTTGGTGCCGCGACGGGCGGACGTGGTCGTATTTATTATGACTTCAGCATCAACGACCAAGGACAACGCCTCATTGAAGAAACCAATAACTCAGTGCGTCAGGGGCTAACATTCAGCGCTCTTGGTCGCGCTGATTTAACCGATTGGTTTAGCGTTAATGTTGGTGCAAGACAACTGTCAGAAAGCGAGTTTACTGATTATAACCAGGAGGCATGGGGAACTCGCACTTCACTACTTGGTGTGGCTATGTTGCAAACCGACAGCCTACGAGAGCAAGGAGGCAGCTATGAAGACCATTATCAGTTTACTACCGGGATGGATGGACAGTCGCTCAATGTGAGTTATCGAGATAAACAAGTCATCGACAATGGCACCCCGACCCTCACCCGAGAAATCTGGCAGCTACGCCTAAATGGCTACAGTAAGGGTGATCGCACCCAGTCATGGGAGCAGTCATTTGAATATATCGACGAAAATAGCGTTAGCTATGGTCGCTATACGAATCAATTTGGCTGGAGCCTGAATGACCACTACTTCTCTCACCAATTGATCTTACAAAATAATCCAGTTATCGATACCAATGCTAGTGGCGAATTTAATTGGCAGACCTATTGGCAGCAGGTTTTCAGTCGCTTCTCTGTGGGTTATGACCTATCGCCACATAGCGCTTTCACGTCTTGGGCAATAGATCTAAATTCAAACCTATCCCCTACCACATCGATGAAAGCCAACTACACCGATAATCTGGCGCTCGATGTGCAGCAGGGCTATATTAGTCTGGGCTGGCGCCCGAGCGCTTTATCCGTGTCTGCACGCCTCGGAAAACACAGTCAAAATGGTGTGTTTGCTGCATTGTATGCCCAGACCAGTATCGGTAAAACACCTCAAAGTAACCTATTTACTTCGAATCGCTCATTAGTAAACCGTGGCAGTGTTGCAGTTCGAGTGTTCCATGACAAAAACAACAACCAAATTTACGACGCCGATGATCAGATGTTGCCCGGAGTATTAGTAAAAAGTATTCAACAGCCAACTCGGGCGCAAACCGATGAAAATGGTGTCGCGGTGTTGGCCTCGATCGCTACCTTCGATGCAACCGATATTGAGGTGGATACTGGAACCATCGCCGACCTGTTTCTAATGCCCGGCAGAGAAAGCCTTTCTGTTTCTCCGCGCCCAGGCGCCATTCAGTTGATTGATATGCCAATGGTAACGATTGGAGAGATTGAAGGCTTCATCAACAAGCGTAACAATAGCGGCAAATTACAAAACGCTGCCTACGTGCCCATCTCTGTCTATGATGAGAGTAACCAACTGGTAACGACAACCATGAGTGAGTTTGATGGGTACTATTTGGTATCAGACATCAAGCCGGGACGTTACCGCATTGAAATCGATTCCGACTATCTGTCTCAACATAACTTACTAGGCACTAGCCACATAGAGAAAATAGTGACACAGCAAAATCCGCTGGTTAGCGGTGCGAATTTTATTTTGCGGGAACCCATGTCAGCGAAGCGATTCGCGACGACGATTGGCCGCTTTAAATCGTTAGCCAGCCTAAAACTTTACTGGCAAATTCAACAACGGCAGGTGGATCAAGCGCTGGTTCAAAATTGGTTCTACACCAGTGCAGAAAACGCCAATGAACACCTTTTACACCTATCCCATCACGACACTGAGTCAGCGGCACAGGAGCGTTGTCAGCAAATTACTAACCTTGATTCTAAGCTAACCTGTGAAGTCACCGAAGTCACCCTTCAATAACTTCAACCATTGATGCGCAGATGCTAACAACCTAGCATCGACTAAAGCGGAGTAAATGGTTCCCCATCGTAACGAGATAATAGACAATCCATCTGCATCTGTTTTAAACGATTACAGAAATCATTGCTGTATGCGTTGCTGAGAAATGGCCCCACTTTTAATTGATAGTACTTTTTGTCACTCACCATGACCGCTTTGATACGAGGAGCAACCCCGACAAAAACTTCTGCATTTTCAGTGCTGATTTTACGCCACCCAGCCTTGGCCAAATTCATACTGGCGTAGGCCGCTAACTGCACTGCGTAAAGGTTTTGTTCATCACCGGGTGCTTGGTAAAACTGTGCCACCACGGCACGTGCTGGGGGGGTATCTTGAAAAGGCTTATCCGTGGTCGAAGGATCAGTCTTGGCGGTGCTTGCTCCCGATACCGGTTTTGTTTGTTGTGAGCCCGACAGCGGCGACGCCGAAGACTCTGGCGGAGTGACCGGAGCAGACTGAGCCAACTTGGCGCTTGGCACGATACGTGGAGACTCCACAATAACTTGCTCGTTTGATTCTGGGGCTGAGACGCTATCACTTGCAGGAGCCAAAACTTGTGTTTCATCTGGCGGCAGCTCGATGGAATCGACCAAGAGTTTTAAATCCCCTTCTAACGCCAGTACACGATCCAGTTGGGGTTTAATTGCTTGCCACTCTTCCCGCTGTTTGAGCAGTTCGGCTTGGAGTTGTTCATTGGTCATAACATCAGTGCCCCCTTGCTTGCTTGCGCAACCAGACACCACAAATACCCCACCTAGGGCCAACCACCATTCCTTTCTCACTACAGGACTCCCAAACCAATCAGCCTACTGACCAGTGACAGACAACACACCTATCACTACAAAAGCGTAGCGTACAAACTTACCAAGAAATACGTAAATTAAAAAGCGTCGCAACGGGTAATGACATAATCCAGCACAAACACAGAAAACATCTCCCACCACCGGCAGCCAACTAAACAACAGCGTTAAGGCACCATAGCGACGGTAGAAACCTTGTGCATAATTCAACTGGGATGGGCTAGGGTAAAAACGCGAGCCCTCGAAACGGTGGCTCCACACCCCAAGCCACCAATTGGTGACTCCACCTAAAGTATTCCCCGCAGCTGCTACGCCTAACCAAACCATCCAAAGCGATGAATACTCTGAAGTCAGGTAGCCAAGATAGGCTTCCGATCCCATAGGCAAAAGCGTGGCTGACAAAAACGCCACTGCAAATAAGGATAATGTCTCGATTAGCACGACTGCTGGCTAACCATTCAGTCTGATTGCGTGATGGAACTTCGCCCAAGAATCCAACGGGCTACCCAGTAAGCGACGAAAAAACAGATATAACCAGCGAATATGATATCACTTAAAAAATGACCGCCTTGCATCACTCGAATTAAGCCCATCGCCACACCGGTACCAACACCAAGAAAAAACCATCGGCGGCTAGCGAATACCCAACCTAACGCGAAGAAAGCATATCCCATCGCAGCATGGCCACTGACAAAGGAGCAGTTTTTGTCACACTGATCAGAGATCACCCAAGCAGGCGTAAATTGTTTTTCTCCCCCCAACTCAACCACATCTCTAGGTCGGGCTCGATCCCAATTATCTTTGAAAACCGTATGTACGATAATGCCGGGACCAAGTAGCAAGAACACGAGCAAAAACACCCACTTGCGCTGCTGCCGTTTGCTCCATGCTGGTGCAAAACGAAACAAGGGTAATAGGCTCATCACCAACAACAGGGGCAAAATAACCTTGGGCATTTCTTTAAACAGCCAATAGATAAACTGCACAACTGCGTTATCATTTGCAGGAAAACTATTCAGGCTAGCATTATAAAACCAACTCGATACGACAAGATCTAGCTCCGGCCATAGTGCAAACAGCACAACAAAAAACACAAAACTCCAGCTTGCCACTCCTGGACGCCAGGACATCGTCATCATCAAGTCACCTTTTTATGATTTACTTTTATGCTTGAACGGCATACGCCAGCTTCCCCGTTAAGATGAAAATATCTATGGGTGGGTAGCCAGCCAGCATCCAGGCCTTATAATTGCATGATACTAGACTCAACCGAACACGCCTAGCATGGGTCTTGGCAGTAAAGGTTGTGCGACTAGCCCTACAACCAAGAGAACATTACGTATGACACCGGAACATCTAAAACAGCTCGATGATTTTTATCACCATGTCAATTCCGTCATACTTTCAAGACAACATCCGGTAACGGGGTTATTCCCAGCAAGCACAAGTATTAATAGTCACGGCAACTATACCGATGCTTGGGTGCGCGATAATGTTTACAGCATTCAAGCGGTTTGGGCCCTTTACCTAGCGAATAAACGGGCGTCTGATCCCCACAAACGCGCCCATGAGTTAGAGTATGCCTGCATCAAAATGATGCGAGGTTTGTTGTTCGCTATGATGCGTCAAGCCCACAAAGTGGAGCGTTTTAAACACACGCTGAACCCGTTAGATGCGTTACACGCCAAATATGATACCAAAACGGGCTTAGAGACCGTGGCGGATGACGCTTGGGGACACCTACAGGTGGATGCTACCAGCTTCTATTTGCTTATGCTGGCACAGATGACTAAAGCCGGTAGCGTGGTAATTTACACCCAGGACGAGCTCAACTTCATTCAGAACCTGATTTATTACATCTCGCGCACCTACCGCACCCCCGACTATGGCATTTGGGAACGCGGCAATAAGGTCAATAACGGTAAAGCGGAAATTAACGCCAGCTCCGTGGGGATGGCGAAAGCCGCGATGGAAGCACTGGATGGGCTCAACCTATTTGGCGAACAAGGTCCCGACTGGGCAGTGATCCATTCTTTCCCGGACGCGGTAGCACGGGCTGGCTCGGTGTTGGAATCTTTACTCCCAAAAGAGTCTCGCTCGAAAGAGGTTGATAGCGCATTACTTAGTATCCTTAGTATCCTTAGCTTCCCAGCTTTCGC
This sequence comes from Maribrevibacterium harenarium, assembly GCF_006385675.1. Taxonomy (GTDB): domain Bacteria; phylum Pseudomonadota; class Gammaproteobacteria; order Pseudomonadales; family Marinomonadaceae; genus Marinomonas; species Marinomonas harenarium. The sequence goes on along the minus strand of NZ_VFRR01000005.1, from coordinate 93,540 downwards.
CGTCAATGACGAGCAGTTGAAGCGTCGTACCCGCAAAGAAATCATGGATAAGCTTGCTGGCAACTATGGTTGTAAGCGGTTTTTGCTAGATGGACACCAAACCGTATTAGAAGACCCTAGCCGCATCTACTATGAATACGACGAACTGATTAACTTTGAGCACATTGAATCCGAGTGGCCGCTCTTTTTCACTTACCTGTATATCGACCGTTTGTTTGCCGGTGACTGGGAACGGGCCAACTTTTACCGCTATCGCCTTGAAGAGCTGATGGTTGAAAAAGACGGACAGCGATTACTTCCAGAACTTTACTATGTGCCGCAAGAATCCATTTTGGCGGAAAAAGAAAATCCGGGCAGCCAGAAACGCGTACCAAACGACAACCTACCTTTGGTCTGGGCTCAAAGCCTTTACATCGTTGGCCGCTTACTCGATGAAGAGCTGATTACCAAGCATGATCTTGACCCTCTAGGACTGCACCGTATCCAACATAACCGCCGTCGCATGAATATTTCCTTGGTGGTGCTCACCAAGAATGAACAAATCAAGGAGCAGCTGATTGCCAATGGTTGCTTATGCCAAACCATTGATGAAATTGCGCCAATTAAGGTCATCAGTTCAGAGCAGTTGATTGATGTGTATCGTCACTTAGGCACCTCCTCGGCGTTGGGCTTGAGCGGTCGACCAAGTCGCGCCCTGTATACATTGGGCACGTCTCAGACCTATTTGATCAACAACGAACGCCATTTATGTTTGGCTTGGTTCCAAAATGAAAATAAGGATTACCGCAAAGCCGACCCCAAACTATTCGAGCGTCACATCCTAAATGAATTACACATTCTATCGGATAATTGGTACTACCCAGCTAATGGCGTGTTTACGGTACTCATCGATGAAGTGATTGCTTCCATGCCAGGTGTGGATGACCTCTACCAGTTTATCCGTCGTTTACAGCAGGGAGAGTTTGGAGATCTGCGCATTTTACCCCAGTCAGCTAAAAACGCCTTCAAGTCTGGTAACCGTCGCTCCATGCGATTGAATACACCAGATTATTCTGCGATCAGCCCGAAACTCCCCGTTTACGAAACACCGTGGCCGCTCACTGAGGCAGCAGGGGATGATAAATCCTTTAACGCCCATGAATTGGATTCCAACAGTTTGCTGGCTCGACTGACGGATCACCCCACCCTATCACAGGCGATTGATATTTTGCTCGTGCTCGCACAGCGGGGCGCACTGTCGTTACCACTGCCTAATACCACGCCACACTGCACTGCCAACACCGTGCTAGAGTCCATTTATGTACGCACTATTATTGAACAGCGATGGCGTGATGCTCGACGTCTTTACGCTTTACTGCTGACACCGAGTACGGATCTGGCCACTTATATCGCCGACATCACAGTGCGCCAACGTACTTTGGTCATCGGTGATTGTAGCGCCAATGAATTCAGTATCAGCTCTCCACTTGATAAGGAAGACATATTCCAGCTACTACAACAAAGTACCAACAGCGGACTTGCTTTGGTGCTTTACCACGAATTAATAGCTGTGGTCGGAACATTAATTAAAGATAGCCCAGACTACTTCAGCGGCGTGCGCACCATACGCCTGCATAATCTAGCGCAACTGTGTTGCTATCAGTTGATGCCTAATAAAGAAAAGGCAACCATCGAAGATCTCGCCACCTGCTCCCCTTCGGAGCTTTATCGCGCCCTAGAAAATGTTTTGACAACCCAGCACCATGAATATGCCCATATCACCACTTCCATGAGCGTAGATCGACATATCCATCTGCAAACCGGAAAGCTCGACGATGTGGACTGGTTTGAATGGCGTGAAACCCAAGGTTTGATCACCAAGTTACCGGACAATATGCTGTTACCACTTTGGGACTGTTTAAGCCAAGCACAGCGTATCGTGTTCGGTGATAGTCAAAGCAACACCACCCTAGATTGTTCGCGCACTTTGAAATCCATGACGCCAGGTGAAGATACCTTCGCTTTACTAATCGAGCAGCTAACTGCAGACATTCACCCGAGTTGGTTTAAAAGTCTCATATTCGAAGGCTTATTTGCTTTTATTCAGTTTTGCCAGCAACACAAGGGCAAAGTCGTACTCGAAGAAGTGAATTTACCGGTTTTAGTTTCCAAAGCGGCAGCAGATCATGTACAACAACGTAAGATAGTTGAAGTAGAAGGTGCAGCATTAGATGAATTCGCCCAATTACCACCTAGTCGCACAAATTATTATTTGAAATGGGCTGTTAGCAAACTGCACAGTCAGCAACGTCACTAAATCGGCGTTCCATCGGTGGCTGCTTCTCGCACCACCGACTTGCACTCAAAATTTGGTTGGAGAAGTACATGGACCTACGCAATGATCTCGTCAACACTCGCTGCTCAGACCCGTTTGGCTGTTTGGGTTTACACCCAATCAAGACCGGTGGCTTACAGCTGACCGTTTGGCGCCCGGGTGCTCTGAGCGTCGAAGTACTCGCCATTGATACGGATCTGAGCCTAGGAAAAATGCTCCCGACGCCTCACGAAGGCTTGTTTGAACTTAGCTGGCCCCAAAAAACCGAGCACTTCCATTATCGTCTTCGCTTTAACTTCGGCGACCATGATGTCACCCTAGTCGATCCCTATCAGTTTGCTTCTACGACTTTCTCAGACCCTGACCATCACATCGCCAACCGGTATTTGAGTGAAGGCGCGATTCATCGCAGCGCACCAGTTTCAGATCGTTTGGCAATTGACGGGGTAAGATTTGCTGTCTTCGCCCCCGCTGCTCGTTCGGTGGCGGTAGTTGGAGATTTTAATGGTTGGGATGGCAGGATACATCCGATGGCCGCCAACGGGGATGGTGTATGGCGCTTATTTATCCCGGATCTAAAACCAGGGGATCGCTACAAATTCGAAATACGCAGTCAGGAAGATGAACTACTTCCACACCGTAGCGACCCGTTTGCTAAGCGTATCGAGCAATTTCCTTCCTTTGCTAGTGTCGTCCCCGAACGAAACCAATATGAATGGCAAGATAACCAATGGACGAATCGCCCCATTCGCGATGTTTACGAACAGCCCATGAGTATCTATGAAGTGCATTTGGGCTCATGGCGTAGGGAACAAAACAATCGCTCATTGACTTACATTGAGCTAAAAGAACAACTCGTCCCTTATGTGGTTGAAATGGGTTACACCCATATCGAATTGTTACCCGTCATGGAGCACCCATTTGATGGGTCATGGGGTTACCAACCGGTTGGCATGTATGCGGTGACCTCTCGCTACGGCACTCCAGAAGAATTTAAGGCGTTGGTGGATGCGTTTCACCAAGCCGGCATTGGTGTCATCATGGATTGGGTGCCGGCCCACTTCCCTGCCGATAGTCATGGTTTAGCCAATTTTGATGGCACCAAACAATATGAATACCCTGACCCACGTAAAGGCTGGCACCCAGAATGGAACTCGCTGATATACGACTTCGGCAAAGACCATGTGGTGAACTACCTGATCAGCAATGCGAACTATTGGTTAGACGAGTTCCATATTGATGGCCTGCGGGTGGATGCGGTGGCATCTATGCTGTATCTAGATTATTCCCGTAAAGATGGCGAGTGGATACCCAACGTTGACGGGGGCAACCACAACTACGAGGCGATTCGCTTCTTACGCCAGCTCAACGAGACCCTATATTTAAATCATCCACGCTGCTTTACCATCGCCGAAGAGTCCACTGCGTTCCCTGGTGTTTCCAAGCCAACTCATATGGATGGTTTGGGGTTTGGCTTCAAATGGAATATGGGCTGGATGAACGACTCGCTGGATTACATAAAACGTGATCCTTTATATCGCCAGCATCACCAGGGTCAGCTAACTTTTTCCATGGTGTATGCTTTCGATGAACAGTTTATTTTGCCGATTTCTCACGACGAAGTAGTTCATGGGAAGGGCTCCATGCTCACCAAAATGCCCGGAGATACTTGGCAAAAATTCGCCAACCTACGAGCCTTCACTAGCTATATGTACTTCCATCCCGGCAAGAAGCTAAATTTTATGGGCAACGAAATTGCCCAAGGCTTGGAATGGAACCATAGCGATACCTTGCAATGGCACCAATTGGATATTGACTTCCATCGGGCACAACAAGCAACTACCCGTGCGTTAAACCAACTTTATCGGGAAGAAAGCGCATTACATCTCGATCACCAACATCGTGGATTCGAGTGGCTCAGTCATGATGATCACCAAAATTCGATCATTGCCTTTGTCCGTTTTAATAAAGAACGTAATGAACACTTGGTGATCTTGGTTAATTTCACGCCGCTAACCCATGAAGGATATCGCGTCGCCACACCGGCTACTGGCAACTATCGATTGGTATTTAACTCAGATGCTGAAAATCTGTGCGGCAGTGGCTTTGTAGTGCCAGAGCATTATGAAACCGAAGAGGTACCAAGCCATGGCCGTGAGCAGAGTATTCTAGTTAGCATACCGCCATTGGCGGCCATTGCGCTGAAGTATCAACCAACAACACCATCACGGAAAAAATAGCCGCATGTTCTTTGGCAATTTCGAATTTGGGGTAGGTTCTGCTACCCAGCTAGGATCTGTTGTTACAGCAACTGGTGTGAACTTTGCGGTATATGCGGATCAAGCCGAACAGCTTCATCTGTGTTTATTTGATAGTGAAGATCAGCCCCAAGGTCAACTATCTATGTTTCGCCAGGCGGGTGGTTACTGGAGTATCGAAGTCTCCGGGCTAACAGCTGGGCAAGCCTATGGATTCAGGGCCGACGGGGCGTTTTGTCCTGAGCAGTTGGTCGTATTTAATGCTAATAAACTGTTGCTCGACCCCTATGGGAAGTCCTTGTCTCATACCCAGTGTTACCACCCTCACCTCAGTGCGATGGACAATAACGGCCAGTTTTGCTCCATAGACAGCGCGGACTTAGTTGCCAAAAGCATAGTAACCGCTACCTTAGAGCCGATTGAAACAGCTAGAAATCGAGTCGCCCCCCAACAACGCTGTCTCTACGAACTCCATGTAAAAGGGTTCACTCAACAGTTACCCATCGCCGACCATTTAAAAGGAAAATACCTCGGTTTAGCGGAACCTGCCGCTATTAACCATTTGAAGTCTTTGGGAATTACTACCATCCAACTGATGCCTTGCTTTAGTTTTATGGATGAAGCACACCTAGTTGCGAAAGGGTTAACCAATTACTGGGGCTATAACCCAGTGAGTTTTTTTGCTCCAGACCATAGATATGCCATTACAGACCCGATATCTGAATTTCGCTCTATGGTGGCGGCTCTTAGGCAAGCTGGCTTCGAAATCATTTTGGATGTGGTATATAACCATACTGCCGAAGGTGAACTTCAGCAGGCGATGCTAAACTTCCGTGGTCTTGCTAACACTACCTACTATCGCCATGAACAAGGGCGCTATCTCAATTTCACCGGCTGTGGCAATTGCGTAGATACCTACCAACCAATCGTGAGCCGATTGGTATGTGACAGTTTACGTTACTGGTACAACATCATGGGCGTAGATGGCTTCCGTTTCGACCTAGGCGTAGATTTGGGACGCACCCATCATGGGTTCGATCCTTACGCCCCGCTACTGACCGCCATAGCACAAGACCCTATTTTGAGTCAGGCTATTCTAGTCTCCGAACCTTGGGATATTGGCCCCGAAGGCTATCAGTTAGGGCGTTTTCCGGTGCCATTTTTAGAATGTAATGATCGTTACCGGGATACCGTACGACGCTTCTGGCGTGGAGACGAAGGCGTGGTCGCGGACTTTGCTACCTGCCTGATGGGGAGCAGAGATATTTTCCACAAGGGCAAACGCCCCGCTAACCATAGCGTCAATTACATCACCTACCACGATGGCTATACTTTACGGGACCTCGTCTCATACCACCGTCGTCACAACCTTGCCAATGGCGAGAATAATCGCGATGGTCATGGTGAGAATCTCAGTCAAAATTTCAGTCATGAAGGCGATACCGAGATTGCTGAAATCAATCATCAGCGACTGAATCAGCAACTGTGTTTTATTGCTACCCTCTTACTAAGTCAAGGAACTCCCCACCTACTTGGTGGTGATGAGCTAAACCGCAGTCAACGAGGCAATAACAATGCTTACTGCCAAGATAACGAATTGACCTGGCTGAACTGGCAAGAGAACTCCGAGAAAAGCCAATTAACGGAAGCCATTCAGCAATTACTGAAACTGCGTCGCAACTATCCGATGTTGGCTCAGGTGCACTTACAAGATGATGCCCTGTATAAAAATCACCCTTATCACCAGGTAAGTTGGGTTAATGAGTGTGGGCAACAGATGAGTCATGAGGATTGGCATGACCCGGAGCGAGATTTCCTTTCTGTCATAATGGGTGAACACTCTACGACCGACTGTTTATGGCTGCTGTTCTATCGCGATGATCAACCTCTTAGAGTCAGTCTTCCCTGTGGGTACGCCTTTGGCGATCAGCTTTACAGCACCAGGGAAATTAAGCAGCAAGACGGAACATTGCACCTAACTCAACGTTGCGTGGCGTTATTTACTTTGAAGGTCTCTTGATCGGCTATTCTGACGAAACGCGGTAACTGGTTACAAAAACACTACACTTTCTGTATCAATAAATGTTGTGGATCAATAAGCCCCCGTTGACCACAACCATATTAAATAAACTTACTTGCTTTTATCGCCTTGTCCCATCTGGTATAAAGTTAGATAGATTACAGAGAATGGAAGTGTAGAGATCCCGTGGCAGAAGTAACCGTACCGAATTTCACCGACGTAATTAAACAAGGAAGTAATAAACCCGCTGGCAACGATAAAAAGCGCGTGTTGATCATCGAAGACTTGGGCGAAATGCGCATCATGCTCAAATCCCTTATGGCTTCCATGGGGTATGCCAAGATTGATGTGGAGCCTTCCGGTCAGGGAGCCATAAAACGCATTCTTGAAGGGCGTTATGACATTGTCCTATCGGATTACAATTTAGGTGGAAGCATCGATGGTCAGCAGATTTTAGAAGTCACTCGCAAGACCTACTCCCTAGACCATTCCACAATTTTCATTATGATCACCGCCGATACCGCCTATGAGGCGGTGGTCAGTGTGCTTGAGTATCAGCCTGATAGCTATTTAGTTAAACCTTTCCCGCCAGAGGCCTTTTTTCGCCGCTTTAATCGGGTAGTACAACAGAAAAAGGCTTTTACCAAGCTTAATGAAGCACGCAAAAAGCAACATTGGGACGAGGTTCAGGAAGAAGCAAAGCATATCATGAAGCACCACCCCAATTATGGTAGCTTATGCTTGAAGTCAATTGGTGAAGCCTTGTACTCCAAAGGGCAGTATAAAGAAGCCAAGACCCACTACATGTTGATCGTGCAACGTCATAAGAACTTGGCTTGGGCCCATTTTGGTATCGCCCAATGCGAGCTGAAACTTGGCGCCATTGCCGCTGCGATTAAAAACCTTGAACAAACGATTACGTTAAGCCGCCATTTCTTGTCTGCTTACGACTTGTTGGCGGATGCCCACGAGATGCTTGAGGACTACGCCAGCGCCCAAGCGGCAATGAAATCCGTCTTAGAAGTTTCACCTCGCTCGGCGGAACGTAGTAAGCGATTAGGGGATTTAAGCGCAAAAATCCAGGACTGGGAAACCGCTGAACAAGCCTACTCACGGGTTATTCGTGTTAGTAGAGACACCGCCAACGAAAAAGTTGATATGTACTATGACCATCTTCAGGCCATTACTGCCCTAATTGCCAGTGGAGCCGACGGCAAGAAGTATGGCGAGAAATTTAAACGATCTCTCACTCGTCTGCGTATTATTGGTAAAGCGAGCCCCGTTGCCGTCACTAACTCGTTCCGTATCGAAGTACAGCAGTACGTCACCCGTAATCATATGGGCGAAGCCATCAAATCTTGGCAGACTTGGAACCGCTTGATTAAACAAGGCAAAGCATCACCGTTGACGGAAGCTCAAGAATACACCTTGAAAAAACGTCTCGGGGTCTTGTAATTCATGGGCACAATACAAGCCAATATGGCGTTCCAAAGCCTCACCCCTGATTTGGTGATCGATGCAGTGGAGCAATGTGGCAAGTTTAGCGATTTTCGGGTAACTGAACTCAATAGCTACGAAAATCGTGTTTTTCGAGTAGGTATAGAAGACAGCTCCCCTGTTATCATCAAGTTTTATCGCCCAGAACGCTGGCTAGATGTGCAATGTCTGGAAGAACTGGATATACTCGCGCGACTGCATGAAATCGGCATCCCCGTCACTACTCCAATTGCCGTAAATGGCACATACTTGCAGCAAATAAAGGGCTATCGTTTTGCTTTATTTGAACAGGTAGTTGGTCGCAATGCCGAACCCGACAATCTTGATCATCTTTACCAAATTGGTGAAAGCATCGGTCAGTTACACCAAGCTTGTCACGACAAGGTCGTTTGCCAACGCCCTGATTTATCACCGTCCCAGCGTATTGACCAAGCTGTTCAACAAGTACTTACCAGCAAACTACTTCCTATCGCAGCTCAAGCTAACTACCTCAGCGCGGTAGAACAGGCACAACACGTTTTTGCGGAAGACATGGCCGATTACCATTCCTATCCCAAATTTCTGATTCATGGGGATGCCCATGTGGGTAATATTCTGATATCCGAATCAGCCGCTTGTCTGATTGATTTTGACGATTGCCGTTTAGGCATTGCAGTTGAAGACTTGTGGATGCTGATGGGGACCCAGGCCCCGGAAGTCATGAGTGAGATTCTAGAGGGCTATGGTTCGTTTATGGACTTCGACACTAAGCAATTACAGCTGATCCCACTGTTAAAACTACTACGACATATACAGTACGCAGGTTGGCTTGCCCAGCGCTGGCAAGACCCAGCGTTCCCCAAAGCCTTTCCTTGGTTCGGCACAACAGATTACTGGCAACAACACATAAAACACATCAAGGAACTGTGTACGAAGCACTAACGGTTAAGCCCCGCTAGTTGTATGTGGACACTTCTATCAGATTTTGGTCTGGATCATTAAAATAAACCGACGTGATCTCACCGACGGCGCCCGTTTTGCTCACCGGCCCTTCTAAAATAGTAACGCCCTGTTCGCGAAGATGTCCGACAACCACGTCGATCGGCCAAGTGGAAATCAAACAAATATCCCCTGAACCTTGCAATGCGTGGTTGCGAAGTTCCTGCCCTAGGGTCTGGAAATTGATTTTCTGTTGGCCAAATCGAACAGCTTTTCGGCCATTAGCAAATTCAATCTCTTCCATACCCAGTACCCGCACATAAAATGCAACGGCTCGGTCAATATCCTGCACGGTTAACACGACATGGTCGATGTGACTGATCATAATTACTCCTGTGATGATAACGGCCAATAACTTCTAGCTTAGTCGTTATCCAATACAATCATCTTACCATTGGCAATCATGGCGCGCTTTTGTTGAGCTGACAAGCGTTTGATGTGGAGTTCTAGGCGACTCGCCACACGTCGGTCTGGGACGCTCTGTTGCCAGACTAATTGCAGTGGTCCTTTACCTCGTAGATATTTCGCTCCTAGCCGCCCCCCTTGCTCATGCTCGTTGAAACGGCGTTGCACGTCGGTGGTGATGCCAGTATACAAGGTCCCAGCTGCGGTACGAATCATGTAAACAAACCAAGCCAAACTCTATATCCCCTAGTTTCTAGTAGCTTTAGACAATACTTATACAATATATTGAGGAACTATTGTAAAGGGAGTGCAAGGCCACTCCAACGGTCACAATTGATCCGTTATTCTTATCATCTGCGTACCAGAGAAACCCACTTGGCGGAAAAGGAAGTTTATGCATCGCTCCTTGTCGAAATTGACTGTGACCCTATCATTGGCAAGCCTACTGACGGCATGTGCCAATATTGCTCCCGAACGTCATGACTATCAGTCTGAAGCTGGATCCATAACTCAAGACGCGCAACAGCAAGTGGAAAATCTAGAACTCTCTGGACTGCAACAAACCGTATTGCTCACGGATTTGATGCAATCCCAAGAATTATCTTCCTTGGTCGAGCAAGCTTTAACGGCCAATCCCAGTTTGCAAAAATCCCGCCTTGCAGTGGAGTCCAGCACTTGGAGCGCAAGACAAGCTGGCGCAGGACAATTACCAACCGCGTCCGCATCCTTGTCCGCCACAGAAGATGATGGCACCTCCACGACCTACAAAGCGGGGATCAATGTCAGTTGGGAAATCGATATTTGGCAACGCCTAGCCGATAGTAACGCCGCAGCGGACGTCTCCCTAGCCATGGAAAAACTCACTTATGACGGCGCAAGAGCAAGTCTCGTTGGCAATGTGATGAAACGCTGGCTGGGATTAGTGGCGGCAAACCGTGCCCACGCTATTCAGCAACAGCGCTTGGCGTTACTAGAAAAGAATGAAAACCTGATTATTGCTCGTTATCGTAATGGACTAGGCACACTTTCTGGTCTGGATAATGCGCGCACTCAAACTTCCCAAGCAAAGGCGACACTAGCCGAATATGCCGAGGAGATTGCCATTCAAGAACGAGCGCTAGCATTACTGCTAGGTAGAAATTCACTTTCTGAACCCATCGTTGCAGCAGCCTACCCACTGGTCATTTTACCGATCGTGGCATTGCCGGAACAGAACCTCGAGCAGCGTCCAGATGTTCAAGCGGCGCGACTCGCTATCAAAGCAGCGGATTTGAACGCAGATGCCACTTTCAAAAATCGTTTACCCTCATTTAGCCTTTCCGCGGCCTTAAATGACAGTGGCACCAGCTTTAGCGACGCCTTGTTTGTGTCTCCCATCTGGTCCCTAGTCGCACAGCTTTCAGCGCCAATCTATGAAGGTGGGAAGCGCAAGGCGCAAAGTGAGATTGCGAATATTGCCGTGGCGCAACGCTACCAAGAATATCGCGATACACTGCTAACGGCGGTAAATGAAATCAATAACAGCGTTGGTCAAGAAAAAGTTCTTTCTGCCCGAATTGGCCATACCACGAGTGCCATAGCGACCGCCGAGAGCGATCTTCGCCTTACCGAACAACAATATCGGTCGGGGCTGTCGTCACTGACTGACCTGATTAGCGCTCAGCAAACTCTGTTCGATCTGCAGGCACAGCTGGATACCTTACATTACCAACAACTTTCAAATCGCATTGACCTAGGTTTAGCCCTTGGTTTAGGAATCGCACAATCATGAGAAAAGCCTTCCCTTGGATCACCTTCTTAGCTGCGCTGGCCATACTAGCAGCGGCAGGCGTCTATATACAGCAGGCCATTGCAGCACAGCAGAATCAAGTGAAACAACAACGTCCTCCGGCACCTCAACCACCACTAGAAGTTTCCGTGGTTGAGGTGGTGACCACACCTCACTCAGCCCGAGTGAATCTAGTTGGCATTGCTCATCCACGTTATGAACTAACTCTCACGTCTCAGGTTAGTGGCGAAGTACATAGTTTGGGCAAAGAATATGAAGTCGGCCGCTTTATCAAGCAAGGCACTGTACTCATCACCTTGAAGAATCCAGAACTTATCGCGAACTTAGCCAGTGCAGAGAATAGTGTTGCCAACGCAGAATTAGCACTTAAAGAAGAAGAACGACAAGTGCAACAAGCCCAAGCGGAATGGCAAGCAGCAGGATTAACAGGGCAACCTTCGTCAGAATTGGTACTACGAAAACCCCAACTAGCTGCCGCACGAGCAGCATTGAAAGCGGCGCAAGCCAACCTACAGTTAGCCCGGGAACGCCAACAAGACCTTGTCATTCGTGCCCCTTTCGATGGGGTGATTACCGCTACCCAAGTTGCACCAGGGCAGTACATTAACGCTAATACTACGGTAGCAACAATTCATAGCGCCGACTATGCCATGATCGAACTGCAACCCAGCAATCAAGACTGGTTTAAATTACCCGCTACTGATGACATGGTGGAACAGCGTTGGCCAGCACAAGTCGAGAGTGTCGATAGTTCCGCTACTTGGCGTGGCTTTGTTGCCAGTGTGAGTCAGCATTTAGATAGTAACAGTCGCCTACGCTCATTGTTTGTACGAGTTGACGCGCCATTTGATCAAGTACAACCGTTACTTTCCGGTAGTTACGTATCGGTTCAGCTACAGGGCAAAACGATTGATGGGCTATGGCAATTACCCAACTCCAGCCTCAGTCAAAAAAGCGAGATTTGGTATGTTGACGAAAAGCAGCAACTTAAAAATTTCGCAGCCTCACCGGTCTTTGTGGACAACCGCTTTATTTATATTCGTCCACCGGTCCAGTTGGCATCGCAAAAACAACAGGTATTAACTCATCCCTACAACAGCTACTTGGTTGGCACAAAAGTCAGACCCTTGGTACAAGATAGCAACATCCTAGTGGCGGGGCAAAAGCAATGAGCATTCACCCTCCCCGCGGCATTATCCCTTGGTTTGCAGCTAACCCAGTAGCGGCCAATTTACTCCTGGTGCTCGTAATTGCACTGGGTATCATCAATATGGGTGACCTCAATAAAGAGGCATTTCCTAGCTTGTCACCCAATCGGATTGGTATCTCAGTTGGTTACGATAGTGGTTCTGCCCAAGCATCCGAGGAAGGTGTCGCGATTCCCCTCGAACAAGCACTACAGGGTATCAGTGGCGTTAAAAACTTAACCACAGTGTCTACTTCCTCCGGCGTTAGTACCAGTATTGAAATGCAAGATGGTTACGATATTGATGTCTTGCTTGATGATGTGAAGGACAAATTGGAGTCCGTGAGCGGTTTACCGGACGAAGCAGACACGCCCACAGCCGTCAAAGCAACTCGGGAAGAACACGCCCTATGGATCCAACTCTACGGCGACACAGACCAAAGAACCCTGCAGAATTTAGCGACTGAGTTAAAAAATGACCTTCTTGCCAACCAATATATTAACTCCGTCGCCATTACCGGTTGGTTAGATCCGACGATATTAATCGAAGTGGATCGTTCACTATTACAAGCATACGGATTGTCATTAACCGATATTGCTAATGCAATTAACGCAGAGTCGTCCCCTGCGCGTGTTGCCACCATTCGTAACGAATCACTTTACCTACATGTCCGGGCTTCCCAGCAAGCTTATCTCAAACAAGAATTTAGCCAGATCCCGGTCGTTAGCCAAGTCACTGGGGCACAGTTGACCCTAGGGGATGTCGCCATCATCCAAGACACCTTCGATACCGATAAATTTGTCTTATCTCGGTTCAATGGTCATCAAAGCCTGGCATTACAGGTAATAACCACCGGCGCTGATGACATTACCGACTCAGTAAAAGGCGCCCGAGAGGTAATCGATGAATGGATGGCAACAGGGCGTCTACCCGACTCCGTCTCATTATCTACTTGGTACGATCGCAGCGAGTCCATCAACCAACGTCTCGAACTGATGGTCAATAATGCCGTCACCGGTGTGCTGTTAGTATTCGTCTTACTGGCGGTATTTTTGAACATTACCGTGGCCTTTTGGGTGGCAATGGGCTTACCGTTTATTTTCTTCGGTACGCTTTATTTTATGGGTATCGAGAGTATTAACCTTAGTCTAAACCTCTTTACTACCTTCGGTTTTATTATGGCGCTGGGGATCGTTGTAGACGATGCTGTTGTGGTAGGGGAAAGCGTCTACTCGGTACGTAAGGAAGAAGGTGATACTCTGGCCAATACCATCAAGGGTACCCTGCGCGTAGCCGTCCCCACCCTGTTTGGGGTCTTTACCACGGTTGCCGCATTCTGGGCACTATCCAATATCGAAGGTCGAATGGGACAGCTTTATTCCCAGTTTGCAACGGTCGTCGCCATTTGTTTGGTCTTGTCGGTCATCGAGTCAAAGCTGATTTTGCCTGCTCACTTAGCCCACTTAAATACCCATCGCCGTAAATCTAGCAATCCTTTTTCGATCGTTTGGGGGGCTATCCAACACGGGGCTGATAGTGGCTTACTGTGGTTTAGTCGCGTACTCTACCGCCCTGCAATCGAGTTCTCTATCCATCATCGTTACGCCGTCGCCCTGGTGTTCGTGGCAATCTTTGGTCTCGTTATTAGCATGCCCTTTACTGGGGCCATTCGCATGAGCTTCTTCCCTAGCATTCCCGGTGATACGGTGCGTGCATCCCTTTCTATGTACAACGATGTGAGTTACGGTCAAACCCATAAAGCGCTAATGTTGCTAGAGCAAACCGCACGCAAAACCGATGAGCAGTTACGCAAAGGCGCTGGCGAATCAGGGATTCTAAACCTGCAAGTTACCTCTAGCGGAGACCAAGGTGGCAGTCTACGCATTGAGTTAGATGAAGACGCTTCCTACTCTGCTAGAGAATTTGCCAATCTTTGGCAAAAGCTAGCTGGCACGCCGGAAGGTGTCAGTTCGCTACGTATCAGAAGCCAGCGAGAAACCGTCGATGCCCTTCGGGTAGAGTTTCGGGGGAATGATGCTCAGCTGTTAAATGGTGCCATGGGGCAGTTTATGGAAAAACTTGCTGGCCTCCCAGCTGTAACGGGCATAGAAGAAAACGATGCACCTGTTGAAGCCCGTCTCGCGTTTGTACTCAATGCTCAAGGGCGTGCTTTGGGTCTCTCTACTTCCGATCTTGCTGGTCAAGTGGCACGTAACTTTGACGGTCAAGTGGTACAAAAATACCAGCGGGACAATGCGGAAATAGAAGTTCGCATCGGCTACCCCGAGGGTGAAAAAGAAAGCCCAGCCAATGTGATGAGCACTCTAATTCGCCTTAGCGATGGCACTTATGTGCCGTTAAGTAGCGTCGCCAGCCTACAACCAGAGGTGGCTGAGACTCGTATTACTCGAATTAACGGAAAACGCTCCCGTTACCTATCGGCAGAAGTAGACAAAGATGTCATGTCTTCCACCGAGGTAGTGACCTACTTGAAGAATGCGGTGGTGCCGGAGATGACGCAACGTTTCCCAAGTGTTGATATCTTTTTCTCCGGTGAAGCGGAACAGCGAGAACAAACCCAATCTTCCATGATCCAGATGTTTGCGCTTGCCATGCTGCTGATTTATGGACTGCTGGCAATCCCGTTAAAGTCCTATTCTCAACCCGTGATCATCATGATGGCGATCCCGTTCGGTATTATCGGTGCACTTCTCGGCCATTGGTTTAATGACCTTTCTCTTGGTATTTTATCTTTGAACGGGATCATTGCCTTGAGCGGTGTAGTGGTAAACGATAGCCTGCTGTTGACATCCCGCTATAACGAACTAAGAGCCGAGGGCATTGCCACCAAAGAAGCCATCTTTAAGTCATGCCAAGGGCGTTTACGGGCAGTGCTACTGACATCATTAACGACGTATGCCGGATTAATTCCAATCTTGGGAGAGACGTCACGACAAGCACAAATGCTTGTGCCTGCGGCTGTATCGCTGGCGTATGGAATACTATTTGCGACCGCCATTACTCTAATATTGATTCCGGTTTTGCTAATGGTTCAAGAAGATATACGACATGGTTTACGCTGGATAAAAAATCTAATCACGGGAGCAGAAAATGACAAAAAATCGGTTATTTCCTGATCAAGATCTCTCTATTTAGCGCTGACTGCTCTATACTCAAACTATCTCAAAGGAGGAAGTGTTATGAGTATCAGTATTTCAGGTTCGTCCTACGTTAACAGTGCCGCCACCCAGAGCTTGGCATCGTCTTCCGAAGCTTTGGCTAGTGGTAGTCGTATTAATAGTGCTGCTGACGATGCGGCGGGGTTACAGATATCTAATCGCCTTACCTCTGAAATTGATGGATCTGCTCAGTCCTTTGCCAATGGCATGTCTGGAATTTCGGTAACGCAAACCATAGACGGAGCGTTATCCGGCATCACCAATGACGTACAAGCGTTACGTGAACTTGCGTTGCAGTCAGGCAACGGCATCTACACAGCCAATGACCGCCAAGCGCTACAAAAGCAAGCCGATGAGTTGATGGCTAATATTCAAAACACCATCGACAATACGAATTTTGCGGGGCAATCTTTGCTTACTCAAGATGGTCAGATGGACTTTCAAGTGGGTACACAAGGGGCTGATATCGTTGGGGTAACGACTTACAACCTCAACAACAGTTTAGGTGCATCGGGTCTGACAGGAATAAATATCAGTGATCCAGCTACACTGGGGGCAGCATTGGATGCCATTGATACAACCCTGAATAACCTTGGCACTATGCAAGCTGAAACAGGCGCCACTCAGAATGCCTTTAGCAGTCGGGTTGATGCCTTGCTACAGGGCCAAGAAGCCGCCTCTGCCAGCCGCTCCCGGATTACAGATACGGATTTTGCTGCGGCTGTTTCCGAGCAAATCATCAGTCGTATTCAAGAGCAGTCTTCGCTAACGGTTCAAGCACAAGCGAATGTCGACTCCAAGCGTGCTCTAAGTCTACTGACTAGCTAATTAACCGCATACTGGGTAATTTACTTACAAACGGTCTCTTTGAGGCCGTTTTTTGTATTTATTGTTCACACTCTGTAACCACATTATTTACTCGTTTCGACTAAAGTCTCAATTCCCCTTTGACACGGCACTGCTACATTACAGGTGCAAATAAAAATAACTAAAAAGGAGATCGACCGTGTCAGATCATACTCAAAACCAAGAAAAGTACTGGCAAGCGAACGTTCGCTTGATCTTAGGTAGCCTCGTCGTTTGGGCGTTGGTGTCCTATGGTGGTGGTATTCTGCTACGCCCAATGCTTTCGGGCATTGAAATCGGGGGAACAGACCTAGGGTTCTGGTTTGCTCAACAAGGTTCTATTCTTAGCTTTATCGCGCTGATCTTCCATTACGCATGGCGTATGAATCAGCTAGACAAAGAATTCGGGCTTGAGGAGTAATTACCATGAGTCAATTCGCAATTAACTTGTTATTCGTAGGTGCATCTTTTGCACTCTACTTTGGTATCGCTATCTGGGCACGCGCAGGCTCCACTAAAGAGTTCTACGTTGCCGGTGGTGGTGTGCACCCGGTGATGAATGGTATGGCAACAGCCGCTGACTGGATGTCTGCCGCATCGTTTATCTCTATGGCAGGTTTGATCGCTGCCGGTGGTTATGCCAACTCGACCTTCTTGATGGGTTGGACTGGTGGTTACGTACTGTTGGCTATGCTACTTGCTCCTTACTTACGTAAGTTCGGTAAGTTTACCGTGCCAGACTTTATCGGTGACCGCTTTTACAGTCGTACAGCACGATTAGTGGCCGTTGCCTGTTTGATCATCGCTTCTGTTACTTACGTAATCGGTCAGATGACTGGTGCAGGTGTAGCTTTCTCTCGCTTCTTGGAAGTAGATAAAGAAACCGGCTTAATCATCGCAGCGGTAGTCGTATTCTTCTACGCAGTATTAGGTGGTATGAAAGGTATTACCTACACTCAGGTGGCTCAGTACTGTGTGCTAATCGTGGCATACACCATTCCGGCGGTATTCATTTCCCTTCAGCTAACTGACACCTTTATCCCTGCAATCGGCTTGTTCTCTGAACACACACAATCCGGTGTGCCTTTGCTACAGAAATTGGATGAAGTTGTTCGCGAGCTAGGTTTCAATGACTACACCGCAGATGTGGACAATAAAGTGAACATGGTTCTGTTTACCTTATCTCTAATGATTGGTACTGCAGGTCTACAACACGTTATCATCCGTTTCTTCACGGTACCTAAAGTAGCCGATGCTCGTTGGTCTGCTGGTTGGGCGCTAGTGTTCATTGCTTTGCTATACCTAACTGCGCCTGCAGTAGCGTCTATGGCTCGTTTGAACCTACTAACCACCATCTACCCAGATGGTCCAACTGAACAAGCTATCCAATACGACGAACGCCCTACTTGGATGCAAACTTGGGAACAAACTGGTCTTATTAAGTACGAAGATAAAAACGGTGACGGTCGCATCCAACTTTACAACGACACTGCAGCATTCAAAGAGGAAGCAGCATCTCGTGGTTGGGCTGGTAACGAGCTAGTGGTTAACCGTGACATACTAGTATTGGCGAACCCAGAAATCGCCAACCTACCTGGTTGGGTTATCGGTTTGATCGCCGCCGGTGGTTTAGCTGCAGCACTATCTACCGCAGCAGGCCTACTATTGGCGATATCCTCTGCAGTAAGTCACGACTTGATCAAAGGTTCGATCAATCCTGACATTTCAGAGAAAGGCGAGTTAACTGCAGCACGTATCTCCATGTTTGTCGCTATCATAGTAGCTACTTACTTGGGTATGAACCCACCAGGTTTCGCCGCACAGGTAGTAGCTTTGGCATTCGGTATCGCCGCAGCCTCTATCTTCCCTGCGCTTATGATGGGTATCTTCTCTAAGAAAGTGAACAACAAAGGCGCTATCGCCGGTATGTTGGCAGGCCTTGGTTCTACTCTAGTGTACATCTTTACGTACCTAGGCTGGTTCTTCATCCCTGAAACAAACATGCTAGCGAATACACCTGACAACTGGATCTTCGGTGTGTCTCCTCTATCATTCGGCGCGATTGGTGCAGTGATTAACTTCGCGGTAGCCTTCATCGTATCTGGTATGACAGAAGAAGTACCAGCTGATATCCAAGAACTGGTAGAAAGCGTGCGTTACCCTAAAGGTGCCGGTCAAGCAATTGATCACTAAGCCTTAGGTTGAGACTTGGGCGGGGCCACATATAGTGGCTCCGCCTTCTCCTTGAGTAAGTAATAACTATAACAAGAAGGTAAAGACGATGATTTGGGAATTAATTGCAACCGTATGTGCGGGTCTGGCTGGTGCCGGGATCGCTTTGTTCCTTCGTAAAATTACCCTACAAAAATCTCCGAAATGGCTGATCCCAACGTTTGCAGGCATCGGTATGCTCGGCTTCCAAATTCAAGCGGAGTACACTTGGTACGATCACCAAGCAAGCCTACTTCCTACCGGCGTTGAGGTTGTCAAAACGGTTGAAGAAGAGACACTGCTTCGTCCATGGAGCATGTTATACCCACAAACCACCCGCTTTATTGCTGCCGATGTAGATAACGCAGCAGTCAATAAACTTAATCCAGATATTGTTTTAGTGGATTTGTATTTCTTTGAACGACGCTCTATGGCAAAACGCGTCCCACAAGTGATTCACTGTGGACAAGCTGCCCGCGCCGATTTCACGAATCAGTTTGAGCTCCCCACTACCAACTCTCTGGACAAAAACTGGCAGAAACTTGGCCAAGATGATCCACTCGTACAAGCAGTTTGTCATTCCTGATTGATGAATTTAACTCAACTATAAGCGCAATATATATCGCTTTTTTAATCTGAGTCCCATAGTTAACATGTGTTCATCAACTGAGCACATGTCTACAACTGTGAGGACACTATGAATAAAACTACCGCTGATCTAATCAAACAAGCAGACTTCCAATACTTATCTGACCTAGATCGTGACTTGGCAATCGCCCAAGCTGAACGGGCTCAAGCTATCATTTCTCTTTTAGACGGATTGGGTAAAACAACGTTATCCGTAACTAAATACTTTATTAAATTAGTAGCACACTTCGTTCAGAACGCGAAAGCCACGCCAGCAGCATCTCTGCCAACTAAATAAGTGCTCTTAGCGCCTTGGCGCGAACACATCACAAAATCTGTAGACAAAAAAATGCCCACATCACAGTGGGCATTTTATTTTCAATAACGAAATACCAACTTAGTGGTGATGACCACCTTCGCCATGTACATGACCATGTTGGATTTCTTCGGCAGAAGCTTCACGCACGGAAACCACTTCCACATCAAAGTTTAATGTCTTGCCGGCAAGCGGATGATTACCATCTAGTTCGATACCATCATCGGCGACACCAATTACCATAACAGGCTGCTGACCCATTGGAGTCTGCGCCATAAACTGCATGCCAACTTCAATTTCATCAATGCCTTGGAAGTTTTCACGAGGCACAACTTGAATCAATTCTTCACGCTTTGGACCATAGGCTTCATCAGGAGCGACTTCTACTTTCAACGTATCACCAGCCACTTTGCCTTGAAGCGCTTTGTCTAGCCCTTCGATAATATTTTGCGCACCGCTCAGAAATACTAACGGCTCTAAACCAACGGAAGAATCTAAGGTTTGACCACCTTCGTCGGTCAAAGTGTAGTGCATACTGACAACGGTATTTGGGGCGATTTGCATCGTCAACTCCTGCTCGCTTTTGTAATGGAGGCTGACCTCCAGTGAATTTAGACTTCCATCATACTTATCTGTTTTCCTGATGACCACCTTAGAAACGACAAACGCCACACAGATTGCAGCAAATCAAGAACGGATCATGCCGTAGAAGAGTTTGCCACCTTAGTAGTAGAGGAGCGTCTTCGAGATTATGATACATTGTCCGTTACCCAAACTGGCTGTGGAACCATCATGACATTCTTCTGGATAATTCTTGCCATCCTTTACATGCTGGGGTTGTTTTGGATTGCTCTTTGGGGCGATAAAGAAAATTCCATTGCTAGACGCTTAACACGCCACCCAATTGTATACAGTCTATCGCTGGCTATTTACTGTACTGCTTGGACGTTTTATGGCGCCATCGGTGAAGCCTCCCGTTCCGGATGGAGCTATCTGCCGATCCTACTTGGGCCAATTTTGCTCTACCTGTTTGCCTACCCTTTTATTGGCAAGCTCATTACGGTGAGTCATAAACAAAATATCACTTCAATAGCCGACTTTATTTCCTCCCGCTATGGCAAGCGCCCGATGACGGCGCCATTGGTTATCCTCATTGCTATGTTGGCTGTTATCCCTTACATCGCCCTACAGCTTAAAGCAATCGGGTCCACTTTCGCCCTATTTGTAAATCAAAACGAAAGCTCCGCTAGCGCTGTGGTCATGATCGCCACCTTTATGATCGGTGTGTTTGCCATGCTCTTCGGCACTCGCAAGGTCGAAGTAACCGAGTACCGCTCCGGCATGATGCTAGCGATTGCGGCGGAATCTTTGTTTAAATTAGTCGCTATTGTCGCGGTGGGTATAGTGGCGCTGATGGCGAGCCAAGATATTAGCGTTGATAACTGGCATACTCGCTTCGACCCGCAGATATGGAATCTTGAGCAAACTCTTTCGTTTCCGTTTTTGATGCAAACCGCTATGGCCGCAGTAGCGGTGATATGCCTGCCACGACAGTTTCATGTGACAGTAGTCGATCATCAAAATCATCGCCAATCGCGTATGTCCCGCTGGGTGTTTCCGCTGTACCTGTTGATTTTTGCCTGTGTGATTCCACCTATAGCGATTGTGGGACAAAGTCTATTCCCAGCTGAAATTAATGCGGATACCTACGTTATTCAGTTTGCTCTACAGTCAGACAACCTACCACTGCAGATGCTGATATTTCTTGGGGGGATGTCAGCCACTACGGCGATGGCCATCATTGCAACGTTTGCCCTAAGCATCATGATTTCCAATGATGTGGTTTTACCTATCATGCTCGCCCGGGGCACTGGCCATAACGCAGCTTTACCAATCTACCGTCGCCGAATTCTTACTATCCGCCGTATTGCAATGGCAGGTATCTTGGCGCTCTCTTTCCTCTACTATCAGGAAATGGCAAATAGTGAGTCCTTAGCAGGGACGGGGCTGATTGCTTTTTCATTGGTGTTACAACTCTTGCCCGCCGTCTTAGGGGGACTATATTGGAAACGGGGCCATGCCTACGGCGTCTACGCTGGCCTCACCCTCGGCTTTCTTTGTTGGTTGCTATGGATGATGTTGCCGGTGATTTCTAATGTGGACTGGAATATTGGCGACGCCAGAACCCACTCCGAACTTATTAGCTATGGCGCCTTAATTAGCTTGATCGTGAATATCGTCGGTTACATTGTCGGCTCATTATTGTCCACGGAACGATTTGTTGATCGTATTCAGGCCACCGCATTTGTTAATCCAACCTCAGAAATCGAAAACCGCTTTTTCAAACCAAAAAGTAAGGCGATCAACAGCGATCTGTTTGTCCTGTTGGAAACCTTTCTTGGCAAACAAAAATGTCGAGAAGTCATTCGTAACTTTGAAACAACCTACAGCGATCCGTTACCCGCCAATGCGACACCCAACCGTCTTTTCATAGATTATTGTGAGCGCGTGCTTGGTGGTGTATTAGGTGGTTCGTCGGCACGCACCATCATTACTTCTCTCTTGGTTGATAAACAGATCCGTGTGGAAGAGATGGTGACTTATCTGGATGAAACCACTCAAGCCATCCAGTTTAGTCAGAATTTGCTGTTTATTTCTCTGGATAATCTTGACCAAGGTATCAGCGTGGTCGATAAAGACTTGCGTATGGTCGCCTGGAATAAGACCTATATGTCTCTTTATCCCTATCCAGAGGGGATGCTTAAAATTGGTTTGCCAGTGGAAGAACTGATCCGCTACAACGCAGTAAACGGCGAGTGTGGTGTTGGCGAAGTGGAAGAATTGGTCAACAAACGTTTGGAGCATTTACGCAAAGGAACCGCCCATCGTTTTTTACGTCGCCGTGCCAATGGCAGGGTGATTGAGATGGTGGGTAATCCTTTACCTGACGGTGGTTTCGTTACCAGTTTTACTGATGTGACCGAACACATCGAAATTCAGCAGGCACTTCAGGAAAGCAACATTGACTTAGAAAAGCGGGTCATGGCGCGTACCCAAGAGGTACAAAGCATTAATAGCGAGTTGATACAGGAAATACAACGTCGCGCCCAAGCAGAACAAGAACTCATGACCGCTAAAGCGGAAGCAGAGCGGGCAAACGCCTCCAAAACCGAGTTTCTCGCCCTAGCGAGTCACGATATTCTGCAGCCCTTGAACGCCGCCAAACTGTATATGGGGGCATTGCAAGACAGTAAACTCGAACCAGATGACCATGTGACCCTACAGCGCTTGGCTGATTCTTTGGACTCTACAGAAACGCTAATCTCGACCCTATTGGAAATCGCTAGGCTTGACCAAGGCGCAATTAAACCGCGCCTAATTGATACGGATATCGCGCCGATTCTCGCTCCTATTATCCAAGAGTTCGGCATGATTGCCGCAGACAAAGGTATCCAACTTTCTACGCATATCCGCCCTTGCCGTGTTCACAGTGACCCGATTTATTTACGTCGCATCGTACAGAACTTTGTTTCTAATGCAGTAAAATATACCCAACGCGGGCGTGTATTAGTG
Source organism: Maribrevibacterium harenarium (assembly GCF_006385675.1). Taxonomy (GTDB): domain Bacteria; phylum Pseudomonadota; class Gammaproteobacteria; order Pseudomonadales; family Marinomonadaceae; genus Marinomonas; species Marinomonas harenarium. The sequence continues at coordinate 70,340 of NZ_VFRR01000005.1, read as the reverse complement.
ACCGCACGACCAAAGCAACAGGGAGTATTGATTCAAGTATGGGACACGGGTGTCGGTATTCCTGAGGCAGAACAAAGTAAAGTATTTGATGATTTTTATCGCTGGGAAAATAATCGCGAACAAGGTATCGGACTTGGTCTCGGTCTGGTACGCCGCATGCAGCGTATCCTCGGACTGACCACAACCGTTCGCTCGGTACCCCATAAAGGCAGCTGTTTCAGTATTATGGTTCCCCACGCTCTAGCAGCTGAATCAGCCGCAGATACTACCTCTGCGGATACCTTGCCGACATCGCCAATTGGACAATATTTTTGCCACGTGTGGTGTATTGATGATGATGATAAAAATCTCGCAGCGATGGAAACCCTTCTCAAGAAATGGCAATGCGAGTATCAGTTGTTCAATAATATTGAGGATGTGTTAATCGCAAAAACTCAAGCTACCCCCGAGTTACTGCTGGTCGATTATCAACTAGGGGCGGATCAAGATGGTTTAAGCTTGATCACTCATCTACGTCAGCATTTTGCGCTGGATATTCCTGCCGTGCTGATCACCGCAGTGCGAAGCGAGGAACTGACACAACAGTGTCAGCAATTAGGCGTGACTTACATGCCGAAACCAGCGAAACCAGCAAAATTACGAGCATTAATACAACATATTCATGCCCACCGACCAGAAAGTTAGTCATTTGGTGGGCAACAATAGTAACTCGTTTACATGGGAGATAATCAGCACGAACTGGGGCGCTGAAGACCGCAACCACTAAGAATAATGTCGCACACGGTATCTCCTACACGCTGCTGATCCGATTCTGACATAACATCACGCCCCGTTAAGGCCTGAATTTGTGCCTCAAAATCTGCATAATGCTGAGTGGTCGCCCAAATCATAAAAATAAGGCTGGTGGCATCCAAAGTCCGCATTTTGCCAGCCGCCATCCAACTCTCTAACACTGCCACACGGGATTGAAACCACGTACTCACTTCTGTGCGTAGGTTCTCGCCAATAAACGGTGCTCCTTGAATAACTTCTTGCGCAAAAATACGAGAAGAACGAGGACTAGCGAAGCTTTGTTTCAATTTGGTACGAATGAAGCTGTCTAATACGGTTGCCGGATCATCTTCACTAGTCGCCTTATCGAACAAATCGTTCCAAGACTCCGCAATATTGCTTAGCACTTCCTTATACAAATTTTCTTTGGAATGGAAATAATAAACAATATTAGGCTTAGGCAGCTCTGCCCTGGTCGCAATGTCTTGCAAACTGGCACCTTTGAAACCTTTCAGCCCAAATTCAATTTCTGCTGCTTCCAGTATGCGTGAAACAACTTCTTCACGATTTGCCTGACGTTTACTCATATCAAATCCTTTACTACTGCAAATGCTCACGTTGCTAGACAGTTAACGTGTCAAATGATCTAAATCTTTACCCACTAATGAATGCTGAGACAACTCATAGGCGCGGCCAAATCCTTTTACATAACGCCCTGATAGCGGCGTAAGCGCAAACATATGAAAGTCTGCTAACTGCCCCAGCTGTTCAACAATTTCTCCATGTCGTTCTGCGAGTGCGGAAAAAGCTAATTGCCAGCTATCACTCCCCCGAACCACCGGGGACACGGACATTTCGTATTGTAATCTTTGGCGGGCATAAATTTGCTCGGTAGCAGCTTCATCAGCTACCAGTAACACAGACGCCACATCAGAGACAAACAAAGCTTGCGTATGTTTAGCCAACTCGCTAACCAATATGTACAAAGACTCGCCCACTCGGGCAAAAGGTGCGTAGGATGCCAAGGGCTCCCCAGCGGTATCTTTCACCGCGATCATTATCGACTTTTGCTGTTGTAAAAACCTGTCTACTTCCGCCAGGATTTCACTCGCCAAACGTTGATTTTTCATCGTCAGTCACCTGTTAACCAAGCAGCGCAGTCATCTCTTCGGCGCTAGTCAGCTTGCCTTCATCGTCAATATTTGGAAATACTGCCAACGTAATACTGTCTTGCAACAGACTTGGCAGCCACTGCCCTTTAAAGGTATCAAGAGAAATAGCTACCGGCTCACAATCTTCCCATTCTTCAATGGCCCACTGGGCAGCGAAATCTGCATCCGGCCATACCATGACGCAGTCGCCGTCATCGGTTTCAACCATGACAAATCCTTGCTCGTTTTCCAATGTCCATACCTGTCCCGTGGCTTTGACAGTGTTCACAAAATAGCCTAAGCGTTCTTGATCCGGTGCAGCTAAAAGTGCAATACGTTGATCTAATGACAATTCTGTTGACATAAGTAGCATCCTATTTAGGAGTGGAATAGTGAAATCTCTGCGGGAGTTAGCTCACGATATTGACCTTCGGACAAGTCTGCCAGGGTCAACTCACCTATGGCCTCCCGATGCAAACCCTCGACATGATTACCTACCGCAGCAAACATCCGCTTTACTTGATGATAACGCCCTTCTTCAATCGTTAATAACACCTCTTGGGGTGTAATCCGTTGCACCTTTGCCGGAAGAGTCGGCTTGGATTCTGAACGTAACAATATCCCTTGTTCAAGTTGCTTAAGCTGCTCATCCTCAATGGGACGAGCTAACCAAACTCGATAGCGCTTTGGCAAATGATGTTTAGGGGAGGTAATGCGATGTAGCCATTGACCATCGGTGGTGAGTAATAGTAGCCCTGTGGTGTCTTTATCAAGTCGCCCCACGATCTTTATTTGGTTGCGCCATTCTTGCGGTAGTAAATCCAATACAATGGGCTGAGTGGGGTCTTCGGTAGCACACAAATAGTTGGCTGGCTTATGTAGCATCAGATAACGCTCACCAGCGATCTGGCACGGCTCACCATTTAGGGTAACTAGTGCGCTTGGGGCGATTTTGCTATTGCCTTTGCGTACGACGACACCGTCTACCTGCACTTTACCGACGCTAATGGCCGTCTTGGCATCTTTGCGGCTTAAAGAAGTCGCTTGAGAAATATATTGATCTAGACGCAAAGTAGGTCCCGCTCGTGAGCTCCGGTTAGTCAGAGCGGGAATGATACCTGAGTGTACGCTATTGGCAAACGGGATTAGGGTTGTACGAGGTAACGACCCGGTTTGTGATTCACTGTAAGAATAAAATTAAGTGCCACAGCCCCTAAGATAGAAATCACGATAAGCCATGGATCGACGATAAACAAAGACAAGAACAAGACAATGCTATCCACCGCCATCTGGAACTTGCCAATAGAGATTCCACGGGTTTCACTCAGATAACGGGCAAGGATATTCAAGCCCCCCAAGCTCGCGTTGTGACGGAATAGCATTAGGAAGCCAACCCCCATCAGCAAGCCACCTGCTCCACCAGCGTACAGTGGGTGTATGTCACTCAGGGAAATAAACAATGGTGTGATATCGGAAAAGAACGATACACAAAATACCGCAATAAAAGTCTTGATGGTAAAAGCCCAACCAATACGACGAATCGCTAACCAATAGAAAGGTAGATTGATCAGGAAAAACGCTTGACCAAAAGTCAACGGCGTCGCGTACTGGGCGAGAAACGCCAATCCAGCTGTGCCGCCGCTCAACAGGCCGACTTGGGTGAAAAAGTTAACCCCCAGAGCAATAAGAAGCGTTCCCCCCAAAATAGCTTGGGCATCTTCAAAAAAGGTATGACGACGAATATCAGCACTGGCTGTTGTCATGGTTAAACTCCCACTAAGAATACGATACTGCCGCGTATTCTAGTCAAAAGCTTAACCGCTCTCTATCAACAGCGAGGGGATAAATTTGAACGTAAACCCCATATTTGTCTAAAATTTTATACAGCTTTCAGCTTACCATTCAATGCCAGCTTGAGCTTTCAACCCTGCCCGAAACGCGTGACGTTCATCCGCGATTTTACTGTGGGTATCCACCATCTCCATCAGTTCACGAGGTGCCGTGCGACCAGTCATCATTACATTCTGGTGATTCGGTCGTGTGTTAAGAGCTGCGATCAAATCCGCCACCTCAAGATGACCATATTTGTACATGTAGGTAATTTCGTCCAGGAGGACAAAGTCGATATTCGGATCTTGTAAGTAGATCAAAGCCTGCTGCCAGGCCTGCTCTGCGGCCGTTTTTTCCAGCTCCGGGTCACGGGTTTCCCAAGTAAAACCATGGCCCATCACGTGAAACTCAACGTTGGGGTGAGAAGCGAAAAACAACTGCTCCCCAGTTTCTTTGCGGCCTTTGATAAACTGAATAACCGCCGCACGCTTTTGATGGCCTAAGCTACGGGCCATGGTGCCAAAGGCACTGGAGCTTTTGCCCTTGCCATTGCCAGTGAGCAAGATCGTCACGCCGCGCTCTTGGGTCGCTGCGGCGATACGGGCATCAACTACTTCTTTTTTTTTCAGCTGCTTAGCAATGTAGGTGCTACGCTGTACTTCATTTTCTTGGCTCATGGGGAAGCTCCTCTGTAGTGGCTGCGCGTTTTTTGTAGAGTAACCAACTCGGGTAATAAAGCCCCTTGTGAATAGCGAACAATCTCAGCACAACGATCAGTGTAGTGGCATAAATGGCATTGTAAGGATGACTAGGAAACACATCATTTAGGAGGACGATAAACAGTGCACCTAACAACGCTGGCGTGGCGTAGAACTCCCGTCCCAGTACCAAGGGCGCTCGATTGCTAAGTAAATCACGGATAATCCCCCCGGCGATTCCGGTAATGACCCCCATGGTCACCGCAATGGTTGCAGAGAATCCGAGACGCAATACATTCTCTGTAGCGACGACCGTAAACAAAGCAAGTCCAAAGGAGTCAGCGTAATGGAAAATGGTTTGACGGTTTTCGATAAAACGTACTGCAAAGAAAGCAAACACGGAAGATGCTGCAGCAACCCAAAGATAGGAGGTATCTTTGACCCAATACACTGTCTCGACCGATAAAATAACATCACGAATAGTGCCGCCACCGAGGGAAGTGACCATCCCGAGCACCACCAAGCTAAACAAGTCCATATCCCGCTTGCCGGAAGAAATCACGCCAGTGATAGCAAATGCGGCAATACCGAACATACCAAGCCAATACAGGATCATAAGGGAAACCACATTGTTGAGTTTAAGCTCGGCTGCCCAAGCAATCTAAGGTGACAAACTCACCGTTAATAGTCAGCAGAGTATAACTGAGGAAATCAGGATTAATCGGTGAACATTTTTCAAGTGGCCAGCAGCATAATTCGCTCACAATGACCTTAATTACACCTGAATGGGTAACCAACACACAGTCTCTGTCCCCCTCCGCCATAGACTTTATTAAAGGCATTACTCGGGACTTGAGATCTTGCAGAGACTCTCCCTGATAGGGAGCGGCGGTCGCAAGCTCAGCACTCCAAGAGCGAATTTCAGGTTCCGGAATATCTTGCCACAGGCGCCCTTCCCAGTTACCAAAATCCAATTCCTGTAACTCAGCAATCGGAGCGCTGTGTTCATCTAACATTTCTCCCAATAACCGTGCTCGGGACAGTGGACTGTGAAAATAGCTGGCGTTCGGCAGGCACTGACGTAGCAGAGCACTCAGACGAGACGCTTCTTCCTGCCAGCTGGTCAAGATAGGAACATCAGTACGTCCATAACAAGTGCCGCTCACCACATCGGGCTTAGGGTGACGCACGAGACACAAACGCATTAGGCACTCCACCCTAGCAAGGCGAATAAAATAACAACTTCAGCAAGCTGTTCAGAGGCGCCAAGAATATCACCGTTATAGCCCCCGAGTTTACGTTTTACATACCAGCCGAATACCACAAATAATACGCCTAACGAAAACGCCATAAAGATGGTAGAAATCACTCCAGTCAGGAGTAACAGCACCACAATCGCAGCACCGGTAATCGGTACCTGAGCCCATGACAACTTACTAATCCAAGCGGCGGACTTGCTGCCTTCAGTGGTTACATAAGACAAGGTCTGAATCAAGAACAGCGGCAATAGTCTGGCGCCCATATGCACGGCAAGCCAACCAGCGAACACGGTCCAGAGCCCCTGCTCCCATTGCCCAACCCGAAGCCATTCACTAAGCAACCACCATTTGAGGCTCAACACTCCCCATGCGGCGAGTACGCCAAAGCTGCCGACACGGGAGTCCTTCATAATTTCAAGGCGCTGAGAAACTGTCCAGCCGCCCCAAAGACCATCGGCACTGTCGAGCAAACCATCTTCGTGAAACGCACCGGTCACTAGCATCGCAATCAGGATCATTAATAAAGCTTGCAAGCTCTCAGACCATGAGTCGACCAACAATGGTAGAGCGCTGATAAGTCCAACAACTAATCCGACCCAAGGCAAATAAGCCAATGACCATTGCGGGGCGACTTGAGTTTGCCAATCGACCTTGAGGGGGATGCGAGTGTAGGTCACTACTGCCCGTTTAAAAGCAAGCCAATGAATATCAGCTGGAACCATCTGCAACACCAGCGGATTCAAAGCTCGCCATCTGCCCCAAGAACACACAGGCACTTTGCAACAATGGATACGCTAAAATGGCGCCTGAGCCTTCACCCAAGCGCAACCCTAAATCAAGCACGGGTTCCGCATTGAAGTGTTCCAATAACGTCTGGTGAGCTTGTTCATTAGACTGATGGGCAAACAAGGCATAGTCCAACACATGCTGATTGACTTGCTCAGCAATCAACAGGGCTACGGTACAAATAAAGCCATCCACTAGGAAAGCTCTACCATGAGCGGCAGACTCCAACATAGCACCAGCAATAGCGAGGATTTCTAACCCGCCAAATTCTTGTAATACCAGTTCCAACGGCCAAGCACCGGGACTACCGCCGTGCTCTTTCTTAACTCGATCAAATGCACGCTGAATCAGCATGGCTTTACGCGCCACACCGTCATCATCCAGTCCGGTACCACGCCCGACAGTTTGCTCGGGGGATATACCCAAAATGGCACTCATCAAGCAGGAGGAAACGCCAGTATTGCCGATCCCCATCTCGCCAAACAAAAACAGTTCGGTACCGTATTGTTCAATGCTATGGCGCACTCGTTGACGCCCGACAGTCAATGCCTGCTCCACTTGCTCCAGCTCCAATGCCGGACGTACGGTAAAGTCGTAGGTACCACGGGCAACCTTGGCGCGACATAACAAGGGATGAGCGGTGAACTCGACGTTCACTCCCACATCAACAACTAATAAAGGAACATGGTGTTGCTGGCAAAACACGCTAACTGCGGCCCCACCATGGAGAAAGTTATGTACCATTTGCGGGGTAACTTCCGCCGGGAAAGCACTAAAACCTTGTGCACAAACACCATGGTCACCGGCAAACACCAACATCTGAGCTTTACTTACACTGGGTGTTAATGTTTGCTGAATGGCAGCTAATTTAGCGGCGTATTTTTCCAACAAACCCAACGATCCTAAGGGCTTCGTTTTGGTATTAATTCCATGAGCTATCTGCTCATCCATCGCCCCACTAACGGGAGCAATTTTGCAAGTCGACAACAAAACCATACTTCCTGATCAAAACACACAAAGATTGTTAAAACCGCGCTTACTTGCTTAGACGCTGACGTACCACTTCATACAAGCACACGCCAGTAGCGACGGATACGTTTAAGCTGGACACCACGCCTGCCATTGGCAGCTTGATAAGGTAATCACATTGTTCGCGCGTCAAACGACGCATGCCATCGCCTTCGGCCCCCATGACGATAGCCGCCGGGATAGTTAGATCATGCTCGTAGATGGTCTGTTCTGCCTCGCCAGCGGTACCGAAAATCCAGATGCCTTGGTCTTGCAGTTTCTTCATAGTGCGAGCCAAGTTGGTCACCGAAAAAACCGGCACGCTTTCCGCCGCACCGCAGGCCACTTTGCTCACCGTCGCATTTAATTGGGCGGATTTATCCTTCGGAATAACTACCGCATGGGCACCTGCCGCGTCAGCACTACGCAAACAGGCGCCAAGGTTGTGGGGGTCAGTAATACCATCGAGAATCACGATCAGCGGTGTGCCATCAATACCTTCCACCAAACGGTGCAAGTCGGCCTCACCTTGGGCTTTGGCCATAGCGGTTAGGGCTACCACGCCTTGGTGAACGACCCGTTCTTTATTCTTGGTGAACAGCTGATCCAACTCTTTGCGTGGCACATACTGCACACGAACCTTTTGCTTTTGACATAGCTGCGCCAAGCGTTGGGTTTTCTTGTCGTCTCGCCCTTCTTGAAAGCGAACTTCTTGGATACCTTCCGGTTGTTGCGTTAGCGCCGTTTCCACGGCATGGATACCATAGATCCATTCTAAATCTGACATTGACTCATTACTCTGACGGTTTAATCTTGCGTACGACGCTTGGCGTTACTTTTCTTAGCCGCTTTCTTTTTCACCTTGGCTTTCTTCGGTGCAGCCGCTTTAGCCGTGCGACCTTTGTCCGTTTTCGCTTTTAAGGTCTTTTTCTGGCGTACTTTTTTCCCTTTAGAGGGTTTCTTACGGGCTTTTTTCGGTTCCGCAATCGCCTTATCAGGTTCACCTTGAGACGCTTTAGGAGTTCTCTGGGAGGATTCCGGCTTACGCTTTTTCGGCCGGGCACCTAATTCCATCGGTGGCAACTGGGCTAGCTGCATTTCAAGCTCGGAAAGCTCATCCCGATTCATGCGGGATTTTTTCGGCGCTGTACGGCTGGCAACTAGGTTAAAGTCGATCTTACGTTGCTCCAGGTTCACCTGCGCCACTTCAACTTGCACCTTATCCCCAAGGCGATAGCGCTTGCCGGTGCGCTCTCCAACGATGGATTGCAGCTCTGGATCATGGATAAAGTAATCTTGTCCCAGTGCCGAAATGTGCACTAAGCCCTCTACATAAATGCCCTGCAACTCAACAAAAATCCCAAACGGTGTTACCGCGGTGATCACTCCGTCGAATTGCATACCGATATGTTGCTCTACGTACTGACATTTGAGCCAAGCTTCTACATCTCGAGTGGCTTCGTCAGCGCGGCGTTCAGTCATGGAGCAGTTTTCGCCAAGCTCATCCATATCGGCATCCGTGTAGCCATAGATTTTGTTAGCTTTTAATGTAGTACCACCGGGAGCACGATAAACTTGGGATACCTTGGGCGCCCCTTCACCGCGAATCAAATAGCGAATTGCCCGATGTACCAATAGATCAGGGTAACGACGAATAGGCGAAGTAAAGTGAGTATATGCTTCATAACTCAGGCCAAAATGGCCCACGTTATCTGGTTGATAAACCGCTTGGGACATAGAGCGCAACAGCATGGTTTGAATGCTATGAGCATCGGGGCGCTCGCGGATTTTATCGGCCAAATCCGCGTAGTCCTTCGGCGTGGGCTTAGAACCGCCGCCGAGCTCTAGGCCTAACACAGACAAATAGGTACGTAGGGCCATCAGTTTGGTTTCGCGCGGGCCTTCGTGGATACGGAATAAGGTAGGTAAGTTTGCTTTTAGCAATAATTCCGCTGTAGCCACGTTGGCGCAGAGCATACATTCTTCGATTAGCTTGTGGGCGTCGTTGCGCTCGATCGGCACGATCTGATCAATCTTGGCAAACTCATCGAACACCATGCGAGTTTCAACGGTATCAAAGTCCATGGCGCCGCGTTCTTCCCGCGCCGCACGGAGTACCTTGTAGAGCTCATAAAGATTGTCGATATCACCGACTAAAGATTGGTAACGCTCCCGTAATTCGAGGCCTTGATCGTCCGGTTCAGGAGCGATCATTTTCGCAACCTTGGTATAAGTTAGACGAGCATGGGAGTTAATGATGGCTTCATAGAACTTATAGCCACGCATTTTACCGCGCGTCGTTAATGACACCTCCGCCACCATAGCAAGACGATCGACATTCGGGTTCAAGGAACACAAACCGTTAGACAGTTGCTCCGGTAACATGGGGACGACGCGACCAGGGAAATACACGGAGTTGCCCCGTAAAATCGCCTCTTCGTCCAAAGCCGAGCCTTTTTTCACGTAGTGGGAAACATCGGCAATCGCCACAAACAGCTTCCAACCACCCGGTGTTTTTTGACAGTAGACCGCATCATCAAAATCACGAGCATCTTCACCATCGATGGTGACAAAAGGAGTTTGGCGCAGATCGACTCGCCCAACTTTGTCTTCTTCGACGACTTCTTTACCTAGTGGCTTTACTTGCTGTAGCACCGCTTTCGGCCATTCGTTCGGAATTTCATAACGGTGAATGGCAACATCGATTTCCACGCCGGGGGCCATAAAATCGCCGAGGATCTTCTTGATAACCCCTTTTGTTGGCTGATGACGATCGGCAAAGGAGATAATTTCCACTAACACATATTGACCATGCTTCGGAGCAAGCCCAGATGGCTGATCAATAATAATGTCTTGGCTAATGCGAGGATTCTCAGGTGTGACAAAGCAAGTTGCGCTTTCTTCGTAATAACGACCGACTAATTGGGTGTGCTTACGCTCCAATACCTCAACAACAACACCATCTAAGCGACCTTTTACCGTTCTCCCAGATAGACGCACGGTAATACGATCACCATCCATTACGGACATCATTTGACGTTGTGATAGAAAGATATCATCCGCATCTGCCCGTAGCAGGAAACCGTGTCCTTCTTTCGTACCCTGCACTACACCTTCAATAATGTCCGATGCCGTAATCGGTGAGTACTCATCCTGACCGTTGTTTTGCAACTGATGATCGCGACTCATGGCGATTAGCCGGCGACGCAAGGCTTCGATTTCATCCTCCGCTTTTAAGCCAAAGGCTTTGACCAGTGCAGCATGGGATTGCGCAAACCCGACACTGGCGATGTATTCCAATATGTATTCACGGCTCGGAATGGGGTTGTCGTATTTGGCTGCCTCGCGGGACTGATGCGGGTCGTTATGATGATGTTTACTCAAAGTATCGGAATCCTTGCTTTATATAGATGGACGTAGATGTTTTTCGCATTACTAGGTCCGAGAATTTATGCAACAAATTATACGGGATTGTTACGACTCGGCTCCAGTTAAGAGTAGAAAACTCCTATTGAATTTGCGAACTATTGGTAATTACACAACAAATTACCCAAATAGCGCTCATTCCCTATCATTTTGGGCCCGATCAATTCTCGTCGCAAAAAGGCAATCCCATGCAAATGTGTCGAATACCGCCCAAAACCTGACCATAACTAATCGATTGATCGAATTTACTGATATTTTTCTAACAAAAACTCAACTGCGATTCCGCGCTAAATGCATATCAGCCATCACTTTGGTGGAAATTTCTTCCACTGATAATCGGGTCGTATTCAGAAAGGGAATGCGTTCTTGCCGATAAATGGCCTCTACTTCATCTACTTCATAACGACATTGTCGCGGCGAGGCATATTTACTAGATGCCATGCGTCCAGTGCGGATTTCATGCAAGCGAACAGGGTCTATAGTTAAGCCATATAGCTTCTGCTTATGGGGGCGTAAAATTTTCGGCAGCCCCACTTGAGTAAAGTCATCTTCATTCAGCGGATAGTTCGCCGCCTTGATGCCGTATTGCATAGCAAGATACAGGCTGGTCGGTGTTTTGCCCGAACGTGACACTCCCAATAAGATGATTTCTGCTTCGTCATAATTTTTTATGGAAGCCCCGTCATCATTGGCTAGCGCGTAGTTGATGGCATCAATACGGCTGTCATAAATCCCTTCTTTGATACCATGGGCTTTTTGAGCTTGGGGCTGGGCGGGGACACCAAGGGCCTGTTCAATCGGCGATAATAAATCGCCGAATAAGTTGTAACTATGAGCATTGCAAGCTTCGATTATGGCACGAATGGATGGATCGGAAATGGTAAAGAACACCATGACTTTTTCCCCCGCATCTACCTCTTCTTGTAGTTGGCGACAAAAGCCATGGGCCTGATCTTCGGTACTAATAAAAGGCACGCTTTCCTTGCGAATCGCAATATCAAAGAAGGATAACATGGCCGAACCAAATACCTCGGCAGTGATCGCCGTACCATCGGAAACGAAATAGACCTTCATACTGTTTTCACTCATTTTGTTGTTATGTAACGACATTAACCAATCCGATTGAAATAAAACTACATCGAATAATCGACTTTATTCATCGATCTCCTCCTTTCTACAATGAGCCCAGACACCAGCCAAAAGCAAGTGTCACGAGTCAAACAAAACAACAACGAAAGCAACCATATTCTGGAGTATGCTGTGAGTAAATTTATTAAGTGGTTTAGCGATCTTCGTCTGGATGATGTAGGCGAAGTGGGTGGTAAAAACGCGTCACTTGGCGAGATGATTTCCAACCTATCTGATCTTGGTATTCAAGTACCAAACGGCTTTGCGACCACTGCCTATGCGTATCAAACCTTTTTGGAAGAAAGTGGTTTGAACGACCGTATTCACAACCTACTCGACTCGCTGGACGTGGATGACGTTCAGGCGTTGGCTGAGGCAGGCAAAACCATCCGTACATGGGTGGAAGACGCACCATTTTCTGCTGAGTTTGATGCCGAAATCGAAGCGGCTTACGCGGAGCTCAGCAACAATCTTGACGGTGCTTCCTTTGCGGTGCGCTCTTCCGCTACTGCGGAGGATTTACCAGATGCGTCTTTTGCTGGACAGCAAGAGACCTTCCTAAACGTCACTGGTTTGGACGCTGTGAAAGCCTCTATTAAGCGCGTTTTTGCCTCCCTCTACAACGACCGCGCCATTTCTTACCGTGTCCACCAAGGCTACGAACACAAAGGCGTTGCCCTATCGGCTGGCGTGCAAAAAATGGTACGCAGTGATATTGGCGCATCCGGGGTACTATTCACCCTAGATACGGAATCTGGTTTTAACGATGTAGTATTTATTACCGCATCCTACGGACTTGGTGAAATGGTCGTACAGGGCACCGTAAACCCTGACGAGTACCACGTCCATAAACCTACCCTAAGCGCCGGGCGCCCAGCGGTAGTACGTAAAACTCTAGGCAGTAAAGCCCAGAAAATGGAGTACGCTGAGGCAGGCTCCGACGAGTTTGTTAAAGTGGTGCCGGTTGCTCTCACCGAACAAAATCGCTTTGCTCTCACTAATGGGGAAATTGAAGATCTGGCGCGTCAGGCCATGATCATCGAGCAGCATTACCAACGCCCGATGGACGTGGAATGGGCCAAAGACGGACTCGATGGCAAAATTTACATTGTCCAAGCTCGACCAGAAACAGTACGTTCACAAGCCAACAGCCAGAGTATGGAACGTTACTCCTTAAAAGAAAGTGGCCCAATCTTGGTCACCGGTCGCGCCATCGGCCATAAAATTGGTGCCGGCACAGTCAAAGTCCTGAACTCTATTCACGAAATGAATCGTATTGAGCCGGGCGATGTATTAGTCACCGACATTACTGATCCTGATTGGGAACCAGTGATGAAGAAGGCTTCTGCCATCGTCACTAATCGCGGTGGTCGTACCTGTCACGCTGCCATTATTGCCCGTGAATTAGGTATCCCAGCCGTAGTAGGTACTGGCGATGCCACGAAATCCTTAAAAGACGGAGATCAGGTGACCGTGTCCTGCTCCCAGGGGGATATGGGTTTTGTTTACCAAGGCAATCTCAAGTTCGATGTGATCACCTCTGAAGTGGGCAATATGCCGCAACTGCCAGTTAAGGTGATGATGAACGTCGGCAACCCTAACCGTGCATTCGATTTCGCGATGCTACCCAATGCTGGCGTTGGCTTGGCACGTTTGGAGTTCATCATCAATCGCATGATCGGCATTCACCCGAAAGCCCTGCTGAATTTCGACGCCATGGATGCCGGTTTGAAAGAAGAGATTCGCCACCGTATTGCAGGCTATGCCGGCCCAGTGGAATTCTACGTGGACAAATTGGTGGAAGGGGTCGCTACCCTAGCCTGTTCTTTTGCCGATAAACCGGTGATCGTGCGTCTATCTGACTTCAAATCTAACGAATACCATAACCTAGTGGGCGGCCCTCAGTTTGAACCAGACGAGGAAAACCCAATGCTTGGTTTCCGCGGCGCAGCCCGTTATATCGACGAGTCGTTCCGTGATTGCTTTGCATTAGAGTGTGAAGCGATTCGCCGTGTACGTAATGAAATGGGCTTTACCAACGTCCAGATCATGATTCCATTTGTACGCACCTTGGAAGAAGCCAAACAAGTCACTGAGTTGTTGGCTGAGCAAGGACTAGCCCGAGGCGAAAACGGCCTAAAAGTCATCATGATGTGTGAGTTGCCATCAAATGCTCTACTAGCTGATGAGTTCTTGGAATACTTTGATGGTTTCTCCATTGGCTCCAACGATTTAACTCAGCTAACCCTTGGCCTTGATCGTGATTCCGGCTTGATTGCGGACAAATTTGATGAGCGTAACCCGGCAGTTAAAAAACTATTAAAGATGGCCATTGAAGCTTGCCGTGCTAAAGGCAAATACGTTGGCATCTGTGGTCAAGGCCCGTCTGACCATCCTGATTTCGCCGATTGGTTGGTGGCTCAAGGCATTGAAAGTGTGTCCTTGAACCCAGATACCGTGGTGGAAACCTGGCTGCATCTAAACGAAGTATTGCAGAATAATTCGTTGGATCAGAACGCTGTTTAATCGCAGCAGTAACACTCTCTAGGTTTTTTAGCCCCGCGATTGCGGGGCTTTTTTTTGCTACGCCTTACAAACATAAGATCTTCCTTACATAGCGTTACCCGAAGTCATCACAACCCCACTAGTAAGATTTATGAACTAAGCTTTAATGTAGAACACAAACTACTATAAAAATCACCAAGGCGAATATGATGATGGATGAACTATCTCGACTACGAGCAGAAAATGATCAGTTACGCCGGCAAATCGCTTTATACGAAGCTAATGAGCGAAACGATCCCGCTGATTCCGTTGCCTTTTATCGCTATTCCTTTGATGTCGCTACCCATGAAGTATTCTGGATGCGTGCTGACTCCACACTCATTAATATTAACCAAGCGGCCTGTGAAGCACTAGGATATTCCCGTGAAGAGCTAATCGGCCTTAAAGTATGGGATTGGGACAAAAATGTCACACCGGAGACTTGGCCTGCTATTTGGGAACAGTTGCGAACCCATAAAAAAGCCAGATTTGAGTCGACTCATACGTCCAAGCAAGGCAGATCGTTCCCAGTAGAAATCTACACTCATTATTTCACCATGCACGACGAAGAGTTTGCCGTTGCGCTGGTCATGGACATTACCGAACAAAAAAATACCGAGAGGAGTCTAAAGCTATACCAGGAACAGCTTGAAGAACTGGTGAATGTGCGTACCAAAGCATTGCAAGAAGCACAGATTCGCAACGAAGCTATGATCGCAGAGCTGACCGCAGCAAAAGAGAAAGCAGAAGCCGCCACCGAAGCGAAGAGCCGCTTTTTAGCCAACATGAGCCACGAAATTCGTACCCCTATGAATGGGGTGATGGGCATGGTCAACTTGATGCTGGAAACCCCGTTAAACAGTGATCAAAAGCAAATGGCTAAACGCATTCATCATAGTGCGAACTCATTAATGACCGTCATTAACGATGTGCTCGATGTGTCAAAGATTGAATCCGGCCGGCTACAATTTGAGCACCAAGAGTTTGATCTTGCAGAAATCCTCAGTCAATTTGCACAAAGCCTAGAGCACCGAGTACAAAAGAAAAACCTCAATCTTATTTGCCCCACGCAGCCTTTAACTCACCAGTGGTTTGTCGGTGACCCTATGCGCATCCAGCAAGTACTCTATAACCTTGCAGGAAATGCCATCAAGTTCACTGAGCAAGGTGAAATACGTATCCACAGTGAGGTTGCAGAAATCAAAGCCCACCGAGTGCGGGTCCGTTTTGCCATTGAAGATACTGGCATCGGCATTAAGCTGATTGACAAGAAAACCCTATTTGATCGCTTTACCCAAGAAGATAGCTCTACGACACGCCTCTATGGTGGCACGGGACTTGGGCTGAATATATCGAAGCAGATTGTAGAACACATGGGAGGGGAAATTGGCGTTGATAGCGAGCCAGGTAAAGGCTCTCGATTCTGGTTCGATGTATGGTTAAGCTTTGCTCCGAAGGATAATCATATTGCATTCAGACGTAATAAAAAGCTCGCTGGAACGCGTATTGCCGTTGTGAATGCTTGCACTACCCGTACTCAACAATTGGCCGTGCTATTTCAAAAGTGGCATATCGAAGCCAGCTTCCATACCACCAATGATGAAGCCATTGCCGCCCTATTAGAAAGTAAACCGCGACATCGTATCCTATTTAGCTTCAGTCGGGATGCCGTCACGCCAGCACAACTTAAGGGTGAGGATATCAAGGTCCTTGTCTCAAACTATGTTGGATCCACCATTAATGATCAACAGCTCAACAACCAAGTCATCAGTGCATCCATAGTCAGCCAATATAGTCAGCCGGTTTTGTTTGAAATACTCCAGCGAGTCATTGAGCCGGAGAACCCAGACTTAGCCAAAGATAACGCGCGCCATTTATCTGTCGCACCAACGTCATTCTCTGGAAAAATCTTAGTAGCGGAGGATAATTCTACCAATCAGTTGGTTATAAAAGGCCTACTTACAAATTTAGGATTAGCAGTGGATGTGGTCGAAAATGGACAAATGGCCGTGGAACAAGTGGGTAGAGAACAATATGATCTGATTTTCATGGATTGCAACATGCCGGTGTTGGATGGCTATGAGGCAGCCCGCGAGCTGCGGTTGCAATTTGGCAGTGGCGTAGGAGCGCCCCCGATTATTGCCTTGACTGCCAATGCCATGGCCGAAGATCGACAAAAATGCCTACTCGCGGGGATGAATGACTACCTGGCTAAACCGATACGCAAAGATCAGCTAGTAGCGACCTTGAAGCGTTGGCTCACTCCCCCCTAAAGCAGCAATTGCAACCATTGATGCAGTAGCCGCCCCGGCATAAATGCAAAACTGCCAGCGATGATTAATCCTCCCACATAGAGGCCGATCATAGCTTTCGCGTGACGCTTAATATCTCCCCGTGAAATCGCCAACCAAGCCTCTAGCACACTATAAAACGCCAATAGGCTAAACAGATGGATAAAGCCAAAATGATCTAATATGGTCGGCCCCAATTGGGCTGGCATAAACAGGCTAATCACGGCAGTCAGCAGCATGGCTACCATATAAAAACGCCCCAACTGCTTGTGCAATGAGCTGCCCTTGCGCACCAACATCAGATAGGTGCCTACCGCAAAAGCTGGCAACACAGTAGCAAGATGCCAATAGGCTAACGTGTAATAGTAATCCACCAGACCACTGGTTTGCGCTACCGAAAGGCAAGTAGCCAATAATACCAAACTCGCCAAAATTGGATAAATTGCCAGTTGCTTTGTCATCGTCGACTCCTTGAATAATATGAACAAAGCTTAACTGGCTGAAAATGGCGCCACCGGAGAATGCGATAAGCGGTTGTGGCGCATCGTCAGTGACATTAATTCGGTTTGAAACGCCCCGCAAAACGGCGGCTGACAGGGAGCACGTCACGACTTTGTTTCAAATGAATACGCAATTGCCCAGTGAAAGTTTTCTCCA
Organism: Maribrevibacterium harenarium; assembly: GCF_006385675.1. Taxonomy (GTDB): domain Bacteria; phylum Pseudomonadota; class Gammaproteobacteria; order Pseudomonadales; family Marinomonadaceae; genus Marinomonas; species Marinomonas harenarium. The sequence goes on along the minus strand of NZ_VFRR01000005.1, from coordinate 52,791 downwards.
CCCGGGCAATGTGCTCTACCTGAACCAAGGTCCCCCGGTGAACGCGCCAGAATAGATCAGGGTCCAGCTCTTCTTCTAGTTGACGTAGGCTTTTGCGGATCAGGTACTCCCCTTCCGTCGTTTTCACCGTGATGTACTTATCTTCTGCCTGAAAGTAGAGCACACTGCTCACATCAATCACGTAAACATCATCCCCTTTACTGGCGTTAAACCAGCGGCTAGCAGTACTTGGACGTACCTGCTGCGACAACAGCTGACTAAGCTTAGTCAAGGTTTGCTCTTCTATTCCAGAACTTGATGTTGATTGTAATAGACGATCACGGGTCTGCTCCAAACGACGCTCATCGACCGGTTTCAACAGATAATCCACTGCCGCTAAGTCAAACGCCTGCAGAGCGTATTCATCGTAGGCGGTTAAAAAAATGATTTTTGTCTGTGGCGCGACACCCGTCTGTTGCAGTCGTTTAGCTACTTCCAGCCCAGTTAACTCAGGCATACGAATATCTAAAAAAGCGATATCAGGCTGCGCTGCGGTAATAAGTTCCAACGCTTCGTTGCCATTTGACGCCATGGCAATCACTTCGAGATCAGACCAGATTTCCGCTAGGATCTTTTTTAGGGTTAAGCGAAGGATAGGCTCATCATCGGCAATAATGGCTGTTTTCGGGGAACTCATTGCACAAGACTCCTTGGCATTTTAATCAACACTTGCGTACCAGCTTGCTCGGTCAATGGCTTGATCTGCAAACTGGCTTGTTCACCGAACAATAGATGCAAACGCTCACGAACGTTGGATAACCCTACTCCATGACCAGTAATTTTGCTTGCGCCAAACCCGGTGCCAGTATTGTTAATGTCTAGCTGAATAAAGTCGCCTACGATCTGCGCCTGCAACCGGACTTTCCCCCCCGCTGAACTGGGTTCGATACCATGCACCAACGCATTCTCTACCAAAGGCTGCAGCAATAATGGGGGGCAAGCACACTGGGCGATCTCTTCCGGCAACTCGATTGTGTATTCGAGGCGCTCCCCTAGACGAATGGCTTGTATATCCAAGTAATGACGAATGAGATTGAACTCTTGCTCCAAGGTGCCCTGCTGGGAGCGACTACGCTGCAAACTGACCCTGAGCATCATCGCTAGAGACTGGATCATTTGCTTTGCCTGTTTAGGCTCTGTGTCGACCAAACCCTGCATGTTCGCTAGGGTATTGAAGAGAAAATGGGGCTCGATTTGACTTTGTAGTAGTTTCAGTTCGCTCAGCGCTAATTGCTGATCTTTGCGTGCTGTCTGGGCCACTTGTTCCGCCACCTCCCGACGCAGCTTCTGCACTCGATAGGTAGACAAAAATAGGTAGAAAACCACGCTACAAATCACGAAGGAAAATACCAAGTTAAAGAGAATCATGCCCCAATAGGCGTCGAGACTCTGCCAGCTCCAGGCAGGCAGCATCACACTAAGCAGATGCGCCATGCCAATCACAAAGCCACCGATAAGCCCAATAGTATTGCGCAGCCAAGAGGGAATCGACCAAGGCAACAGGTAAACAAGATTGACGATCAAGATGATCGACAGACCAAAAGCTAGCCCGATACGCAAATTGATCCAGTAGCCTTCATCGTTGGTAAAATTGGTAAAGGAGGCGATCAGAGCACATATCACCAAGGTCGTGACAAATTCCTTGATAAAACCCGACATATGCTCCGCCCTATACCTATCTATAGATAGTGTGCTTTTAAAGTTAGAACGCTTGATTGAAGTTGACGTACACTTCGCTATCGCCATTTTCGGCAATACCGTAGTCGAAGCGCAGTTTCATTGCGCCATCTGGTGGTAGGCCAAAGCGCAGACCCAAGCCACCATTGGTTAACGTTTCCCACTCTCCATCCATCTGTAAAGTGCCGGTCTCGATAAAGGTTGCCCCAGAAATCCATTTCCAGATAGGAAAGCGCAACTCTAACTGGCCGGCCAGTTTGGCATCTCCTTCATAGCGATCATTCACATAACCACGTAATTGGTTCGAGCCGCCCAAAGAAGAAGTAAAGACGTTACCGTCACTTGCTTCCGCCTCAATACGTGAAGCCAGTACCGACTCAGAGAATACTGCCTGGTAGTGTCGGTAATCGGCTTGTACTAACCAGCCTGGATCACCAATAGCTTGGGAATGTAGGGCATCCGGCAACACACTGGTTCGGGTGGAGAACATATCACCGGCGCTGGTGTTAATGGAGCGATCACGACGATCTCGTTGAATTCCGATGCTAGGGTATCCTTTAGTGAAGCCCCCATCTCGGTCATGTTGCTCGGTTTCCAGACGCACACCATAGAACCAAGACCAATCTTTGTGATCTTTGAGAGGGAATGACCATTCGCTGCCAATACTGGCTTGCAAGCGATCAAAGCGCTCGTATTCGTCACTTCCATCGGGAAATTCGTAGTCAAAAAAATTGTTTAAACTGACAACTAATTTGCGTTGCCGCTGATCTTGGTAAGTACGGTTTTCAATCGCTGCTAAGCGTACATAACCATCGAAGGTGCCCATAAAAAAACCTTGGCGAAATATTTTCTCGCCGGGTTTTACTTTGTCTTCATCAGGGTAAGAGAATAAGGCAGCCCCGAGAATGGTTTCGAATACAGGGTCGTAAGCGAATACAGGGGCGAAAGCAAACTTATTCCCGTCACTTGCGGCTACGCCACCGCTTAGTAATAAAGCCGCGACACCAGCTTGGGCCTGTCTTGATATCCACATGGTGATTGCATCTCCTTAGTCAGTCATTCCATCGTAACGCAAAGCCGATGGTGCTTCCTTAGTTTTGGGATAAGCGGCGTGGTAGCGCCGCCAATAGACTACTGTGTACGTCACCGGTCAAAAATCAGATTAACGTGATTTTCTTGATTTACTCTTGCTTCCGCTAGGTCTTGGCGCTGCGGGTTTGTTGCTCGTTGCCACAACGCTGCTATTCCCACCGCTTTGTTTTTGACGCCGACGCTCGGCTTCCCGATTTTTTTCGTTGGTTGGTCGATTAGAGCTGTGTGACGCGCCGGTTTGCTGGCCCGGTTTGGCTTTTACCGGGCGGCGACCATGACGCTTATCTTCCTCTTCTGGGGGAACCAGTTTATTCGCCCCATGACCGATCAAATCGGCGCGTCCCATTTTCTTTAAGGTATCACGCAGCGCTGGCCAGTTTTTCGGGTCGTGGTAGCGTAAAAAGCCCTTATGCACTGTGCGAGTATCATAATCTTTAGCGGTCTCTACGTTTTCACTTTTATAAGTCACTTTGCCCAGTGGATTCTTGCCCGAGTGGTACATGGCAGTGGCTAAGGACATGGGCGACGGATAGAAGGTTTGTACCTGATCGGGTTTGAAGTCGTTTTTCTTTAGCCAAAGCGCCAAGTTCAACATATCTTCATCGGAACTACCTGGGTGAGCCGCGATAAAGTAAGGAATCAAATGCTGGGTTTTGCCGGCTTCCCGAGAAAACTTATCAAACATGCGTTTAAAGCGATCGTAGGTTCCCATGCCTGGCTTCATCATTTTCGCCAGGGTACCTTCCTCAGAGTGTTCTGGGGCGATTTTCAGCAAACCTCCCACATGATAGGTGACCAACTCCCGTACATATTCTGGATCTTCTACCGCTAGGTCATAACGCAAGCCAGAGGCAATAGAAACCGTGTGAACACCCTCGACCGCTCGCGCTTTACGGTAAAGCTCTGTGGTCGCACTATGATCGGTTTTCAGATTGACGCAAATTTCTGGATACACACAAGACAACTTCCGGCAGGATGCTTGAATCTCGTCATCCTTACAGTTCAAGGTGTACATGTTGGATGTGGGGCCCCCCAGATCGGAAATATGACCAGTGAAACCCGGCACTTTGGCTTTAATATCTTCTATTTCGTTGAGAATGGATTCATGGGAGCGGGACTGAATGACCCGCCCCTCGTGCTCGGTAATCGAACAGAAAGTACAGCCGCCGAAACAGCCGCGCATAATATTGATCGATGTTTTGATCATATCGTAGGCAGGGATACGGGCCTTCTTGTACTTCGGATGGGGAACCCGAGCATAGGGCAAACCAAATACTCCATCCATTTCTGGCGTTTCCAAGGGGATCGGTGGCGGGTTAACCCAAATCTCTTTTTTGCCATGTTTTTGGATCAAAGCACGAGCATTGTGAGGGTTAGACTCCAAGTGCAATACCCGGGACGCGTGAGCATATAACACCGGGTCTTTGGCGACTTTATCGAATGACGGCAAACGAATGTAGGTTTTCGCCTCGTCTAACTTATTACCTCGACGCAATGGCGCTGGAATCACGCGGATCGGCATCACATCGTCGTCTTCTTTTTCCCCCGTCTGACACTTTCCTTCTGGAATGTATTCGTAGGGGCTGTATATTTGATCCACTTTCCCAGGCCAATCTACCCGAGTCGAATCAATTTCTGTAAAACCACCCGGTGGCGTATCGCGCACTATGGTGGTTCCCCGCACATCGGTTAGTTCATCCATGGTTTTCCCAGCAGCTAGAGCGTGGGTTACTTCAATAATCGCTCGCTCGGCGTTGCCATAGAGCAAAATATCGGCGGTGGAATCAATCAATACCGAACGACGTACCTCATCAGCCCAATAGTCGTACTGAGCAATACGACGCAGACTAGCCTCGATACCGCCGATCATTACAGGTACATCATGAAATGCTTGCTTACAGCGCTGTGAATACACAATCACGGCTCGATCTGGACGCTTGCCCCCCATTCCATAAGGCGTGTAAGCATCGTCATTCCGCACTTTACGATCGGCCGTATAGCGGTTAATCATAGAGTCCATATTGCCTGCGGTAACACCGAAATAAAGATTCGGACGCCCAAGACGCATAAAATCATCAGGACTACGCCAATCCGGCTGGTCAATAATACCTACCCGAAAGCCTTGAGCTTCTAACACCCGCCCCATTACCGCCATACCAAAACTGGGGTGATCCACATAGGCATCGCCAGTGACAATAATCACATCACAACTGTCCCAGCCTAAGGCATCCATTTCTGCGCGAGTCGTCGGTAAAAACGGGGCAACTCCATAACACTCCGCCCAATAGGGAGGATAGGAGAACAGATCAGGGGCGGTTTTATGTCGTTTGCTCATGGTAACTCTATGGGTAATTAGGAATGTTGGAATTATCCCAGAATTTTAGTCAGGTATATAGGTTTGTACCTTACTCGCCTATACTAAGATTCATTTTATTTTAGGAGTGATTATGGATTTGGAAAGCGCACCGGATCATATCAAGCTAGCGGTTGATTTAATCGAGCTACTCGAGACCAACGAGGTCGATATTAACGTGGCAGTGAAGGCGTTGGAGATAGTGCTGAACGATTTTAAGAACAAGCAGAACCAGTAAGCCCCGGTATTCCGGGGCTTACTTAGGTACTACTTCTTCGGCGCGAACGGATTATCCGACGATTTAAACTCGAAGCTAATCGGTGTGCCGGTAATATTCAAAACCGTGCGGAACTTGTTCTCCAAATAACGCTTGTAGCTACCTGGTAAGGCATCGGTCTGATTACCATGCACTACGATTCGTGGTGGGTTAGAGCCCCCTTGGTGAGCGTAACGTAGTTTGATACGGCGCCCCTTAACCATCGGCGGTTGATGCTCCGCAACAGCGTCTTCAAGGATGCGCGTTAGACGGTTTGTGGTCCATTTGGCGTAACAAGATTCGTAGGTTTCTTCGATAGTGTCATATAAATCACCGACACCAGTACCGTGTAACGCCGAGATGTAGTGTACCTTAGCGTAAGGCACGAAGCCCAAACGACGCTCCACTTCTTTCTTGATGTGTTCCCGATCTTCTTTGCTCAGACCATCCCATTTGTTAATCGCAATGACCAAACCACGACCCGCATCCAAGGCATAGCCAATCATATGTAAATCTTGCTCAACCAGATCTTCGTGGGAGTCAATCACACAAATCACCACGTTAGCATCTTGAATGGCTTGCAGCGTCTTAACAATGGAGAATTTTTCCACCACCTCTTTGACATGTTTACGACGGCGGACACCCGCTGTATCAATCAAGGTGTAAGGTTTGCCATGACGCTCGTAGGGAATGTAGATACTGTCCCGGGTCGTACCCGGCATATCGAACACTACTACACGATCTTCACCCAGCATACGGTTCACTAGGGTTGACTTGCCCACATTGGGACGACCGATTACACCGATGCGGATACCTTTTGCATCAATTTGGATCGCTTCCCGCGCCGCTTCTACCTGCTCGATAAAGGGCGCCAATACCACATCAATCAGCTGACGTACGCCCTTACCGTGGGCTGCAGCGATAGAATAGAGGTCGCCCAGTCCCAAGGAGTAGAAATCGGCAAGCGCAATATCTTCATTGATACCGTCAGTTTTATTTACCACTAGGTAGACAGGTTTATTACTACGACGCAGGTGGTTCGCAATCATTTCATCGGCAGGGTTAAGGCCATGACGACCATCCACCAGAAACAGAACCGCATCCGCTTCTTCGACTGCCAGTAGTGACTGGCGGGCCATTTTTTCGTCGATTCCTTGCTCATCGCCGGTAATACCACCGGTATCAATAACGATAAACTGGTGCTCCCCCATCTTGCCATCACCGTATTTTCGGTCACGGGTGAGACCGGGGTAGTCCGCCACCAAGGCATCGCGCGACTTGGTAAAGCGGTTAAACAAGGTGGATTTGCCAACATTGGGTCGACCGACCAATGCAATCACTGGAATCATTTTTTTACCTATAAAAATACAAAAGTGGCCGCCTTCTGTTCACACAGAGGCAGCCGCTTGCAAAAAGCCAAAGCTACGAATTAGTAGCTGAGGGCTGTAATTTTAGAATCTGGCGTAAGTATAAACAATTGTTGGCCATTCGACACCATACGACTTCCAACAGGAGCCACAGTATCTGCCAAGAACCAAGCCTTTACCTTGCCAGTATCGCGATCAAGTAGGTGGACGTAACCGCTACGATCTACCACGGCTACGTAATCGCGGAAATAAGTCGGAGAGATTAGCTCACGCCCAACCAACTCTTCGTTTTGCCAAATGACTTCGCCATTTTTTGCGTTAAGCGCATGAACCGTGCTGTCTTGCTCAACGGCGATCAGTACATCATTTTCTAGTGCAACACCGACGCCACTCGGAATATTACGTTGCCAAACTGCGCGCCCGGTAGTTAGGTTAATCGCACTCAATGTACCGTTGTAGGCCACTGCGTAGACCATACCATCGCGAACAACTAGGCGCCCATTCACATCCGTTAGACGCTCTATCTCATAGCGGCCTTCCGCTTTACCCACTTCAAATGACCACAGCTTAGTACCATCCACCAAGTTGTAGGCATTTACTGTACCATTAGCAAAGCCTGCGATTAGGGTGTTCCCCACAATCACTGGGGCACTGGTGCCACGCACGGTCAACGCTGGTAAGTCTTCTTTATCACGCCACAAGGTATTGGCAGACTGAGCATCGATGACAGATAACCAGCCATCTCCGGTTTGTACGGCGATACGACCGTTTGCCACCGCAGGCTCAGCGAGGATTTCAGAAGTCAGTGTTTTTTCCCATAGTACAGACTTTTGCTCTAATGACACCGCCACCAGTTGGGCATCATAAGTACCAAAATAAGCCGTGCCATCTTTCACCGTCACTCCGGCGCTAGGCTCAAAGTCGGTTTGAATATAATCAACTCGGCGGCCAGTTTCTTGCTGTAAACCATATACAGAGCCATGTTCTGTGACGAAGTACAATTTTTCATCCTGAGCAACTAAGTTGAACCGCTCACTGGCTTCCCCTGCACGACCGTCAACACCACGACGCCATGAAGTATCCAAGTACACTTCGTTCTCGATCGCAGTAGGTGCTGAAAGTGGGCGCTGTACGGCACACCCTTGCAATAAAGCAGCGCCGATTAGCACTGCCGCTGTCATAGCTTTCAACATATTAGCTATTCACCAAGTCCTTCAATTTAATATCTAATAATGGATGATTCACACTACCGTTGAGATTACTTGTAGCCTTTTCATAAGCCGCGCGAGCATCGTCCCGTTTACCTTGAGCGAGCAGAATGTCACCCTTTAGCTCTTCTACGGAAGAAGTAAACTCAGCGTTGTTAATCGAACCTAAAACAGCCAACGCCTCGCCATAATTTTTCTGTTCCGCAAGCAGCCGAGCAATACGAATGTCTGCGATCACTTTGAAGGTAGTATCCTCCGTTGCTGCTTTCGCACTGCGTAGAGCATCCAAGGCAGCATCGTAATCACCATTTTGAGCATCCACACGGGCCGTCAACAACTGAGCAAACATGGCATAACCAGTATCGGCGTAGTCATCCGCCAATTGTTTTGCAACGAAGCGCACGGATTTTTGATTTTCTTCCTTGGACAAATCGGCTGCGGACTGCATCATGGACTGATACAAAGAAGAGGCTTCAGCCATATGATTGGCCTGACTGGTTTGCCAAGCCTGCCAACCAAAATAACCGCCCACACCAACAGCCACTGCCAACACAAGGGAAGTGCCGTTCTTTTTCCACCAGTTTTTAAACGCTTCGATTTGTTCTTCTTCAGTTCTTAGCTCAGACACAAAGGCTTCCTCTTAATGCTCTTGCTTGGTCACAACCCAATTAAAAATGTGACGCTAAGTATTGGGCTACCTGTTCAGTAGCAATCGTTTCCTGCTCACCCGTTGCCATGTTTTTGACTTGGCAAACACCCTCCGCTACTTCGTTTTCACCCAAAATAAGCGTAAAGCGAGCTCCGGAGCGATCGGCTTTTTTCATTTGGTTTTTGAAATTACCACCACCACAATGACGCAACACAGTCAAACCGGCGTATTCATTGCGAAGACGCTCAGCTAAAACTGAAGACGCCAATTCGGCTTGTTCGCCGAGACTGACTACGAATATATCTACTTTGTCTGCAGCCTGCTCAGGGACCAGATTTAAGGTTTCTAGCAGTAATACCAAGCGCTCGATCCCCATAGCAAAACCGACAGCAGGAGTCGCTTTACCACCTAACTGCTCTACGAGGCCATCATAACGCCCGCCAGCACAGACCGTTGCCTGGGCACCAAGATGAGTGGTCACCCACTCAAACACAGTTTTGCCGTAGTAATCCAAACCGCGCACCAGCTTACGGTTAATAACAAATGGCACACCATTCGCAGTCAACAATGCCTGCAAGCGCTCAAAGTGTTCGCGGGATTCTTCGTCAATGTAATCTTCGAGTGACGGAGCACCGGCTAACACGGCTTGGGTACGCTCATCTTTGGAATCCAGTATGCGCAGCGGGTTTGTGGTTAAACGGCGCTGACTGTCCTCATCGAGCTGATCTTGGTAGTCACTTAAGTAAGTCACTAAAGCTTGCTTGTAGGCTTCCCGAGCCGCTGCCACACCGATGGTATTCAGCTGCAATTCCACATGCTCCAACAAACCGAGTTTCTGCCATAGACGCGCCGATAGAATAATCAGTTCAGCATCGATATCAGGAGTAGACATACCGAATGTTTCCACCCCGATCTGGTGGAACTGACGGTAACGGCCTTTCTGCGGGCGCTCATAACGGAACATGGGGCCCACATACCAAAGACGCTGGGTTTGGTTGAAAAGCAAACCCGCTTGGTCAGCTGCACGCACGCAGCTTGCCGTGCCTTCTGGGCGTAAGGTTAAAGACTCACCGTTACGATCGTCGAAGGTATACATTTCTTTTTCAACGATATCCGTGGTTTCACCCACACCACGCTTAAACAGCTCAGTGTGCTCAACAATAGGAAAGCGGATTTGCTGGTAGCCGTAGCTCTTTACCACGTCAGCTACGGTGGCTTCTAAATATTGCCAAATTGCCGTTTGGCCTGGGAGAATATCGTTCATCCCGCGGATTGCTTGTAATTTACGACTCACTTGATATAGCCCTTAAGCTTTTGCTATCAGATTCGCTTGCTCTTGCTCTTTTGCAGCAGCCTTCTCACGAATCATGCGTTCTAATTCCTCTACCAGCTCATCGTTTTTCAACTTGCTGGCAGGTTTGCCATCCAAATACACCAAATTATTCGGCGTGCCACCGGTAAGCCCTAAATCAACTTCTTTGGCTTCACCTGGACCGTTAACGATACAGCCGATAACAGCCACATCCATCGACACACGTACATCATCTAGGCGTTGCTCTAGCTCATTCATCGTTTTAATCACGTCAAAATTCTGACGAGAGCAGCTTGGGCAGGCGATGAAGTTAATACCACGACTACGTAGTTTCAAACTACGCAACATATCCCAACCCACTTTGATTTCTTGCACCGGATCCGCCGCCAGAGACACCCGAATGGTGTCACCAATACCGTCCATCAAGAGCAGACCAAGACCAATAGAAGATTTAACGGTACCTGAACGCAAACCACCGGCTTCGGTAATGCCTAGATGCAGTGGATTGTCTATTTGTGAGGCGATTTTGCGATAGGCTTCCACAGTCATAAAAATGTCTGAAGCCTTCAGGCTTAATTTAAATTCCTGGAAATCCAGCTCATCAAAATATTCGATCTGACGAAATGCGGACTCAACTAAGGCATCCGGTGTTGGCTCACCGTACTTTTTCTGTAAATCTTTTTCCAATGACCCCGCATTAACACCGATACGAATTGGGATGTTTTTATCACGGGCACAATCAACAACGGCACGGACTCGATCTTTGTTACCGATGTTACCGGGGTTAATGCGCAAACAATCCACGCCATACTCGGCCACTTTTAACGCGATTTTATAGTCGAAGTGGATATCAGCAACGAGCGGTACTTCGACCTGCTGGCGAATATGTTTAAACGCCTCTGCCGCATCCATCGACGGAATCGAAACTCGCACAATGTCCGCGCCCGCGTCTGCAATAGCACGAATTTGCGCCACGGTGGCATCTACATCACAGGTTTCTGTGTTGGTCATGCTTTGCACGCTAATCGGCGCACCGCCACCTACTGGAACATTGCCCACCATTATCTGCCGCGAATGGCGGCGCTTGATTGGAGATTCAAAATGCATATTGGTCTCTTATTTCAATTCGAAACGGGCTAAATCTTTACGGATAAAACGACTGTAATCAAACTCTTCACCTTTGTACTTAAGACTTGATACCCCTGGCACATAGCCCAGCACAACACGGTAAGGTGCAACACCAGATAAGGTCAAAGAGCTGCCGGATGATTTCACGCCAGAAAACAGGATACGGCCACTGCTATCGCGAATCTCTGTCCAACAATCTGCCGAAAAGCGAATTTCGATATCATCAGTATAAGCTGGCTCAACGATAGCTGGTTGTTCCGGCTCTGGCTCTGGAATTGCTGTCGCCTGCACCACCTGCTCGGTGTTTACACCCGCATCCTCTAGCAAAGCGCGAGTCTCGGCAGATAAACCAGTAACCACTTCTTCTTCAGGTAAATCCAACTCGGGCATAGTCAGCTCAGGGAGCTCAGCTAACGTAGGGCTGGTGTCTGAGTCAATGGGCTCTGGTTCATTGGTCACCACGGATAACTCAGGCACAGTCGATTGAGATTCTGACTTAGCGGTGCTTTGCTGCTCGAACTCTGGCCACCAGAAGGCGACAAAGATAATAATCGCCACTACTACAGCGGTAATAAACATGACCATAGGGTCACCGTATTGGGCTTGCTTGCGCACCTGATCAACCGGCTTCACGGTTGGCTCTACCGCCGCTTGCTGATCGTCAAAAGCCGCTAAAATCTCTTTAGTATCGAGATTCAATAGGCGACAGTAAGATTTCAAATAACCCCGAGCAAAAGTTGACGAACGGAAACGCTCAAATTGGTTCGCTTCTAGAGCGGATACTTGCGAGGTTGGGAGTTTTAACTCTGCGGCAACATGCTGTAAATCAAACGCCATTTCCAAGCGTTTTGACTGTAATAAATGACCAATATCTATACTTGGAGCCGAGTCAATGACGGGCTGATCAAGTTCTTGTTCAGTGTTCATGGCGATACCTTGATGGTAGTGGGCATACAGATGGCCACGGCCTTCCACCAAAAAGGTCTAAACTGCGCCGATGTAGTGGCAACAATTGACTGGAAGAAGCACCTAAAATAAGCAAAAGCTCGGAGCCCACGGTAAAAATAACAGGCCAACTCTGTTGTTAGTCGGTATTAAATCAAGATTGTACGCTGCCTTCAAACCTCTTACACATAAAAGCCTAATTTCTTTTCAATTAGACGATCATTTGCCACAAAATGGAGGGGAACACCCAATAACCGGAGCCATTCCCCCACAATTTGTATACTAATTATCGGTGACCTGTTTCAGTTCAATGTACTTATCAGAGCGTCTGGTACGATCAAGGAAATCCCCGACCAACTGACCACAGGCCGCATCGATATCATCACCACGAGTCGTACGAACCGTTACCGTGTAACCGGCATCAGCCAAGATCTTCTGGAAGCGACGGGTCTGGTTATTAGAGGGTTTCTCGTAGCCAGAATTTGGGAACGGATTGAATGGGATTAAATTAATCTTACATTCTAGGTTTTCTAACAACTTCGCCAACTCATGGGCGTGATGCTCTTGGTCATTCACACCGGCAATGACGGTATATTCAATGGTAATATGACGCTTATCCGGCAGGTTATCCAAGTAGTGCTGGCAGGCCGCTAGCAACTCTTCAATAGGGTACTTTTTATTGATCGGCACTAACTCATTGCGCAGTTGGTTGTTAGGGGCATGCAAAGAAATAGCCAAAGAAACATCGGTTCGCTTTACAAGATCATAAATACGCGGCACTACACCAGAAGTACTTAACGTCACGCGACGCTTAGATAAGCCATAGGCATTGTCATGCATCATTAGGGTCATGGCGTCGACGACAGGCTCAAAGTTCATCAGGGGCTCACCCATCCCCATCATCACTACGTTGGTCACACGACGGGGGCCATTGTGATCCATCGGACCAAATGACTTAATCGCAATCCATACCTGGCCGATAATTTCAGCCGCAGTGAGATTACGGTTAAAGCCCTGCTTACCGGTGGAACAAAAGCTACAATCTAGAGAACAACCCACTTGCGAAGAAACGCAAAGTGTCGCCCGTTCGCCGTCTGGAATCAGCACCGCCTCAACACAGTTGTTACCGCCGCCTGCGGTGCGAATGACCCACTTACGTGTACCATCATTAGAAATATTCTGTGACACAATTTCTGGCGCCCGAATTTCACAAATATCTTCTAATTTCGCCCGTAACTTCTTACTGACGTCGGTCATTTCCTCAAAACTTTCGGCACCTTTTTGGTGAATCCATTTCATCACCTGAGTAGCACGGAATTTCTTTTCACCGATAGACTCAAAGAATTCGATCAGTTTGTCTGGGGATAGGCCTAGTAAGTTTACTTTCTGTGTGTCGGTCATAGCTCAAATCACTGCGGTTAGTGCATATAGTGTAGACAAAAAAGCTTCTGAAAAGAGAGTGCTTTTCAGAAGCCTCTAAAAAATAAGCGGGCAATCTATGGAGATAGGCCCGCTTATTTTCCAACCAGTTAAACTGATTGCAATCAGATCAATTACTTACCGAAGAAGTAGTTGATTTCGCGCTCAGCAGAAGCGGCAGAGTCAGAACCGTGAACAGCGTTCGCGTCGATAGACTCAGCGTAGTCAGCACGCAAAGTACCAGCAGCAGCTTCTTTAGGGTTAGTGGCACCCATTAGCTCACGGTGACGAGCAACTGCGTTTTCACCTTCAAGAACAGATACAACAACTGGACCAGAAGTCATGAAAGCAACCAAATCTTTGTAGAATGGACGCTCTTTGTGCTCAGCGTAGAAGCCACCAGCTAGCTCGTCGTCTAGTTGGATCATTTTCGCTTCAACGATTTTCAGACCAGCACGCTCGAAACGAGAGTAGATTTCACCGATAACGTTTTTAGCAACAGCGTCTGGTTTGATGATAGATAGAGTGCGTTCTAGCGCCATGTTAATCTCCAAGTTATATTTTGTGGGTAGGTTTCTCACACTACCCCAACGAAAAAGTTTGCGTGCGGATTATACGCATGTCTGTATGAAAATCACATGACTTTCACTGAAAATTAGACGGCTCTTAGTTGCGTCACTGCATTCCCTATGGTCTTTACCGCAAAATCCACTTCTTCTTCCGTCGTAAAACGACCCACGGATAATCGCAGTGAGGCATGGGCCAGCTCATTACTTAAACCTATGGCTTTCAATACGTAAGACGGTTCAACACTAGCCGAAGTACAAGCCGAGCCGGAAGAAACGGCAATATCAGTCAAGGACATCAGCAGCACTTCTCCGTCAACACCATCAAACCCGACGTTAATTACGCCAGCCACCCGCTGTTCACTGGCACCGTTTAGATGAACACCGCCAAGCTCTTGCAGCCCCGTCCAGAGGCGCTCACGCAGTCCACGGATACGCTGAGCATCTGCTTCCATATGTTCTTTCGCTAGGGCAAAGGCCTCCCCCATCCCCACGATCTGGTGAGTGGCTAAGGTCCCCGACCGCATCCCCCGCTCGTGGCCACCACCGTGTATTTGTGCTTCTAAGTTCACTTTTGGAGAACGTCGCACATAGAGCGCACCAATCCCCTTCGGACCGTAGGTTTTATGAGCCGTCAAAGACATTAGGTCGATATTCATACCATTAACATCAATCGCCACCTTACCGGTGGTTTGTGCGCCATCCACGTGTAAGTAAATACCGCGACGGCGGGTTTCTGCACCAATAGCAGCAATGTCTGTTAATACCCCTAGCTCGTTGTTGCCATGCATTAGGGACACTAGAATGGTGTCCTCTCGCAAAGCGGCAATGACCATGTCGACGGTAATTTCACCTAACCCATTGGGTGTTAAATAGGTCACCTCAAAGCCTTGTTTTTCTAACTGACGGCAAGGGTCTAGTACCGCTTTGTGCTCAATCAATGAGGTGATGATATGGCGACCTTTCTTCTGGTTCGCTAGGGCAACCCCTTTGATGGCTAAGTTATTGGCCTCCGTCGCACCAGATGTCCAGACAATTTCCCGTGCGTCCGCACCAATCAGCTCGGCCACCTGCAAACGAGCCTCTTCCACCGCTTCTTCTGCCCGCCAACCGTATAGATGGGAGCGGGAGGCAGGATTACCAAAATTGCCATCTTGGGTGAGGCAAGCCATCATTTTTTCCGCTACACGCGGATCAACTGGCGTGGTGGCAGAATTGTCTAAATATACCGGCGTCTGCATGACACTCCCCTTGTTTAGAAATGGATTACTGGCTAACCGACTGAGCAAGCCCTTGAATACGGCCGACAATAGCACGTAAACCGTTACCACGAGTCGGGCTCAAGTGACGCTCAAGATCCAAGTCACTGAAGTACTGATCAATATCGAAACCGAGAATCTGAGCAGGTGTTTTCTGATCATAGGCAGCCAGCACTACACCGAGCAGCCCCCGCACGATCACAGCGTCACTATCGACACTAAAGGACAATAGCTCCCCTTCAGTATGTGGCTGAATCCACACATTGCTCTGGCAGCCTTTTACAAGACGCTCAGGTGTACGCCACGCTTCCTCGAACTGCGGCAACGATTTCCCCAGATCGATGATGTATTTGTACTTTTCCTCCCAGTCATCAAAGAAGGAAATATCATCGATGATCTCTTCTGGCGTCGGTAGTGACATGTGGGCCTCTCTGTAGTTTGAACAAAAGAAAAACGGCCCTGCTTAGGCCGTTTGTCATTATAAGGACTTTAGTAAGCGATTTCTAAATCAGAAAAACAAACCCGCTTCCAATTGGGCTTCTTCGCTCATCATCTCTCTCGACCAAGGCGGATCAAACACCAACTCAACGTGAACAGCGGCAACATTTGGCACCTTAGCAACTCGATATTTCACGTCACTCACTAATACCGGCCCCATGCCGCAACCTGGTGCAGTCAGTGTCATATCAATCGTGACCCGCTTCTCGGTCTGATTGACATCCACTTTATAAATCAGCCCTAGTGATACTAGACTGATCGGAATTTCCGGGTCATACACACTATCGAGTGCTTGCCAAACCTGCTGTTCATTAATCTGACCAGAACCGTCATCGGTGAAATTTAGTACTTCTGCTTCTTGGCCGATAGCATCCGCATCGGTGCCGTCAATGCGCAACATGTTGCCCTGAAACGTCACCGTATAATTTCCGCCTAGGGCTTGATTGATAGTGATAAATTGCCCGGCAGGAATGACTGTTGGGTCACCACTTGGTACCCGGCGTGCAGGACAATCACGCTGGGTTACGACCATTTTTTGCATGTTAATTCACACTAAAACTTTCGCCACAGCCACACTCAGCTACGACGTTAGGGTTGTTAAATTTGACGACTTGATTCACGCCTTCGCGCACTAGATCAATTTCCGTACCGCGCAAAAGATTTAAAGATTCATCATCAATCGCGAGCTTGATGCCATCGCAATTTAGTACCACATCACCAGGCTCGGGAGCACTGACAATATCCAACACATAAGCATAACCGGTACAGCCGCTTTCTTTGGTGCTTAGACGCACCATATCAGCCTCTGCCGTCAATTTACCAGCAAAGAAACGATTGGCAGATTTAGTCAGGGTAATGGGCTGATTCGGGTCAAAAGTCTCTGTCATTTTGTACTACTCCTAAGCGAGCATCATTTGCACTTTACGCAACGCTTTAAAAAAGGCTTCTACCTCTTCCAAGGTGTTATACACCGCGAAAGACATACGCGCTGTGCCCGGCACGCCAAAGCGATTCATTAACGGTTGAGCACAGTGATCACCAGTGCGGATGGCGATACCTTGACGATCTAGCAAAAAGCCAATATCGGCAGGATGCCCTTCACTCATTACGAAACTAAATGCACCTACCTTGTGGCGAGCTTGACCAATCATACGCAGCCCCTCCACCTCTTGGGCAAGCTCCGTAGCCCGGGCAATCAACGCCTGCTCGTGGGCCGCAGCACCGACCAAATCCAACTCACTGAACCAGCGAATAGCTTCGCCTAGGGCGATAGCATCCCCCACATTCGGAGTACCCGCTTCTAGGCGATAAGGCAACACATTCCAAGTGGCATCTTGCAAGGTCACAGTAGCAATCATCTCGCCGCCGGTTTGCCATACGGGCCATTCGGAGAGCAATTCTTCACGCCCCCACAGAATGCCAATCCCCATCGGGCCGTAAATTTTGTGGCCAGAGAAGGCGTAGAAATCACAGCCGACTTCTTGCACATCGACACCACCGTGGGCAATACCTTGGGCACCATCGACCAGCACCCACGCCCCCACTGCTTTCGCCATGGCAGTGAGCTCTTTAATCGGATTCAAAGTACCTAGGGCGTTAGATACGTGGGGAAACGCTACAAACTTGGTATTACTGTTAAGCAGCGACTGATATACCTCTAGGTCGAGCTCACCCTGTTCGGTCACCGGCACCGTATGAAAGGTTGCACCAGAAGCCTTACAGGCTTGCTGCCAAGTGACGATATTGGCGTGATGCTCCATCCCGGTAGCGATCACTTCATCGCCAGGCTTAAGCAATTTGCCTAAGCCATTGGCCACGATATTAATACCTTCAGTGGTGCCTTTGGTCCAAATCACTTCCTCACGCTTGGGAGCGTTAATAAAGTGCTTAACTATATCACGAGCCGCTTCAAACTTACGGGTCGCTTCGTCCGCAAGACGGTGGGCACCGCGGTGCACATTGGAGTTGCACTCAGTGTAATAGGCAACTAGCGCATCAATAACACACTGGGGCTTTTGGGTCGTCGCAGCGTTATCTAAATAAATCAGCGGATTACCATCGATTTCCCGTTTCAAGATCGGGAACTGTTCGCGGACTAAAGCAACATCAAAGCTCATTCTGTTCTCGCTTACTTAACTTCCATTTGAGCAAAACGCTCGCGGATAATCGGGCGCACCCACTCAGCCAAGGTAGGGTTAGGCATTTGGTCAATCAATTCATTGATAAAGCCAAAGTTCAGCATCACTTGCGCTTGGCCTTTAGTCAGACCGCGACTGCGTAAGTAATACAGAGCCTTTTTGTCGATCTCGGCAACCGTCGCGCCATGCGCACAACGCACGTCATCGGCGTAAATTTCTAACTCAGGCTTAGTGTTGATTTCAGCCTTATCCGACATCAGCAAGTTACGGTTATTGAGCTCTGCCAGTGTCTTTTGCGCATCACGATGAATGTGAATCCGACCATTAAAGACTGCTCGGCTACGATCCGCCGCTATACCTCGGACGTTCTCCTCTGTCGTACAGTTTGGAACCTCGTGCTCCACATTTGCATGCAGGTCAAATAGCTCCTGCCCATCTAATAAGTAGATGGCGTTGAGCTTGGCATCCGCCTTTTCACCACGATGGATAATATCCGTGTCCAGACGCTGCAAGTCGCTACCAAAACCGATAATGGTGCTATTTAATTGCGCCCGTTCTAACAGACAGAAATGGGAGCCGCCGATGGAAACTTGATTACCGGACTGTAACGCAAAACGGTAGTGCTCAAGGGTAGCATCAGCACCAATACGAAACTCGGTGTAGGCGGTGGTCAACGAGCCAGACTGACTTTCTGCATGCTCATATACGGTAACTTTAGCGTTTTGTGCCACATCAACCAGCACTCGAATGTGACCTTCTGCTCCTTCACTCATCAGATTACTGATACGCAAAGGCTGCTCAATCACCGCTCCAGCAGCTACTCGTACAACGGCAACATCCGCCGCCAACACATCATTCACTAAACCGAAGATATGACGCTCAGGCTTAATGGTGCCGAAGAGGCTGGACTCTTGCATTTCAATGACAAGTCCGTCGGGCAATTCTTCCGGCAGAGACACCAATACACCATCAACGAATACCAATTCCAAAAACTGGAGATCCGCGATAGAGACAGGTTCTAGCTCAGGAGATAATTCTTTTATCTGAGCCGAGCTGCGCTCTACTGCACGTAGCGGGGTATAACGCCATGCCTCGGTTTTACGATTCGGCCATTTGATCTCTTGCAGTAATGCCAAAGAGGCGGCACGCTGATCAGAAAAACCATCCTGAACCTGCTGCCCCCGAGCGATGGCACCTTGTAACCATTCACTCATGGATTAGTCCTCTAGTTCGTCTTCACGTGGCTCAGTTTGTAGCCAAGCATAGCCTTGCTCTTCCAACTCTTTCGCCAAAGAAGCATCACCGCTTTTCACAATTTTGCCATCTGCCAATACGTGTACAAAGTCGGGCTTGATGTAGTCCAGCAGACGCTGATAGTGAGTCACAACAATAAAGCTGCGCTCTGGGCTACGCTGACTGTTAACACCTTCAGCAACCACTTGCATGGCGTCGATATCCAAACCAGAATCCGTTTCGTCAAGAATGCAAACTTTTGGCTGGAGCAAAATCATTTGCATGATTTCGTTACGTTTTTTCTCACCACCAGAAAAGCCTTCATTGACGCCACGCTTCAAGAAGGAAACAGGCAGGTTCACTTGCTTGCAGGCTTCCTTCGCCAGCTTCAAGAACTCGGCAGAAGTAAGCGCCTCTTGACCACGAGCTTCGCGCTGGGCGTCAACGGAGGCTTTCAAAAATTCTAGGTTGCTTACCCCAGGGATCTCCACTGGGTATTGGAAAGCTAGGAACAAGCCAGCTCGGGCGCGTTCTTCAACATCCATTTCTAGCAGGTCTTCCCCATCTAGGGTGACGCTACCACTGTTCACTTCATAACCATCGCGGCCAGATAGCACGTAGCCTGTGGTACTTTTACCGGCACCATTTGGGCCCATAATGGCGTGCACTTCACCAGGCTTAATCTCTAAGTTAAGGCCTTTTAGGATGTTCTTTTCTTCTACACTGGCATGTAGGTCTTTGATAGACAGTAATACGTTGCTGTTAGACATGTTTATCGGGTTCCTTAACTTAACCGACTGAGCCTTCAAGGCTAATTTCAAGAAGTTTGCCTGCTTCGACCGCGAACTCCATCGGAAGCTCTTTGAATACTTCTTTACAGAAGCCATTAACGATCATGGAAACAGCTTTTTCGGCATCTAGACCACGTTGCTGACACAGGAACAACTGATCGTCACTTACTTTAGAGGTGGTCGCTTCATGCTCGACAATGGCCGATGGATTGCGACTCTCTACATACGGGAAAGTGTGGGCGCCACACTGATCACCGATCAAGAGCGAATCACATTGGGTGAAGTTACGGGCACCATCAGCACCTGGATTCATGCGCACAAGGCCGCGGTAGGCATTGTTACTCTTACCCGCAGAGATACCTTTGGAAATAATTGTCGAGCGCGTGTTTTTACCGATGTGAATCATCTTAGTACCAGTATCCGCCTGCTGACGGCCACGAGTCAGCGCCACTGAGTAAAACTCGCCTACACTGTTATCACCTTTAAGCACACAGCTCGGGTACTTCCAGGTTACCGATGAGCCAGTTTCCACTTGGGTCCAAGAAATCTTGGCATTGGTGTGACACACGCCACGTTTAGTAACGAAGTTGTAGATACCACCTTTGCCGTCTTCATCACCTGGATACCAGTTCTGAACTGTTGAGTATTTAATTTCAGCGTCATCTAGGGCGACCAATTCAACAACGGCAGCGTGTAACTGGTTTTCGTCACGTTGAGGTGCAGTACAACCTTCGAGGTAGCTGACATAGGAACCTTCGTCAGCGATGATCAAAGTACGCTCAAACTGACCGGTATTTTGCTCATTAATACGGAAATAGGTAGAAAGCTCCATCGGGCAACGGGTGCCTTTGGGGATATAGACAAAGGAGCCATCAGTAAATACTGCACAGTTGAGAGCAGCGTAATAGTTGTCTTTTGTTGGTACGACGCTACCCAAATACTTTTTCACCAATTCTGGGTGCTTGTGTACTGCTTCAGAGATCGGGCAAAAGATAACCCCTGCTTCTTCTAGTTTTTCACGGAAGGTAGTGACTACCGACACAGAATCGAATACTGCATCTACCGCAATACCAGCAAGCATCTGTTGCTCTACCAGAGGAATACCTAGCTTTTCGTAGGTACGCAGCAGTTCTGGATCAACCTCGTCCAATGACTTTGGTTTGTCCTTCATACTCTTAGGTGCAGAGTAATAAGAAATGCTTTGAAAATCGATCTTGGGGTAACTTACGTGAGCCCAACTTGGCTCTTCCATCTCTAACCACACACGGTAGGCTTTAAGACGCCATTCTAGCATCCACTCAGGCTCACCCTTTACCTCTGAGATACGGCGTATCACATCCTCGTTCAACCCTGCTTCGAAGGTTTCGGACTCGATCGCGGAGACAAACCCTGCTTCGTACTCGCGCGCTAACGCCTTATCAATCTGCTCGGTCATATCAAACTCGCTCAATAACTAGAAAAGATACACTTTTCCAAATTAGATAGTTCGTGGCGCTATCCAATGATAGCGGCATCAATCTTTGACTCATCGTGGCGATGAGGATGTTGTTCTTGGCGCCCTGCCACTGATTTAACTTCGTCTCGGTTGACGAGATTTTCTAGACTAATCCGACTAAGAAAATCGTGAATTTGGTCACTCAAATCACACCACAAGTGATGGGTTAGACAGGTTGTACCCGACTGACAATCACTCCGTCCTTTGCATCCGGTGGCATCCACTGATTCATTAACCGCGTCAACAATTTGCGCCACAAAAATAGCGCTTTTTTCGCGGCTCAACTTATAGCCACCACCAGGACCACGGATACTGGTCACTAGTCCGCGTTTACGTAGCTTCGCGAATAGTTGCTCCAGATAGGACAATGAGATCCCTTGACGACAGGAAATATCAGCCAATGATACTGGACCCTTATCCGTATGTAATGCCAGATCAAGCATAGCAGTTACAGCATAGCGACCTTTGGTTGTCAGGCGCATAATTTCGCTCTCGCATACCAGTTCAATTGCCACTAGTATACAAAACCTAGTATTTTGATCAAGTATATACCTGACTAATTTGGTTGGTTATAGCTATGGTGTTGGCTAAACACGACATTTTAAGGGCTCACATACAAAAACTAAACATTCTTATACGCATAATTACTAAGGAGTCGTAAACCTTTGCCGTTATGTTCGGTATAACGCAAAAGTAAATTCCACAAACCACTTTACCAAAACTGGAGGACAATCCGATGGCACGCAAACCTGAAGCCGCCCCTGAAGAAGTACAGGAAAAGCCAAAGCGCAAGTTACCTTTGGGCAAGATTGCCGGATTTGGTGGAACCTTTCTTTTGAGCGTTGCGGTATCTTCTGGCATCACCATCTGGCTAACCTCTAATGGTGATGTGGGGGAATTAATTTCATCGCAGATCAACGATACAGAAGCGCAGATTCAAGCCTTGCGCCAAGAAATAGAAATCCAGAACGCAACCATCACCGCATTGCAAGAAGAGAGCGAAGTCCTACGCACCTACCTTCGTCACAGTAGCTCCACCGCCCTGAAAAATATTCTGGTAAACCAAGAAGAAAATATTCAGGGCTTTTTGGCTGTCATGCGCCAAGCCATCGGCGACCTCGGGGACATGCTGCCACAAAGTTCAGAGTGGGAAACCTTATATCAGTATCAGACGGACTTGGCATTAAAAGCGAGTATGGAAAGGGCGACTCTGTTACGTCTATTGAAAACCGGTGAGCCCCCAAAGATTGAACCGAGTTTACCGGCTCAATCTGGTGACACTACCGCCCAATAATCAAAACGTTAGGAGAAGCCCTTTAGGAAAGGGCTTCTTCGTGGTGAGTCAATTGGCGGGCTTTGCGATCTCGCTGTGCCATGTAAACCAATGGCCCAATGATCAACACCGCACCGAGCAATAGACTCCAATCTGGCGTCTCCTCAAATAGTGCCCAGCCAGCTAACATGGCGAACAGCAGACCAGAATATTCTGCACTCGACACTTGGCTGGATGCCACATACCGATACCCAATCACACAGCCAAGACTGTAAAACACCGAGCAAATAGCAGAGCCGAAACCAAGCATAACCTGATCCATAGTTAACACACCTACCTCGGAGTAGGCCAACGCCCCAGCTAATGGCAATGCACACATTTGCGATAGGAACAAACCATGCAGTGCTCCCTGATGTTTGGGTAGTTTACGTACCAATAGACTGTTGACCGCCAAAAAGAACGCAAAACCGACCGCACTCACCATGGGCCAGCCCAGATACTCTGGTTTTAGAATAACCAAAATACCGGCAAAGCCCGAAACTGCTGCCATTACCACCGTCTTAGTTAATCTCTCACGATAAAACACCACTGCCAGCAGAATGATAAAAATTGGGCAGGTGTAAAATATGGCGTTTGCCGTCGCGATAGGTAAGTTCGATAGAGAGATAACCAGCAACACCGCCGTTAGTACCCAGATATTACCCCGTAGCATATGGATTCCCATCCCTTCCATGGGCTTCGTCCAAAGGGATTTCGCCACAAATGGCAGCAAAACTAAACACATAAACAACAAGCGCACAAATGTGAACTGAAAGATGGGCACATCGGCCCCCGCAAACTTGATAAATACGTCGCAGACTGTGGCCACTAAGTTGGCTAGCAACAACACCAAAATTGCACTACTAACGGTTTTTCCAGACATAACCCCTCCTTATCTGAGAGGGGCATTATAGGTAGGGATAAAAATCCAATAAAATGATATATTTTTCGTTAGTATTAGTTTTTTGGATACTTAATGATGAGCTTACCTCCCCTTAAATCGCTACCTGTATTTGAAGCTGTCGCGCGGCTAAATAGCTTTTCCCATGCAGCCGCAGAATTGCGTATTACCCAGAGCGCTGTCTCCCATCACATCAAGGCGCTGGAAGATCATCTGGGCGAGTCTCTGTTCGTACGCTCCGGACGCAAACTGGAATTGACCTTAGAGGGGCAACAATATCTAGATACCATCACTAGCTCGCTCAATCAGATCGCCCGCGCTACCGATCTCATAAAAGGTGCCAGTGAGACCCGCTTGCGCCTAACGGTATACAGTTCTTTTGCAGTGTATTGGTTAATACCACGTATGCCAGAATTGAAACGGCGCTTCCCGAATCTAGAACTGACATTGGAAATGTCCTATGCGGAACCGGAACTGTCTGATCGGGTAGCGGATTGCTTTATTACCATAGATAAAGAGAAACGAGGATTTCATTTTGATTTGCTCTACAAAGAGCGTTTATTTCCAGTATGTAGCACCGCCTACCTAGAGGAAATCAAACACACTTTGCATGTACATGATGACCAAGAGCTGCACGCTCACCTTGCCGCCTCCCCCCAAAGCCTTGCCAACTTCCCTCTACTTACGTCATTTAGCATGTATGAAAAATATACCGAAGAATGGCGACGTTGGTTTGCCAGTATGGGGACAAACCTACCTCCAAATGCTCAGTTCCACCGCTTTAGTCACTTGATGCTCGCCTACGAAGGCGCTAAACATGGTCTAGGAGTTGCTTTGATCAATGACTACATGCTGCAGAGCAATAGTGACGATGGTCTCGTCAGATTACCTTGCTCCCATTACGCTACCGAAGATCACTTCTACTTTGCTTACAAACACAGTCGCCGTCATGAGCCCGCCATTGCTCAACTCAAACAATGGATTCAACAGGAATCAAGCAGCCTTAGAGTGTAAATATTGCGTATAGATTGCCCCCTTTAAGAGTTCATTAAGTTTTCCCGACCACCCTGTAATCACACACATTCTATGGTGGTATTTATGATGACTTGGTCGAAAAAACTTTTCATAACGTTGACGAGTACGCTGGTGACGAGTGCCGTAGTCGCGACTCCCTTGACAGCCCCCCAGCAAACTAGTGTTGATCAACTACTAAAGAGCTATCAAGCTCAAGGAGCAAGCACCCCATCAATAACTGCCGGCGCTGAGTTCTGGCAAACCAAAGGTGACAACGGTATCGCCTGTACCGCCTGCCATGGACAAGATTTAACCCAAGCTGGCAAGCACATCAAAACTAAACGAGCCATCGAAGCGATGGCCCCGAGTGTTAATCCAGAACGTCTCAGCGATGTTGGCAAAGTCGAAAAGTGGTTCAAACGCAACTGCAAGTCCGTCTGGAATCGAGAATGCACAGCGACAGAAAAAGCCAATGTTCTCGCTTGGCTAGCCACTCAATAATTGAAGGAGAAAATCCATGCAAACTGCGAATATGACCAACAATATTAAAAAGCTATCTCTCATCACCTTGGTTGTGGCAGCCAGTAGCACTGCAATGGCCAGCGACGGCGGCTTTTTTAGCAATGTGTTTGGCGGCAACGGCTACCAACCAACTGGCCAGGGTCAAGAAATCTACCAAGAGGAATGTAGCGCCTGCCATTTGGCCTACCCAGCGCCACTGCAAACTAAGGACAAGTGGTTGAAGATTATGTCTTCATTAGATGATCACTTTGGTGACAATGCCGAGCTGGCAGCAGAAACCCAAAAGACTATCACGGACTACCTGATTGCTAACGCTGCTGACACCAATGGCGAAAGCAGTAAACTGTCCAAATTTGCCCGCCGTAGCCGCGACAACGGCAGCTTACGCATCACCGATTTAGAAGGATTTAAACGCAAACACGATGAGATCGATAAAATGCGTATGGTGGTAAATAACCCGGATGTTGGCAGCTTTAGCCAGTGTAGCGCCTGCCACGGTGACAATGCACAGAAAGGGATTTTCGACGAAGACACAGTAAAGATTCCAAACTTTGCCCGTTGGGATGACTAAGACTAGCACCTTATTTGCTGTGTATAAAAATGCCCTAGGCACAAAAGCTTAGGGCATTTTTTTTTGGTTCGTGGCACTTGGCTTTGCAGTAATCGCTTTACAGACGGCTCTTACCATAAACGAATTGACCATTTTCCACCGAGGCTTGTGGCCCTGGAACAGCGGCACCGGTTTGCGGTGATACTGGGAAAATGGCGTTGATTTGGCCAGTACCCGAACTACCGAAATACGGGGTGATCACTTCCGCTTTCTGATCGTACTCCGACCAACCTAAGGCACCTAGCAGCATAGCAGTATCATGCATAAAGCCTTCACCATGACCTTTCGCCGCGTATTCTGGTAGCATGTCGCAGAAGGTTTTCCATTCTGCATTTTCCCACATTTCCACCACACGACGGTCCGTTTCTTCGAGGAATGGACTCCAGATCTTATCTGAGAAATCTGGCGCCTGACCATTTTGCGCGAAGCGGTGGGACAGAGAGCCGCTGGCTAGAATTGCCACGGTTCCGTCGTAGTGTTTCTCGATCGCTTCCCGCAATGCCCAACCAAAACGGGCAGAATCATTCAGGTAATGAACGGTAAGCAATGCCGACACGGAAATACACTTGAAGTGGTTATCTTCATTCATATAACGCATTGGCACTAGGGAACCATACTCCGGTGCCAAGGTGGTCGCATCGTGAGCCATGGTTTCGACGCCTTGCTCATTACACACTTGAGCAATAATGCGCCCTAATTCAGGATTACCGTCGAGATTGTATGGCATGTTGTTGATAAAGTGCGGCAGCTCGTTGCTGGTATACACACCTTCCCAGTGCGGTGCACAGTTAATGTGGTAGCCAGCGTTAACCAACCAATGAGTATCAAATACAACAATAGTATCGACTCCTAGCTCTCGGCAGCGGCGCGAGATCTCGTGGTGGCCGTCAATAGCCGATTGACGACACCCTTTACGTGGGCCATCTAATTCCGACAAGTACATGGAGGGTACGTGAGTAATCTTTGCGGCGAGTGCGAGCTTGCCCATGGTTATTCTCCGATCAAATTATCTATATAACATTTCCGGCAAAAACAAGGCGATCGAGCTAACAAACACGATCAAAGCTAAACGCACCATATCAGCACACCAAAATGGCACTATGCCTTTGAATATGGTTCCTGCTTTTACATTGTTTAATACCGCACTCTTTACCATCAGGTAAACAGAGCATGGATGTTGTTTTTATTAAACTTCAGCACCGGGTCCAGCTCAGTCAGTTCAAATGAGATTTGTACATAACTGCTATCGGTGATGGGTTTCATCCAGTCACACAAAATTTTGAAAACATTTTCGGCCACTTCCTGACGCAGCTCGAAACTGCGACCGTGTCCGATTTTTAAATTGAGATTGAGTAACGCAAAATCGTCGCGACCATCGGCCACGCGAAAGTGGTCAACTTTAATTGCGCGGCTGCGCACTCCCCCTAAAGGAAAATGCCCAGTACCTACCACATATTCATGTAGCGCTTTGAATAGGGGCTGAAAATCCAACCGATCTTCTAGGTTTGCGCTGTATTCGACGACAAAATGGGGCATAACAACCTCTTCTACACACACGCTAGGAGGGACAGGGTGTCCCTCCTGCCATTAACTACTGTTGCACTAGACGCCCCATTTAGGGATGTGATGTGAGCCCATGCTGATACAGATGTTCTTCGGTTCACAGAACACTTCGAAACTGTAATCACCGCCCTCGCGGCCAGTACCAGAAGCTTTCACACCACCAAATGGTGTGCGCAAGTCACGGACGTTTTGACTGTTCACAAACATCATGCCGGCTTCAACGCGGCGTGCGATGCGATGCACTTTGCCAACATCTTGGGTCCATAGGTAGGAAGCCAAACCGTAGTCGTTGTCGTTTGCCATACGGATCACGTCTTCTTCGTCTTTGAATGGAATCAGAACCGCCACTGGGCCAAAGATTTCTTCACGAGCGATACGCATATCGTTGGTCACATCGCGGAATACGGTTGGACGCACGAAGTGGCCATTTTTCAGGTGATCAGGCAATTCATTGACTGGCTTATCTGGACCACCGGAAACGAGCTTGGCACCTTCTTCCATACCGATGCGAATGTAACCGGTAACCTTGTCCCAGTGACCTTGGCTGATCAATGAACCTACTTGAGTGTTCAGATCAGTTGGATCACCAACACGGATCTTGTTGGCACGTTCGGCAAAGTCAGTCGCAAACTTGTCGTAGATACCTTCTTGCACGAAGATTCGAGAGCCAGCAGTACAACGTTCACCGTTGATAGAGAAGATACCAAATACGGCAGCGTCGAGTGCTCGCTCGTAATCGCAGTCATCAAAGATCATCACTGGTGATTTGCCACCAAGTTCCATAGAGAACTTTTTCAGACCAGCATTGGCGATAATGTGTTTACCGGTAGCAGTACCACCAGTGAAAGAGATCGCATGCACGTCTTGGTTGGTAATCAGAGCGTTACCCGTGGTGCCACCAAAGCCGTGAACCACGTTGAATACACCGGCAGGTACACCTGCTTCCAAAGCTAGGCGACCAAGAAAATCAGTCGTCAATGGAGACAATTCTGACTGCTTCATCACCGCCGTATTACCCAGTGCCAAGCATGGTGCGGTTTTCCAAGTACCCGTCATGAAAGGCACGTTCCAAGGAGAAATCAAGGCACACACACCGGTTGGTTGGTACATGGTGTAGTTCAACATCTGGTCATCCATTGGGTAAGTATGACCATTCATTTGTTTCGCTTTTTCAGCAAAGAAATAGAAGTTGTTCGATGCTCGTGGCACCAACGCATTGAGTGTTTGGTAGATTGGCAGGCCAGTATCGGCCGTTTCCATACGCGCCAACTCTTCCACGTTATCAGCAATTAAATCACCAAGCTTTTCAATGATTTTGGAACGCTTTGCTACTGGCATATTGGCCCAAGCTGGGAAAGCATCTTTTGCTGCTTGAACCGCTGCTGCGACCTGTGCATCTGTTGCATGAGCCACTTCTGCAAGCACTTCGCCTGTGGCTGGATTGACGGTTGTGAAGGTTTCCGGGCTTTCCACCCATTTACCATTGATAAGATTCTTGATCATTGCCTTGTGTCTCCTCGTTGGTGGTGCGTTGTTACTGTTTTAACACCACGATATGATTAACATGTTAATTAAATTAATACTGAACATGTTAACTTGTCAAGACGGATATATCATTCAAAGGTCGTAGGCGTTATAAAATGATCATAGCCATTGACGAATGTTGACACAGGCCCTTTAGACGTCCTAAATGTGGCATTGTTGATAACAAAAATAACCCCATCTCGATTTGGAGAGCGCACCATGACGATGAGTTCATTGTATGAAACGCTACCTGACCTGATAGACAGCGTCAGCGGAAACCAATTCTATAAGCAGGTGGAGAATTGTTTTAACCGTCTGTCGCCCTTGGCAGGATTTAAAATCTTCAGTTACCCCAAAGCAGATCGACCGCAGCTACTGGGCACCGATAACTACTCCGAGATGGACCATCTCTACTGCGAATCCGCCTATTTGATGGACCCCTTCTATCACGTGATCTGCTGTCGCACCCAGCAGGAGCTGGTTACTTTGGATAGCATTATTCGCGATGATTTCGAAAGCTCTAGCTACTATGACAAGTTCTACCATCGTATCGGATGGAGCAACGAGGCCAACTTTATTGTCAGTGTCAGCCAGGAGCGCACCATCGCCGTAGCCTATACGAGTGACGAGATTCCGCTTCATCATTTGAACCGGGAGCTGACGCCATTTCTAAAATCTATTCGTTCGGCCATACGCCTGCATGAAAAGTGGATTGCCTGCGCTGTAGATAACCAAGGCCTCCCCGTCGAAACCGGCCATATCATCGACGTCGTCAGTGCCGACAAATCACGCCGAGATACAAGTCGCAGCTTAGCCGCATTTGACCTAACCAGACGGGAGCGTGAAATTGTGGAATATATTCTGAGTGGTCACCCTACCCCAGAAATTGCCAACCTTTGTTTTGTCTCAGAGGGGACGATCAAAAACCACCGCAAAAATATCTACCGTAAACTTGGGGTCAAATCACAAGTAGAATTGTTCAGTAAATTTCTCAATTAATAGACCAAATGTATTGACAAAAAAGCCTGTTTTGCGGAACTATAGTTAACATGTTAACTAACATTTGGTGATAATAACAATGTACACATACAGACTCGAAGAATCCGGGCAGGCTGTATCCAAAGCCTCCAATGCCAGTTTTGAAGTCGAACTGGCTCAACCTCTGCTGCCACCAACGACAGGATCAGTGCTTGGTGTCGCACTGAACGACAAAACCCTCGTTGCCAGCCTAGCAGACGCATTCAACGACAAGCCGTACGTTGCGCCACCAAAAACCCCGGTACTGCACATCAAGACAGATAACACTCATATCGGTCATGGCCAGACGATTAAAATCCCTGCCGATCGTGGCACTGTCTACGCTGGCCCAGCCCTAGGTATCGTGATCGGTAAGCAAGCTTGCCGGGTGAGCGAAGCACAAGCACTAGATTACGTACAAGGCTATACCGTAGTAAACGAGGTGTCCTTGGCCGAGGTTTCCTTCTACCGTCCTGCGGTGAAAGCTAAGTGCCGTGACACGTTCTGCCCAATGGGCCCTTGGGTTGCCGATAAGTCTTTGATCAGCAATCCGAATGATCTGACTATCAAAACCTACATCAATGATGAGCTAGTACACGAAACTGGCACCGATCAACTGGTTCACAGCGTAGAAAAAGTCATCAGCTATATTTCTAGCTTTATGACCCTATCTGAAGGTGATGTGATTATCGCTGGTACACCACTTCGCACCGATGCCTTAGCAATCAAAGATGGCGACATCGTGATGGTTGAAATCAGCAATGTGGGCCGCCTGGCCAACCCAGTCGAGACAGAATAATAGGAAACGCCATGAAACACGCACGCGTACTTGTAAACGGCCAAGCTGCCGATGCCACCATTAATACAGAAAACCAAGTTGTATTGACTGACGGCACCCTACTCTCAGAAGGCGAATTTAGCTGGTTGCCACCCTGCGATGGTAAAATTTTCGTTCTTGCGATTAACTATGCTGATCACGCTGCTGAGTTGTCTTTTAAAGCGCCAGACGAGCCTTTGGTATTCCTAAAAAATCGTAACTCACTGATTGGTCACCAACAAAATACCTACCGTCCCGACAACGTTGACTACATGCACTATGAGTGTGAGCTTGTGGTGGTCATTGGCAAAGAGGCGAAAAACGTTTCTGAAGCCGAAGCGATGGACTACGTCGGTTACTACACCGTCGGTAATGACTACGCGATTCGCGATTACCTAGAGAACTACTACCGCCCTAACCTACGGGTGAAGAGCCGTGATACTTGTACTCCAATTGGTCCTTACATGGTTGATGCGGCCGATGTTGCTGACCCTCACAACTTGGTATTGCGCACCTATATCAATGGTGAATTGAAACAAGAAGGCAACACCAAAGACTTGGTTTTCAACATCCCTCAGCTAATTGCCTACCTGAGCGATATTATGACCCTATCTCCTGGGGATATGATTTTTACCGGCACACCAGAAGGCCTTGCCGATGTGAAACCGGGCGATGTTATCACTACGGAAGTGGAAGGCGTTGGCGTGCTGACCAATACCATTATTTCCGAATCTGAATACTTGGCAGAGCTCCCACAATAAGGACGAATCATGCTAGCAAAAGATATTATCCGCTCCTGTGCTGAGCGTCTGCATAAAGCAGAACAAGAACGCGTACAAATCCGTCAAATTTCGCTGGATTACCCAAACATCACCATCGAAGACGCCTATGCGATTCAGCGTGAATGGTTAGACATTAAACTGGCGGAAGGTCGCAGCATCATCGGCCATAAAATTGGCTTAACTTCCCGCGCTATGCAGATGAGCTCCCAGATCGATGAGCCAGACTATGGCACTTTGCTCGACGACATGCTCTACCATGACGGTTGTGAGATCGATACAGATAAGTTCATCGTGCCACGTATCGAAGTGGAGTTGGCTTTCATTTTAGACAAACCGCTAAAAGGGCCCAATGTCTCTATCTTTGATGTTTACGAAGCGACCGGTTACGTAGTGCCAGCATTGGAACTAATCGATGCTCGTAGCCAATCAATTGACCCCGAGTCTGGTCGTCCGCGTAAAGTATTCGACACTATCTCGGACAACGCAGCCAATGCAGCCATTATTTTAGGTGGCCGTCCGATTAAGATCGGTGATATGGATTTGCGTTGGGTATCTGCCATTATGCAGCGTAACGGCATTATCGAGGAAACCGGTGTTGCCGCCGGGGTACTAAATCATCCAGCCAATGGCGTGGCGTGGTTAGCCAACAAGCTGGCGCCATTTGATGTGCAACTCGAACCAGGCCAAATCATTTTGGGTGGCTCGTTTACCCGTCCGGTTGCCGCCCGTAAAGGCGATACCTTTAATGTGGATTTTGGGCCGCTTGGTTCCGTGTCTTGTTACTTTAAATAAGGATTAAGACATGGCTGCACCAAAGAACACATTTAAACAGGCGTTGCGAGATAAACAACCACAAATTGGCTTGTGGTTAGGTTTGGCAAATAATTACACCGCTGAGCTCATTGCCTCAGCGGGGTTTGATTGGCTATTGATTGATGGGGAGCATGCTCCGAATACCTTGCAGACCATGGTTGGTCAGTTGCAGGCCATCGCTCCTTTCCCAAGTCACCCGATCGTTCGTCCAGCTTGGGCTGATCATGTTGCACTTAAGCAAATTTTAGACTTAGGTGTGCAAACAGTGCTGGCGCCAATGGTAGATAATGCGGACCAGGCTGAGCAAATCGTAAAAGCGGCCCGTTACCCGCCACAAGGTATTCGAGGTGTCGGTAGCGCCTTGGCTCGTGCATCCCAGTTCAATCGTACGCCAGAATATCTGACCACTGCTAACGAGGAAATTTGCGTACTAGTGCAGATTGAATCAGCTAAGGCTGTGGCGGAGTTAGACAATATTCTTGCCGTTGATGGGGTTGACGGGGTGTTTATTGGCCCTGCTGATTTAAGTGCATCATTAGGTTATATTGGTCAGCCGAACCACCCTGAGGTGGTAAAAGTGATTGAGGAGAGTATTGCCAAAATCGTTGCCGCTGACAAAGCACCAGGCATTTTGATGGCAGACAAAAGCGCAGCCAAACGTTACATCGAGCTAGGCGCCCTATTTGTCGCCGTCGGCAGCGATACGGGGCTGTTAATGAACAGTACCAAGCAGCTTGTTAATGAGTTCAAAGCAGATGGCGTCACGACCACGGAGTCGGCACCTTCTGTCTACTAGGTGTTTTTCAAGAGCTAGGCTCTTGTGCAGCGATCACCCTTTTTTGCCCAGTTCGCTGGGCTTTTTTTTGCCCGTCGTATTACACTCTAACCCGATGTTACTGCCCTGAGTTCGCCCATGAGTAAAGAATGGATCCCCAATATCAATATCGGTCAGGACTACGATTCTGCTTATCGAGACGCTTCGATACATTTCGACAAATTAGGTAAATTGGCGGACTTTTTTGGTCGTGACATGCCCATGCATCTACATGCCGACTACTGCCAAATCCATTACATTCAAACGGGTAATACCCTCTTCAATATCGATCAGAATAGTTTTGCAACGCAGGGGGGAGCGGTATTTTATACCCCTGCCAGTACCCCCCATGCGTTCCTTACCGAACCTGAAGCACCCGGCTATGTGCTAACAGCCCATAGGTCTTTGATACAGGCATTTCTTGATCGCTTAGACCGTTATTCCAATAACAATCTCTTACTGATGCCGATCTGCTTAGCACAACAGAGCCTAAAACCAGATGAATGGAAGCCAGTTGCCAGTATTTTTGAATTGATGATGGGAGAGTGGCGCCACCAAAGCGACTTTAAATTGGAGGCGCTGGAATCTTTATTCGAATTGTTGCTCATACAGTTACTACGCCTTGCTGATGCAAAGTCACCACGTTACCAACACACCCATGGAGAAGTCGTCACTTTTCGCGAGTTCAGTCAGCTGGTTGAAAAACACTTCGTTGAGCAAAAACAGCTTACCTGGTACTGCGAGGCATTAAATATTAACGAAAATCGACTTAATTACATCTGTCGTAAAATTGCTCAAGTCAGCCCTAAGAAGATTATTAATGGACGCAATTTACTCGAAGCGAAACGCTTACTCTCTCATACCAACATGAATCTGACAGAAATTGCCTATACCCTAGGCTATCTTGATCCCTCCTACTTCTCGCGGTTTTTTTTCAAACACACAGCTATGACGCCGAGCGAGTTTCGCCGCACCCACAGAACCTCATAAGGCCTTGCTTCAGATCAAGGCCATATCGCGTTTTCTCTAAAAGCCATTGACCAATTTTTTTAACCGCCATATGTTTACTTAACATGTTAACTAAAATAATATTGAGGAGTACAACATGGGTAAGTTATCAGTCGCAGCCAAAATTACACACGTACCAACTATGCTACTGTCTGAAAAGCCTGGGAAATTACAGGGTTGCCGACAGTCTGCTATTGATGGTCATAAAGAGATTGCTCGCCGAGCTCGCGAAGCCGGCGTGGATACGGTGATCGTGTTGGATACGCACTGGTTGGTAAACGCTGGCCACCACATCAATGCGAATGCGAACTTTAAGGGCGTTTACACTAGCCATGAGTTCCCACACTTTATTCAAAATCTTGAATATGAGTACCAAGGGAACCCAGCACTAGGGGATGCCATTGCCAAGATTGCGGTGGAAAAAGGCGTACACATGTTGTCGCACCAGGTTGAAACCCTAGATTTGGAATACGGCACCTTAGTGCCAATGCGTTATATGAATGAAGACAAAACCTTTAAGGTGGTGTCAATTGCGGCTTGGTGTACGGTGCATAGCCTAGAAGAATCACGTTTGATTGGTGAAGCAATCCGCGAAGCCATCGAAGCCAGTGATAACAACGTCATGTTATTGGCATCTGGCTCTATGTCTCACCAAATTTGGGAAAACCATTTGTATGCTGCCAATAACGGAACCTTCACGATTTCTCGTGAATTCCACCGTCAAGTCGACCTCCGGGTACTCGACTTATGGAAGGCAGGTGAAACGAAAACATTCCTAGCCATGTTGCCAGAATACGCGAAATTCTGTTGCGGTGAAGGTGGTATGCATGACACAGCGATGCTGTTCGCTGCCCTAGGCTGGGACAAATACGAAGGTAAAGCTGAGATTCTGACGGAGTACTTCCCAAGCTCTGGTACTGGTCAGACCAACGTTATCTTCCCTGTTGAGTAAGAGTATGACTACAGCAGCGATCCAACAAACTGTTGCTGCTACCGAATCCGCCATACAGCTTTGTATGGCGGCTATGGAGCAAGCAAAATCCCTACAGATTCAAATTTGTGTGTGTGTCGTTGACCTCGCAGGTGAGCCACTTGCAGCCATTCGTATGAATGGCGCACCACTTATCTCTCCGGAAGTCGCTCGCAAAAAAGCCTTTACTGCCGTTTCTTTTGGCAAGCCGACGTTGGATTGGCAGACGAACTTAGCCAACCGCCAAAATGTGCTGCTCGGCTTACAAAGCGAACCTAATTTCACTTTCCTTGGTGGTGGTCTTCCCATCAAGGTCAATGACACCGTTGTCGGCGCCATCGGCGTATCAGGAGGCAACGAACAGCAGGATATTGAATGCGCTACCCACGCCATTCAATCGGTATTTCACAATAATTAAGAGAGAATCCCACGATGTTGAAAAAGCAGTATCCGTTCTACTTAGCCAGCAAGCCTGTCTATGCCAACGAAGATTTGGAAGTACGTAACAAATTCAACGATGAGCTAATCGCTACTGTCGCTTTGGCATCGGCTAGCGATATCGATCAAGCGATTGCTGCCGCAGATAAAGCCCAAGCGGCAATGAAAGCACTACCTTCCTATAAGCGCCAAGCCATCCTGAATCATTGTGTAGCACGCTTCAAAGAGCGCTTTGAAGAGCTAGCCCAAGCCCTTTGCCAAGAAGCGGGTAAGCCTATCAAAGACTCCCGTGGTGAAGTAACTCGATTGATCGACACTTTCCAAATCGCTGCCGAAGAAGCCACTCGTATCTACGGCGAAGTAATGCCACTGGATATCTCTGCCCGGGCCGAAGGTTACCAAGGTATGTGGAAGCGGGTACCGATTGGCCCATGTTCTTTCATCTCACCGTTCAACTTCCCGCTTAACCTAGCAGCACACAAGATTGCTCCAGCAATCGCTGCCGGTTGTACGTTTATTCTAAAGCCTGCTTCTCTAACACCAATCAGTGCGCTTATCGTAGCGGAGATCCTAGCGGAAACCGACCTGCCTGAAGGGGCATTCTCGATCCTTCCTTGTCGTCGCGACGGTGCGGATCTATTTACTACTGACGACCGCCTGAAACTGCTTAGCTTTACTGGTTCCCCTGATGTGGGTTGGGATCTGAAGAAAAAAGCAGGTAAAAAGCCAGTGGTACTGGAGCTAGGCGGCAACGCCGCTTGTATCGTTGACGAAGGTACCGACCTGGATGATGCGGTGACTCGTATCATCTTTGGTGCTTACTACCAGTCCGGTCAAAGCTGTATCAGCGTACAACGCATCATGGTACACGAATCACTGTTTGAAGAAGCCAAAACCAAGCTTACTGCAGCCGTTAAGGGGTTGGTAATGGGTGACCCAGCAGATGAAAATACCTTCATCGGTCCAATGATCTCGGTAAAAGAAGCTGAGCGTCTACACGGCTGGGTGGAAGCAGCTCAAGCAGCGGGCGCCACCGTATTGGCCGGTGGTAACCGCAATGGTGCTATGCTCGAAGCAACGCTACTTACCGACGTAACAGATGAAATGGACGTTTACAATCAAGAAGCCTTTGGCCCAGTAGCGATCATTTCCAAGTTCTCTGACTTTGATGCGGCACTCGAAGAAGTGAACAATTCAGACTTCGGCCTACAAGCGGGTATCTTTACCAAAGATATCTACAAAGCACACAAAGCTTGGGATGTGCTTGAAGTGGGTGGCGTAGTGATCGGTGATGTACCATCTTGGCGTGTCGACCATATGCCCTACGGTGGTGTAAAAGACTCTGGCCTTGGCCGCGAGGGTATTCGTTACGCGATTGAAGATATGACAGAGATGAAACTAATGGTGTTACGTACGCCTAAGTAAGCTCTCCCGTTCATCCAAAAAGCCAACACCACGTTGGCTTTTTTCGTTTCAGAAAGGATTAGCTATGTCCACCGTAACAACCTCTATAGGTAGGTCTAGACTGCTGATACCCTTGCTGGGGTATTTAGTCGCCTTTGGTCCGCTTTCTGTTGATATGTATCTGCCGAGTTTGCCTACCATCGCGGCAGACCTCGACAGCCCCCAGTCAACTATCCAATACACGATCACTTCCTTTTTAGTCGGTATGGCTATCGGTATGCTGCTCTTCGGCCCTTTATCCGATTTGCTTGGCCGCAAGAAATTATTGCTTGTTGGTACCTTCTGCTATGTACTCGCCAGTATCGGCTGTGCCCTAGCCCAAACTGGTGAATCTTTGGTCATGTTAAGGTTTGCCCAATCCCTAGGAGCAGCTTCTGCTGCGGTATTGGCTCGCGCTCTGGTGCGAGATTTATTTGGTACTCAGCAAGCTGCTGGTATTCTATCGACAATGCATATTATTTCGATGATCGTGATGCTGATGGCGCCGATTCTCGGTGCTTACATCGTACGATTTTTTGATTGGCGTTGGATTTTCTATTTTTTAGGAGCTTTTTCCGCCGTGGCCTTTATTGGCATTGCTCTCATCATCCAGGAGCCTAGTCGGGAAAAAAATGCCTCCTTCAACATCAAGGACTATTTTCGGGCCTATGGCGAGTGCCTATCGATCCCTGCTGTTACCTTCTATATCTTAACCAACGGTTTTTCATTTGCCGGTATGTTTGCTTTTATCGCGGCTTCTGCATTTGTCTACATCGATGCTTATGGCTTCAGCGAAACAAGCTACGGATTTTTCTTCTCTGCTAATATCGGGGCCATCATTCTGATGACAGTGCTAAACAAACGCTTGGTAAAGCACTACTCCTCAAGTAGAGCATTGCACGCTGCCTGTTTAGTTTCACTAGGCGCCACCATCGCCATGTCTCTCATCGCGCTATTTTTCCATGAGTTGCCTTTGCTATTCTTGCTTGGCACCATGCTCTATATCAGCGTTACCGGCTCTATTGGTGCCAACTGCCTCGCCATTTTGTTCAGCATCGTGCCAGAACGGGCAGGTACCGCAGCAGGATTATTGGTGGCTGGGCAATTTGCTTTTGGTGGGCTGTGTAGCTATGTCACGACACTGGTATTTGATGGATCAGCGGCTTCATTACTATTGGTAATGGCGGGGTGTGGTAGTGCCTGTGTGGTCTGCTATCTGTTTACTCAAGGGGGCTTTGGTCATATCAAGACTTAGTTAGCCATAAAAAAGGCTGGGACAACAACCCAGCCTTTGCTCTTCAAACATTAAGAGGCAATGCCGTTCTTTATGAGCGACGCACCTTGCTGGCAACAAATACCACGATTGATAACACCGTAAATACCAACAAGGTCAACGAGATTGGCCGATCTATAAAGATGGAAAAATCCCCATTCGACACACCTAACGCCTGACGCATACGATTCAAAAATACAGGACCCAATACTAAGCCAAGAATAATGGGTACTGCCGGTATGTTATTGCGTTTCATCACATAACCAATGATGGAGAAAAACAAGGCGATAAGTGCATCACTGATTTGATAGTTCTGGCTGTAGGCTCCAAGGAAGCCAAGCACAAAAATCAAAGCGCCAATAAAACGCCCACGCACACGGGTAATATTAACGATGTATTTGGAAGCAAACGTTAGGTAAATGAACACCACTGCGTTCATAAAGAACAAGGACACATACAAGCCGGAAATGAATTCCGGATGCTCGGTAAACAAGCGCGGGCCTGGGATATAGTTGTGTACCATAAATACCGATAACAACATCGCCATCAAGGCATCTGCAGGGATACCAAACGCTAATAGTGGAATCAATACAGAAGCCGTCACAGCATTGTTTGATGTTTCAGAGGCGACAATACCTGCTTCGGCTCCGTTGCCAAACTCTTCCGGCTTTTTAGAAAATTTCTGCGCCAAGGTGTAGGAAAAGAACTGGGAGCCAAACTCCCCTACCCCAGGCAGTAGTCCCATCACTACCCCAAGAATGGCAGAACGAATGGCCGTGACTTTATTTCTAAGCAGTACGGTGAAACCGTCGAAACGACCACTTCCCTCTAATTTGGTTTTGAATGAATCTCCAGACTTGGTTGAGAGTAATATGTAGGCTTGTGACATAGCAAATAAACCAATCACAGCAGGCACTAGGGGGACGCCAGCCAACAAAAACGACTGATCAAAGGTGTACACCTGAGTATTGTACGAGCGGTCAATGCCAATTGTTCCGAGAAACATACCTAGACCGATCATGGCTGCCGCTTCTATGGCATAGTTGTTGTGGGCTAGTACCACAAACACCATCCCAAGTAGCGCCAACATGGCAAACTCCGCCGAACCAAACAGTGTTGCTACTTGGGACAGAATTGGGGCAAAGAATACTAACGACAACACACTAACAATGCCGCCAAAAAATGACGATGTATAAGCAATAGAAAGTGCTTTCTTCCCCTCTCCACGTTTCGCCATGGGGTAACCATCATAGGTGGTGAGCACCGCCACCGGTGTACCTGGGGTATTCATCAATATGGCCGGTATGGCCCCCCCATACCAAGCGCCGCCATAGACTCCGAGCAGCAACGTCACCCCAAAAAGAGGTTCCATAGTAAACGTCAAAGGTAACAGGATCGCCATCACCCCAGCGGGTTCTAAACCGGGAATCGAACCGATGGTGACCCCTATCAAAGCCCCAATTAGTACGGCCCAAATCACGCCGCCGCTAAATACTTCATTGAAACCTAAACTTAATAGTTCCATTTTCTTTCTCTAAATCTGTTTACAGATATTGGTTCATAAACCAAAGCCATTGACCACTGAACAAGGCCTCATACAGCATTGGATCAGGGAACCAGATGTTCACCCCAACTCGGAAGATCAGCACAATCAAAGTAACCGCTGCGAACGCGTTTAACGCCCAGATCCAATTGAGCAGTCGACTGAGCCACAGCAGTGCCAAGACAAATAGCAAGGTGGCGAGTGCGAAGCCAATCACACCAACGCCGTAGATATAAATGACAAACAAGACGCAGGTCACCAACACCACATGGTAGTGGCCAAGATTACGAGCCAGCGACTGGGCCCAGGTCGGCTCATCCGGTAGGCGTCGCCAGATAGTCAGCAATTTGATCAGTGAAAAAACGCTAATATACCAAGGCCAGTAAGCGGCGCGATATAAGGTTGCGTAAACCAGTCCCGGTGACGCACAACAGTAGTCGTGTGATCAGCAAAAGAGATGATCAGGTAAGTCGATAGGATCAACACGATCACAAAGAACAACTTAGATTTGCGGTATTCCATGTGGGTCTACGGCCTCCGAACTTGTTTAAGTTGGTTGGCAATCGGCATAATCAACACTGGACAGGTCGAGTTATGAATCACTTTTTGTGCGGTAGAACCAAGAAAGAATCGGGATAACGCATTCACCCGGCGATCTCCCATCACAATCAAGTGGGCATCTAATTGCTGAGCGACTTCCACAATCTTGTGCGCTGGATCGCCAAATACCACAACGATTTCAATCTGTTCCTCGTTGAAATTGGATACTGCCTCGACCTCCTCCACAACAAATCGATGAATCCGTTGTTTCATGTATTCATATAGCTCTTGTTTGAGCGCACCAAGGTGTTTGTCGTGGGCTTTTTTTAATTTAAACCCTCCTAGGGTTTCATCTTGTCCCCGATGAAATTGATCTGACACATGCAGAAAATGGATTTTTCCTTGGGTGAGCACAGCCTGCTCGATAGCTGCACGGAATACCACTCGGCTACCTTCTTCCAAATCAGAAGCGTAGAGAATATTTTTCATTAACGACTCCTACACAGAGACAAATGGAAACAAAACAGCCACCGCTTGGGTGGCTGTTTAAATCGATTGATAACTACTTAGCGCGGTTAACAACCTTGCGCACGGTGTATTCCAATAGGCCTTCGATGCCGAACTCTACCCCTAAGCCAGAAGACTTATTACCGCCAAATGGTACATGTGGCAGCACTTCCGCATGGTTATTCACCCAAACCGTACCTGAGTCGAGTTGATCCACCACCCAGTCTAGCTCATCACCAGGTTCACCCCATACTGAGCCGCCAAGAGCAAACTCCTCATGAATAGCGTGTTCCATAACTTCTTCCACACTGTCAAACGGGATAATAGGTAGGACGGGGCCAAATTGCTCATCACACACGACTGGCAAGGTATGATGTGGATCTTTCACCAACGTCGGAGCAATGAAGTACCCATCCAGACCTTCGGGTAGGTTAGGTTCGATAACTTCCGCACCGGCAGCTTTAGCCTCGTCAATCATAGCTCGTACACTGTCGTACTGTTTTTGGTTCTGTACCGGACCAAACGTCACACCAGCGTCCATACCGTTACCCACAACTTGCTGGGCAGCAATGTCTGCCAAGGCGTTACTCAAAGCTTCGTATTTAGAACGATGTACGTACAGGCGCTTGAGACAGGCACAGGTTTGCCCCATGTTGAGGAACGATGTCATAAACACCTTCATAGCGATTTGGTCCACATCAGCACTGGCCAAAACAATACCGGCGTCATTGCCACCCAGCTCCAATGTCGCTTTCTTTAGGTCAGCAGCGGCGATCTTCGCAAGATGCTTACCGACACCGGTCGACCCAGTGAAGACCAACTTTTTAATGTCCTTGTGCTGCACTAGTGGCTCGCCGATCTCTCGCCCTCCGAGTACGACCTGAACCAAGTTGGGCACCGTGTGCTGATTGATGATTTCGGCGAGCTTAATGGTATTCACCGGCGTCAATGACGAAGGCTTCACGACCACACTGTTACCCACTTTGAGTGCTGGCATGATATGCCAAACAGCGATCATTAATGGCCAGTTCCAAGGCGTTATCGAAGCAACAACCCCCAAAGGCTCACGACGCACTTCTACATAGCGCTCAGCACTGTCTTCAATGACCTCTGGCTTTAGCTCAAGACTCGCGTTATAGCGGGTCCAAGCTGCTGCCCCTCCTACCTCCATCTGCGCCAATGGCAAGGGTTTACCTTGTTCCGCTACCACGATTTGTGCAAGCTCTGGGGCGGCAACCTCGATCGCATCGGCAACCGCCATTAGGGCAGCGGTACGCTCAGCGTCTGTTTTCTTGCGCCACATTTCAAATGCCACTTTGGCTTTCGCTACGGAGCTATCCAAACCAAGATGATCGGTAGATTCCAAAGTACGGAAAACCGCTTTAGTGGCAGGGTTAATTACTTCTATTTGCATTGTTACATCACCATTATTGTTATTAGCTACTCTCGCTGGCACCCATTATTACTGGGCGCTTTGAGCCAATTTCTGGGCATTGGCGTAGTCCAGCTCAATCACTTTTGCCGCATCATCCATATTGGTCCAGTAAACACCGGCACCCGTGGTTTCCTGAAGCTCGATAACCTGTGGCGTTTGCAGCGCATCCTGAGCGATGGCAGCGATCTTTTCTTTGATTTCACGAGGGGTACCTTTAGGAACAAACAAACCATTCCACAAGGTTTGGGCAATGCCCGTTGCTTCATTCAACGTTGGCACGTCAGGGTGGGTAACCAGGCGGTTAAAGGTATAGGACGTTAGCAATTTCACATCGCCGGAATCTAAACAAGGAAGAATCAACTGAGTGGTGGTATTGATAATATCCGCATCACCATTAGCCAACGTTGCACAGTCAAGTGCATCAAAGGCTGAATCTGCAGCAATCTTAATACCCTCCTGATCAGCCGCTTTAAATGTCAACGCGGTTGGTAGAGCTTGATAACCGAAATGACCAAGGCTGATATCGTGGGACTTTGAGTAGTTAGCAAGCTCCGCCAGGTTGCTATAAGGAGCATCGGCTTTGGTTGCTAATACAAACGGATAATCAAGGAAGATGCCAACGGGCTCAAAGTCATCGGCAGTATAGGGTGCATTACCACCAACCACTTGGGAAGTTACCAAATCCACCACGAACGAGCCGATTACACTGCCATCGGGACGAGACTGAGCAACCGTAGTGGCACCCAGTACACCGCCACCGCCTGGCTTATTCACCACACTGGCAGGGACTCCCGTTTGTTTGGACATTTCCTCGGCAATAGCGCGGGTCAAGACATCTTCCAAATCACCTGGTGGCCAAGGCACGATAAAACGCACCGGGCGATTCGGATAATTGGCAGCCGTGGCTGATACAGCAATACTCAGTAGTGCCGCACCGGAAACGAATTTGACTAGCTTACTCGCTGATTTTTTCATTGTTGTAGATTCCTTTTGTTTGCGATAAGTCAAAAATTACACCTGTCGATGCCAAGCCTCTATGTCCCCTTAGGGATATTTTTTCCAATTAAGCTTCCGTTCAAAAGCAATTCGACTGAGTAACCAAAACCGCCACACGAATAACATTTTCAGGAAAAGTCCTATCCATTGGCGAGAAACGTCCATTCATTCTTCGTCGCTAAGGGCGAATAATGACTTCACTCGGTACTGCACCGACACTTAGTAAAAAAACAATAACGAGGTTGCTCATGAAACGTGCTAATCCACTATTAAACGATCTACAGTCCGTTCTTCCCCAAATTGCTGCTAACGC
Source organism: Maribrevibacterium harenarium (assembly GCF_006385675.1). Classification (GTDB taxonomy): domain Bacteria; phylum Pseudomonadota; class Gammaproteobacteria; order Pseudomonadales; family Marinomonadaceae; genus Marinomonas; species Marinomonas harenarium. The sequence continues at coordinate 9,211 of NZ_VFRR01000005.1, read as the reverse complement.
CAGCAAAGCAGAGGAACTCAAGAAGGTTCCCCAAGAAAACATCGACTTACTCAAAAGCGTGGGGTTACATAAAGCATTCTTGCCCAAAGCCTACGGTGGCTATGAGATCTCGCTACCAGAATTTTGCGACTGTATCGCTGCCCTGGCTGGTGCTTGCTGTAGCACTGCCTGGGCCTTTAGCCTGCTTTGTACCCACAACCACCAACTGGCTATGTTCTCCAAGCAAATGCAAGATGATATTTGGGGAGAGAATCCAGACGCTACCGCCAGCAGCAGTATTGCCCCGTTTGGTCGCTATGAAGAGACCGAGGGTGGCATCATTTTTAATGGTGACATGAAGTGGAGTTCCGGCTGCGACCACGCTGAATGGGCAATTGTTGGCTTCCTACGGGACAACCCAGAAGGCGCGAAAGACTATTGCTTTGCTGTTATTCCACGCTCTGATTACACCATCCTTGAAGACTGGGATGCGATGGCCATGAAGGGCTCTGGCACGAAAACCTTGGCAATCAAAGACGCATTCGTTCCTGAGCATCGCATTCAAAAAGCGAAGGATATGATGGAAGGTAAATCAGCCGGATACGGTTTATACCCAGACAGCAAAATTTTCTATGCACCTTACCGCCCTTACTTTGCCTCTGGCTTCGCGGCGATGGGTCTAGGTGTAGCAGAACGTATGCTGAAGGTGTTTAAAGAAATCACGGAAACTCGTGTACGGGCTTATACCGGGGCCAAAGTAGGCGCTGCGACTCCAGCATTAATGCGTTTGGCTGAGTCAACCCATCAGGTTATGGCGGCGCGGGCATTTATGGAAAAAACGTGGGAAGAGCACGCCGCATTTGCTGAAGCGAAACGCTATCCAACTCGTGAAGAACTTGCCTACTGGCGTACCAATCAAGCTTATTCAGTCAAAATTTGTATTGAAGCCGTTGATCGCCTATTCAACGCCCTTGGCGCTAACCAATGGTATCTGGATAAGGAAGCACAGCGTCTGTTCCGCGATAGTCATATGACTGGTGCGCATGCCTACACTGACTACGATGTATGTGCCCAGATTCTTGGCCGCGAAATCATGGGCTTGGAACCGGACCCAACGCTACTGTAAGTCACGTCCCCCACTATCAAGGGCAGGCAGCCTCGGCTCCCTGCCCTTTTGTTCCCCGATTAAAATAAGAGAGAAACATCATGAGCTTTGATCCAAAAGAATTTCGTCGCTGCCTTGGCAATTTTGCCACTGGAGTAACAGTCATCACGGCCAAAGATGACCAAGGCAATCAAGTAGGTGTCACCGCCAACAGTTTTAACTCCGTATCACTGGACCCGCCTCTCGTACTTTGGAGCATCATCAAACAGTCTGGCAGCTACCCTGTTTTTGAACAGGCGACCCACTTCGCGGTGAATATTCTCGCGGCTGATCAGATTGACCTATCCAATCACTTTGCTCGTCCTAGTGACGATAAATTTGCCGATATTGACTATGTTGCCGGTGTCGGCAACTCACCAATTTTGGCAAATACCGCCGCCAATTTTCAGTGTGAAAACTACCAAATCGTTGATGGTGGGGACCACTGGATCATGATTGGTAAAGTCGTAGCCTTCGAAAACCATGGTCGCGCACCACTACTTTATGTGCAGGGCAGCTACGCTGGCGCCATCCCCTTTACTGGAGCCCAAACCAGCGATAAAAATGTTGCTTCTACCGCAACCTTAGAACGCCTCCACAACAGCGCTATCTACCTCATGAATAAGGTGCTGCAAAAAATCCAAGAAAACTACCTACCTAAGCAGTCATCAACCGGATTAAACACCAGTGAAGCACGCCTACTGTTGGTTCTGAGTGATACCGATAACGCCACGTTGGAACGACTGAAAGATCTCGTTACCATCCCCTCTGCAGATGTAGAAGCCGGTGTCGAGCGGTTATTATCATTTGGTTTAATTGAGTCTAGCTTATCGTTAACTGCTCGGGGCAACGAAGTGGCCGAGCGTTTATGGAATATCTCCGAGCAACAAACCGAAGAAGTGTTTGCTGCCTTTAGCGAAGAGGAGTACCAGAGTTTTAAGCAACAGCTACAAACTCTACTGAAACAGCTCTCTTAGAGCCTATGCTGTATTGGCAATAATGCTTTTTGCTCCTATAAGCCAAGGTCATCATCGACCTTGGCTTTTTTATTTATTTTTGGTCAAAAAAAAGCGCAACTGAGTTGCGCACAAAAAGGGTATCACCCTGTAGAAATGATCCTAAATTAAACTTTCGGAGGGCTTTCCCCTGGGAGCTGTACTGAAATCAATGAGCGGTGTGATCAGCACAGAATTAGAATAAATCATATACATACTCGGTTATATGTCCCTTTCGAGACATATTCACATCTATTAAAGACGACTAAAGCGATAGGGAGTGGGGTCAACAATTGGCTCTTCTTCTAACACTAAATCCGCAGCTAATTGCCCAGCGGCAGGGCCGGTACCAAAGCCATGGCCAGAAAAGCCCGTAGCAATGGTCAGCCCCGGAATTTGGTCAATACGCTCAATCACTGGGTTAGAGTCTGGAGTCACTTCCAGAATCCCTGCCCACGCCTCAGCAATTTGGGCTTGCTCGAAAACAGGCCAAGCCTGACGCAAATTCGTTAGCGCTTCGTTGTTGAGAATAGGGTTTGCCGCTGGATCATTAATACGGTATTTCTCAAAGGGTGTTATTGTAGAAGCATCCCAAGTTTTCGCCATGCCAAGCTGTTTGAAGAACTCTTTACCGAACTTGATACGCAAGAAACTACGTTGCGTTTTCAACTGTTCCAAGTAGCGCATCCCAATCAATAGATGGTCAGGGGTGACATGAGCATCCAAGCCTCCCCGTTGGGTAACGATGTAACCTCCATCATCATGCTTACGGAAAGAGAAATCTGGGCCACCAACGGCAATATCACTCGGCCCCTCCATCGGCGTAGTGCGTAACACAGAACACACTAAGGGCAACGTTGGCAGCGATACCCCAAGATTTCCTAAAAAACGTCGGGACCAGGCACCACCACATAGTAATACCTGCTCACACCGAATTTCCCCTTTCTCCGTTGCCACACCAGTAACCTTACCGCCTTCCAGTAACAGGGTTCTCACAGCGCAATTTTGCACAATGGTCACTCCCTTACGCTGGGCCGCTTTGGCAATCGCTGTCGCTGCCTTTGCTGGTTCAGCACGACCATCAGATGGGGTATAAATCCCCCCCTTCCAATCTCCTTTCCCACCGGGAACTAGGACATCGATATCCTTAGCCGACATAAGGCGAGAGTCCAGTTGCAAATCAGCAACCGAGTTAAGCCAGTCGTCATAGATAGACATTTGCTCATCTGAACGGGTTAGGAACATGATGCCATTTTGGCGATAGCCGACATCCTCTCCAACCCGCTCGGCCATGTTGACCCACATCTTGTCAGCCGCCGCAGCTAATGGCACATCATGGGCATGGCGGCTGGTTTTACGAATCCAGCCAAGGTTACGGGAAGACTGCTCACAAGCAATATGGCCTTTCTCGATCAACACTACGTCGATATTCTTTTCCGCCATCGCTAATGCCGCACTGACACCAACAATTCCCCCGCCGATGATGACCACCGTTACCTTTGCCGGCAAGATATCTGGTGTCGCTATTTTCTCCAACAATTTGGTCATTGCTCGTTTTCTCCTATGTGGGCATTGCCAACCAAGTAACTAGAATCATTGATCCAGTTTGATGTGCTCGACTTTTGCTTCGCTGGCACCACGGTAAGCTGTCACCTCCAGTTCAACTTTATAAACAGTCGAGCCCAGGGGAGGACAAGTCACCGTTGTGGTAGGGTCTACACCACGGAATTTCTTACCAATAAACTCCATCACACTTGGCGTGTCCTCTGGATTTTGAATAAACACACGGGACATCACGACATCTTTAAGCGATGCGCCAACGGCCTGCAACGCGGTTTCAATATTCTCAAAGACCTGCTCAGTTTGTTCGAGCACATCCTCTGGAATCGTTTTTGTTACGGGGTTGCGGCCCGCCGTGTTCGAAACAAATATCCAGTTATCAACGGCTACCACGCGGGAGTAGCTAGCAATCTCTTCAAATTGGGAACCGGTTTTGACTTTAGTAATTTTCGCCATGGGATATACCTTGTTAAATCGAAAGGAAACGGAACTGATCACCAGCCCCAATAGATAAGTTATTTCAGGGCTGGCTCTTGCCAGAGGTTCAAAGACACACCGATGCCTTTGGCAAGTGCATTGCGATAGATCTTGGTGGCCCAAGCCACGTCCTCTACGGGCATCCCCCCGGCCGACATCACGATGATCTCTTCGTCATTTAGACGTGCAGGAGAGTCACCAGCAACGATGGCTCCAAGATCTTCCAATTCTTCTTTGCTCATCAAGCCATCTTCAATCATGTCCATGAAGCGCATTCCGACCAGTGGAATATGATGGTGGGCAGGCTTAGGCACCTCTTCGTACCAAGCTTCGTACAAGCCAATACTATCCATGACTTTACGCACCCCTGCGCCGCTCATACCGTCGTCGAGCATACAACTGGCAGGCATCGCCAGATAAGCGCCAGGCTTTACCCACTCTCGTTTTACTATTGGGTATTTAGAGGGATCGCCTACCTCGCCGGAATTACAGTAAGTGACTATGTCACAACCACGTACCGCTTGTTCTACGGTATCCACGACCTCAACATTGGTAATTTGCGGATATTCTTTGGCTACCCATTCCAAGAAAGCATCAATATTCTTTTGTCCCCGACCTTTAAGTTTTAAGGTATCGATATTCGGGCGTACCGCCATAAAGGAAGCTAGAGACGTTCGTCCCATCACTCCAGGACCAAGCAAGCCAACTACTTTGGCATCTTGGCGGGCAAGATAGCGCGCTCCGACTCCGGGTATCGCACCGGTGCGGTATGCGGATAACAAATTGGCAGACATATAAGCCAAAGGTGCACTGGTCTCGATATCATTAAGAATAAACATCAAGATAGACCGTGGTAGGCCACGCTCGCGGTTTGCGATATTGGAGCCATACCATTTCACACCACAAGTCTGAAAGTCTCCACCTAAGTAGGCAGGCATTGCCATCAAGCGACGGTCTGCGGTGGGTTTGGGCATGGTTGGAAACGGGGAATGCTCAGGGAAGGTGACCATCGCGCCATGGGAGTCACTATTGGGACCTGCCATGCGATAATCACCTTTGTGTAGCAATACAAACATCTCTTCCATGGTATCAACACAGGCTGCCATATCCGTGACGCCAGCTTTAATCATGTCCGGTTCGGACAAATAAATAAAATCGATTTGGGTACTCTCGGTTGCTTGGTTTTGTGACATACTGAAGCCCTGATCTTTTATGGGTTGTTATTATTGGCATAGCGCCCCTAGGTGGAGAGCTATGGTCAAACACCGTGTTAAAACAACTTCATGCTAGTCAGGGGCATTACTGACGTATTGAATATTTACGACAAGCCATGCAGATCGATAATGTAAGCAGACCCAAACTGTAGTGACCAATGACCTTATTCACCCAACAAGCAACCAAGCACTATGCGGAACAACCTTGGTTTGTATTGAATGCTGCATCAGGGTTTACCTTGTGTCCTTCTGCTCATCCGGCCGTGTCCCACTACTACAGTTTTATGGTGGATATCAATGTTGAGGCCACCTATGCGGTACCAGATGGATGTGTTGACCTCATTTTTGATACCAATGAAGAGAGCGCCTCTGCAGCCATTTGCGGTACTACTTTAGAGGCCAGTGATGCACTGTTTAAACCCGAACATCGCTATTTCGGCGTACGCTTTAAGCTAGGAATGCTGCCAGAGTTTCTAAATGTTAGAGCTAACGAGGTAATTAACCAGACGATAGATTTGGGAGACACAACGATCACCGCCCATGCGTTAATCGAAACGATGGCGAGTTGCCCCAGTTTTGCCAAGAGGGTCGAATTTTTTGAAACGATACTGAGCAAAGCCGCGAGCTTCGAGCCAAGTGCGTTAACTCAATTTTCGCTGCAGCAGTTGATTCAGCATCAGGGTAATATGCGTATGGAATCGTTAGAACAGCTAACTGGCTACAGCTTACGAACTATACAGCGACAATTTAAACAGGATATTGGACTACCCCCCAAAGTCTTTGGACGCATAATTCGTTGTCAGGCGGCATTGCACTCTCTACATAAACTCAATGGAGTCAGCTACTCTGATTTAGCATTTTCGTTAGGGTTTAGTGACCAGCCTCACTTTCTTCGCGAATTTAAAAAACTCGTCAGCACGACACCACTGGCCTATCAAGACACCATAAGAGCCTCAGGTTACAACGATAAAATTAGCTTAGTCGCTAACATCTCCCAAGATAACAAAGGGAGCATCCCCACGAGCAAAAATTTCCATCAAGATGATAAAAGCTAATTAAAGCGAAAGCTGAGGAAGGGCACGAAGCCCCCTATCTGTCATTTTTTGGCTAAAGGCAGTATTTTTATGGTGCTGGGGGCTCCAGCCCAACAAGAAACGATGAAAATCCGCCCAAGCTACTGCGAATAATTCATACCACTCACTGCAAACCGCATCAGACAAATCTGGAGATTCCCCCTGAGCTATCAGGCACCGGTTCAACTCGGAGAAGTAATACTCTAGCAAGTATTCAATATGCAGATCTAATGTACGCTCGTCTAGGCAGCTGCCAAGAAAATAAGCAACATCCTGGCTACCAATCCCTTTACCAACATATTGAAAGTCTACCGCTGCGACTTGACTCATATCCTCACTGAAACAGAAATTCGCTACTTTTGCATCACCGTGCACCAGCGTCTGGAAACGGGCCTGCTCCAAACAACGGTCAATCTCTTGTGCATGTTGTTTTAGCGGCCCATCTACCATGGCTCGCCACTCATCGGGGCGTGTATTCAAATGCCAGTAGGTACCCCGTGACCATAATCCAGCAGGCCAATCCGCTGCGGGCTCAGCACATAGAAATTCACTATGAAAACAAGCCAACCACTCTAGGCACACTAATGACTGCTCAACTGATAGTTCGTCGCAACGTCTATCAAAGCCTACACTATCTAAATCTTCCAGCAATAAATGCAAGCATTCACTATCTTCATAGAAACCAAAACATTTCGCCGTTCTGGCTGTGCTAGTGCAACGCTTATTCCAATGCTGATACCAGTTCCTCTCGACTTGATAAGAATCGAGTTTACGCTGATGGGCATGATCCGAATGCCAACCTCGGGGATGATGAGATTGTTGGTCAAAGCGGATACTCTTTAAAACAACCTTATCAATTCCCTCAACCCCACCGACACGATAGCGTGACAAATTACCATAACCACTCCATAGACTTTGAATATGTCCGAGATGTGTAACACTGCGGGCGGCTAGGGTTCTTTTTATAAAGATATCCGGTGTCATACGGTTTTTACATTGATGAATGGTAGGAGCTATTTTACGCAATAATAGAATGAGTTAGGAGCTGTTACGGAGCGACTTTACAAACTTGCTTGGATTGCGGGGCCAGTGGATTGGGGTCAGACCCTGAGGTATCCCCACAAAATTTCAATATAGATCAGAATGTTAGATAAAGAAGGGAACGTTCATGACTCTTGGCGATCAATAATTTCGCCAAAAACAACTCACCGCCAGAGCCATGAACGCGACTGCTATATTGAACAAAATCTTACCCATTGTCAGCCCCAATATGCATAAAACTCGACGCAAAGCTTTATCGGCTTGTGTCCTCAGTTTAGCTCAAGGCAGTCCTTGCACTGTGACCAGCATTGGTCGAGGGATACTGTCAAAAGCGTATGAAAAACACCGTATTAAACGATCTGATCGATTACTTTCCAATCCAAATTTACGTCGTGAAGCGTTGTCGATCTACGCCTACATTTGCCAGCTGTTTGTCGTTCGGCGACGACCGATTATCAGTGTCGATTGGTCGGATCTCGATGCACGTGGTCAATACTTCTTGATTCGCGCCAGTACCGCCTTTGAAGGACGCTCGATTACTCTCTATGAAGAAGTGCATGACAAAAGCACTAAAGAAAAGCAAAAAACACATCAGAGATTTTTACAAATCCTTAAAGCGCTTCTACCGACTAACACTAAGCCTATCATCGTCACCGATGCGGGATTCAAAACACCATGGTTAGACGAGGTCCTCGAGCAAGGATGGGATTATGTTGGTCGAGTTCGCAAGCCCCGTAAGTACTATGACAGTACTCAGAATACTTGGCATTGCATATCTACCTTGTACCCCAAAGCAAGCAATGATCCCCTATCGCTAGAGTTAACCCATCGTAATTCTTCTCCACGAACAAACCAGTTCGTGCTCTATAAAAGCTCATATAAAGGCCGTCAAGCCGTCACCCAAAAGGGACAGAAACGCAAATCTGGTACTTCTTTAAAAGCGGCGAGAGGAGCCAAAGATCCGTGGTTACTGATATCGACTCTTCCTGTAAATCGCCACTTTGCCAAGCGGTGCGTCAAAATCTATGAAACTCGAATGCAGATTGAAGAGGGTTTTCGTGATATGAAGAGCTGCCGATTCGGGCTTGGGTTTGAGTTAAGCTATACAGTTAAAAAGGAGCGTCTGATTAACTTAATGCTACTCACAACGCTTACAGCAGTGCTACTGATCTTGGTGGGTAAAGTCGTTGAGGTAGCTGGCTATGCGAAGCGCTTCCAAGTCAATACTGTACGCAAGCGAAGAGTTCTGTCTTACTTCTATCTTGGAAAACGAGCCGTTACAACTCGCTTCCAGATAACAAAAAATGAATGGCGGGACGGCATCAGGCAGTTGCTCCAGCAGATGGAGAAAAGAGTCTGATCATGGTTAAAATTGTGGGGATACCTCAGGGTCAGACCCCCTCATAGCCTCAGCATCCCACCCCACCACAGTTCTGGCGGGGGTCTGCCCCCTTGTCAGGAGATCGACTCCTACCAAGAGCGAGGCATCAGGCACTGTTCCGCAGCGACCTTACAAGCTTGCTTGTGGAGCTAGGAACAGTAGCCTGATGGCGAGTGACGGGGATCAACCCATATCAGGGTCAGCCCCCCTGGAGAACAGCTTCCAGCTCAACCACCGTTTTTCTGGGGGTCTGCCCCTTTTGCTATTTCGCTTTTCAGCAGGCACAAAAAAGCCCTGACCGTTTCCGATCAGGGCTTCTGTGTTTGAAGCTTGACGACGACCTACTC
>NZ_VFRR01000049.1 GCF_006385675.1 Maribrevibacterium harenarium | reverse complement strand
ACGAAACTGGTTCCATGCGGTACGATAGCTTATTCCTTGTTTTCTTGCCCAATCTGAAAGCTTCATTTACACCAATATATTACTATGTATATATATACAGTAACATAAAATCAGCAACAGTTGCAAACCCTGCTGTTGACTACATTAGACCAGGGTATCGGCGTAGTGTTTGTGGTGTTCATGCTATTTTCTACCGAGTTCAGCCTGATTATGTCGAAATTATGCGTATCATAGGTCACAATGATTTCTAGCGAGACCTCTTTCTTCCCTGATTGATCTACATAAACAGACCAAGCCCATGATTGAAAAACAAGACTTATTAGATATCGCCCGCCAAACCATGCCGTTTGGCAAGTACGAAGGTCGCCTGATCATTGATCTACCGGAAGAGTATTTACTGTGGTTTAACCACAAAGGCTGGCCGGAAGGGAAGTTGGGGCGCTGGTTGCAACTGGCTTTGGAAGTCAAAGTAAATGGTCTGGAAAAAATCGTTGAACCACTAAAATTGCCCACCACTAGCGCGAATAAGAAACCCAAAGTACAGATACATTTCGATGACTAGCATCGCGCATCTGTATGGCACACAGTTAACACCATCCCCACACAGTTCGTGAAAATTCGATGTATCTGCTGCTGAACGCGTCAGCTGTATGGCTCTAAGCTAACCCCATCTGACTAAGGAGCAAAATGATGAAAACCATCGGTATTTTAGGCGGCATGAGTTGGGAGTCCACTACTCACTATTATCAGTTTATGAACCGCTTAGTGAGAGAGCGTCTAGGCGGGCTGCATTCTGCCAAAATCTTGCTCTCAAGCGTGAACTTTGAAGACATCGCCAGTCTGCAACGGCAAGGGGACTGGCACCAAGCCGGTGAAGTCTTGGGGCAAGAGGCGCGTAAGCTAGCGCTGAGTGGGGCAGACTATATCGTTATTGCCACCAACACCATGCACAAAGTCGCTGGGCAAATCGAGCAAATTAGCGGCTTGCCGGTGCTGCACATCGCCGATGCCACGGCTGATGCTATCATCGCAGCCGGATTCACTCGGGTGGGTTTTCTCGGCACTAAATTTTCGATGGAAGATAGTTTCTATCGGGAGCGATTAGAAGCTAGAGGCATAGAGTTCATGATTCCTTCACCCCAAGAACGGGAGGAAGTGCATAGAATCATTTTCGAGGAGCTATGTCAGGGTCAGATTAACTCCGCATCGCGACAAAGTTACTTGCAGATTATGAACAACCTAGCACAGCAAGGTGCTCAGTGTGTGATCGAGGGCTGTACGGAAATCGCCATGCTAGTGCAGCAAGAACATACGCAAATCCCTCTGTTTGATACGACCGAAATTCATGCCAGAGCGGCCATAGAGCGCGCCCTAGCATAATTCTGTACCGTATTAGTGGTGGTGATGACCGCCAACACCGTGGGCATGACCGTGGGAAAGTTCTTCTGCGGTCGCTTCACGGACATCGATAACCTGCACGATAAAGGTTAAATCTTTGCCCGCCAATGGGTGATTCAAATCCACAGTGGCGTGTTTCAAACCTGCTTTTACCACGGTAACTTGGCGCATACCTTGGTCGGTATGGACAGTCGCTACCATGCCTGCTTTCCAACGCTTCGCACCTTGTAAATGCTTAATTGGTACTTGTTGGGTTTTACCCTCTTGGCGCTCACCGTAAGCTTCAGAACAAGGAACAGTGACTTCAAATTCTTCACCAGCGGCTTTGCCTTCCATCGCCTTTTCTAAACCGGGAACGATATTGCCATGACCATGCAAATAGGCTAATGGATCGTTACCAGCCGACGTTTCGATAAAATTCTCCCCTTCTTTGAGGGTGTAATGGAATTGCACAACGCTGTTTTTGGTGATGCTCATTTGAGCTCCTTACTGTTTCGGTATTCAAGCCCAGACATGGGACTAAAAAATTAAAAATTCAATGGTATCTTCGGTGATTGCTAGGTTCTTAACAAAACTTGCCGCCGTTCTTTCCATCAATGAGTGGTCCAGCACGTAGACAGGATGACGCTCAAAGTACTGCGCCACCGCTTGTTCAAACTCTGAATGTAAACCACCTAGATACTGCCGTAACATGGCATCGGAGAAATCACTGCCATGCACTTGAATATTGGTGAGTTTAGGGGCCACCAAATATACCTCATTGCCTTGTAAGCGAATACCCGATTCAAAGGCTGGTCTCAGGCTGGTTTTGAAGGACACATCTCGCCCAAACATGGTCAGGGTTCCTTGAATATCTGTGTCCATAGCCAATAACACCAGTCCGCCATCCCGTTCTGTCAGATCGATATTCGCTTCTTTCACTAAAAGCGCCATGTCAAAGGCACCATCGGGCATGGTTAATTGAATACGATTTTCGCCCACACCTTGCTCTAGGCGAGTCGCCAGCTCCTGATTTAACCCCTGCTCAGTGATGTGCAAGGCGCTACAGCCCGTCAACGGCAAGGCAACCAGCAGCATTACTAACAATTTACCCATGATCCGCTCCTTTCTCTTGTTTAGCGCGCTGCTCAAACCAAAACCGCATAAAATCCTGAGTTACTTTTTGCTCGATATCTACCGCTTCTCGGGTTGGGCAAAACAGCGACACAGTAAACACGTTGTGCCCTTCTGGCGTTGTTGTGATACGCACCTTCGGCTCTGGGCCGGAGATCTTAATGTCTAAGCGCTTTTCAATCAGACTGTTGTAACGTATCGCCACATCGCGAAAATGTTCACTGTATTCTTTAATGCGTTCAAGGATCTGCTCGCGTATTTCATACAAATTCACCTCATCCCCCTGACGGGCTATAGCGAAAGTATGCTCCACATAGCGGCGCATATAGTTAAGATTCTGCACCGTACTGGTCAACAACAAACTATTCGGCACCACCGTAGTTCGTCCAGTGTAAGTATAGGTTTTCCCCTTTAAATCCACTTCAAACAAAGTAGTCGAAAGCCAGTCGCTGTCGGTGACTTCCCCTTCAAAGCTGCCGATTTTCACCCAATCCCCCACATCAAAGGGGCGCGTGCTGGCTTTGTAAAATGCCCCCACGATACAGGAAATAAACTCCTTGGTGGCCACCACCAGCGCCACCATGAAAGCCGCGATGGAGATAGCAATATTCTGTAACTCTGCTGACCAAACAAAAATCACCCCGATTACCATCAACAAATTGAAGGCATTATCGAGGGTGTTCAAACGCTGACGTTTTTTGTCGTGATCAATTTTTTGATTATTACGTAGTACATATTTCCAGTAGCGGCGCACAATAGTCACGCCCAGCAACCAGACTAAAGTCAGCAACCATTCCTTGTTCTGCTTGAGCACGGAATAGTCCCATTGAGTGATATCAAATTGCATAGTGTTAGTACCTCACAAGAGCGCCAACTCTAACAAGCATTCGGTCTGAGCTAAAGAAGCAATAACGAAAACAATGCAGAGCAGAATATCCCGTTGTGGCTTCAGGTTGCCACCGGGTATTAAGCAGCTCAAAATTTGAGCTTTTGGGTAATTTGCGCGATACTTTAACGGCAAGCAATACTGAGGGCTACAACCATGAGTACCGGCACTTCCTGCGACCGTCTTGATGTGGATGGCCTAGAGAACGCATCTCGCGAAGGCCTTAAAAAAGCGATTAAACACTATGATTGTAAGCCTAACCACTATAACCAATAGCCTGAAGCTGTCGCTCTCCGGCTTCGCCTAAGTAATTACGAATACTTGTAAAAAACTTTGGCCACTCTTGGTTTCCATTTTTTCTAAGCAACGCCGCAGCTAGTAATTGAAGCGCTTGATCAACGGAAAGCCCTTGGCGCATATAACGTATCATCTGCTCATTTACGTCATCTAAAACGGCCTTACGAAAACGGCGCAATCGGTTACTATCTAAATGAAGTTCATCGATAGTTGCCTGCGCTTTAACGATCGAAATACTGGCTACACCACAGTTTTGAACATCAACGGATAAGGCGCCAGATACTCGATCACATTTGAACAGTCTCGGGAAGGCGGGAATATTTAATGGATTAAGAATTACATTGTCGAGGATTTTATTATCCTTAGGAACATCACAAGAGTGGTCTGGACTGGTAAATCTTTTACCATCGGATACGTAGCGTTGATTCCCTCCGTGACAGCATCCTAATAAATTATTCCAGTCTAGATGCCAATTTTTATTTGGGTCAGAATCATCACTTTTGGGATGAAAATGCTCGATACGAAAATCATCCTCTGTCTGTGTATTCACTGGAGCGGGCAAAAGATCAATCTCGCAATAAGCACACAAGCCGCCCTGATCGTAGCGTATTTGTTGCTGGAGTTCCTCTCGTCGAGCTTTTGATTGCTTAAATTGCTCCCAAGTATTATTGGGGGATGCCTGTTTATAGACCCTCAATAAATTTGGATCTACTCCCTTAGATACCTTCTTCATGACTGCTCACGCTCCCACTCTTTTATTCGAATATCCATATCTAAACGCGCCAGCTCCGGTTCATGCTCTAACCCCCATCTATCCAACTCTTCACGTAAGCGTTTTGCCTCATCGCAGTCCCACTTATCTTGCGCAACAAGCGACTGATACCGCTCTAAAGATTTAACAATTGGTAAGGCTTCAACGCGTGCAGATTTTAGACCTAGTACATCTAGCAATACTTGCTGAGCTTCCGCACCTTCTGAGAAGTCAACGGATTGCAAAACCGGCTCATCATTATGCCAATCAATGACACGCAAAGACTCAGGCTTAACAGATGAAATAACTTGAGGGCTGTGAGTTGACACAATAAATTGAATATTCGGAAATGCACGCATTAAGTCTAATAAGATAGTCTGCTGCCAACCTGGATGTAAATGTAAGTCGACCTCATCAATCATAACAATGCCAGACGACTGCAACGAGTCATCCATTTCTGGATTCGCTTCAGCCATACGAGAAGCAATATCCATCACCATTGCCAAGGTCGTACGATAGCCATCACTTAACTGCTCGATACGCAATGTTTGGGTCGCATCATCACGTAACCAATCGACTTGAATACCAGCAGGATAAACACCTCTGGGATTCGAAAATTCTGGTACGACTAAGTTCACGGCTCTGCGTATGGCCTTGAGCTCAGGCAGCTCCCACTCAAAAGAACGAAGCTCTTTCTGCTTTTGCGTCTCAATCGTTTCTAAAGCATAAAAGTACTCAACAAAGCGCTTAAAGTTCGTTTGACTGACCAAGCCTTCTTTTAGAGCGTCAAAACGTGAGAACTGCTTACCAAAATTACGTTTCCGCGCAGGCACATCAAATACGCCTCGTCCCGCTCCGTAGTAGGCTAATATCGGCAGTTCAACAGCTTCACCCGCATTAAAGTAATCAATTAAACGATCAGAATACTCATTCAAAGACTTGAGACCCAAAGCTTCGGGGATCTGCTTTGCCGTACTCTGCGTCTTATCCCGCTTTTCAGTACGATCCCACATAACACCATCAAAAGATTCTGCTGTTAAACGCATGAAAGGCGGTTTTTTTCCATCTGCCAACACTTGGAAGTCCGTATCTTTAAAAGACAACCCTTTTTGATCCGGTAACCGTGTAAGCAGTGGTCCAAGTGATGTTGCAACACCATCTAAAATACTTGTTTTACCCGCGCCATTGCGAGCGACCAAAACCGTCAACTGAGGCTCGAAGCTCATCGAAAATCGAGTAAAGCGTCGAAAATGCTCTAGTGTTAACGTTTTGATCTTCATTCGTACAGCTCCAAAGAGTGGTTATGACAAGCAATCTGAGTACCTATTTGGTACTCAAATATACCATTTCGATATACGAAAGTTTAACGCTGAGTACTTTAAGTTCACAAAGTGTGGACTTTAAGTACCTATTTGAGTTGAAAATTAATCCGTTATCGTTGCTCCCCAAGCGCTCGTAGCATATCAAACATGGTCAGGCCAAAGCTGCGCATACGTTCTGGATCGGATATTATCAATTTGATATTGATAGATTGGTTTTGTGTACCTATAGTTCACACATCTCGTCTACCATGTGTAGAAGGAGTTACGGCACCGTCCCCATCAGGGGGCGAGGCCTGCTTTCAAGCCGTGCAGCCTAGCCGTCTACATCCATAGTCATTTCTTTGATACTGGCTTTTGAAACTGACTAACTGATTGAAACCAGCAAACATTAAAACTAAAATTCGATGAAACAAGCATGTCAGGTCGTTATCAAAATTTAAATCCGCAAAAAGGTCTTATATGGCGTATCGTCCATGTAAGTAAC
The DNA here is from genome assembly GCF_006385675.1 of Maribrevibacterium harenarium. Taxonomy (GTDB): domain Bacteria; phylum Pseudomonadota; class Gammaproteobacteria; order Pseudomonadales; family Marinomonadaceae; genus Marinomonas; species Marinomonas harenarium. Next base: position 15,950 of record NZ_VFRR01000049.1, on the reverse strand, counting down.
ATCCCATGGATTTTAGATAATGGTCTCTACAGTGCGAATTCCACGGTTCAGTCACCTAACTACGTAGCCATTGGTAATCAGGAGCTGATTCAGAAAAGAACACAAAGGGCTGTTCCTATTGAGCCTTTCGGAACACTAAGCGATTACGTTCCATTTTACTTCACGCCGTTTTCTCCCATGATGTACAACATCTATACTGGAAGAGGTGTGGCAAAACGACGTAACGAAGAAATAGTCATATTGGTTTCATCGATCCCGAAGCTGGTGGAAAACAATACCCCTTTCGTATTCACCGATCGACACGCTTACACTCAACTGGCTGAGTTTTTCAATCAATATAACGACTTAAGCAACCTAGACTGGAACATTCTGCAAAACAGAGATTTTCAGCGCGATGCAAACGATCCTGAAAAGTTAGAGCGCTACCAAGCAGAAGCACTCGTCTACCAACATCTTCCTGTTCAGAGCTTGTTGGGGATTGTTTGTTATACTGAAGAGATTAAGCTTCAATTGGAACGTGAAGTTCAGTTAAGATCGCTTGCCCTAGATATCCGCAAAAGAACAAAATGGTATTTCTAATATGATTCATTACACACAAGGTAACTTGCTCGACGCAGAGGTAGATGCCCTAGTCAACACGGTAAATACCGTAGGTGTAATGGGTAAAGGAATTGCGCTCATGTTCAAGGAACGCTTCCCTAAAAACATGAATATTTACGCGCAAGCCTGTAAAGCTAAGCAAGTACAAACTGGTAAAATGTTTGTCACATCTACTGACGAGCTCACAGGCCCACAATGGATTGTAAACTTTCCAACAAAGCAACACTGGCGCGCCCCATCCAAAATGGAATGGATCGTAGAGGGACTAAAGGATCTAAGGTCATTTATTATTGAGAATAATGTGCGATCTATTGCTATTCCCCCTTTAGGCGCAGGTAATGGCAAACTGAATTGGGATGACGTTAAGCCTCATATTGAACAAACGCTTGCTGACTTAGAGGGTGTAGATGTGTACGTCTACGAACCGACATCCCAATATCAAAATGTAGCTAAACGCAAAGGTGAACTCAAACTTACCCCAGCTCGCGCCATGATCGCAGAGCTCGTTCGTCAGTATTGGACACTTGGGGTTGAATGCAGCTTGTTAGAAGTTCAAAAACTCGCTTGGTTCTTAGAACGATCTATCGAGCGCCATCCGGAACTACCAAGTAACCCTTTAGACTTACGTTTTGAAGCCAATATTTATGGCCCTTACGCAGACCGTCTTCGTCATGTTTTAGATCATTTGGATGGCACTTATCTAATATGTGAAAAACGCATCAGCGATAGTGATCCGCTCGATGTGATCTGGTTTGATGATGCGCAAAAAGAGCGCTTAGAGGCATATCTGAAAAGCAGTGAAATGAAGCCCTATAAAGCGGCTTTGACAGAAACAATTAAACTCATTGATGGTTTCGAGACCCCATTCGGCCTTGAGCTACTGTCAACTCTGGATTGGCTCATCCATAAAGAGGAAGTCGAACCTAATAAAGCAGCGCTGATGGACGGTATCAGCAAATGGCCTGCTGGTGTAGGAGCTGCGGCGCGAAAGAGTAAAATCTTTCATGAAAAAGCCATTACTATTGCCCTTAATCGCTTAAAACCTTTCTATCAAGTTGAGCTTGCGTAAAGCTCAACCTTAAAGGCGACTGTTCAGTCGCCTTTTTATTACCTACTTACAAATGATTTACACCGCCTGCGCCACTAGGGCATCGGTTAGGTTTAGCTGGGTGGTTTTACTGTCAGTGAGTTTGGCCTTTAGTTGGCCATGACCAGTAAAATGCGGTCTTGACCTTTGGCGACGGCTTCAATCGTTTTGTTGATGGCCTGTTGCTGGTAGTAGCGCGGCGCTTTGCCGGTGCCATCGTCGTGGTATCTTTCTTCGATAATGGGAAGTTGTTCTGTCGGGTAGCCTTTCCATTGGGTGAATTTTTGCCACAAGGTGGCTGGGCTTGGGAAGTCTTCTAGGGCGATTTCGGATTCCATTTGCCCGAGATTGGTCTTGTCGTGAAACAGAAAACCATCCCCATTGGTGGAGAACACAAACGGCACATCTAACAGCTCGGCGTAGCCCAGCCCCTGCTGCATACCTTTGCCCAGCTCATATTTGTTAGCTTTGGCTTCGATGACCGCCAATGGCATTCCAGTTTTGTAATACAAGACAATATCAGCGGATTTCACTTTTTGCCGGGCGGCCACTTGGCCCCGCACCACGACTTTACCGTCTTTGAGCTTCACTTCTTGGCGGATCTGGGTCATGTCGTCCCAACCGGCGCGCTTTATTGCCGGTAACACCAGTTTGGTGATGATGTCTGTTTCAGTGAGCTTGGCTTTGTTGATTCCGTTGGGCATAGGTGCATCCATAACTAGACAATTGTTTGCTTAAGACAAATTTACTCAACTTCAGCCTGTATTGCTACCAGAGTTACGTCTCTTGCCGCATACCAAATGACGAACGACAAACAAAACTAGTGGACAATCAAATTAAATTTACTGTATAAATAAACAGTATATTTTAACGCGAGGTGCAGACCATGCCTGTTGTAGTGAAATACGTTGTCGAACGAAACGGAACCGAAAAAATGACCTTTTCAAGCAAAGCTGAAGCAGATGCTTATGACAAATTACTGGAAACAGCGGAGCAACTTGAGCAGCTGTTAGAAGCGTGTCCACAGCTCAGTGACAACGACATAGTGCCGAATTTGGCTATGTTTTTAGCGGAAAACAAAGACGATGTGCTCGCTGCGTTGAATAATAAGCGCAAGCCCGTTGCCAAGCCCAAAAAGGCGACGCCGACTAAGGCCAAACAAAGTTCCCCTAGTCAGACGGTGATGGATGACTTAGTGATTGAGCCGGATGATGAAGCAAGCAGCTACCTTGATGATGAATCCGTAGATTACAGTAATGATGATGAGCTAGTCGTGAGTGTGGACGAATACACGGACCACGCGGCATAAAAAAACCGACAGCTACATGGGTAGGTGCCGGTGCCACAGGCCAATCAGCCACACAGCGTAACCCGTTATGAAGCTGTGTGGTTTTGCTCCTGACGAGCCTGGGAGGCTAAACGAACGTAGGCATTGGCTTCGCCGTAATTACTGTAATTGCCAACCCGTTGTAGCACTTCGAAAAAGACTCCGTGGATTTCTTCTGTATAACAATGGAAGAACGCCCCCTGTTCATTTTCGTCGTACATAATGTTGTGCTCTTTGAGTTTTTGTACCAGCTCTGGATCAAGGCCAAAACGCGCCTCCAAATCACGGTAGTAATTGGCAGGGATCGGCAGTTGTTTTTCCTGATCCATATTTTGCACCGCGGCAAAGATATCGTCACAGGCAAAGGCGATTTGCTGTACGCCGGAACCGCCAGCTTTTTGCATAAAACGCTCCGCCGATGCTGAGCGGGCGTTGGTCATATTAATCGGAATACGTACGGACTTATCCCGGTTGGTAGCTGTGCGACTGACGACCAGACCGTGGATATCGGGCAAGTCCTGCTTGGGTTCGATATCAAAACCGAAGATGGATTTATAAAAGAAACCAGCCGATAGGAAGTCCACATTGGGCACCGTTTGTCCAAGATGATCTACTCGGGTTAGACCCACACCGGTTTCCCCTTGGATGCCTTCGATGGGCTCAAAATCCACATCGAAAAAGCGGTATTTGCTGTCCGCATTCACTAAGTACACTAGGCTGTCACCGATGCCACGAATAGCTGGGATATTCAGTTCTCCGGGGCCGGCTTGGTTAGCGAAGCGCTCAGCGCGGTAATGCTCAGCCATGGCTAAGGTTTGCTTCACATTTTCTGTGGCAAAGCCGATAGCGCAAACGGAGACGCCATGTTTTTGGAAATGGTCGTGGGCCTGGCTCGCAGGCTCTCGGTTCAGTACTAGGTTGATATCCCCTTGGCGCATCAAGCTGACATTTTTGGAAACGTGTCGGTGGGTTTCTTTAAAGCCGAGTTGGGCCAGCGTTTTGATTAGGGCTTCACCCGTTTCCCCCTCAATGGCAAATTCAATAAATTCCAAACGTTTCACTTCCGGCACCTTAACCGGGAAAGATTTAGGTTCCCCTGTAGATACGGTTTGATCATCCAGCCAAATCAGTGAACGCATACCATCAATCGCTTTCTCGATGGGAGATGAAGAACGGAAATCATCGTTGAAAATTTCGTGGGAAAGGTAATCGTCAAACCCTTTGTCTTTCAATACCTGCACAAATTCCACGACAGGCATATCCCCCTGTCCGGGGAAACAACGAGAGTGGCGACTATAGGTTAGGTAGTCCTGTCGTGGCATTACCGGCGCGTCCGCCACTTGTACAAGGGCAATTTTGTCTACCGGAATTTCGTCCCGTAGCAAATCTAAAGTATTGCCCCGGGAGAACATATGAAAGGTATCTAAGTTAATACCAAGGTTAGGGTGGTCAACACGTTTCACAAGGTCCCAAGCATCATAATAATCGGCGATATGATAGCCCCACGCCAACGCTTCGTAGCCCAGCATAATCCCCTCTGGTGCCGCTAACTCAGCTAAATGACGCAAATCGTCCGCACAGCGATCACGATCTCCCGATGAGTAAGGTTGGACGTTGGAGCACATCAGTAGCCGGTTCGTACCCATCTCATGGGCAACGGCCATTTTACGCTTGAGCATCTCAACTTTTTGCAGGCGTAGTTTTTCTGGCATCCCTTCTATATCACGAAATGGCTGCAAGGCAATGATGGCTAAGCCTAAATCATCGGCGATTTTGCGAACTTCTTTTGGCGAGAGTTCAAACTGAGTCAAATCATTCTCGAAGATTTCTACTCCGTCAAAACCCGCCTTTGCCGCCGCTTCAAGCTTTTCCCGTAATGTACCTGAGATAGAGACGGTTGCTAGTGCCGTTTTCATTTGCGCATCCTCACCAAAAAATTAGGAACCTATCACGCCACAAGCTTATCGCAGGCTTGCATACGCTTTTGTCATATAAATTATGCTAGCACAGGATTTAGGCGTTAAATTAACCGCAATTCATGAAATAGAGCCCATTAAACATTCCAAAAAAGGAATACATAAAAACAGCATTAGTGGCTACACTAAGTACCCACTACTGTCTTTTTCCGCTTTAATATTGGCTGTTATGCCGACTAGGGGAGCCTGCTATGCTCGAAAACCGCATCAAATACCGTCACCTGCAATGTTTTTTAGAAGTGACTCGGCAAGGCAGTGTGATCCGCGCAGCGGATGTGCTTGCCTTAACTCAACCTGCGGTTTCGAAAAAGCTAAAAGAACTAGAAGATATTCTGGGCGTGCGCCTGTTGGAGCGCAGCAAAAAAGGGATTGAGTTAACTCCATTTGGTAATGTGTTTTTAGAACATGCCAGCACCAGTGTGGCGGCTTTACGGGAAGGCACCGAGCGGATTATTCAAGCGCAGCAAAAAGGCATCAATCAGATCAGTATTGGCGTGCTACCCACTGTGGCTACCAGCGTTTTACCCGAAGCGGTGCTGCGTTTTCGCGAGGGTGGCGTAGACGCCAGATTGCATTTCGTGTCCGGCTCGAACTCATTACTGATGAGTCAGTTGCGCGTCGGTGAGCTGGATCTCGTGGTTGGTCGCTTGGGTTTACCGGAAGCCATGTCAGGACTCTCTTTCCAACATTTGTATTCCGAACAAGTTGCCTTTACGGTACGCCCAAACCATCCGTTATTAACCAAGCCCAATTTCAAAATCAGTGATATCGCGGGGTATACGGTACTTTACCCCCCAAAAGGATCAATAACCGCACCTTCGGTGGATCGTTTTTTACTATCTCAAGGAGTCGGTAATATCCAAGACCGCATTGATACGGTGTCAGACTCCTTCGGTAAGGAGTTTTTGCGCAAAAGTGATGCAATCTGGATTATTTCTAAAGGGGTAGTAGCAAGGGAAATCGCCGACGGTGAGCTGGCAGAGCTTCCTGTCGATACCAAGGAGACATTGGGGCCCGTAGGACTCACCACCCGTGCCGATACAGTGCCATCCATAGTGCTGCAACTTTTTATGAATGCCGTGAGGGATACAGCCAAAAAACTGGACAGTTATTACAAGCCAATGGAATTTTGAACACTCAGCTTCGCGCCATAACAGGGGCGAAGCTGAGACGGTATGCTAGCTAGCGACCGAATTTGTGCACCAATCCTTGGATACCCATAACATAGCCATGTACTCCCATGCCAACGACAATGCCAGCGGCACAAGGGGAAATATACGAGTGATGGCGGAAGGATTCACGGGCATGAACATTGGAAATATGCACTTCGATTACTGGCACTTCCGCACCTTTAATAGCATCGTGCAGCGCTATGGAGGTGTGGGTATAAGCACCAGGATTGAACACCACGCCAAGCACTGAACCCTCTTTGACACCGCGCCCTGCTTCATGGATGGCATCGATCAGTACTCCCTCATGATTGGACTGACGAAAATCCACCTCATGCCCGAGAGCTTGTGCTGCCTCGCGACACATGCTCTCCACATCTGCCAAAGTTTCGTAACCGTATTGGGCTGGCTCACGCTGGCCAAGTAAATTTAGATTAGGGCCATTTAGTACCATAATCGTTGCCATGAAACGTACTCCTAAATAAGAAAGCGCAGCAACGCGCTCAAGGTAAAGAAAGAGGCGACTGTGGTAATCAGCAAGGTGCTGGCACAGAAGCTGCGATCACCGTATTCGCCACCAATAATAGGGTAAACCGAGAACATTGGCATCGCTGCGAATAAAATTACCGAGTAGCGCAGCTCTTGGGGCATTTGAGGAAACAACAGGGTGACGGCTGCCACAACCGATGGGAAGAACAGCAACTTCATGACCACCACTAAACTAATAGGAGCCAAGCTACCGCGGATAGTCACTCCCACCAAAGAACCGCCAATCACCACCAGCGCAGCGGGAGCACTGCCCATGGCTAGCATATCCAAGCCCTTTTGCAGAAACTCCGGTAACGGAATCCCTAACAGGGACACAGCAGCGCCGGAACATACGGCAATAATAATAGGATTAGTCAAAACCCGTTTGCTAATCACCAACACCATGGATTTCTCTCGCGGCTGCTGCTTGCCATACATGGCTTCAATAAAGGCTAAGGCAATTGGCATAAAGAGGATGTTTTCCACCATCACCGCCATGGCAAAAGCTTGGGTAGGCGCGTGACCAAAAAACTGCATCAACACCGGAAAACCAATAAAGGCACTGTTGGGCATGGTGGCACCAATGGCTTTGACGCCACCGTTTAGAGCATTGTCAGCAAACAACCAGCGCGCTAACAACAAAGTGCCAAAAAACGCGCTAAGCCCCCCCACTGCATAGGATGCCATAAATGGGAAATCGACGATGGCGCGAATATCCATGGTCGCGACCTTGGTAAAGACCAATGCCGGAAGCGCCAAATACAGCACAAAGCGACTCAACCCCGGCAAGCTCTCCTTGGGGAGCACGCCATAACGTACCGCGACAAAGCCGAATAAAATCAGCAAAAAGATCGGCGCCGTGATATTTAACACCGCTTCCATGGAACTATCCTTAATAACTTTTAATTGGAATCTGTCGGCAAATTCAAACCGCGATTGATGTGTTGCTCTAACAAGGCTAGCGCCCGAGCAACATCATCATTCAGCAAACATTCCAACAGGGTATTATGTTCGTCCTGTGAGTCTCGCCCGCGGAATGGACGACGATCTAAGGTCAGCACTTGATAACGCATAAATAATTCAATGACGTTGGCGTGGTAGCGAATGAGTTGCTCGGAGCCACAGTGAGACACCATAGTGCAATGAAACTCTCGGTCCGCTTGCTCCCACGCCTGAACGTTCGCTTGCTCGTCCTCTAACATCAATTTTTCCATGTGACTGAGGCGATAGTGAGCACTCGCCAACTTGGATTTCCATTCCAATTGACCACTCTTATTTGCCAACGACTTGCGTACTCCGGCGAGCTCCAACATCACCCGCAATTCATGGAGTTCGTGCAGATCTTGCTTGGAAATAGGTTTTACGCGAAAACCTTTTTGATCCACAAACAACACAAAGCCGTCGGAAACTAAACGCATCAATGTTTCCCGCAGGGTGTTCACACTGACCCCATAGCGGTCTCTCAGTTGATTGAGTTTGAGTTTCTGTCCGGGCGCTAACCGACCAGTGGTTATGTCAGCCCGCAGCTGTTCATAAACAGATTGCCCAACGAGCTTTTTTTCTTCTAATTCCAGCATCAGGATCCAGTCATCAATTAAAAACGCCCTACACAAAAGGCATAAGGCGTTTCATTCTAATCGCTAATCCTGTCCCTGTTAATGGCTCGACGCCTGTTGCACTCAGATAAGCTCACTGACCACAGCAAACTTTTCCCGAAACCCATCCCACACCGGTTGTACCTGTTCTACTTTTTGGCCGGTAAAAATCTCAAAGGCATCAATACCTTGATAGAAGAATAGGTCAAAGCCAGAAACGATCTTTAAACCGGCTGCATGGGCGGCTAATAAAAATTCGGTATCCATGGGTGTATACACCGCATCAAAGGCCCAACTTTGTCCACCAAAAGCAGTCTTAGCTAACGGACAGCCTGGCGTGGTGTAGTGCCCTACTGGCGTGCAGTTCACCAAGCCATCGGCGCTATTAGCGGCATCCGCTGCTTCTTCTGGTGCCACAAATTTCGCCTGAAAGCCCGCATCATTCACCGCTTTCACCAAGGCTTGCGCACCAGCGATATTTAAATCGGTGACCATCACCTCAGTCGCACCCACTTCAAATAAGGCAAATGCAACCGCACGGCCAACACCGCCAGCACCAACCAGTAGAACCTTACCGGCAGGCAAGTCACCAACACGACCTCTATAGCCCCGAATAAAGCCAGTGTAGTCAGTATTGAAGGCTGCAATTTTGCCATCGAGAATACGCAGGGTATTTGTGGCTCCCACTTTGCGCACCGCGTCATTGACTTCATCAGCACTGTCAATGGCGATTTGCTTATAGGGAAAAGTCACGTTTGCACCGGTAAACCCTTGCGCCACCAGACTCTCTAACTTAGCTTGAAACGCCTCTGCACCACTGTCATTGGGCACTTGCAATGTGTAGGAGACGGGCAACCCATTCATCTCACCCAGCATCGTATGCAGTGCGGGGGCACGGGACGCCGCAATATTTTGACCTAACAAGCCAAGCTTAAACATTTATTATCACCCTCTGTTGTACGCTGCTTTCGAACAAGAAAAACAACCAATATAAAGTAAAATACCCTATATTTTTCACAGGTCAAATAACAAAGTTGATAAGCAACATCCAGAAAAATTAATAGGAGAACAATTACTCAAGAGCGCAGCCAAAAAAGCCCCGCTCAATAAGCAGGGCTTGAGTCAATTCCGGCAAAATACGCTTACTTGGCGTGTGCGGTGGCCAATAACTGCAACCCAGCGCCAGTATTGGAAATCGGCAAGTGATAACTACGGTGTAATTCTTGTAGTTTGCCTTCCCCTTCTAATGCGCCACGCATAGCGAGCCACATATTTAGCTCTACCCCTTGGGCGCCGGCTTTTTCCACCAACTCGTAGTTGCTAAAACCCGTCATGGCTTCTGGCTCATCCACCATTTTCTCCATGCACCATAGGTCAAATGGCTTATTGATAAAGCCAGCACGTTGACCGTCTAGCTGATGGGACAAGCCCCCGGTGCCAAACACCACCACTTTTTGGTCGCCGGCAAAGGAACGAATGGCATCACCAATAGCCTTACCAAAGGCAAAGCTGCGACTTGGCTTAGGCATGGGGTGGCGTTCACAGTTGATAGCGACAGGAATTACCTTGATATGACCATATTTATGACCTGGCCACATAAGAGTGAGGGGTACGGTTAAGCCATGATCCACCTTCATTTCTTGGCAGATGGTAATATCAAAATCGTTTTCCACTAGGTGATTGACGATATGCCAAGACAACTCAGTTTCGCCGGTGACTGGGGGAATTTCGGCAATGCCCCAACCTTCGTCGGCATTTTCGTATTGCTCCGCCGCCCCAATCGCAAAGGTGGGTTTACGGTCGTGAAAAAATTCCAAGCCATGGTCATTGTAAAAAATCACCGCAATGTCGGGTTCTTGCTTGTAAAGCCATTCACGCACCGGCGGGTAAGCTTCAAAGAAAGACTTCCAATAAGGCTCTTGTTCTAAGCCTTTATCCATGGCTACACCGATTGCCGGAATATGAGAACTACCAATACCACCAAGTAACTTAGCCATGTACCAATTCCCCTTGTTGAACCAAAAAGGCTTTAAATTCTTCTGTTGTCATACCCGTTTGCAAACCGCCCACATCTTGCACATTAAGGCCGAAAATACCGGCAAACTTGGCAAGGTAGTAGATACTGCCGCCCGCTTCTAGTAAGGCAATCACATCACGCTTACGTACTGCTTCTTTCTGTTCTTCGCTGAGCTTGAATTTATCAAAGTAAGCTTCTTCATCCCGTAAAAACTCCGCACGGGCTTCTGCATTGTTGAAGGAGTAGCACATTTTATTGAGGGGGTAGCCCTTGGTGGCGGCGGGGCCATCCATAAAATAGGTACCCGGGATAGGATTGTTCTGACTCATATGTCACCTCACTATTGTTATTTTCGACGGCGGCGTTTGCCTTTGTCTTGGGCGCAGTATAGGGACAATGCAAAAATTGATTCTTTGACATACGTCGGGTTTGTTAATATAAAAAAATAAGAAAGAACATTTCTTATACATCAGTGCAGAAAACTTATATTAGCGGCTCCAAACCCCAATTAACGTAATTTTTCCCACAAATATCTTTCATTTTTATCTTGAACTCATTCAATTTTGATATAGATTTATAGCACACTCCCTATGAAGCGACCCATGGAAATGCAGATCCCTAACTTACGCCACCTGCGGGTTTTTATTGCTGTTACTGAATTGAAGAGCATTACAAAAGCCTCTGACAACATCTTTCTATCCCAACCGGCGATTACTCAAGCGATCGCCAAGTTAGAAAAATCCTTAGACACCATCCTGTTTGAGCGCCATTCCGATGGCATGTACCCCACTCCCTCTGGGGAGATTTGGTATAAACGGGTGGCGCGGGCATTGGATTACCTTCAGGATGCCACCAACGATATTTTGCGCGATCCAAGCAATCGCGAGATACAGCCCAAAAATCTTCTAGCACAAATCAGTACCACCCAGTTAAAAGCATTGGTCGCTGTGTGCGAGGCGCGCAATTTCAGCATTGCCAGTCGTCAACTAGGGGTATCCCAATCATCGGTACACCGGGCTGCACGGGATTTGGAGAAATTACTGGGGATTGCGCTATTCGAAAAAAATAGCTTGGGTATCGATGCTACCCGAGCCGCCAAATTGCTGTCTCGGGCCACTAAACTCGCGTTTGCAGAATTACGCCAAGGTTTCTATGAAATCAATGCGATTCAGTTCCGTGATGTCAGCACCATTGCGGTGGGCAGTATGCCCCTAGCGCGGACGACCATCTTGCCCAAGTCGATTCTGCGCTTCAGCGAACGTCACCCGGATGTCAATATTAAGGTGATCGAAGGCCCTTACCCCGATTTGTTACAACATTTGCGCCAAGGGGACGTGGACTTGATTCTGGGCGCTTTGCGTTACCCAACACCGGCGGATGATGTGATTCAAGAAGAGCTTTGGAGTCCGCCACTGGCCATTGTTTGTCGCGCCAACCACCCTCTGCTGTCGCAAACCGAGGTCAGTGCCAGTGATTTAAACCAGTATGCCTGGGTGGTTCCAGCTGAAGGAACCCCTACCCGACAAGCCTTTGAAAGTCTCTTTCAAGATGCCGGCGCTACCTTGCCGAGCCGGATTGTGGAGTCCAGTTCTCAGATCTTAATACGGGAGGTATTGCTGGAAAGTGACCGCCTCACCTTGATTTCTGCCAACCAAGTGGAGCGAGAAATCAATATTGGCTTACTGCATATATTGCCCTTTCCGTTGGAGCATACCCGTCGCCCAATCGGGCTTTGTATGCGAAAAAACTGGCTTCCCACTCTTACGCAATCCCATTTCTTATCCATGCTCCGGGAAGTATCAGAGCAATTTAGACAGAAAATTTATTAAGGGCTATGTATTTTTTGAATGTCAGATGCGGTTAATGGATTATAACCCTCTTCCCCTAGGTGCTAGATTGGAAACATAACAATAACTGGATGCTTCCAGTCCACAAGATTTACTTACAGGAGCACGACATGAGAATTTGTATTGCAGGTGCATCAGGCGCATTCGGAATGAAACACATGGATGCGATCGCCAATATTGAAGGTGCTGAAGTGGTATCCGTTGTAGGCACCAAACCCGATGCCATCAAAGCCTTTGCCGAAGAGCGTGGTGTACCGCACTATACGACGGATCTAGCTGAAGCTTTGGCTCGCGACGACGTGGATGCAGTTATCCTAGCAACACCAACGCAAATGCACGCAGCACAAACCATTCAGTGTTTGGAAGCGGGCAAGCACGTCATGTCTGAGATCCCAATGGCGGACAACATCGAAGATGCTCGCAAAGTGGTAGAAGTACAAAAACGTACTGGTTTAGTGGCTATGGCTGGCCATACCCGTCGTTTCAACCCTTCCCACCAGTGGATTCATAACAAAATCCAAGCGGGCGAGCTGAAAGTACAACAAATGGACGTGCAAACTTACTTCTTCCGTCGCTCCAACAAAAACGCCCTAGGCCAAGCCCGTTCTTGGACTGACCATCTGCTATGGCACCATGCTTGCCATACGGTCGACTTGTTCCAATACCAAACCGGTGAAGTCGCCACCAAAGTTCAGGCGCTGCAAGGTCCAATCCATGAAGAGCTGGGTATCGCCATGGATATGAGCATCGGCATGAAGGTTTCAAGCGGCGCAATTTGTACGTTATCTTTGTCCTTCAACAACGACGGTCCGTTTGGTACCTTTTTCCGCTACATCTGTGACAATGGCACCTACATCGCCCGTTACGATGATTTGTATGACGGCAATGAAAACAAGATTGATCTAACTGGCGTTGCGGTATCCAACAACGGTATCGAGCTGCAAGACCGTGAATTTATCGCCGCAATCCAAGAAGGCCGTGCCCCTAATGCCTGTGTGACACAAGCTATTGATGCCATGGAAACACTGCACAAACTAGAGCTGTGCCTAGAAGACTAATTCGAAATTAGTTTATTCTTATTAACAGGGAGCCAAGCTCCCTGTTTTTATTAACGGCAGTCTGCTTTTGTCACCCTTTTCCATTGGTTTAATGCTCAAACGAGGTGAGTCATGTCCGCAACATCCCCCTTCTTTTTTAATCCTAAAATTGGCCTAGGCTGTATGAACCTATCCCACGCCTACGGCTCACCAGTCGCCGAAGAAAATGCTATTCAAGCGCTACAAAGAGCGTTGGACATGGGCTACCGCCACTTCGATACCGCCACCCTATATGGCGGTGGCAAGAACGAAACCCTACTGGGTAAGGCCATCATGCACCGTCGCCAAGAGTTCTTTTTAGCCAGCAAATGCGGCATGGCCAACGTCGATGGTAAAAAAGAGATTAATGGCCGTCCAGAAAACTTACGCCAACAATGTGAAGCCAGCCTGAAACGCCTTGGCACAGACCATATTGATCTGTATTACCTGCACCGCCTCGATATGAATGTGCCCATTGAAGAGAGCGTCGGTGCCCTCGGGGATTTGGTCAAAGAAGGGAAAATTGGTGGTGTGGGCTTATCCGAAATTTCCACGGAAACACTGCGCCGTGCCCATGCTGAGTACCCTATTACTGCATTGCAGTCGGAATACTCCCTTTGGACACGCAACCCAGAACTCGGCACCTTGGCAGCGTGTAAGGAACTCGGTATTACTTTTGTGGCATTCAGCCCATTAGCCCGAGGGTTCTTAACCGGCGTCGTGACCAGCCAAGCCGAGCTAGAGGACAAAGATATTCGCCGCAATATGCCGCGCTTCGATGAAGAACACTACCCCCGCAATCTAGCCCTTTTGCAAGACTATATGGCGCTTAGCCAAGAATGGGGCATCAGCCCTGCTCAGTTAGCTTTAGCTTGGGTGCTGGCCCAAGGAGATCACGTTGTCGCTATTCCCGGAACGCGCTTTGAAAAGCATATGGAAGATAATCTAGCGGCAGATAGCGTACAGCTCAGTGCGTTACAGGTAGCCACCTTGTCTGAACTGATCAATCAACATACGGTTGCTGGCCCGCGCTATAATGCTGCCCAACAACAAGAGATTGATACGGAAGAGTTCTGATAAACACACGAGGACGATGATGTCATCGTCCTCCTTCTTACTTGAGAGGGATTAGTTTAGCCTTTCAAGGGTTTTATCGCCTGTAAAGGGGGTTTGATTGAGGAGAAATCAAGAGATTTAGCTGGCAATAGTTTACTGTAAAGATAGCCTTGTAACTGATCGCAACCAAGATCACGTAAAACATCCACGTGCCCCTGTGTTTCGACTCCTTCAGCCACCAGCGTCATACCTAACTTTCTTGCCAGCATCACTATGGCGCAGACGATGGCTCGATCGTCTTTACTTTCTTCTAGGTGCAGTTGGGAAATAAATGAACGGTCGATTTTTAAGGTATCAATCGGTAAACGGCGCAGATAGTTTAAGGACGAATAACCGGTGCCGAAATCATCGAGAGCAATTTTCACGCCACAGGCACGCAATTCATTAATACGCTCGGTAACATGTTCAAAATTCCCGATCACGATACTTTCAGTGATTTCCAACTCCAGCAAATGGGGTGGTAAGCCACTCTCCTCCAGCGCTTGAGTAACCTGCTCCACCCAATTATCACCGGCAAACTGTCGGGCGGATACGTTCACCGCCATTACCAAATTCTCATTGCCTTGGGCGACCAATTGCGCACCGTAACTACACGCTTCTCTTAATACCCAGTTGCCAATCGGTACAATCAAGCCATTCTCTTCGGCGATATCGATAAAGTCCGCCGGTGATAACACCCCAAGCTTGGGGTGGTTCCAACGAATTAGCGCTTCTAAGCCCACCACTTGTTGATCAAAGCCCCCTACTTTGGGCTGGTAATAGAGCTCAAACTCCCCTTGGGCAAGGGCACTGCGCATGGTGGTTTCGATTTGTAAGCGACGCTGTAATTGATCATTGATCGCGGGAGTAAAGAACTCCACCCGGTTACCACCTTCTTGCTTCGCTTGATACATGGCGGACTCAGCATGACGCAACAAGTCATCGTATTCGAGACCATCTGCCGGGTAATGGGAGACCCCGATGCTGGCGCTTAATTCAAATACTCGCCCATTGTGTTTTATGGGTTGGCGAACACAATCAAATATACGATCCAGTAACTGGGTCAATTCAATGCCACGGAAATGATCTTCAAACGCCAAGAGGAACTCATCACCACCAAAGCGACCTAGGAAGCTCTCGGCATAGTGCTTGGCGCTGGTTAAAGCGGGATCGGTAGCCGTTAAACGATGTAAACGCCGAGCCACCTCTATCAATAAATCATCACCGACTGTATGCCCCAGACTATCATTGATTTGCTTAAAGCGATCCAAATCAATAATCAGCAAACACATACTGATCTGCTCGCGGCAGCAATAACGCATATGCCGCAGCACATTCTCACGGAAATGACTTCGGTTAAAAATTTCCGTCAGAGGATCATAGCAAGCTAAGCGCTCCCGAGCTTCTTCGTCGGCGTGTTGCTGGCTGGTATCGTGAAAGATACCAAAATAGTAGGCTGGTTCCTCATGCTCATTTTGAACCAGCTTAATGGATAACCATTTAGGGTTTGCAACTGTTGCTGATTTTATGTTACTGTATATATATACATAGTAATATATTGGTGTAAATGAAGCTTTCAGATTGGGCAAGAAAACAAGGAATAAGCTATCGTACCGCATGGAACCAGTTTCGT
>NZ_VFRR01000048.1 GCF_006385675.1 Maribrevibacterium harenarium | reverse complement strand
GTTCAAACGCGGCAATGCGAACATCAACTCAGGGAATGACAGATTCGGGAAGTCTAATCCCAAATCTGGGTAGGCTAAGTTCAAATCCGCTAGGGACAAGTAAGGCCAGTTCAAATCCACATTGGGGAAGCTGATATTGATGTCTGGCAAACCTAATGATGGCAACGCAAAACCAAGCTCAGGCAAAGACAAATCTGGCAGTTCGATATTTGGCAATATGGCTGCCAAATCTAGATCTGGTAGGTTTAAGCTTGGTAGACCAAGATCCCCCAAGTCTACAAATGGGAATGCGGCAAGGGATAGATCGATATCCGGCAAGGATAAGGAAAGATTAAGGTTAGGATCTAAATCAAATAGGTTGAAATCAAATGGTAAGTTCAACGGCAACATGCTCAGACCCGCTACTAACGGAGTGACCCCATCAGCTTCGGTTAAAGCAATTGAACCAATAGTCATGGTACCTGCAGCACCAAACTCACCATTGATGTTAGAAATCAAGCCAGCGCCTTGCAAACCAGAAAGACGCAACATAGCGCCACCCGGTGCATCACCCACTTTTAAGTAAGTATCGCCATTCGTCATCGACATCAGCAGCACATCTTGCGCCCCCTGACCACTGACGATTTCCATCTGAGTTTTGGTGAAACCAAATTGACCAGCAAGATTATAAGTTACTGGACCTGCGGTAAGACCCAAGTCGAGATTGGCATTAATAGCAAAGAAATCGTGGAATTTATCTTCACTGAAATCAAAGTAGGTCGAACCGATGGTCTCTTCCACCGCTTCTTCCATGGTATTAAAGCCAACACTCACACCGTTGACTTTGTTGATGTTAATGCCAGGTAGAGCCGTACCATCGAGCTGTTTTAGTGTGATATTGCCAGCGTTCAACACACCAGCTACGCCACGTTTATCAATTAACACCGCGCCATGAATATCATCGACATTGAGCGCAAGCCCTGTAGCCCCCGTCCCTGCAGCTAGGGCAATTGAGCCATTTTCCACATCAACACGAATTTCGTCACGCGTAATGGGATTCAACGCCATGCCAAAATCGGCCTTCAACGTTTGACCCGCAACACTCAACTCTGCCGCAGCGGAAACATTGAAGTAAGCGTCTTTTTCGCTGTTACTTTGAGTAATTTCACCGACTTTTATAGGGTTTACACTCAAATTGAGCAGATCGTCTTTGTTATCGTGAATTGCTTGAGCGTACGAAAAAGTTAAATCTGTGGCTTTGAGATTAACAGTGTCGAGCAACCCAGTTTGTGCCGAGGTAGCCGTACCATCCATAAAGAACCAACTGCGATTATCCGTGCTACTGCTAGTTGTTAGGTAGCTCAGCGCCACATCTAGATCGGAAATATCCAGTGTGAAGACGTCATCCACCGCCATTTTAGCGTTTACGTTCTCAACACTAAGATTCCAAACATCAAATAAAGTCGCTGTGTTGTTGGTATCTAAAAGGGAGTAATTTGAGGTGTATCCGACGGTGATATCACCGCTAATGTCAAAACCAGAGAAGGAAAGGTCACCAGAAAAGGTGTAAGAGGCAGAAGTATTGAAGTAGTCAATGTTCAATATCTCACCATAGGTATTGAGCTGTTCTGAACCCAGAATTTCACTGAGGAATGTTGAGCCGCTATCAATTGCCTTGGTAACCAGTTTAAGTTCTGTTGCTGACTGTTCAACATCGAAATATAAATCAGTACCCGCTATAGCTAATCCATCAATCGTATCAAACGCACCAGAATAGGTGCCGTAGTTGAAGATAGAAAACTCATCACCTGCATTTGGCTTGTAACCATTCAACAGTTCGATAGATAGAGCACCATCAAAGACAACATTGTTCGCGATGTTAATCTGATCGTACTGAGAGCCTGCTGTTAAACCAGCAATTTCGATGGTGATAGAGGAATCATTGGTGTTGGTTAAGCTATCGAAGTTCTGCTGACCTGGAGAATAACCTGGTGAAAGCTCGCCTTCATTCACCACGTTAAGATGCACGCTACCACTGCCACCAAGCGCCTCACCACTGCCAATTAAGAATTCACCACCATCTACGTACATGCTCGATTGGATATTAGCCAAGTCAAACGGCACATCGTCAACTTTAAATTCGCTATCGGCAGTTGGCTGCTCGTAAATACCCGCTTGCTGCTGAGTTGTTTGATTCAGCTTTTGAAAGGTGGAAAGCGTGTACTGCTCCGCAAAGGCGTCAAGAGGGCCAGATGGCTCCAGCAAGCGCGTACTGGCGACTTGCATGGCTCCAAATAACGGGTCTCCCGATAACAGAATCCGTGGTTCTAAGGCTTCTACTTTAAAAGCATCTTTAACTAACTTGGCGAGCAGTTTTGGCTTGGCGAACATACAACTTTCCTATCCAATGATTACCAGTGCAATGAGGACAAACCCTCTTTCAAAAAATGTTTGCTAATACAACGTGGCGCAAATATTTCTTACACTTTTCTAACAATAGAATGTAGAACAATCGGACAGGAGTTGTCTTGTACAAGACTTGAATGACAGGATTTTTTATCCAGCTTAACGCATTGGCTCTAAACGAAAACCAACGGTAGGCACAGTGACAATAAACTGATGGTTGTGAGTGTGCTTAGCGACTTTCTTTCGCAAACGATAAATAAGCGTATCTAAGGTTCCAGGACTACTCACGTTTGCCTCTTCAGCTAGACAATCAAGTAACACATCCCTTGTTACCACTTCACCCTCACTCTGCAGTAATCGCTTCATCAGGATAAACTCGGCACGAGTCAAATTTTCTGATTTACCGCTGACGCTTAAAACCTGGCGTTGCGAATCGAGAACTACCTCAGGCACCGGAACTTCACTAAAAAAGTCAAAGGTCATTTGTCTAGGCAAACCAAAAAAACGCTGAATAGCATTTAGCAAGGCCAACGAAAATAAACCGTAATCAGTACTCTTGTCGACAAAGCCGTCTGCACCACAACGCAGCGCCAATTCAGCTTCCAACGGATCATTTACGAACACGAAAACCAGAGCATCACTGCGCATACGTACTTGTCTAATCCATTCTAGGAGCTGAGTTCGTTCCGACGTCTTTAATATGACTGCCTGAACTCCTACCAAAGAAGTAAGACGATCTATTTTCACTTCTTTTATTGGCACCATAGTCACAACCGCCTGCTTCGCGTTAAGCTGAGACACCAAATCAGGCATTGGACTGTCGTAGTAAAAATGAACCGTGCGCGTGTTTAGCATAGAAGGGAATTCGACTTTGATACCTTGTAGTTGCATTCACTTTTGATTGAATTTGATGATCCTAATACAGGGCAATTCGTAAATACAACCAAATACTAACTAAATTTAATTGAGCTGATAAAAAATCGACCAAACGTTTGATTTTTACAAGAAACGCTCAATTTTTTCTTGTTTTTACAGGACATTTTCCGATAAATAGCATAGATTGAAACGGCGTTGGTATGTCGGTGAGTGTTCAGCCTCCGCTAACCAGCTCTATTACTAAATTGCGATCTAGGTATCACAAAGGGCTTTTGAATGTTTACTAAACTTACTCCTATCAATAAAGAAAACCACGCCAACCTTAAAGTTAAAGCTATCGAAAGCTTTGAATTCGCTAGCAAATTTCATATCGCATCAGTGATGGTGCACGAGTTCGTGCGTGCGGCTTCTGTCTACCCAATCGTATTCCTTGAGGACAAAGCTCAGGACGAATTCCGTCCAGTCACCCTATTAAGTCTTGATGCTGGTGAAAACCTATTTGTTGATGTGAACGGCAAATGGCAAGCTTCTTACGTACCGGCAATCATCCGCCGCTACCCATTTGCTCTTGCAAAAAATCCAGAGCAAGACAGCTTTACCGTTTGTGTGGACGAAGACAGTGCTTATGTTGGCACCGAAGAAGGTCAGCCTTTATTCGACGAAAATGGCGAACCGACTGCAGTTATCGAAAATGTGAAACGCTACCTAGGCGAACTACAGCAAATGGAAGCGTTCACCAAAGCATTTTGCCATTTCTTGTCTGAAAACAACCTATTTACACCGTTAAATATGCGCGTACGCGCTGCCGATCAAATCAAAAATGTGACTGGCTGCTACGTTATCAACGAAGAGCGCCTAAACAATCTTTCTGACAAGAAGTTCCTAGAGATCAAAGA
This sequence comes from Maribrevibacterium harenarium, assembly GCF_006385675.1. Classification (GTDB taxonomy): domain Bacteria; phylum Pseudomonadota; class Gammaproteobacteria; order Pseudomonadales; family Marinomonadaceae; genus Marinomonas; species Marinomonas harenarium. The sequence goes on along the minus strand of NZ_VFRR01000048.1, from coordinate 18,896 downwards.
GAAGCGCTACCTAGCACCTATCTACTCTCATTTAACATCGCTTTCTCAAATCGAGCGTCTAGCTCTGCTTAAGCAAGGCGTAAGTGCTATCGAAAGCCCAGCAGCTGCAACCGAAGGCAATCTGCAATAAGTTCGTAGCTGTAGCTAATACCGCAATAACACCTAAACCGATAAGTTGAGCATTTGCTCACTTATCGGTTTTTTCTTTCGCCAAGATCAACAAATTCCTCGGGGTCAGGGCGTAGTCACAAAACTCCTTCACCTGCACCTGATAACCCTGCTCCTCCAAGCGCAAGGCGCGATCCAGCACTAGCCAAAGCTCCAGTGGCCGGCGGAAGTATTGGGTGATTTCTTCAATACGAGCCACTTGCTGGCGGCGCTGTTGTCCTATCGTTAGGTAATGATCAATCTCCGCTTCATTTAGAGAAAAGGGAAGTTGCTTTTGCTCAATAGCCCACTGGCAAAACGCGCCAAATCCTTGGCTCAATAATTGTTTCGGCAGTGAGGGGATATTTAAGTATTCATCTATGTCGCGAGCCTCTCTTTGCCAACTATCAAAGCCTAAGCGGTAAGTGAGTTCTAACTCACGTAACCGCTGTTCGCGGGCGCCAGCGGTAGCGACTTCCTTGACGGCAAGTTTGAGGTTATCTCGATGCAATGTCGTTTTGGCATGGCGCCCGACGTTGGATAAGGGGGTATAGGTTTCTTCTCTGGTAAGGTGATAGCAGCAGGGGGCAATGGCAAACTGAGGCAATTTTGATGCGCTGCCTGTTTCAATCAATACTCGGTGCAAGTCCCCGCAGGCGTGTAATGCAACTGCCATATGACCATTAGCAAGGGTAGAATCCCCCTCCCCTTTGAGTACATCAGCATGAATAAAACCCTGTGGTAACTGTAGCTGTTCAGCAACATGTTGACCTTCTTCACAGAGACTTTGCTGCCACTCAAGACTCACCACAGGCACTTGAAATTGATGAGCAATGGCTTTACCGAGATGCCCCTTGCCCGCACACCATTCTATGGTTGCTCCAGCGGGGCGAATATGCTGGCAAAAGGCTTCAATTTGCTGCCATTTTCTCCCTTTGATGCCGTTTTGCATTCTCGGCGGAAACTTCATCACAGAAGTTGCCATGGATCCCTCCCGCAACCAACTTGTGTCCGGTGGCGGTGTGATGCCACCGTGCTCTAATAGCCAATCTACGCCACTCAAGTTTATTTCAGCCCCATCCAACCACTCGCAGAATTCCGGTTGAGTCTGTCGCCAAGGCCAATCTAGTTGCTGAAAGGTTTGCACATCCCACCATTGGCGGTGCCGGCTAAGCCAATGATCAAGGGTGAAAAAAGCATCAGAGAGAATGGTCATAGTCAGGTGTGCAATATTTTTTACAGTTTTTCGTGGCTAGATTCTGGTGAATGAATTGTATTTTACCCGCAATGGGGCAGAATATCGGCATTGTTTTTGGCGTTACTACCAAGCTGATCGAGAAGGATAAACAAGCCCATGTTCAAACACTTACAAGCCGTACCCGGTGACCCACTACTCGCCCTTATCGTTGCCCACCAACAAGATCCAAATCCGAAGAAAGTGGACTTAGGGGTTGGCGTTTACAAAGATGATGAAGGTCGCTGCCCAATTCTGGAATCGGTAAAAAAAGCCGAGCAGATCATGGTAGATAACGAGGTAACAAAAGCCTACCTTGGGGTATACGGTGCTGCTGAGTTCGCACCCATTATCCAAGAGCTGTTACTTGGTAAAGACAACGCCATCATTAAGGAAGGTCGTATTCAGTCGACCCAAACACCGGGAGGTACTGGCGCGTTGAAAGTGGCAGCTGACTTTATCTCTGCCAATTTACCTGACGCGCGTCTTTGGGTAAGTGACCCGACTTGGGGAAATCATGAGTCGATTTTCCGGTCCGCCGATGTGGAAGTCTGTCACTACCCTTACTACGACGCAGTCACCAACGGTGTCCGTTTTGACGAAATGATGGCGAAACTAGAAGCCGAAACCAAGGCAGGTGACGTACTGCTATTACACGCTTGCTGCCATAACCCGACCGGTGTGGATTTATCCTTCGAGCAATGGCAAGTGATCACTGACTTTGTTAATCAGCGCGGTTTGCTACCGTTAATCGATGCGGCTTACCAAGGCTTCGGCGATGGCTTGGAGGAAGACATGGCCGGTCTGCGCTATATGGCAGAACGCACTCCAAGCATGCTGATTGCTAATTCTTTCTCGAAAAACTTTGGCATTTACCGTGACCGCTGCGGTGGCTTAAGTGTGATTGCAGAAACCGCAACTGAAGCAAAAAATGCGTTTTCTATCATTGGCCAAGCAATCCGCGCCAACTACTCTATGCCACCTGCCCACGGTGCCACTGTGGTTCATACCATTTGGACGAATCCAGAACTACACAGTCTGTGGGAAGCGGAAGTAACCCAAATGCGCAACCGTATTAATGGCTTGCGCAATCAATTAGTGGAAAAGCTGGCTGCTACTGGGGTGAGCAAAGACTTCAGCTTTATCGCCAAACAGCGCGGTATGTTCTCTTACTCTGGTTTGACCCTAGAGCAAGTTCGCACCTTGCGTTCTGACTACTCGATTTACATCGCCGATACTGGTCGCATGAGCGTTGCTGGTGTCAGTGACCACAACATCGATTACCTGTGTGACGCCATCGCCAAAGTCGTTGGCTAACACAAACTCAGTAACGCCCCTTTGCCATTGGTTTAGGGGCGTTTCTTTAGCGATTAATGGATAATTTTCGGACCATCATTCCCTAGAATTTGAATCTCTGGGTGATGGAACTGCGCCAAGCGCATGATGGAAGGTTCTAAGTTCTCTTTCCAGAATCGGACTTCCGCGTCACTCATTGCGTCGATTTTCTCCCATCCTGCTGGGGTACCAAATAACCGCACGCTTGCCATTACATCGTCCATAAACTCTCGGTCAGGGGATTGCGCTAGACCCAGCAATTTGGCCCCACGCATAAAACCAACACACCAATCCTCAACAATCAGTGTCACTTTGCCGTCTTTATCTTTGTGCTCTAGATAAACTGGAGCGAGATCGCCATTGATCAGGCCATTAACTGCCTCTAGATGCAGTAGCATCACCAGACTGTGAAACTCCTCTTCCCGCTCGATGGATGGCCACATAGGTTGATCATCGTCTCCACCCCAGATAGCCCGCAGCCACTCATTGGGATGTAATAAGTCCTTACCGCAACCGATAGCGGTCAAATAACCGTCCAGTTCGGAAACGCTCATAATGGAGCGCTCACCGCCGTAATTCTGAAGAAAGTAATCGAGCTGCTCGTAGAGCTCGTCGGTTTCTATTGGATCGTCCTGCATGGTTTTTCTCGGGTCTAAAATACCCTTTCATTCTACGCAACAAGTGTCACAGTGCGCAAAAATAAAAATTTTTAAAGGTCACTAAAGACCGACAGATATAGGAAAGTTTCCATACCCTCAATTAATATACCCAGTGATTGTGCCCCAACGGCATCCGATTCAATAAGGTGCGCCGCTCCCGCCAATCCGGCAGTAATCTATCCATGTGCGCTTTAAATTGCTCATTGTGATTTCGTTCTAGCAGATGCACCAATTCATGTACCAATATGTACTCTAGACATTCTGGGGGCTTTTTCGCGAGTTCTAAGTTTAGCCAAATACGCTTTGCCTGCGCGTTGCAACTGCCCCACTTGGTTTTCATCTTTTTGACTCCCCAATCAGAAGCTGTAACGCCTATCTTCTCCTCCCAAACAGGCAATAACTCAGCAATTCGCGCTTTAAGTGCATCTCGATAATATGAGTTCAGTACCAGCGCCTTGTTCTCAAGCCTTGTTGCGGGATTAACATATAAATGCAATCGACCACGACCTAGCTTGATTTCATGCTTTCCGGAACGCTCAATAAGATTGAGACGATAACGCCTGCCCCACAGATAATGACATTCACCGCTAACCATTTCTCGGTCAGATTGGCGAGGTTGATTGGCAAAATCACTCTGCTGTTTCTTGATCCAAGGAATGCGGCTGATCACTGCCATCCGGATTGCGGTTTCTGTCATAGCTTCAGGAGCAGAAACACGCACACGCCCATCGGGTGGCAACACACTAATATGAAGGTTTTTAATTGCCTTCCGATTTAACTGCATCGCAATAGAACCAATTTCTACCTTAGGCATTAATGGTACTCTTTTTGCGCTTTTGCCAATTCCATTACACTCTGAATATCCAGCGCATACCCTGCCGTTTCTTCTCGCACCGCATTGGCAATTTCTCGCTCCTTAAAGCGATCTCCCACCCAATCCGCTTTTTTGGTATAACGAATGGCACTGTCTATTTTTGTAGCCAGCAATTCATCTTGACCAAAATTATCGTAAAACGCGCGTTTTGGATTAGAGTCCATCGATGGCGGATAGTTAGCCGCTGTCTGCTCCGGACGTATAACCTTACGAGATAGCTCGCGGATTTTTTCCAGATACTCTTGGTATTCAATCGCTTTTTGGCGACGAAGCTCGATCAGCTCATCCAATAACACCGACATTTGCTCGTAATACTTGGGGTTAACCGGGTTTTCATCAACGATGGTTTTACGCACGTTATTTTCGATGGTTTCGGCCATGGCTTCCTGATTCTTACGAATACTTTCAGGTAAAGCCTCTACGGCATCAGCACCTTTTTCGACAATGAGTTCAATAAGCCCTAGCTCTTCAAAATCCATCAGTACTTCGCTGTCATCCGCACGAATATACATATCTAACAAGTGGCGCATGGCAGGCTCAAAGCGTTTCATTTCTACCAAATCGCCACTGGCCAGTTTTACTTCGTCACGGACTTTTTCAAAATGAGCAACTTCTGTTTTTATCGAGTCTACATCTTGCGCAGAATAGCCTGCATCAGGCATTTCATTGGCGATATTGGCGAACGCACGCAGTAGTTTGGCAACGTTTTGATAAAGCGTTAAACGCAGTGCCTCTTTCTCAGTAAGCTCGTCTTGGTTCTGACCTGACTTGCCACAAAAGTAATGAATGTAGTCTTCTGTATTGCGTGGCGCTTTTACCGGCTCACACAAGGCGCGCACCATTTCCAGTGCATTATCCAAATCGAACTTGGCTTGCTCTAAACGATCTTTCAGCAGCCCTGCAACGTCTTCCTTGTCATAACCATCAAATGCGCCTTGAGTATAATCAGAAATCGCTTTATCCAACGAGCGGAACAGATCCTTGTAATCAATGATGTAACCGTATTCTTTATCATCGCCATCCAAGCGGTTCACGCGGCAAATGGCCTGGAACAGGTTGTGATCAGCCATCTGTTTGTCGATATACAAATAGGTAGCCGAAGGGGCGTCGAAGCCAGTCAGCAGCTTATCGACCACGATGAGCAAGCGCATTTGTCCTGGTTCATCAATAAATTGCTTTTTAACTTCTTTTTCAAACTCTTCAACTCGGTTAGCGGCCTTGTCTTCCGGTTGCTCGAAATAATCCGCAAGCATTTTGCGGTAAATATCGTACTTAAAGAGCTTTTCCGTTAAACCCTCACCGGTTGCTTCCCCTTTAATGCTGGCAGCGGTCGGCTGAAAACTGGTGACAATAGCCACCTTACCGGCTAGATCCGTTTGGCTGAACATTTCATAAGCTTTACAAGCTTGATAGACACTAGAGCAGACCAACATGGCATTGCCGTAGCCATCCATCAGGCGTGGCTTAGTGTCCATATCCAGCAAGATATCATTCACAATCTGCTGCAAACGCGATTTACTGGACAGCACCTTTTGCATGGTGCCCCATTTCTGTTTCAACTGGGTTTTCGCTAATCGAGATAAGCCGCGAGTTTTGGCTTCAAACCATTCATCGACCTTTTTCTGCGAAGTGACATTTTGGTCGATGTCTCGTGCTTCGTAGCGTAAATCGAGCACAACGCCATCGGCCACGGCTTCATCAAACTTATAGGTGTGAATGTAAGGGCCAAATACCTCCACCGATTTCTTCTTGTCTTTCTTCATCAGCGGGGTGCCGGTGAAACCGACAAACATGGCTTCTGGCAGGATGGATTTCATCGCCTCGTGCAACTTGCCCGATTGCGTACGGTGACACTCGTCCACAAACACAAACAGATCGCCTTTGGCTTTAAAATCCGATGGTAGAGACTGCTTTAACTCGGCAATAAACTCATCCGTCGCAGCATCGTTTTCCGAATCTGATTGCCGACCAAATTTGTGCACCAACGAACATACCAACCACGGATTGGGCTGGTTGAGTGTCGCCACTAAATCAGCACCGCTTTTGGTGCGATAAATATCTTCCTCAACACCGGTGAATACTTTTTCGATCTGCTCATCCAGCTCGGTACGATCGGTCACAATCAATACACGTGCGTCTTTGACATTCTCACGTATCCATTTTGCCAGCCACACCATAGTGAGGCTTTTACCAGAACCTTGCGTGTGCCAAATAATGCCGCCTTCACGCCTTGAGATATGGCGCTTTGCCGCTTCAATACCAAAGAACTGATTATGACGACAGGTCTTTTTTATACCGGCATCGAAAACGATAAAATCGTGGATGATCTGTAAAAAACGCGCTTTATTGCATACGCGACTCAGGTGAAAGTCGAGCTTATGGCTATACCCGTTCTCTATCTCTTCTTTCCATTCAAGATAGTGCTTCTCCGGTGTTTCAATGGTGCCATATCGCAAGCCTTGCGTATCATTACCCGCCATCACCAATTGCATGCTGGTAAAGAAGTTTCGGATAAAATCTTTCTTCTGGTTATCGAGGTTCTGGCGAATACCTTCGGAGACAGACACCGAAGAGCGTTTCAGCTCAATCACGCCCACAGCAATACCATTAACATACAGCACTATGTCTGGGCGTTTCTTATTCTCGCCCTTAATGGACACCTCTTCGGCAATGGCAAAATCGTTTGCTTCTGGGTTTTTCCAGTCTATCAACCACACGGTTTCATTTTGCTGGCCTGCACCGGCTTTGTCTTTTACGCCATAGCGCAATAACCGGTACACGTCTTTGTTGGCGTAATAGAGCTTTTTACCTTCGCCCAGCGCTGCTGCCGTATCCAATTGGCGAATAGCACGATTGATCAACGCCTCGCTGACACCACGCTTTTTTAACCAATCAACCAGGATATCCACTTCAATATTTTTATTATTAGCGCGATCCTGCCAATCGCCTAAATAGCGATAGCCTAAGTCAGTTTGAAAAAACTGAACAATACGATTTTGGGTAGCGCGCTCACGCTGACCAACGTTACTCATTTTAACGTCCTTATTCTATGCGTCTCTTGATAATGACTTTAAATGTATTTCCAGCCCTGTCGTCAATAAACTCTATGTCTGGATAGGCTTTTATCGCTCGTTTTATGCCGCTCCCCAAGCCCCGATATGGCAACACTTTTGGCGCAAACGAGGCCAAAATTGGATTTCTAACATTCGAGTTACCCATTTTGATATTTTCTATCGTTAAGCTATTGGGCAAGTGACCGGGGCTCACGATTTCAATTCGATCAGCAAACACTAAAACCTTAATCGGCGCGGATACAAAGTAATCGCGATGAATAAGCGCATTGGCAATAAGCTCTTCAAGCACGATTCGCGGAATTTCAGGCTCACCTACTGAGTTGACGCCTTGTTCATTCTGTACATAGCGAATGTTAGCCAACACAAAACCCAGAACCTTTTGGAACACATCCGATAGCTTGCCGTTAATATCCTGGCTGTCGATATAATGCTCGTCTTCGATATCAACACCCGGAAAAGCCACCGCTTTTACAATAAAAACAGGGAGGCGTATTTGTGGACGTGACGCAAACAGCAAAGTGCCGCAGATGTTGAGCTGCCCATTCTTTGCCAAATTCATGTTTTCAAGCAGTTGAACACGAGATACGTCTTGGTCTTCAACTCGTTCGCCGTATTCCCTTTCAAAAAATGCGTCAAAAAACTCTTGGTCTATGTCTATAACAGAACTACCGTTCACGGATATCTCATCTGCATGGACCAACGCAGAAGATTGAAACATTCTCAGTAGCTCTTCTCGCGCACTGACTTTGGATTTGTTAGCGCTATTTTTTACCCAGACATGTAGGTTGCCGTCCATATAAGGCTTGCTTATGCCTTCAGGCACATCAACAACCATCACCATACCACTGGGTAACGCAACGTTTTCCGTGGTAACGGAAATCGGTGGTTTTACATCCTTGGCTGCATTAGAAACGAGCTGGTTAATGCGCCCCATATCGTCAACGGTTAGCCCTTGAATGTCGCCGTCATCCGTAACCCCGATCAACAATAAACCGCCTTTAGAATTACTGAATGCAGCCAGCTCAGATACTAAACTCTCAGCTCGGGTAATATTTTGCTTAAACTGGTGCCTTGAGTCTTCACCGTTGGCAATAATGGCTAAGAGTTCTTCGGTTTCCATGCTTCATATACCTGCTTACGTTTCTCGAAGGCTTCGGCACCACCTTCCATAATACTTACAATGCGTTGCTGAACGTCAGCACAGTCAATGCTGCCGTTAACTAACGCGATATGGTCATCTTGATACTCACAGGCAATCACCTGTTCAGCATCACCCAGCACCGGAATATTGGCGTTGTGTGTTGCGAAGATAAACTGGGTAGAAGGTTTAAGCTCTCTAATCAGCTTGATGACATCGTCATAGATGGTTTGGTTGTCCAAATCATCCTCTGGCTGATCAATGATCACCACGTCGTTTTCTTGCTGACTTAACACAAACAGCATCAACGCCGATGCCCGTTGCCCCAACGAGTGGTGCGCCAGTGCTTTGCCGTGATACTCGATAGTAAACACATTCGGCACTTGCCAGGTTAACAAGGCTTCTAGGTTGTCTTCAAAATACTGCCAGAAGGTATCAAAAGACCCGCTAAGCGTGCTTTTCAGCTTTTCAACGTCGCGATAGGCCGATGCGAAATCACTGTATTCATCCACCACACTTTGCAACGTTGCTTCACGAATACGGCTCCCGCGATACAAATCTTGAATGTGCTTAAGCATGGCAGCCTTATTCGCTTTAAATTGCGGCACAATTTTAAGGGGCGAATCAACCCGATTGATCTTACTCAGTACCTGCTCAATAGTGCGGTACTCCTCCAGCCATAGATCATTCAGCTGCGCTAATTCACGCTCTAGGGATTGATTCAAATCCGCATACTGCTGCTCGCTTTTGGCGAGTACGGCTAACATTTGCTCGGCTTGGTCTAACAGGGTTTTAAGCTGCTTAAACTCCTGCGGGCTGATGGCCTGCGCACCTGCTTGCTTAAGCTCGGTGGCCAGTTTGCGTTCAATCTCGGCAAACTCTTCTTTTAGCGCCTGCTTTTGTTCCACAAAGCCAGACAGCTTCTGCTGTAACAGAGCAACCGTACTTTGACCTGTTAGTACCGTTTGCTTGATGCCATCAAATCCAGCAATCAACTGCTGATAGGTGGCAAAAAAATCATCGAAAAACGCTTGGTTTTGGGCAGATTTATACAACGCCTGATTTTTTAGCTCATCTTCAAAGCTGGCGACAAAACTATTGAGCTCAGAAAGATAATACTCAGCACCTTGAATGACTTGCTGCGCTTTGCGCTCATCACGATCAAAATCAACCTGTTTCTGAAGCTTAGTCTCAACACCGTAGCGTTGATAAAAATCTAACCGATGCTGCGCATCTTGCTTTTTCTGCAACCATTCTTGTTTTTGCGTTGCCGCTCGGTTGAGGCGTTTAATCTGATTAATCGCATCCGCCACCCGCTGCCGGCCTTGCTCAATTTTTTGTCGAACGGGCACCAGTGCGTCGCCAAGCAGCTTTTCAATCAAATCTTTTTCAAAGCCAGCGCCCGTACTGGAAAGATCTTTCTGACCGAAGTAAATCGGCTGATGCAATACCGTTTCACGCACTGACACGCCCGGTTGTAACTGACCGTTCACATAGACATCGGGGCGCTCACCCAATATACGGCGGATTTGATAGGGCTGACCACGGCGGTCAATGGCGTCGATGGTAATTTTGCCGCCACTACGCAGTAAGTGTTTTACCAACCCCTCTTTGTATTCCACATCCGACGATTTATCACCAAAGGGAATATTCAGCGCGTAACGCACCCCTTCCAACACAGATGATTTGCCACTGCCACGAATGCCAATCAGGGTATTAAGCTCAGGTGAAAGGCAAATTTCTGTGCCACCCAAAGTACCCGCCCCTTCAAAGCGGATTTTTTGCATATAAGAATGTTTATAGCTAGGCAGCTCGGCGCGGACTCGGGAGGCTTTATCGCGCAGCGCAAACTTAACCGCCTCAAAGCTGAATGAACCAAGCTTTAAGTAGCTTGCCTCTTTACGGGCCGACATGTCCGCAAGGTTCTTGGCATCACAACCTTCCACTTCAGCCGGATACAAATAACCTAATGCTTGCTGGATTTTCGCACGTTCATCGCGGGTGCGCACTTTTTGAAAAGCCAAGACTCTACGCCTTACTGTCGCGTTATCAAATAAATCCTTTATTCGCCCTGGTGCGAGTTCTTTCCACAAACCCTTTGGTGCTTCGACGTGGGCAAAAATGAGAAAATAATCTTTGTGAAATTTATCCAGCTCACGCACGGTATCGACTATATTGTGGTTAGAGCGTGCATTTTCTTGTTCAAAGTTTGCTTGGCCTGCAAATGCCACACTAAGAAAACTTTGGATGTAATTCTCATTTTCTTTGTTGATAAACCATTCATCAGAAAACACCACCAAAGTATGTACACCGGCCTGACCATCTTTAATAGATAGCTCAATGCCCGGCAATAAACCAATGCCTGATTTATCAGCTTTCCTGCGCAATGCCTTAAATTCATCTACATCAAATTTATTGTGGTTAGTGATAACCCCAATACCAATTCCCGCATTCGCAAGCGCCGCAACATACTGGTTAGCATAGTCATTTTCTTCACCACTATAGGTAAACTCTTTATCAGCACGAGTATGGAGGTGGAAGTCGGCCTTTAACCAGCGGCTTCCGTATGCAAATACAGATTCACTCATGAATAACCTCCTTTGACGGCTTGATTAATCGTGTTTTACCCGTAAGCAGCTCTTGCATCATGCCTTGTTTGATTTGGCGAGTTTTGCCAAGGCGTTGTTCCAGTGCCTGAATCTCTGCGTCCATATCGGAGAGGATGGTGGCAATGGCGGTTTGTTCTTCTTTTACCGTAAAAGGGATTAAGTAAGGATATATATGCTTATTGTTAATCTGTGGAATAGATGTAGTGTCCGCAACAGAATCCAGTCCGCGGTACAATAGCTGGTTGTGTAAATAAAACTCATCCATTTCAGAAGAACATGTCAATGTCATTAAATTTGTATCCATAAAAGAATCTCGTTTTAACACTCGAATTTTATTGGATAGAATCGATGCTCCTCTTTTAGGAAAAATAATGCTCCCTGCGCGGACGACTCTCGAAGTCTGAATATAATAGGGAGTCTCATCAGCATAGACCGAGCCATTGTTAAGCTGTTCAACTTTGAAATATGGTACACCATCGGTCAAAAATTGAAATTTAGATGGACTATCGCCACTACAAATTTCAACTAAATCACCAAGCGTTACAACCTCCCAATCCGCCGGTATTTCCCCCAGCTCACTTGGCTTGGTGCCTTTGCGAAGGCCGTCGTGGCCTTCGCCCTTCGGGCCGCCGGTTCCGGAGTCCAAATTCGTTCCCGACGAATTTGTTGGCGTACCATCGTCGCGCAAGGCAAATTGCGGCAGGCGAGTGCGGCCGGTGAGAAGTTGTTGCATGGTGGCGGTTTTAATGGCCTTTTTTTTGGCAATGAGTTTTTCCAGCTCGCTGATCAGCGCATCAACATCTGATAAGGCATTGGCGATGGCGGTTTGTTCTTTTGTTGAAGGTAATGGAAGAGCAAAGCCAAGGATGGTGCTGGCTTTCAAAAAGCTTGTACCAACTTGAGTGGCATTCTGAGCAACCAATTTACGAACATACGCTGATTTAAAAAGGTAAGCTAGATAGTCGCTCTGCATCGCCGCAGTAACACGAATCAAAGCAACGTTGTGATCATAGGCCGTTGGTTCATCCAACTCTTTCACCAACATGACCTTTCCTACCCCTTCCAACTTTACTGACGCAAGAGCTAAGAAAATATCATCCACTTCTACAGAGTAAGCGCGTATTTCGTTCTCAGAAAGTTGTACTCGCTGAGCACACTCAGGCCTAAACTCATCAAAATTAAATACATCCCCTAATTTGATGATTTTTGTTCCCGTACTGTAAAGTCGCTTATCCTTGTAGATTCCAGAGGGAAGCCTATGGTCTTTAACAATTTCTCTCATGCAGACAATACCCCAATCCTCCGGTATCACCCCAACTTCCGTTTGCTTATAACCAACAGGCACCTGCTTTACTTCGGTGGCAAGTTGATGATTGACCCTTGATCCTTGAGAACGCGCTTGCTCTGTCATTTTCCATTCTCCATTTTCAACTCTAGACTCAGCACTGCTCGTTCCCGCTCCAGTTCCCGTTTTAGTTCTTCTTCTGTGGGCAGGTAAGGCAGGTATTTAGCCGCGAACAGTTGTTTCTGACCGGCCAGTACTGAGTATTTCACCACGGCTTCGCTTTTTTCGCTGCATAGCACTAGGCCAATGGTGGGGTTGTCGTCGTCACCTTTACGCTGTTCGTCATAGCGGCGCACATAGGTATCCATTTGGCCGATATCTTGGTGTTGAAGCTTGCCCAGTTTTAAGTCCACCAGCAAAAAGCATTTGAGCTTGAAGTTGTAGAACACCAGATCGATGTAAAAGTCTTCGTCGTCAAAGCGGATACGCTGCTGACGCTCCACAAAGGCAAAGCCTTTGCCCAGTTCCAGCAGAAATTGTTGCAGGTTGCTGATAATGGCCTGCTCCAGCTCGCTTTCCTGGTAACTTTTATCTTGCAGGTTTAAAAAGTCGAGGATATAAGGGTCGCGCAGGTAATCCCTGGCAGTTTCTGCCAGTGGCTGGGTATTGGCTTGGGCTTCATGCTCAACGACGGCTTTATCTTGGCTGGCTAACAGGCGCTCGTAGTAAAGCGTACTGATTTGGCGTTCTAGTGCGCGCACACTCCAGTTCTGAGTAATGGCTTCTTGTTGATACCACTGCCGCGCAGAAGCGCTTTCAATGCGGCTCAGACGAATGTAATGAGACCAACTAAATTCGAGAGACACTGTCTCTCGAATTGGAAACGCTTGGTAAAAAGCCCGCATATGGCGGAGGTTGGTCACATCAAAACCTTTGCCCAAGCGCTCAGTCAGTTGCTTTGACAGCTGATGCAACTGCTGCTGGCCGTAGGCGGCTCGACTTTCACCTTGTTGCTCATCTTCAACAATCAAGCGGCCAATTTGCCAGTAGCTTTGCACCATAGCGCTATTCACTGATTGGCGAACTTGGTTTCTGGCTTGCTCAATCTGGCAAGCAATCGCCTCCACCAGCCGGCTTAATCCGGCGGTGTTTGCTTCACTTGCGGGGCTGGCATCTCTCATACCGCCCACTCCAAGCCCATGGCTTTTAGGTGGCCTGCCACCTTGTCGCTTAAGCTCTCTACCGATTGAGTGATGGCAGGCAGTGGCTCGCTATAGCGTTCTTCCAACTCTTTCACACGATTGGCCAGTTGCTGGGTCACGCGCTCGATTTCAGCGACAATCTGGCTTTCAAGCGTTGCCAGCCATTTGTCGTCCACAATCAGGGATTTGATCTCATCCATGCTGAGTTTGGGGTATTGCTGAAATACCGCTAAATCCAGCGCGTCTTGCGCTTCTTTTAGGGCTTTTTTAGCATCGGCCTCGGCATCAAAGAGCTTTTTAGCTTGTTTGAGTGCGGCTTTTTCATCGGGGTCGGTGGCCAGTTTCAAACGCGCCGTCACCGTGGCTTTAGTGACTTTGTCTTTATCGTTTAGCGCATCGTTGAGTAAGCCGTCTTCACCGGTGTTTTCCTCAAGGAAAGTTTCAAGCGCTTGGCTGGCGCTATCCAGCGCACTTTGCAGGTGATCCACTTGAGCTTGTTCTTCAGCAAAAAAGCGCGTCACAATAAGCGCTGGTGGAATCAATTCCGCTTTGTATTTAGCTTTACCAATTACTAGATCAGGGGTTTCTTTAAGCTTTTCGCCCTTATTCACCACCAATTCACGCAGTACTTTGCCGGCTTGCCAGCCGTCTTGCACCAGCACGTACACATCGTCTTGCATGGACTCAGCCCAGTAATCCATCAGGATCTGGTAAATGTCGTATTTACTGAGCAGTGGCACGGCGGTATAGGATTGCAGTAGATGTTCGGACAGGGTGTGTATCCATTCCTTTGGTTTATCACCAATATAAATTTCTTCCAGATGCGCATTTTCTGCCCATTGCTGGAAAGGTTGCAGACTCTGTTGCGCAAAGGAGCGAAATTCATCGTGATTCAAAATAGTGCTTTTCACTTCAGCGGCTTTGACTAAGGCTCTGCTATAGCCTTCACGATCATTTTCAAACAAGGTCGCACGGATACTCGGAAACACCTGCCAATATTGTTCGAGTGCATCTATATCGGCATTGGGGATACCGCCTTGCAGGTGGGCGCTTAAATCGTGTAAGTCTTCCGGTTCGCTGGAATCTATATAACGGGGAATATTCAAGTTGTAGTCGTTACCGGCAATTTCACTGAGCGGAACCATGCGCGAGTAGCGCGGCACTTCTAGCTGCTTGGTAAAAACGTCAACGATTTTGTGAATATCTTGGCTGCGCAGGCGGTTTTTATTGCCGTCTTTGGCAAAACCTTTGCTGGCATCGATCATAAAAATACCCTGTTTTTCACTGGCTTCGCCAGTTACGCTGAGGGCTCTTTGCTTCGCGTACTCTTTATCAATCACGATAATGCAAGCAGGAATTCCGGTGCCGTAGAACAGGTTGGCGGGTAAGCCGATAATGCCTTTAATGTAACCCTGTCTGATCAGGTTTTCACGAATACGCGCCTCGGCATTGCCACGGAACAAGACACCGTGGGGCAGAATGACGGCGCCTTTACCGGTACTTTTTAGGCTTTTAATGATGTGCAGCAAGAAGGTGTAGTCACCGTTTTTCTCTGGCGGAATACCCCAGGTAAAGCGGCCAAATTCATCCTCGTTCGGGTTAATGCCGCTGGTCCAGTTTTTGTTGGAAAATGGCGGGTTAGCTACGGCGAAGTCAAAGGTTTTGAGCTCGCCATTTGCCTCCTTCCATTGCGGGTCGGCAATGGTATTGCCTTTCCAGATTTTAGCAGTGGCATTGTTGTGCAGGATCATGTTCATGCGTGCCAAGGCACTGGTGGCGTTGTCCATCTCCTGGCCAAAAATACTCAAACCACGGGGTGCTTCATCACTGGCTTTTAGCAAGAGCGAGCCTGAACCACAGGTTGGGTCATAAACAGTGGCATCTTGCGGGGTATTGCTGTCAATACCGATCACTTTAGAAAGGATGCGTGAGACTTCTGACGGCGTATAGAACTGGCCTTTGGATTTGCCCGATTCGGTGGCAAAGTGGCGCATCAGATATTCGTAGGCATCGCCTAGCAAGTCATCTCCATCGGCGCGGTTGGCAGAGAGGTCTAGCCCTTCAAAGATACCGATCAGCTTAGACAGACGGTCGATCATCTCTTTGCCTTTGCCGAGCTTGTCTTCGTCGTTAAAGTCGGCAACGTCAATCACGCCTTTGAGGTCGTTTTCTTCGGCCAGCGCGCTGATGATTTTATTGATTTTATCGCCGATCTCTTTGTCGCCTTTCAGGGCAACCATATCGTCAAAACTGGCACCTTGAGGAACTACAATCATGCCATAGGGGTCACCCTTGTACTTATCGGAGACATACTTCATAAACAGCATCGTCAGCACGTAGTCTTTGTACTGACTGGCGTCCATACCGCCGCGCAGTTCGTCGCAGCTGGCCCAAAGGGAAGAGTAAAGTTCGGTTTTCTTAATGGCCATGGTGGTTCCTTTAAAACATCTGCAACAATAATAGAGCGATTCATTCGCCGGACGTATGAATGACCTGAGGTGGCTAATCCACCACCGCTAGGTTACCGTAGGTTTCGAGCCAGTCTTTTCTATCCCCAGAGCGTTTTTTCGCCAAGAGTTTGTCGAGGACTTCACCGGTTTCAGTAGGATCATCCATGGTTAGCTGGATCAGGCGGCGAGTGTCGGGTGCCATGGTAGTTTCCCGTAGTTGGGATGGGTTCATTTCACCCAAACCCTTGAAACGCTGGACGTTGACGGTGCCCCGTTTGTTTTCCGCTTCAATTTTATGCAGGATGATGTCTTTTTCTTCGTCATCCAAGGCGTAATGCACTTCTTTACCGATATCGATACGGTAAAGGGGTGGCATAGCGACGAAAACATGGCCATTGCGCACTAATGCAGGGAAGTGGCGCACAAATAGAGCACAAAGCAAGGTGGCGATGTGTAAACCGTCTGAGTCCGCATCGGCGAGGATACATACTTTGCCATAGCGCAGGCCCGATAAATCATCATCCATCGGGTCAACTCCAAGGGCCACGGAAATATCGTGAATTTCTTGGGAGGCCAACACTTGGCTGGAATCGACTTCCCAAGAGTTCAAGATTTTCCCCCGAAGCGGCATGATGGCCTGAAAGTCTTTATCCCGTGCTTGTTTAGCGGAACCGCCAGCGGAGTCCCCTTCTACCAAGAAAAGCTCACTGCGAGCGGAATCTTGCCCAGCACAATCGGCCAATTTACCCGGTAAAGCGGGGCCTTGGGTAATTTTCTTACGTACTACTTTTTTGCTGGCACGCAGACGCTTTTGCGCGCTACTGATGACTACTTCGGCAATTTTTTGCCCTTCTTCCACGTGCTTGTTGAGCCACAATGAAAAAGCGTCTTTTACGGTTGCCGAGATAAAGGCCACGATCTGGCGCGAGGATAAACGTTCTTTCGTTTGACCGGAGAATTGGGGTTCTTGTAGCTTGGCGGACAATACATAGCTGCAGCGTTCCCATACGTCTTCGGCGGTCAGTTTAACGCCCCGAGGCAGCAGATTGTGGAAGTCACAGAACTCGCGAATCCCCTCCAGCAAGCCAGTACGTAAACCGTTCACGTGGGTGCCGCCCTGAGCTGTGGGGATCAAGTTCACATAGCTTTCGGTCACCAGTTCACCACCTTCTGGAAGCCACTGTACGGCCCACTCTACGCCTTGAGTTTTTTCCAATAAAGCGCCAACAAAAGGTTCTTCTGGTAATAGGGTATAGCCTTCATTGGCCTTGGCTAGGTAATCTTTTAAGCCATCTTCAAAGAACCACTCTTCCCGCTCTTCTTGGGCGCCACTTTGATCGATAAAGATCATATGCAGGCCAGAGCAAAGTACCGCTTTCGCTTTAAGCAGATGCTTTAAACGCGGGACAGAGAATTTACCCGAGTCAAAATATTTGGCATCTGGAGTGAATTTGACTTTAGTGCCGGTATTCTTTTTGCCCACTGTTCCTACAACAGCAAGATCAGACACCTTATGACCATCGGCAAAGGCAATATGATGTTGGCTACCGTCGCGCTTTACCCAAACTTCTAGGGACGTAGACAAAGCATTTACAACCGAAACACCCACCCCGTGCAAACCACCGGCAAATTGGTAATTATCACTAGAAAATTTACCGCCCGCATGGAGCTTGGTAAGGATCAGCTCTACCCCAGAAACGCCCTCTTCCGGGTGAATATCCACTGGCATACCTCGACCATCGTCCTCGACACTCAGCGAGCCATCTTTGTAAAGGGTGACTTCTATGCGGCTAGCGTGACCGGCTAGAGCTTCATCCACCGAGTTGTCGATGACTTCCTGAGCCAAGTGGTTTGGACGCGTGGTTTCCGTATACATTCCCGGGCGTTTTTGCACCGGTTCTAGGCCGCTGAGGACTTCAATCGACCCAGCGTTGTATTCTTTTGCTGACATGGGCACTTCCAAGTTATGGGCGGTGGCAGACAGAGCCGAACACCGCCGAAATACAGGCAAATTTATTGGGGCAAAGTCTATAACGGGGCGGGGTGAGTGGCAAACGGTTCCCGACACTAGAGTGCTATCATTGATTGCACGGCGATCAGCTGTTTGCTATTTTTTACTCAAAGTCTCCATGAGGAACCGCAATGGCGAATTTGGTTGTACGTAATATAGACGAGGAAATTGTGCGGGCATTGAAGGCACAAGCTGGCTTGCATGGCATCAGTGCGGAAGCAGAACATCGACGCATCTTGGAGCAAGTGCTACTGCGCCCTAAAAAGCGTAATTTAGCCGAGATTCTTTTAAACATACCCGGTGTTGGCGAGGATGCCGACTTTACCCGCCAACAGGATGATGAGGCTCGGGATGTATTTACTTGATACCAATATCATCAGCGAACTGCGCAAGGGCGTGAATGCGAACCCTGGGGTTTACGCCTTTTTCCAGCAAGCTATCTCAGATCAAACCCAGCTTTACTTGAGTGTGATTACCATTGGTGAACTACGTCGTGGTGTAGAGATGATTCGCCATCGAGGCGATCATGAGCAGGCCAGACGCTTGGAGCAATGGTTAAACTCGCTGGTTTCTGACTACGCTGACCGAATCTTACCTTTTGATCAAGACGCCGCTCAGGTCTGGGGGAAACTGCGTGTCCCCCATCACGAAAATGCTATCGATAAGCAAATTGCTGCGACCGCTTTACTTTATGATTTGACAGTGGTGACACTTGACAACTCTCGCGCAGCAAGCTGCGGAGATTCTTGATTAAGCCACATGAGGCAGCTCAGACGACATATTACTGTCTGCACTCAAGAGTGCCTGAGCCGCTTCGAGGGTAGTATCAAGCAACTTGCCCGTTGTCAGCGGGACTACGCAGTTCAACCTTGCGACAG
>NZ_VFRR01000047.1 GCF_006385675.1 Maribrevibacterium harenarium | reverse complement strand
TTTTCTTGCCCAATCTGAAAGCTTCATTTACACCAATATATTACTATGTATATACATACAGTAACATAAAATCAGCAACAGTTGCAAACCCTAAAGGCCCTGCAAAATATTGATCCTGTCTAGAGCTCAATAAGAATTAATTATTTTCAAATGAATGTAAATGAAGGGTTTTTAGATTCATTTGAATGGCTATTTATGATCTATTTTACACATTGTGATGTAAAAGCAGCCAAATTAAAGATTATTTATTTTCAAATGAAACTAAATAATCATAAAAGTGAAACAATCCTGTTCTACAGTGTTACCCGTTGTCGATGTTTGAAACCTTGTTTGAAATTCATTTACTGTTGAGGAAGACACATGAAAAAGTTAGCTGCTGTCTCTATCGCCGTTACCGCGGCCTTGTCCAGCCAAGCATTTGCAGCCACCCAAATCGAATGGTGGCATGCCATGGGTGGTGCTAATGGAGAGAAAGTAAACGAAATCGCTGCCAAGTTTAATGCAGCACAAGACGCCTATGAAATTAAGCCTGTATATAAAGGGAACTATACAGAAACCATGACCTCGGCTATTGCGGCTTTTCGTGCGAAGAAGCAACCGGCACTAGTGCAAGTATTCGAAGTTGGTACGGCTAGCATGATGGCGGCAAAAGGTGCCATTTACCCGGTTTATCAGTTAATGCGTGAAAATGGTCAGCCATTTGTCGCCGATGACTACTTGAGCTCTGTGACGGGCTACTACTCTGATGAAGAAGGCAACATGTTGTCGATGCCATTTAACAGCTCGACGCCTGTGTTGTATTACAACAAAGAGTTATTTGCCAAAGCTGGCATTAGCCAAGCACCCAAAACATGGGAAGAAATGGAATCCGTTTCGCAAAAGCTATTAGCCAATGGCGTAACTTGTGGATTCACCACCTCTTGGCAATCTTGGATTCAACTAGAAAACTTCAGTGCACGCCATGATATTCCTTTTGCAACCAAAGCAAACGGTTTCGCCGGTATGGATACAGAGCTTGCATTTAACGGCAAGGAGCAGGTTGCTCATATCGAGAAAATGAGCGAATGGCAGCAAAATGGCATCTTTAGTTACGGTGGTCGTCGCAGTGATTCGGCGCCAAAATTCTATAGCCAAGAATGTGCCATGTTTATGGGCTCCTCAGCGGGCTATGCAGGTATGGTGCGTAATACCAACTTCGACTTTGGTGTATCCCAATTACCGTACTGGGCAAGTCTGACAAGTGAGCCAAAAAATACCATTATCGGTGGCGCATCCCTATGGGTCTTGAAAGGCAAAAGTGATGCGGAATACCGTGGCGTAGCATCATTCTTGAACTTCCTGTCTCGTGCCGATATGCAGGCTGATTGGCACCAATTCTCTGGCTACCTTCCTATCACCCACGCGGCTTATGACCTAACTAAGGGACAAGGTTTTTATGGGGCGAATGTGGGTACCGAAACGGGTGTCGTACAGATGACGACCGGTACACCAACGGCCAACTCCAAAGGTTTGCGTCTAGGCAACTTCGTTCAGATTCGTGACATCATCAACGAAGAGCTAGAAACCGTATGGAGCGGTGATCAGACTGCCAAACAAGCGCTGGATAAAGCGGTTGAGCGTGGTAACGCCCTATTGCGTAAGTTTGAGCGCGCCAACTAAGTGCTCCCCAGATCCTTAGGGCTAATAGCCCTAAGGATCTTATTTTATTGAGACGGTTACTGTTATGTCTGTTGCTTTTCCACAACGTCGGTTGCCTTATTTGCTGTTGTTGCCGCAGTTGGTGATCACGTTCGTCTTTTTTCTTTGGCCTGCAGAGCAAGCAATTGAACAGGCCTTTTACCAAGAAGATGCATTCGGCCTAAGTCGTGAATTCGTCGGCTTGGAAAACTTTTATGCCCTGTGGGATAACCCCCAGTATTTCACATCGATTCAAGTCACCATGGTGTTTAGTTTTTCCGTCGCTCTGCTCGGCATGGGACTCGCCCTTTGGTTTGCAGTAATGGCGGACCGAGTGATTCGCGGCAAACTGGCCTATCAGACTTTATTGATCTGGCCCTATGCGGTGACTCCGGCACTAGCGGGTGTGCTTTGGTGGATTCTATTTGACCCGAGTATGGGGCCGGTCGCCCTATGGTTGAAAACGATTGGAGTGGATTGGAATCACTTTTTGAATGGTGATCAGGCCATGATTCTGGTGGTGATTTCGGCCACTTGGAAGCAGATTTCATACAATTTCTTATTCTTCCTCGCTGGCCTACAAGCTATTCCCCGCTCGCTGATTGAAGCAGCGGCTATTGATGGTGCTGGTCCCTTTAAACGTTTTTGGACGATTGTTTTCCCTTTATTGTCGCCCACCAGCTTTTTCTTACTGGTGGTGAATTTGGTTTATGCCTTTTTTGATACCTTCGGGGTTATCGACGCAACGACCCAAGGTGGTCCAGGCGTGAGCACCGCCACCATGGTGTACAAGGTGTTTAATGATGGATTTATTGGCTTAGACCTTGGTGGGTCTGCTGCGCAGTCGGTGGTGCTGATGTTGTTGGTTGGGGCCATGACCGTGGTGCAATTTAAATATATTGAACGCAAGGTGCAGTACTAATGATTGAGAATCGTCCGTGGCTGACGTTGGTCAGTCATCTTTCCCTACTATTTGGTATAGCGCTTGTCGCCTTGCCGGTTTGGGTGGCCTTGGTCGCTTCGACGCACCCAACCGAAGCGTTTGGCTCTGGGCAAATCCCTTTGTGGTTTGGTGATCAACTGAGCGAGAACTGGGGGCAGGTGTTATTTAGCAGCGCCGGCAATGGCATTGATGTGCCCGTTTGGTTGATGATGCTGAACTCCTTGATCATGGCGCTGGGGATTACCATCGGCAAGATCGCTATTTCGATTATCTCCGCCTATGCCATTGTGTTCTTCCGCTTCCCTCTGCGCGGTTTGGCGTTTTGGGTCATTTTCATCACCCTGATGTTGCCGGTAGAAGTGCGTATTGTGCCGACCTATGAAGTGGTCGCGAATTTAGAGTTACTCAATAGCTACTCCGGTTTGGTCCTGCCATTGATTGCCAGTGCGACGGCCACCTTTTTATTTCGGCAGTGTTTTATGACGGTGCCAGGGGAGTTGGTAGAAGCGGCACGTATTGATGGTGCTGGGCCAATTCGGTTTTTCTTCGATATTTTGTTGCCCTTGTCGCGCACGAATATCGCAGCACTGTTTGTGATCATGTTTATTTATGGGTGGAACCAGTATTTATGGCCACTGATTGTCACTACCGATGATGCCTATTACACCCTAGTGATGAGTATTAAACGCATGCTGTCAGTGGAGCAGGGTGATGTGCAGTGGAATCAGGTCATGGTGACCACGTTGCTTGCTATGTTGCCCCCCGTCGCGGTGGTGGTGGGTATGCAAAAATTGTTTGTGAAAGGCTTGGTAGACGCGGAGAAGTAAAATGTCTGATGTAGTGTTAAAAAATCTAGGGAAAACCTACCCGAACGGCTACCAAGCAATTCCGGGGGTGGATCTAACCATTGAAGAGGGCGAGTTCATTGTTTTGGTAGGGCCTTCCGGGTGTGGTAAATCGACCTTGCTACGCATGGTTGCAGGGCTTGAAAGTATTACTCAAGGCGAGCTTTCCATTAAGGGGAGCCGAGTCAACGAGAAAGAGCCTGCCGAACGTGATATTGCCATGGTGTTCCAAAACTATGCCCTTTATCCCCATATGACGGTCGCTGTGAATATGGCCTATGGTTTAAAAA
This sequence comes from Maribrevibacterium harenarium, assembly GCF_006385675.1. Taxonomy (GTDB): domain Bacteria; phylum Pseudomonadota; class Gammaproteobacteria; order Pseudomonadales; family Marinomonadaceae; genus Marinomonas; species Marinomonas harenarium. Next base: position 20,269 of record NZ_VFRR01000047.1, on the reverse strand, counting down.
ATCGTGGTGTACCCAAAGACGAGATTGCTACCAAAGTGAATGGGGTCGCCACTATGCTGGGGTTGAATGAATTGCTGGAGCGTAAACCGAAGCAGCTCTCCGGTGGGCAACGTCAGCGAGTTGCCATGGGACGAGCCATGGTTCGTGACCCGAAAGTGTTCCTATTTGACGAGCCACTGTCTAACTTAGATGCCAAACTGCGGGTGCAAATGCGGGTAGAAATCCGAGAGTTGCAACGCAAGCTAGGGACGACGACGCTTTATGTAACCCATGATCAGGTAGAGGCCATGACCCTAGCGGATCGTTTGGTGGTGTTAAATAAGGGCAAAGCAGAGCAAATTGGCTCGCCGATGGCGTTGTATGAAAAGCCAGCGACTACCTTTGTGGCTACCTTTATTGGCTCGCCAGCGATGAATCTTGTTCCTGCCCATGCTGGTCACGGGGAGCTCTGCTTAGCACCGGCGCTGCGTCTCTTTAATCCCTATGAATACGAAGGCTCGGTGTTATTGGGAATACGTCCTGAGCATATCCAGTTGTGTAGCGAAGCTGAAGCGGACTTATCTATGCATGTGAGAGCAGTCGAATCCCTTGGTGCGGAGACCCTCATCCACGGCATATTGGTTGCCGATGAACAACATCAAACGCCAATAGTGGTACGTTTAGCCGGGATCCACTACCCTGAGATAGGAGGCCGGTTATGGCTGCAATTGCCAAATCAGCACTGGCATTTGTTCGATCAAACTTCACAACAACGAGTGAATTAACATGCTCAATACTAAAGTAATGGGTCACCGTGGCGCGGCCCTATTGGCACCAGAAAATACCTTGGCTTCTATTCGTGCCGCTGCGGCAACGGGGGTGACCTGGGCAGAGATCGATGTTTATCCTTTGGCCGATAATGGCTTAGTCATTTTTCACGATGATACGCTAGAGCGTTGTACCGATGGCACCGGTGTGACGGAAGAAGCCGGCCTAGACTATGTACTGTCGCTTCATGCTGGGAAAGGGTTTGCTAATCAGTTTGCCGGTGAAAAAGTGCCCTCTTTGTCGGAGGCGCTTACCTGCTTTCAAGAGCTAGGTTTAGGTCTGAATCTGGAAATCAAATACGGCGGAACGGACGTAGATCGGGTAGTGCCGCTGATTATTGAAGCCCTAAGGCAGCATGGTTTTGATAATAATCAACTGATGATCTCCAGCTTTAACTATGAAGCTTTGGTAAAATGTCGCGCTTTAGACGCCAACTTGCATCTGGCATGGTTATGTGAAGATATTCCAGCGGATTGGGCGGAGAAGCTTGCAGCGATCCAAGCCTATAGCCTGAACTGCGATTATCAGCTGCTTACCGAGTCCCAGGCTCGGGCGGTCAAAGCGGCTGGCTATAAGCTGCTTTGCTATACCGCCAATGATCCTGCTGCTGTAGCAGAACATTGGGGCTGGGGTATGGATACCATTATTACGGATGACCCTCGGTTATTTTTATAAGGAAACAGGCTTTGCGCGAACTGAATGAACGCCAAAACGAAATTCTAAATTGGGTGCAACAATGTGACTTGTTGCTGGTAGAAGACATGGTGGAGCGCTTTGGTGTGTCCTCCCAAACCATTCGCAAAGATATCAACCAACTGGCAGAACGCCATTTGGTGCGCCGCCAGCATGGAGGCATAGCGCCAGTATCTACCGCGGAAAATTTACCTTTCGATAATCGTCAGTTGCTTAATAGCAAAGCCAAAATGGACATTGCGCTAGCGGTTGTCCAAATCATTCCCAATGGAGCGTCGGTCTTCTTAGGGATTGGCACCACAGTAGAGTATGTGGCGAAAGCCTTGGTGCATCATAAAGATCTGCAGGTATTTACCAATAACCTTACCGTGGCAGGGATTCTGAGCCAATGCCAAGATATCTATGTGCATATGACGGCTGGGCGTCTACGCCATCGCCATAAAGACTTAGTCGGGTCTGATACATTGGAAAGCATTCGTCGTTATTACTTTGATTACGGGATTCTTGGCTGCGGTGGTCTGCACACGGAGCAAGGTATTCTGGACTTTGACCCAGAAGAAGCCGCGGTGAGTCGTGTCTTAGTGAGCCAATGTCGCCACCCGATATTGGTTGCAGATCAGCATAAATGGGGGCGTAAAGCACTTGCTAAAGTTGTTCCATTTAGCGCTATCGAGAGCTTTTATACGGATCAGATTGACGAGCAACAAACGGCAAAACTTGCTGATCGTGATGTGGCTGTATTTGCCTGTACCCACTCGGTTGTTTTGGTAGAAGTAACGAGATGAGCCCAGCTTTACTATCGGATGTGACCCGTGAGCAACTGTCTCAAGTGCGTTATGTGCTGACGGATGTGGATGATACCCTGACTTGGCAAGGCAAGTTACCTGCCCAAACGCTGACTGCCCTATATGACTTGCAACAGGCAGGGATCAAGGTGATTCCGGTAACAGGAGGTTGCGCCGGTTGGTCGGATATGATTGCCAGCGCCTTCCCTGTTGCCGGCGTGATCAGCGAGGGCGGTGGTGTGTTTTTGGAAGTACAGGGCAAACGCATCAACTACCACTTCTTTCAGTCAGAAGAAATGATGCGCACAGAACAGGCTAGAATACTTGAGCTGGTAAATACTCACTTACAAAAATTCCCTGAGCTTTGCTTAGCTCGAGATCAGAATTATCGCCTGACTGACGTTGCGGTCGACTATGCCCAACGTATCGTCCCTCCGGCCCTTGAGCAAAAAGATGCGTTATTGGCTTTGCTCAAACAACAAGGATTAAATGCCAAGGCCTCTTCCATCCACATTAATATTTGTGCCGATGGCGTGGATAAATTCGCCATGACCCATAAGGTACTAACCCAACATTTTGGGCTGAATGCCACCGACTTCCCAAGCCAAGTGCTTTACGTGGGCGACGCCCCTAACGACGAAAGCATGTTTGCACAATTTCCCTTATCGGTTGGTGTGGCCAATATCGCACACCACCTGCCCCACATGAGTTACCAACCTGCCTTTATCAGCCAAGCCCCCGGTGGTTTGGGTTTCGCTGAGTTGGCTAGCCTGATCATTAGCAGTCGGACAGATTGATTTGCGACAAATCTGCATCTAGTTTGAATTATGCCGTGTAAGAGTTATGCGTTTTTTTTGCACGATTGACTATACTGAGTCTATCGTCAATTTTGCAGAGGAAATCGTATGCAACGTTCGTTAATCGCCGCGAGTGTCATAGCGAGCATTTTGATGGGTTGTAATGATGCTGAGACAGCGAAGAGTGCTGTTGATACGACGGTAGAACTATCAGGCATGTTCCCAACCGATATGATGGTAGCCTCTCCCATGCAGAAGCAATCTGCCAGCATGTCTGACGGCGCGAGTTACAGTGAGGCGGTCGCAGCAATCGAGGACGCTGGAGAGAGTTTGTCTAGCTTTGGTAATCGTTTTGATCCGGCATATTTCTTTGGCGATGTGGTGGATGCCACTTGTTTTGGTCCGCCAGTGAAATATGAAAATCACCCAGATAGTGTTGGTGGAACGCAAGATGGGGAATTGCCCTCCGGCGATGTGGGGATTTGGACAGCTACCAATGGCGAAACGGAAGAAGCCTGTGCGGCGGCAGAACTCAACAGCCAAATGAAAGGGGCGGCGAGTCGGGTCTTTATGTCTCTAGTAAGTTTTGCCGGAATGGTTGGGGTCGCCGTTGCAGACAGTAGCCTTCCTACACGTGGTAACAGTACTGATTTGGTTGACGAGCTGAATGCCCGCATTTCTACAGTGAACTTTACGACTGCCACACTATCTCGCTCCAGTGCTGGGACATGGAGCTACGATATCGTCTTTGAATACACTAATTCGAACGCCCATACCAACGCAACCACGCCACAAACTATTGCTCTTAAGATGGAGCATCACCCTGGCTCAACGTCATCGAATTATGAAGGGGTGATCCAATATCGTATGGATGACTACTTTGATCCTTCTGGAAACTGTCCAGCGGATTCTGGTGAAACTGGCGCAGACATCACCCATAACGGCTCATTACATTATCACCGTAATGGTGACAAGGTGACGCTTCAACACCGTTTTGCTGGATTATGTGGCCATGACCAATCAGCCTTTACGACCGATATTGCTGATATGGACTTGAATCACTTGGATGCCACTAGCACAAAGTGGAAAAACAACTTCACTATCTTTACTGCGGAGTTTGATAAAGACGATACAGCTGGCTCCTACGCTTACACATGGCAAGCTGGGGATGGTGATGCGGCATCCCGGATTCTCTTTGTAGGGCTAAACAGCAATGGGAATAATGGGGAGGCCTACTATGGTTATGGCAACAAAGTGCAAACCTCGACAAGTGGCGATATAACGGGGTTCTACTGTAATTGGGCGGGGCCCGGCAACAATCATACTCTGCACAATTACGCTCAACGCCAGTTCTTAACTTACGACAGTACAGACAAACGCTACGAACTGTCTTCCTCAGCATCTAGCAATATCACTTATGCACCGGTGGATTCCTGCAGTTATACCGCAGGCAGCGGCTTCAAATATGACACAGATATTGATGTTACCAATGGCCAGCCAAATAGCGATGCCCTAGATGATGAGACAGATAGCACGGTTAATGTCGATCTGATGGATCTAGTTTCCGGCGGCACGACTTATACTGACATCATGTCAGTAATCAAAGGTAGAGGGTTCGATAAACCCAGTTACCCAGTGCCATAACAAGATGTGCTAACACCACCCGATCGAAAATTGGGCGGTGTTGGCTACTCAAAATTTTAAAAGGGTCAAGTTTCCATAGGGTCTGACTCTTTACTATCAAACGGCTTCTAGTGATTCTACTGGCGTCTCGACTTGCTGTTTCACATAGCTATCGAGCTTAGCGGTTTGCTCGGGGTTGAGTTCTAGGCCAAGTTTGGTGCGGCGCCAAAGGATGTCTTGTGCGGTGTAAGCCCATTCGTGTTCAATTAAATAATCCACTTCTTTTTGGTAAAGGTCGGAGCCAAAGCAGGTCCCCAAGTCATCCAACGAGCTAGCGTTGCCTAGCATGACGTAGGTAAGTGTGCCGTAGCTACCGGTAAAACGTCGGGCGAGTTCTTTATTTAAGAATGGAAAAGACTGCTGCAACTTGGCGATAAAAGCATTGTAGTCATTGCTCATATCTCCGCCGGGTAACGGCTTAGCATGGGTCCATTCATTACCCATCCCTGGGTAATACTTTTTCAAATCGCGCATAGCAGACAAAGCAAGCTGACGGTACGTGGTGATTTTGCCACCAAAGATCGACAGTAACGGTGCTTTGCCGTGGTCGTCTTCTACATGCAAGGTGTAGTCGCGGGTGACGGCAGACGCGTCGGAAGATTCATCTTCAAGCAGCGGACGCACGCCAGAGTAAGTCCAAATAATGTCGTCGGTGGTGAGTTGCTTTTTGAAATGCTGGTTTGCCACGTCAATAATGTATTGCGCTTCTGCATCACTGATCGCAACATCACTTGGGTTGCCTTTGTATTCTTGGTCAGTGGTACCGATTAAGGTGTATTTATCGCGATAGGGAATAGCAAAGACAATGCGCTTATCAGCGTTTTGCATGATAAATGAATTGCTATGCTCGTAGAGTCGTGGCACCACAATATGGCTGCCCTTGATCATACGGATACCGTAAGGGGCTTTGCGCTGAACTTTGTTTTCGATAAAAGAAGAAACCCAAGGGCCCGCAGCGTTTACCAATCCAGAGGCGGTAAACTGGCGGCTGGCCTGAGTGATCGTATCCACCACCGTGATTTCCCATTTGCCATTTACCCGTTTCGCTGACTCACAGCGGGTGCGTGGAAGAATAATGGCACCATGCTCTTGTGCGCTTTGGACGTTGGCAACCACTAAACGGGCGTCGTCAACCCAACAGTCTGAATACTCAAAGCCTTGAGTGATTTCGCCTTTTAATGGGCTGGAAGCATCGTATTTGACACCACGAGACCCCGGCAACAGTTCCCTTTTACCGAGATGATCGTATAAGAAGAGGCCCAGACGAATCAGCCAAGCTGGGCGTAAATGAGGACGGTGAGGCATCTGAAAACGCATGGGGGTTACCAGATGAGGGGCAGTTTTCAGCAATACTTCCCGTTCACTCAAGGCTTCACGTACCAAACGGAACTCGTAATGTTCTAGGTATCGCAATCCGCCATGGATCAATTTGCTACTGGCGGAGGAAGTGGCGCTGGCTAAGTCGTTCATTTCACACAATGCTACGCTTAAACCACGCCCAGCAGCATCGGCTGCGATACCAGCGCCGTTGATACCACCACCGACGACAAACAGATCAACATGTTCCATTGGTTACACCCTCATTGGAAACGAAAAATAAAGTTCATAAGTGAAAATATATTTTCGATATTAAACTTGGATTTTCGATTTGGCAAGCAAGGAAAAAGAATAATTGTCTGAATTATAGACAGTGAATGTGACAATTGCGGCGTTTTGGGGGGAGAAAAGGGCAGCTGTTGCTACCCTCGAATTGGCTGGATCAGGCTTGAGGGCAGAGTTCTAAGCGTACCCCATGCTCTTTCAATAAGGCTTGGATCGACTTTGGTGGTGGTGCATCGGTGAACAAGCGTTCCACTTGAGTGATATTGCCTAAGCGTACCATGGCGCTACGGCCAAATTTGGCGTTGTCGGCGGCCAGAAACACATGGCGCGAGTTGGCAATGATGCCTTGGGCAACTCGTACTTCTTGGTAGTCGAAATCAAGCAATGAGCCATCTTCTGGATCAATTGCACTGATACCGATAATGCCGTAATCCACTCGGAACTGATTAATGAAATCTAAGGTTGCTTCACCAATGATACCGCCGTCTCGAGAGCGCACGGTGCCACCGGCAACAATCACATTGAAATCTTCTTTTACCCGCAAGATCGACGCAACATTGATGTTGTTCGTGATGATTTTTAAACCTTCGTGCTGCAACAAAGCTCGGGCGATTTCCTCGGTAGTGGTACCGATATTGATAAATAAAGACGCGCCATTAGGAATTTCAGCTGCCACCTTGTGGGCGATGCTACGCTTCGCGTCAAGCTGTAACGCTTGACGCGTACTGTAATCCACGTTGGTGGTTGAGGAATCAATGCTCGCCCCGCCGTGATGGCGACGTAACAGGTTTTGATCGGCAAGGGTATTGATATCCCGGCGAATGGTTTGGGGGGTGACGTTAAATTGGCTGGCGAGCTGGTCGATGGAGGCGTAGCCCTGTTCACGAACCAATTGGATAATGCGCTCTTGTCGGGTTTGTTGTCCCATGGATGACGTTATCTCCGTAAATATGCTTGCCAATGACAGTCAGAATGGTTTTAATGGTCTAATATTCGATTTAGAACATTTCTGTTCGATTTTGTTGATTTCGAAACATCGACTGTTCGGCGTAGATTCCACTGCGTCGGCTGAAAAACAATAAAAGTAACAGCGCTTGGCATTATGGTAGCTTTTTGGGCTTGGCTCAATGTCAGTGGCGCACAAAAACAAGAGAGCTATTCCATGAGTCGTTATCTTCTCGCTATTGATCAAGGCACTACCAGTAGCCGCGCGATCCTATTCAATGTAACTGGGCAACGAGTTGGTCAAGCCCAGCAAGAGTTTCCTCAGATCTTTCCTGCCGACGCTTGGGTAGAACATAACCCGGACGATCTGTGGCAATCCACCTTAGCCGTGTGTCGTCGTGTACTTGAGCAAACCGGTGTCGCTGCTGCGGATATTGCATCCATCGGGATCACCAATCAGCGTGAAACCACCATCTTGTGGGATACGGAAACCGGGGAAGCGGTTTACAACGCCATTGTTTGGCAAGATCGACGTACCAGTAAGTATTGTCAGTCGTTGGTGGATCAAGGTTTAAGTGAGACAGTGCAACAGAAAACCGGCTTACTAATTGACCCTTATTTTTCTGCCACCAAAATTCGCTGGATATTGGAAAACGTTGCAGGCGTAAAAGAACGCGCCCAGCAGGGTCATATTGCCTTTGGTACCGTAGATAGCTACTTGCTGTGGAAGCTCACCAATGGCCGCTACCACCGTACCGATGCCACCAATGCGGCACGTACCATGGCGTTTAATATCCACACACAAAAATGGGATGAAGAGCTGATCGAGCTACTGGGAATCGGCGATGTGATTTTCCCCCAAGTAATGGACTCCAGCGACGACTTTGGCATCATCGCCAGTGAATGGCTCGGGGCGGAAATCCCAGTAAATGGTATTGCCGGTGACCAGCAAGCGGCTTTGGTTGGTCAGGCCTGCTTTACCCCTGGTATGGTGAAAAGCACCTATGGCACCGGTTGCTTTATGATCTTGAATACCGGTGACCAAGCCCTGACCTCCGAGCACAAGATGCTGACTACAGTGGGTTATCGTATTAACGGTAACGTCACTTACGCCCTAGAAGGCAGTATTTTTGTTGCTGGCGCGGCGATTCAATGGTTACGTGATGGGCTTAAACTATTTGCCAATGCGGCGGAAACAGAAAGTCTCGCCCAGCAAGCGTTAAACGCGGACACGGTCTATCTTGTGCCTGCCTTTACTGGTTTGGGGGCTCCTTACTGGGACCCTGATGCTCGCGGCGCTATGCTAGGGTTAACCCGGGATACCAGTGTGGCGGATATTGTTAGCGCCGGCTTGCGTTCTGTGTGTTACCAAACCAAAGACTTAGTCGGAGCCATGGCCCAAGATGGCGCCAACTTCAGCACCTTGCGTGTGGATGGTGGCATGGTGGTGAATGATTTGGTGGTGCAGTTCTTAAGTGATTTACTAGGCATGACGGTAGAGCGCCCACAAGTGACGGAAACTACCGCCCTCGGAGTGGCTTTCCTAGCTGGACTACGGGTTGGTATCTATGACTCCCTAGAGCAAATTAGTGAGTTGTGGCAGTCCGAGCATAAGTTTGAGCCACAAATGGACGAAGCAAGCCAAGACAAGCTCTATCAGGGCTGGTTGGATGCGGTGCGTCGGGTGCGATCCAACTAATCCCATTTTCTTTCATTACCTATTTCAAAGGGGCTGCGGCCCCTTTTTGTTTGCTCGGCATAGCTGGTAACCTCTTCCAAAAAGCTGTTGTCTCAAAAATCTATTTTTTTGAGACAGTCGGATGTTTCTTTGCTATCTTTGTCTCAATTACTTTTGTTTTTGAGATAGTCATGATTGCCTCACCACCTAAAGAATTGATAGAAAATCCAACTCGGTATCTTGCTAGTCAGTCAATAGAAGTGTTTATGGATTATGTGGAATACATGAACCCAGTTGACAGCAAAGGGCGCTACTTTCATTTTGATGAACTCAAACACCGTTTACCTAAAAAACTGGATCCATCAGTGACATGGTCATTGATAAAAGAAGCTAGAAATAAGCAAAAGTATTTGCTTTATGTTGATGAAGAGGATGTGGGATTCAACTTCCCCGGATTCTGCCTCACTCCGACGATTCAAAAAGCGATTAGTGAAACAGATCGAAATACGACAACAGCAGCACTTGAATGGATGTGTAACAAGATTGGAGAGCGCAAGCATTTAGACTACTTGCTAAATGACCTTGTAGAAGATGAGGCTATCAGTAGCAGCCAACTTGAAGGTGCTGCCACAACAACAAAAGTAGCAAAAGACATGCTAAAGAGGGCGAGGAAGCCAAGAAGCTTGGATGAAAAAATGATTCTGGGCAACTTTAGAATGATGAAGTTTGCGTGGGAACATAGAAATAAAGACCTTTCTATTGCTTTTATAGAAGAGCTGCATCAAATAGGCGTAGAGGGTATTGATGATGAGAAGTATAAACCAGGTGTAATTCGTACGACGGATGATGTTGTTGTAGAAAATAATGATGGTGAAGTGGTCCATACGCCACCAAAAGCCGAGTGCTTAAATAGTCGACTCGAGAACTTGGTTGAATGGATTAATGGATTACACCACAATGCAGAAAATTCTCATTACATACACCCTTTAGTGAAGGCAATCACACTGCATTTTCGTATTGGTTATGAACATCCTTTCCATGATGGTAATGGTCGTGTTGCCAGAGCATTATTTTATTGGTACATGTTTAAAAATGAGTTTGCGGCGTTTCGTTACATTGCAATCAGTTTGCTATTGAAAGAAGCCCCTGTGCAATACGGTAAAAGCTACCTTTACACAGAAACGGATGATATGGATCTGACTTACTTTATTGATTATCAATGCCGCATTATTATTCGAGCGATTAATAAATTTAAAGCTTCTTATAAAGAGTCTGTTGAGCAGATGGAAAGCTTTAATAGATGGCTTTGGGATTCAGGTTTCTATCGTAAATTAACGGATAAACAACAAACCGTTTTCCAGGTGGCAAAAAGTGAAAAAGCTGTTTCTTTTACGATTAATAATGTGAAAGATAATCTTGGTTGTTCGTACAATACTGCGGCGACAACATTAAATGGTTTGGTTAAATTAGGGTTGTTTAAAAAAGAAAAAGATGGTCGAGAATGGATTTATAAAATGATTGACCAAAAAGAGTTGCTAAAATCATGGAAGGCTGTAACCAAATAGACACTCTATTATTAAATCGTAAAGGTGGACGTTTACGTATTTGTTAACCGAAATCCAACATAACCTTGCGTTAAATGCTTGTTCTTGGGCGCTATTCGCGCTACATCTAAACAAAATAAATATAGGGCAGAGCCCTCAAAAGCGGAGGAATGGGTAATGATCCAAGTTGTATATGAATGGTCTGTAGCACCAGAGAATGTGATCGAGTTTCGCGAAGCTTGGGATCACACCACAACGATAGTGCGGGAAACCTATCCCGGTGCTCATGGCAGTTGTCTCTTGGAAGATAAGAAGCAAGGAGCGCATATGCTGACCATCGCCCGTTGGAACAGCGAGGAAGAATGGCGTGATTTCTGGACTTCTGATAACCCGCCAGAGGTAATGCGTATGAGTCAAATTGCCAATCTTGTGTCAGTGAAGGTTTACCGGGAAACCGGCAATCACATGTCTTAATCTGGTTTTGTTAGCAGCAAAAAAAGGCCGACACCTAGGTGCCGGCCAAACGGTTCAGAGAGTAGTTAAAGTGGAGTGTAATCCACTGAACCGGGTATTATTCCCAAGAGCGTAGTAGCGCGTCGTAGTCCACAGTTTTACCCTGTGGCTTCTCGTTCGCTAGTTTCGCTTTTGGAGCGCCTGGTTGCGCTAACCAGTAAGCTTCATCACGTGGCTTGTTCAGTTTCGGTCCACAAGAATCCTGTACATTGGCACGTTCAAGACGCTGTAACACCTTATCCTGAGCTTCCGCCAAGCCATTCAATGCCTCTTGTGGTGATGCTTCACCGCTGGCTGCTTGCGAAATGTATTGCCACCATAGTTGTGCTAGCTTTGGATAATCTGGCACGTTAATACCGGTTGGTGACCATTGCTCACGGGCAGGCCCTTTGTAGAACTCTACCAAACCACCTAGGAAAGGTGCCGCTTCTTGCATTTCAGGTGAGTTAATATCGGACTCACGAATTGGCGTTAGACCAACCAAGGTTTTCTTCAAAGAAACGGTTTTTGAAGTGGTGAACTGAGCATACAACCAAGCCGCTAGGCGACGGTCTTCTGGCGTAGAGTTCATGAAGGTCCAAGCACCTACGTCTTGATAGCCCAGTTTCATGCCTTCTTCCCAGTATGGTCCGCGTGGCGATGGAGCCATACGCCATTTTGGCGTACCGTCTTCGTTTACTACAGGCAGGCCTTGTGTCGTCATGTCTGCGGTAAAGGCGGTGTACCAGAAGATTTGCTGCGCCACGTTACCTTGGGCTGGTACTGGACCAGCTTCAGAGAAGGTCATCCCTTGCGCTTCTGGTGGCGCGTACTGGCGTAGCCAGTCCACGTATTTGGTAGTGGCATAAACTGCGGCTGGTCCGTTAGTGGCACCACCGCGAGATACGCTGGAACCTACTGGGCTACAGCCTTCCATGCGGATACCCCATTCATCTACTGGCAAACCGTTTGGCAACCCTTTGTCGCCAGCGCCCGCCATAGAGAACCAAGCATCGGTGAAACGCCACCCTAGAGAGGGGTCTTTTTTACCGTAGTCCATGTGGCCGTAGACTTTTTGACCGTCGATTTCGCCAACGTGCTTGGTGAAGAATTCAGCGATGTCTTCGTAAGCCGACCAGTTGACTGGTACACCCAAATCATAGCCGTAGATTTCTTTAAACTGTTGTTTCAATTCTGGGCGTTGGAACCAGTCATAGCGGAACCAATATAGGTTCGCGAACTGCTGGGTTGGCAATTGGTAAAGCTTGCCATCTGGGCCAGAAGTGAAGTTCAAGCCAATGAAATCACCTAAGTCCAAGCTAGGTAGAGTTAGGTCTTCGTTTTGCGCCAAAATATCAGAGATAGGCACCACTTTACCGTAACGGAAGTGAGTACCGATCAAATCCGAGTCATTGACGTACGCATCGTAAATATTCCGGCCAGACTGCATTTGGGTTTGCAGTTTTTCGACCACGTCGCCTTCTTGGATCAGGTCATGGTTGACCTTGATGCCAGTAATCTCGGCGAACGCTTTCGCCAATACCTGAGACTCGTATTTATGAGTCGTTAGGGTTTCAGAAGCGACATTGATTTCCATACCACGGAAACGTTCCGCCGCTTTGGTAAACCAAGCCAGTTCTTTGAGCTGTTCTTCGTCTGACAGTGTGGATACCGTAAACTCGTTATCGACCCACTTTTTGGCAGCGTCTGAGTATTGATCTGCCCATACGTTGGCCGTATTCATCATGACTGCAAACGGGATTGCAGCTAAAACGAGCTTTTTCTTATTGTTGTACATGTTTTACCTCAACAGTTGTTGTTTGTATAAAGCTTCCGTGCTCCAACGTCCCTGGTCACTCTCGCTAATTAGCCCCAGCGCATTAGGATCAGCATCCAAATGACACATAGAGCGGTTGCCACCCCAAGCGCAATCTCGCTCAGGGCAACAAATCCTAGGTGGATGAAGGCGCTGCTAAGCAGGCCAATAAATAAACGGTCACCGCGGGTGGTTTCGATGGGCAAAAAGCCGCGTCGTTCCACACTGGGGGAGATCGCTTGCCAAACGGTCATTGCCACTAAAATCATCGCAATGCCCGCGAAAAAGGCGGCGGTTGGTAGGGTCCAAGACATCCAGGCCATGATCTTTCTCCTTACACTCGGCCTAGGGCGAAGCCCTTGGCAACATGGTTACGAACGAAGTACACCACCAAAATACCGGGAATAATGGTGAGGATGCCGGCTGCGGCGAGTAGTCCCCAATCCATCCCAGACGCGGATACGGTACGGGTCATGATGGCGCCAATGGGTTTGGCATCCACGGAGGTCAAGGTCCGTGCGAGCAACAGTTCTACCCAAGAAAACATGAAGCAGAAGAACGCGGTGACACCGATGCCGGAGCGAATCAAAGGAATAAAGATGCGCACAAAGAATTTCGGGAACGAGTAACCATCGATGTAAGCGGTCTCGTCGATTTCCCGTGGCACGCCACTCATGAAACCTTCCAAAATCCACACGGCTAGCGGCACGTTGAACAGACAGTGTGCTAACGCCACCGCGATATGGGTGTCGAACAAGCCTACCGATGAGTAGAGTTGGAAAAATGGCAACAGGAATACCGCAGGTGGTGCCATTCGGTTAGAGAGCAACCAAAAGAACATGTGCTTGTCGCCCACAAACTTATAGCGGCTAAAGGCGTAAGCAGCCGGCAACGCCACTAACAGACTAATCACCATGTTCATGGACACGTAAATAATGGAATTCACGTAGCCCATGTACCAAGTCGGGTCGCCGAAAATCTTGGCGTAGTTCTCTAGGGTGAAATTCTGCGGGAAGAATGACAACCCGCTGAGAATCTCGGTATTGGTTTTAAACGACATGTTTAACAACCAGTAGATAGGCATCAGCAAGAGAATCAAATAGATGGTCATGCCGATACGTCCACGCCAGATGGCGCGTTTGGCTTTGATTTCCGCATGGCTCACTACCGGAGCCTGTGGCGCCAACGGTTGAGAGCTATGTTGGTCGGACTTTTCCACTACTGGACGAGCGGTGGAAGCTGAAGTCATTTGTACAGTCATGGTCGGCTCCTACTTGTCTTTTTGCATGTGCATGATGGTGGTGTAGAACACCCAACACACCAGCAGGATGATAAGGAAGTACACCAGTGAGAAGGCAGCGGCTGGACCTAAGTCAAACTGACCAATCGCCTGTTGTACCAAGGACTGACTCAAGAAGGTGGTCGACGTACCTGGGCCGCCACCGGTCAATACAAATGGCTCGGTGTAGATCATGAAGGAATCCATAAAGCGCAGTAGCACACCGATAATAAGTACGTTAGTGAGCTTCGGCAGTTGGATGTAACGGAATACGGCCCAACGTGATGCTTTATCGATACGCGCAGCTTGGTAGTACACTTCTGGGATGGCGCGCAAACCGGAGTAGCAAAGTAGTGCCACTAGGGGCGTCCAGTGCCATACATCCATCAGTACCACGGTGAGCCAAGCGTGGAGTGGCTCCGAGGCGTAGTTATAGTTGATGCCTAACTTCGCCATCATGGCACCGAATAAACCGATGTCCGCGCGGCCGAAGATTTGCCAAATGGTGCCTACCACGTTCCATGGAATCAGCAGTGGAATCGCCACCAAGATCAGGGACAAGGACGCCCCGCGGCCTTTGGTTGGCATCATCAAAGCGACGGCAATACCCAGTGGGATCTCGATCAGCAAAATGGTGAAGGAGAACAAGAATTGACGTAGCAAGGCATCGTGCAGACGAGAGTCCGTCATCACCTGCTTAAACCACTCGGTACCCACAAAGTAGCGGGTGTAGGGGTCAAAAATGTCCTGCACCGAATAGTTCACCACTGTCATTAAGGGGATGATGGCGGAGAAGGCGACGATCAAAAATACCGGCAGCACCAGCCACCAAGCTTTGTTATTTTCTACCTTAGTCATGGTTTTCTACCTCCACCAAAAATTCGTTCCAGTACACCTTGGTCCACTGTTCTGGGAAGCTGATATAGGCTTTCTCTTGGGGGACTTTTTGGTCTTCGCTTAGGCGGGCTTTCATGGCAACGCCGTTGAAGTTAAAGGTCAAAATCTTGTAAGTGCCTAAGTCCTCAACGAAGTCCACATCGACCAAAAAGGCATCATCATTGTGCCCGTCCCAAACATGAACAAACTCTGGGCGGATCCCTACGGTGACGGTATCCGCACCAATTTCGTCGAGACGGGATTTCAAGCGTGGGTCGAGGGCAATCTGGTGTTCACCAAAGTGCAGATCATCGCTCACACTGGCTTCAAAGAAATTCATGCCCGGAGAGCCGATGAAGTAACCCACAAAGGTATGGGCGGGGTTTTCAAACAGCTCCCGTGGGGTGCCGAATTGCACAATTTGGCCTTGGTACATGACCGCGATCTTGTCTGCGAAGGTAGAGGCTTCGAGCTGATCATGGGTTACATACACCATGGTGATGTTGAATTGCTCATGGATTTGCTTGAGCTTACGGCGCAGTTTCCACTTCAATTGTGGGTCGATTACCGTCAATGGTTCATCAAACAAAATCGCGGAAACGTCATCGCGCACTAGGCCACGCCCCATGGAGACTTTCTGTTTCTGGTCCGCAGATAAGCCCTTGGCTTTGCGTTTTAGCTGGTCGGAAAGTTCAAGGATTTCAGCCACTTCCAACACTTTTGAGCGGATTTTGTGTTCTGGTACACCGATGTTGCGCAGGGGAAAGGCAAGGTTGTCGTACACCGTCATGGTGTCGTACACCACCGGGAACTGGAACACCTGAGCGATATTACGTTCTTCTGGTTTGAGTTCGTTGACCCGTTTGCCATCGAACAGCACTTCCCCATCGGAAGGCTCTAAAAGCCCTGAGATAATGTTCAATAGAGTAGATTTGCCGCAGCCGGATGGGCCTAGTAACGCGTAGGCACCGCCCTGATGCCAAACGTGTTGCATCTGGCGAATGGCGTAATCTTCTGGCTTGGTCGGATTGTCACTGTAGGTGTGTGCCAACGCGTTGAGGGTAATTTCTGCCATGTTAGCGACCTCCTAAGCCAGCGGGGGCATGAACCAGCTGACCACCTTCATCAAAGGCGTACAGCTTGTGGGTGGGGAAGTAGACCTTAATTTGCTGATCTACGTGGTATTCGTGTACCCCGGAAAGGTGCAGTACCAAGTCAAAATGAGGGTTGTGTACATGCAGGAAGGTTTCCGAGCCACTGATTTCCGCCAGGTCTACCCGTACCGGCAGTTCTAGGTCGTCGTCCGCATGGGGCACAAGTCCAATGTGTGAAGCCCGTACACCAAACTGATAGTTGCCCGGCTTGAGTGGACGTAAGTCGCTGTTTAATTGGAAATGAACGCTTTCATCAAAGGTGACTTCCGTTTCACTGACGCGCCCTGGAACCACGTTAATGGGTGGCTCCGAGAACATTTCGGCAGTAATAATATCTTTCGGACGGTGATAGACCTCAGCGGTTGGGCCAAACTGTAGTAGTTTGCCTTCGTGCAAGACTGCGGTATTCCCGCCGAGCGCGAGTGCTTCATTTGGTTCCGTGGTGGCATAGACGGCGATGCAGTTACGGGCTTTAAAGAGAGCACGTAATTCTTGGCGTAGCTCTTCCCGCAGTTTGTAGTCTAGGTTTACTAGTGGCTCATCAAACAAGATGATTTGAGAGTCTTTTACCAAGGCTCGGGCCATGGCTGTACGTTGCTGCTGGCCACCGGATAGTTGCAGTGGTAGACGATCAAGGAAGATGTCGATACGCAGCATCTCAGCGGTTTCCCGCACTCGACGGTCGATTTCAGCGTGCGACATTTTGGCTAAGCGCAATGGCGAAGCAATGTTGTCGTACACCGTCATATTGGGGTAGTTGATGAATTGCTGGTAGACCATGGAGATATTGCGCTCCCGCACTGGCACACCGGTAACGTCCACACCATTCATCATGATTTGGCCTTTTGTCGGGCGATCAAGCCCAGCCATGAGGCGCATCAAGGTTGTCTTGCCTGACAATGTTCTGCCTAGTAGCACATTGAAAGATCCTGGCTCCAACGTCAGATTGACATCGTCAATCCAAGTTTCGCCGTCGACAACGCGAGACACGTTTTTCAGCGTCAATGACATTGTTGTTAACCCTTTGTTGTTGTTATGGCCGCCACAATGAAGCGGTTAAGTAGTTTATCTGCGCTCGTTTACTGGTTTCGATTTGGCTTGTCGCTTTTCGCAAACGAACGCGCAATTTTTATTGTGTGAACTCTTATTCAATCCTCGTGCCAATCTCTTAAATATAGAGTTGTATTTTCTTAAAGTTATGAAATAAAAGGGTTTTTTATTTTTCTCTGGCAAGTATTAAACATTTTTCGTTTGCGAACAGAAATTTTTGCAAGTGAAAAGTCTGTTCAGTTGAACACTGGTGGTGAACACTGTGAACAAATTGCCAACGAAAAAAGAACAGGAATATGCGTTATTGTTTGATCTTAATGGTTAAGAAACGCAGAATAGGTCTTGGCTTGTCGCTGCCACCCACCTTCGGGAGCAGTGAGAAATGAAACAACAAGAAGAATTTGATGACGAGGCAAGCTTGAAGCCCAACGTCAATCTGACAGACGAAGAACACAAACAGCAGATCGAAGCATCTTGGTATCGGTGTGAGCAGTTCGGTTTAGAGCATTCCTCGGAGCCAGACTTTTCCGCCTTGCCCCGGGGGGAGCTGACTGATTTAAGAGATCAGCACCGCAGTTTGCTGGAGACCACTGAAAACGAAATCATCCCCTATTACGAGAATATCCTCAGTAATTCCGCTTGTATGATTGTGTTGGCGGATCGCCAAGGGCATGTGTTGAACACCTGGGGACAGAAGCGCTTTGGCCGTGGCTTGTATCACGGCTTGGTGGAAGGCAACCAATGGGTGGAAGAAGGCGTGGGCACCAACGCCATCGGCACTGCGTTGATCACTGGCCGCGCGATTCAAGTGGGTCGAGATGAGCATTACCTGCGAGCTAACCGCTTTATGGTGGGCTCTGCGTCACCGATCTATGACACCGGCAATGAGCTGGTTGGGGTGTTGGATATTTCCTCCGATGCTTATTTGCCACAAGATCACACCTTGGGCATGGTTAAACTCATGTCCTTGAGTGTGGAAAACAGACTGATATTTTCTGCCTTCCAGCAAGATCATTTTATTCTCACTTTCAATACCAACCTGACTAGCTTAGACAGTCATTGGTCCGGCTTATTGGTGCTGGATGAACGTGGCACCATTGTGTCGGCCAACCGTCGTGCAGAAGTGGTGTTGGCCCGGGACTTAGCATTATTGAACATCAATCAGGTGTTTGACTGTGACATGCGCGAGATCAAGCACCAGCCCCTACATATGCCCATGAAGCTGCGTGCCCTTGGTCGTTACCAGTTTTATGTCAAAGTTATCCCGCCGGTCACTCAGGTGATGAAAATTCCTGATTTTCGTACTTCTGGCGCCTATTCGGCACCGCAACCGGTCAGCGAAAAGACAGCTCCGGCACTGCCTACTTCTATCCCCGACAATGTGATCCCGCTAGCGGAATTAGAACACGGGGATGAGCGTGTCCGTCGAGTGGTCAAGCAGGCCCACAAAATAATGGAAAAAGACATCCCCATTTTGATTCATGGGGAAACTGGGGCCGGCAAAGAGATCTTCGTGCGCAGTCTGCATTACCATAGCTCTCGCAACAAAGAGATGCTGGTCGCCGTCAACTGTGCGGCGATTCCTTCGGAATTGGTGGAGTCAGAATTATTTGGCTATGAAAAAGGCGCTTTTACCGGTGCTCAAAATAAGGGGTCTATCGGTTTAATCCGTCGCGCCCACAAAGGTACTCTATTTCTGGATGAAATCGGTGAGATGCCTATGGCGGTACAGTCGCGGCTACTACGGGTACTGCAAGAGCGGGTCGTTACTCCACTTGGATCTACTGACGTGTATCCTGTGGATGTGAAACTTATCTCTGCCACTAACCGTAACTTAAAAGAGGAAGTCGCGGAGGGGCGTTTTCGACAAGATCTGTATTATCGGATTTCTGGGCTTAATATTGAGCTGCCTTCACTGCGGGAACGCTCAGATAAGCGAGAATTGATCGGTTACGTACATGAGCGTCTGCGTAAAGAAGAAGCCGGCCCGCCACTTAGTGAAGCCATGCTGGAGATGCTGGCCCAGCACCCTTGGCCTGGCAATATGCGTCAGTTAGTGCACGTACTAAAAGTAGGTATGGCCATGGCAGATGGGGACGAGTTAGAAGATTGGCATCTGCCTGATGACTTTTTTGATGACTTAAGAGCGTCATCAAAAGCGGTAACGAACGATGAAGATATTCCACTAGAAGAGCGCATTATGCAGCTATTGGAGCAGACCAACGGCAATGTATCGCAAACGGCTAAGCTAGCTGGGGTGAGTCGCAACACCGTCTATAAGTACGCCCGAGATCGCGACTAAGTATGTAAGTAAAGCAACATTCGCTCACATTGTTCCTGTAAAGGTAAATAAACTTAACATAATGCTACTAGGTAAATGTGCACTAGCTTAGCTATATTCACTATGGTTTATATAGGATCTCTTTGCATAAAGAGTATTTGCCAGGCTGGCAGCCTGGCTTTTTTTTGCTTTTTTTCAGTAAAGACAATCAGTTAAACTTAATGTGTTAAGTTCTGTGGTAGTTTGATGACCACATAATAATTTCGGCTTCTCGGGTGAAGAAGCAAATCGAGGGATTTCTAATGTTGAATTTATCTACTTGGAAAATTCGTAGCCAGATTATGGTTCCGATTGTGGTGCTAGCTGTGGCGTTCGTCGTGCTGGCTTATCAAGCATGGCATAGCAATCAGCGTATGGCAGAAAATACGGATCGACTGACAGGTAAAATCGCTCCCTCTATTTCTTTGGTCCTGAATGCTGACCGAGATTTGTACCAAGCCTTGGTAGCCCTAAATGCTTATTCTTTAGCGCCCGCAGCAGGACAGTTGGAAGACTTTAATGACAATCGTGACCAAGCCCGTGACCGTTACCTAAAGGCACTGGAAGGAGCCCAGTCCGCACAAGTGAATACCTCTGGTTTGGATAGCAAGGCCTTCAGCGCTGCTTTTACGTCGTGGCACAACAAAGCTCAGCAAGCCGTTCCTAGTTGTATGGAAAAATATTCCATATCGCCGGGCGAACAGTGTTCCCGGCTGTGAGTGCTCCAAGCTTACGCTCGGGCACTTAC
>NZ_VFRR01000046.1 GCF_006385675.1 Maribrevibacterium harenarium | reverse complement strand
GCCTTGAATGTGAGGCCGGTAAAGGCTCAGAAGCCGTCGTCGCCCAACTTCAACAGATGCAGACGGAAATCGCATTCGGTGGACCACTGAAGACGATGGATACGTCGCTCATCCCGAAAAAGCACCTCCCATGGTTGGTTAAACAGGATAACGTTAACCCGCAACGTTACGAATGGCTGCTCTACCGGCAGTTAACCTCACGACTGAATGGACGCATTTATTTGCCAAATGTTACCAAATACCGCGCACTGGAAGACGACCTGATCCCCCAGACATCGCAGGATACCTTGCTGGCCTCATCAACACTGGACAGACTAAAACAGCCCGCAGAGTTATTGTTACAGGAGAAACAACACCGGCTGGAAAGTGCACTCAAAGACGTTGCTCTCCATATTGATGAGGGAGACAATCGAAATGTGATCATGAAAAATCGTACCGGTACCCGCTGGCGTCTGCCGACCAAAAGCGCTACATCTCTGGTCAACAATCCCTTTTTTAAGCGAATGCAACCGGTCGGTATCGCGGATGTACTGCGGTATGTAGAGCGCGAAACCGGGTTCATGAAATGTCTGACTCATGTACTTCCGATACAAAAACAAGGGTTCACTCATCAGGATGATTTACTGGCCATTCTGATTGCCAACGCCACTCACCGTGGTGTGTATGGCATGGCGCAGATCTCCGATCGAAGCTATGAACACCTGAGTACGGTGCAGGCCAACTATATCCGGCCTGAAACGCTGCATGACGCCAGCGACGTGATCAATAATGCGGTTGCAGCGCTACCCATCTTCCGCCACTACCATATTCAGGAGGACCAGCTGCATGCCAGTGCGGATGGTCAGAAATTCGAAACCCATCTGGAAACCTTTAAAACCCGGTACTCCTCTAAGTATTTCGGCACCAACAAAGGGATCACGGCCATGACACTGGTGGCCAACCACAGCGCCCTCAATGCTCGGATCATCGGTTCCAACGAGCACGAATCACACTATATTTATGACCTGTTACAATCCAACAGCAGTGAAATCAAACCTGACGTACTCTCGACAGATACACACGGTGTCAATCATGTTAACTTCGCCTTACTGGATCTATGCGGTTACAGTTTTGCACCGCGATACGCGCAGTTCAGTAGTGTCATCAATGATCTGTTTGATGTGACTGAAAGTGAACAAGGCAGCACCATACTGGCGCTAAAGAAGCCTATCAGAACGAATGTTATTACAACGGGATGGCAAGATATCAGGCGTATTGTTCTGTCACTTCAGACAAAGCGGACGACACAAGCAATGCTGGTAAGAAAGTTGTCTGGTTACCCTTCTGGACACCCAATATTACAGGCTCTGACGGAGTATAATCGACTGGTTAAAGCGCAATATTTACTTGACTACATCGACGATGCCAGTTTGCGGCAGTATGTGCAACGTGCCCTGAACCGGGGAGAAGCATGGCACTTCCTTAGACGAGCCATTGCGTCGGTGAATGGTGATCAGTTCCGTGGCAAAAACGAGTCTGAAATCGCTATCTGGAATGAATGCGCAAGATTGCTTGCCAACGCGATCATCTACTTCAACTCCGCGATACTGAGTCATCTTCTGGGACACTTTGAAGCGAGAGGAGATGAAGAGAAAGCGGGTATCACTCGTGCTGTTTCGCCCGTTGCGTGGCAAAATATCAACTTAAGCGGAACGTATAACTTCACTAATACTGGGAAATTGCCCAATATTGGCGAAATAACAAGGCCGATAGTGGATGATTAGGCTCCAAGCTGAAAGTAAACCACCTCCGCAGCCATTTATTGGTGTGGTCTACAGAGGATTATGTCTTTTTAGAGGGGAAAATCCCTAGAACCCCAATACTGTTGATAAGGATTAAAAAAAGATAAACACTTGATTTTTATCTGAAAATATTTTTTGATGTTTGATGAGGACTTGGGTTATCACTTCTGAGTAGTAACCTGTTGCGTGCGGGAAATATCTTCAGACAGGTCAGGTGACAACGCCGTACAGAATGGGCCTATACAGTGCTGTGGCCAGTCTCCAGTACCAGAACTGTCAGTTAGTACTGGTTTTCCGAACAGTGGGCGATTCTGCCCTATCGCCTGGACCGGTCTTGCGACGGTTTACAATTACAGATATCTGTAGGGTGAGGCGGCACCTGGAACACTGGTGCCGAGAATGATTACTGGATCAGAAAACTCAGGGCAGTATGTACTGCGCATGATAACGAAATTATCGCACCTGAACTGATGACAGCATTTGTCGTAGTGGTATACAAAGCAGAAATTTGTTTTGGCTGAACGACACTGGACTCCTGGGACATAGTCAGGGAATGAGTAGTATCTGTGGACTGGCTATGCCGTTCGGTTGGTGTTCATAATGACATCCAGCAGTGACCGGGTTTACCGGTCAGTTGCTATTTAAGATAGGCGCGAACCAGTTCAATCGTATCGTCAACTGATTTACTGACTTCATGGCTATAGTTGTCATTCTGGTCAAAGGTTTCTCGTATGTGACTCTCCAGAACCTCAGCCATCAATCCGTTAGATGCGCCACGAACGGCAGCAATTTGCTGGAGAATGGCGCGGCATTCAGCACCATTTTCAAGTGCTCTTTCCAGAGCATCAATCTGCCCTCTGATGCGGCGAACCCGTGTCAGTACCTTTTTTTTCTCTTCCGGAGTACTGGGCATTTCTTACCTCACTATCTTTAAGTTGATATACTGCATCGGAGTATGCATTATCCGATCAATGAATGTATACCTCCCATGTAGTATACAAACATAACAGAGCACATACCGATAAGCTTTATTTATAAAATAAAACAACTGGTTATATTATTGGCAAAATACAGGCTGAAGGGTGTGATATTAGCCCAAAAGCATGGTCAAAAAAAGCGCGTCGCAAACACTGATTTTCGATATCAAGCCACTTCCTGTTAGCGCATATTGCTTTAGCAGGCTAAATCCTCTTCCTTTTGTCCGAACATCGTCTGGTACCGTCATAGTCTGTGGGAGCTGTGTTCTGGTGTTCGGGCGTACAGACACAACCCAGCCACTATAAATGCATGATAGTGACATCAGGCCATTTATCTGCCAGGTACTCAGCAACCAGCCGTCTGTGGCAATGATGTGGTTTATGTTCGCTACACAATAAGCAAGCATCAGCAAACTGACTCTTTTCGAGCGTTTCGATATGTCTTTTTGTAATCAGATCGATGAAATCCGAAGAATATATATCCCAGTCTCCTTTCTGTAATTTGTATCGCTCAAACATTTCCCGCGTCGGGGCAAGATCTGGCATATGTGCGTAATCGATATCACACAGAGTACGGGCAAAGAACTTCAGATCGTCCTGTTTTGCAAAACCTGCCAGCTGAGAGCGATTATTGAGACGCACATCCAGAATACGTCTTGCTCCGGATTCCTTCAGACGCGTAAAAAAATCCTCCGCCGAAGATTGTGTGAAACCAATCGTAAATAGTTTCATCAGGTTCTCCTTACCACCTGCATAACAGTGATGTTTAACACTGGATAAGATTTGGTGTTTTTGCTGTGCCCTGGTACAACAGGTTTCTTATCACGTATTTTTTCAGGTAGTTACAATGACAGGTAAAATGTTCAGGGGATATACCAGTAGCGTGACAGTGTCGTCATTCACGCTATGACGACACTGTCCTTTTACCAGTTCCGTGACAACTCCCGGGCAATAAACGGTGCCGTGCGGCTTTCACAAACCTGTGATACCTGGGCGGGTGTACCTTCTGCAACCAGGTTGCCTCCCTCATGACCTGCTCCGGGACCAATGTCCATAACCCAGTCAGCCTGCACGACTGCACGCATATCGTGTTCAATCACAACTACGGTATTCCCTGTCTCAACAAGACGCTGCAACTGCACAAGCAGACGGTCGGCGTCTGACGCATGGAGTCCGGTGGTCGGTTCATCCAGAACATACAGCGTATGGCCACGTTGGCTACGTTGCAGTTCGGTTGCCAGCTTTATCCGTTGAGCTTCTCCTCCGGATAACTCAGTGGCTGGTTGACCCAGACGCAGATATCCCAGACCGATTTCGCCCAGCAGGCGCAGAGGTCGCGCCACGGGTTCTACATCAGCAAAGAAGCTGCAGGCTTCATCCACTGTCATCTGCAAGACTTCCGCAATGTTTCGCTCCTTCCAGCGAACCCTGAGCGTATCCGGGTTATAGCGTGCGCCATGACATGTCGGACAAGGGGCATACACACTGGGCATAAACAAGAGTTCAACGCTGACGAACCCTTCACCCTCACAGGTTTCACAGCGACCTTTTGCCACATTGAAAGAAAACTGTCCGGCATCATAATGATAGTTTTTAGCAGCAGGTGTTCCGGCAAAGAGCTTACGAATATGGTCAAACAGTCCGGTATATGTCGCCAGGTTAGAACGCGGTGTCCGGCCTATCGGTTTCTGGTCAACCTGCACCAGACGTTTGATCAGTCCGGTGTCGCCTGTCAGCGTACCGTAAGTTTTCTCAGTAACGGTTGGTCCCTCAGCATCACTGCCCTCGGATAACACGTCTTCTGGTTCATGGCCAAGCGAGGAAAGCACCAGCTCAGGTAAGGCCTGAGCAATCAGACTAGACTTTCCGGAACCCGAAATACCTGTAACAGCGGTCAGTACCCCCAGAGGAATACAGGCGTCCAGTCCCTTCAGGTTGTGACGGTGAATATCCTGTAATTTTAACCATCCTGCTGGCTGTCGGGCGTATGATTGTGGTGGCCTGATTTCATCAAACAAATACCGCGCCGTTCTGGATTCAGCAATAGCTTTCAGACCTTCAGGTACACCACTGTAGAGAATATGACCGCCCTGTTCTCCTGCAGCGGGTCCCACATCAACCAGCCATTGCGCCCGTCGCATCAGGTCAAGATCATGCTCAACGACAAACACTGAGTTTCCGGCATCCCGCAGGTTCTCCAGAGCATCGTAAAGTGCATGGCTGTCTGCAGGGTGCAGGCCTGCTGATGGTTCATCGAGAACATAGACGACCCCAAACAACATGGAGCTAAGCTGAGTGGCAAGACGCAATCGCTGGAGTTCCCCTGCGGAGAGTGTTGGCGTTGTTCTGTCTAATGTCAGATAACCAAGTCCCAGTTTCTGCAACTGATACAGCCGGTCCATAACACCTCTGGTCAGTCGTTGAGCAGCCAGTCGTTTCTCTGTCGATAATGCTGAGGTCCGGCGGACATCCGGCGTTACAGAATGGACTGCTCTGCCGGAACCTGCGCGTTCTGTCCGGTCCCGGCGGGTGATATCCCTGTCAGTATCAGCCCCGGCATGATGCGTACTGAAATCCCCCCGGGAGATAGGAAGAAGCAACTCAGCCAGCTGGTCTAAAGGCATCTGCATAAACTCACCGATGTCCACTCCAGCAAAAGTGACTGACAATGATTCCGGTTTAAGCCTTTTTCCGTGGCAGACAGGACACAGTTTACCTTCCATAAAACTGGAGACGCGTTTCCTCATCAGTGCACTTTGGGTGTGTGCAAAGGTATGCAGAACATAACGTCGCGCCCCTGTAAACGTCCCCATATAACCCGGAGTCATTTTTTCCCTGACTGCGACACGTGTGTCTTCCGGGCTGAGTCCGGGGTAGACCGGCACCGTCGGGGTATCTTCAGTAAACAGGATCCAGTGTCGCTCTTCTTCAGATAACTCTTTCCAGGGGATATCGACGTCATAGCCCAGTGTCACCAGAATGTCGCGAAGATTTTGTCCGTGCCAGGCAGGTGGCCAGGAGGCAATGGCTCTGTCCCGGATACTGAGTGACGGATCAGGTACCATCAGTGCTTCTGTCACATCATAGATATGTCCGAGACCATGGCAGGATGGACATGCTCCCTGAGGCGTGTTAGGAGAAAAATCCTCAGCATAGAGCATAGGTTGTTCTGCCGGATAGGCTCCCGCCCGGGAATACATCATGCGCACCAGGCTCGATAAGGTGGTCACACTGCCGACAGAAGAGCGTGCATTGCTGGTTCCTCGCTGTTGTTGAAGGGCAACTGCAGGGGGGAGTCCATCAATGGCATCCACATCCGGAACACCGGCTTGATCAATGAGGCGCCGCGCATACGGGGCAACCGATTCAAAGTAGCGTCGTTGCGCCTCAGCATAAATGGTTCCAAAAGCCAGTGAAGACTTACCGGAACCAGAGACCCCCGAAAAGACAACAAGTGCATCACGCGGAACAGAGACATCCACCTCTTTAAGGTTGTGCTCCCTGGCACCACGTACCACAACAGAATTACTGGCGTCTGTCAGGGTTGGGGGGGCACCAAAAAGTTTCTTTGACATAGTTTAATCCTGTAATACGTAAATCAACTTTACTTCTGACGCTGGTTACGTTGAATGGCGTTAACCGATGTGCCGAACCATTAGTTAAGAAGGAATAATGACAAAAGGGATTTATGCAGCAGTAAGCGGATTGCCTGCGCCGGCGCCGGTGATTAAATAAGGAATGCCGCTGATGTTTCAGCGGCATCAGTAAGGTTCAGGTATCACTCTTCTGAGCGGGAATGGACCGCACTCTTATCCGGATCAGGTGATTTACCTCCCGTGATAATGCGGGCTCCCCTGTATCCGATACTGTGGTTCCAGATCCAGCTGATAGCGACACTCAACCGGTTTCTGGTTCCGATCAAAAAATACAGGTGGATAATTTTCCAGAACCACCACGCCATGGCTCCCCGGAGTTTTAACCGTCCCATATCAACCACAGCCAGTCCGCGACCGATGGTCGCCAGGTTCCCCTGATGCCGGTACCGGAAAGGTTTCAGGACAGGTTTTTCATCCTTTAAACGGGACTGGATCAGTTTAGCCACATACTGTCCTTCCTGTTTTGCGGCCGGAGCAATGCCCGGGATCATCCTGCCGTCCTCTCCGGTCACGGCCGCGGTATCACCTATTACAAATATTTCAGGGTGTAACGGGAGCGTGAGATCAGCTCCCACGATAACCCGACCAGCCCGATCAGCTTCCGTCTTGAGCCAGCGTGCAGCCGGAGAAGCAGTGACGCCTGCTGCCCAGATGATCGTTTTGGCAGGAAGAGGTTGCCCACCATATACTACGCCTTCGGCAGAGCATTCCGTTACCGGTTGGCCAAAACTGACTTCCACTCCCAGTTTCTCCAGGGACTGACGGGTATATTCCGATAATGACTCCGGGAAGGCAGTGAGCAATCGTTGTCCGGCTTCAACCAGAATAATTCTGGTCTCTGTCGGATCAATAGAACGGAAATCATTTTTCAGCGTTTTCCTTGCCAGTTCGGCAATGGTCCCGGACAGCTCAACGCCTGTCGGTCCCCCCCCGACAATGACGAATGTCTGGTAGGCAGCCCGTAACGCGGGATCAGTGGTATTCTCAGCTTGTTCAAAAGCGGAAAGGATCCGTGCGCGCAGGGTCGTGGCATCATCCAGGTTCTTCAGTCCCGGCGCAAACTGTTCCCACTCATCATGACCGAAATAAGCGTGCGTGGCCCCAGTGGCAACGACAAGCGTGTCATAATCAATTCGGGAACCATCTTTCAGCAGAACCTCCCGTGAATCGGTATCCACATCCTGGACCTCGGCCATCAGGGTACGTACATCCTCACGATGACGAAACAGAGAGCGAACGGGCCAGGCAATTTCTGCTGATGGCAGTGATGCGCCAGCGACCTGATAAAGTAAAGGCTGAAACAGATGGTGGTTACTCCGGTCAATGATTGTGATCGAAACGCCCGGCTCTTCCAGTTCTCTGACAACGGAGAGTCCACCGAACCCAGCCCCTATCACGACAACATGATGTTTTTGATCGCAGAAATGTACCATAACCATAATTCCTGAATTTAGCGCGTCAGTGCTGCTGCATGATGTGCAATGTGGTCGCCAATGTAGCTGGAGATAAAGTAATAGCTGTGATCGTGTCCCGGACGCAGGTTAAGCGTCAACGGATGACCGGTGTCCTCACAAACGCTCTTCAGTCTCTCCGGCTGAAGCTGAGTCTTCAGAAACTCATCATTCAGTCCTTGGTCTACAAGCAGAGGTAGCCTTTCCTGCGCTTTACGGATCAACTCAACCGTGTCGTACTGCTTCCAGTATTCCCGATCATCACCCAGATAAGCAGACAATGCATTTTCTCCCCAGGGCACCTGAGAAGGTGCGACGATCGGTGAGAATGCGGATACACTCTGATAGCGGCCCGGGTTTCTGAGCGCAATCATCAGGGCGCCATGTCCGCCCATCGAATGTCCACTGATACTTCTTTTATCAGACGCCGGGAACCATTCTTCAATCAGGGACGGGAGCTCGTTTACCACATAGTCATACATTTTGTAATGTGTCGCCCAGGGCTCCTGGGTTGCATTAACATAGAATCCGGCCCCCTGACCGAGAGCGTAGTCAGGATCATCAGGAATATCGGTGCCACGCGGACTGGTGTCTGGTGCCACAATCATGATCCCATGCTCTGCGGCATAACGCTGAACGCTCGATTTGGTAATAAAATTCTGTTCCGTACAGGTCAGACCGGAAAGCCAGTAGAGTACCGGTACATTACCGTTAAGCGCCTGGGGTGGAGTATAAACACCAAATTTCATCGTGCAGCCAAGCGTGCCAGACTCATGCTGATAAACTTCCTGCCACCCATCAAAGCTGGCATGATGTTCAAGACGTTCCATAATTTTCTCCGTATAACGACAGGACAATTCAGCAACAACGTAACAACTCAGTCAGAGCGGTTTTCGTTATGTTCAGGGTCGGTGTGCGAGTTTCTTATTCTTCGCACCACCCACCAAATCGCGAGCACAATGAAGGGCACGAGAATGGCAACCGCCAGCTCAGGTGGCATGACATCGTGGATCCCGGGAACCCCTTTCACCAGATACGAAATCAGACTCACCACATAATATGAAATGGCGGCAACAGACAATCCTTCAACGGTTTGCTGCAGATGTAGCTGTTGTCTGGCCCGGTTATTCATCGAAGCCAGCAGGTCACGGTTCTGATGTTCCAGTTCAACATCTATCCAGGAGCGAAGTAACGAAATAGCCCGCATGAGTTTGTCAGACAGCTTCGCCTGTCGTTCTTTCACAGAACGGCAGGTTCGCATGGCTGGGGCAATGCGCCGTTGCAAAAAATCAGACCAGGTGTAGTAGCCTGGAACCGGCGTTTCGGAGAGCGTATTCAGCCTTTCCTCAACAATTTCATAGTAGGCCTGGCTTGCGCCAAACCGGTACAGATTCGCTGCAGCGCCGGCTTCAAGTTCTGCGGCAAGATTGGTCAACGCAGAGAGCAACTGTTCATTTTTACGATGCTCTCCGGTGCGCATTTCTTCTGTAATTTCAGCCAGTCGGTTTTCCACTCGCCTCAGTTCAGAGGCCATGGTTCTTGTAAGTGGTAAAGAAAGCAAAGCAAGCGTGCGATAATTTTCAATCTCAAGCAGCCGCTGAACCAGTGCACCCAGCTGTGCCTCTGTCAGGTCCCGTTCAAGTATCAGAATGCGTGTCAGCCCGTCTTTATCCTGGCGAAAATCAGAGATAATTGCGGCACGGCCATTTTCTGTTACTGAATAGCACCTGCTGACAGGATCTAAATTCGTTACTGCAGCCTCAGATTCTGCAGTCCATGGCAGAATATCCAGACGGGTACCACAGATAACCGAACCCGGTGGCGTGAAACCATGCCGGAAGGGGTTCTCTCCCCTTAACTGTCCGTCACGCGGATCGCATGTGGTACTCCATAAGTAGGTGGAAAACTCACCGTGTTTTTCACAATACAAAGCGCCTTCCCGCCACGTGATACCGTGCAGGGGTGCTGAATTTTCTGATGGTGTTAAACCAAGACGATCTGACAGCTCAACCATGACCCGCTGGTCACCTGACTGGTCGCCTTTAGTCATGAAAGCAAACTGCAGCAGGGTCTGTGGTGATGTGATAAGCAGGTGCGGACGCGCATGTACTTCATTGACAGCGGCCGTTCTGTCTTTATGAGCCGGCATCCCGTACACGGTTTCGGGTGATTGCATCTCAGAACGGATAGCAGATAATGCTGACTCTTTCATAAGACTCTCTCTTTTTCTGACGGCCAGTCACATTACGCTTCGAGAAAGATACCCGCAGACGTAAACGTCTGCGGGTTGATCTTCATACGCTGGCACAACTCATACCGTTCGCCTGATCGGCAAACCGTACAACATTTGTGTCGGATGCACCCTACGATCAGATGAAGGTATAGGAGCAGATCTTGTTACCAGCCGGATCACGCAGGTAGGCAGCATAAGCACCTGGCAGATGACCACGAGGACCCGGTTGGCCTTCATCAGTCCCGCCAGCAGCCAGGCCTGCGGCATGGAAAGCGTCAACTTCAGCAGGCGTGGCGGCAGCAAAGCCAATTGTCACACCATTGCTGGATGGCGCTTCACCATTGCCAGGACGGGCAATGATGAAAGCCGGCTTGTCACGGCCAAACAACACCCAGCCATTACCAAAAGGACCAAGGTTGTTGATACCGAGTGCACCTAAAGTGGCGTCATAAAACTCAGCCGACTTTTGAACATCTACAGCACCGATAAAGACGTGAGAGAAGATGCCATTGCCTGAAATAACTGGATTGGACATGGATTGTTTCCTTTAAAACTAATATTGAAAGATCGCCAGTGAAACCTGAATCAGTAGTGGATCACTGTACGAATAGATTTGCCTTCATGCATCAGGTCGAAGGCGTCATTAATCTCTTCAAGGCCCATGGTATGAGTCACGAATGGTGCGAGATCGATTTCGCCTTTCATCGCATCTTCAACCATGCCCGGCAGCTGGGTACGACCTTTAACACCACCAAAGGCAGAACCCTTCCATACACGGCCGGTGACCAGCTGGAATGGACGAGTGGAGATTTCTTTACCTGCACCCGCAACACCGATAACGACGGACTGACCCCAGCCACGGTGTGCCGCTTCAAGTGCAGAACGCATTACGTTTACGTTACCGATACATTCAAACGTATGGTCGACACCCCAGCCTGTCAGTTCAATGAGAACGTCCTGGATAGGTTTGTCGTAGTCTTTCGGGTTAATGCAGTCAGTTGCACCAAATGAACGGGCCAGGTCAAATTTCTCCGGATTGGTATCGATGGCAAAGATACGACCCGCTTTTGCCTGACGCGCGCCCTGTACCGCTGCAAGGCCAATACCACCCAGGCCAAAAATAGCAACCGTGTCACCTGGTTGTACTTTCGCAGTGTTGTGAACCGCACCGATACCTGTCGTTACGCCACAACCCAGCAGACAGACATGTTCATGATTCGCCTGTGGATTAATTTTGGCTAAAGACACTTCTGCGACGACGGTATACTCACTGAATGTAGAGCAGCCCATATAGTGGAAAAGAGGCTGGCCCTTGTAAGAGAAACGGGTCGTGCCATCAGGCATAAGTCCTTTACCCTGGGTGGCGCGAACAGAGACACACAGGTTAGTTTTTCCGGATTTACAGAACAGACACTCGCCGCATTCTGCCGTGTAAAGCGGAATAACATGATCGCCAGGTTTCACACTGGTGACCCCTTCGCCGACTTCCACAACAACACCCGCACCTTCATGACCCAGTACTGCCGGGAACACACCTTCCGGATCATCACCGGACAAGGTAAATGCATCAGTGTGGCAGACGCCGGTATGGGTGATTTTTACCAGTACTTCACCCTTACGAGGCGGCTCCACATCAATTTCAACGATCTCGAGGGGCTTACCAGGAGCAAATGCGACAGCTGCACGTGATTTCATATGTCATATCCTTTTATTACTGTTTTTACTGACCCCATCAGACGTCTGCCTGGCAGAGTTAACGGAGATATGAGCGAACAATGGAAATAGCGTCGTTGATAGATTTCGTCTGCGACCCCTTCTTTTGTTCGTATCGGGAAATTCTTCCCTGAGATAGCTTTCCAGAACAACAGTCATCAGGCCTTTAACGGCTCCTCGTACCGAAGCCAGTTGCTGCAACAATGAAGAACATTCCGCTTCGTTTTCAATCGCCTGTTCCAGCGCTGCAATCTGACCTTTGATACGTCGTACCCGGACAAGCGCCTGTTTCTTTTCTTCTGGAGAATGTGGCATTGATTGTCCCTGTTAATCAGGATTGAAGAGACTATAGTATACCCCCCTATACTATGCAAGAAAAAATGTTGACCCCACGATGTACAAATCCAGACAGATGACAGAGTTGTATCAGGCACATTCGTACTTTAACGGTACACAATAGAAGTGAACCACCATTCTTCATTGTTTTTTCAAATTGCAGCATGTTCTAAGTTAGCCTCGGTCCGATAAGTATTCACGAAAGACAATGAGATTCTTCTTCAGACTGCTGAAATCGCCTCAATGCCTCAACCACTTCCGCTGTCTGTTTAGCGTCTTTAGACGCACTATGTATCCCATCCAGTTCAGATCTAAAATTGTGTACTCCGGTAGCCTCGGTCAGTGTGTCCAAAGAAGGCCCCCTATCAGAACATTTCAAGCCCATTGCCTGCGCCCACGGCTGTGCTGCACGCTGCGAACAAAACACTCCCAATATTGAGGGTTCATTTACGCCATACCTCATAACATGTTCAATGAGTATGGGCCAATCGAATACGGCGTTATGGATCACCACCAAATGGTCCGACAAGTTAGCTCGTATATCTGGCCACTGGGATGTGAAGGTTGGGAATGACTGTGCCTGCTGGTCGCCAATCCCGTTTATCTGGGATGCTTCGTTAGTCATCTGTCTGTGAGGTCTTACGGCATATTCACTCTCTTTCACAGCCTTTCCGTTACTCACCTCAACAATTCCGATTGTAACAATTCCTGGAGCGCCAGATTCATCAAACAGCCCAGTCGTTTCCATATCTAACACCACGTAATTTTCCGGTAAATTCCTGAATGGCCACAATAGGTGATTGATTGGACAATTCTTTAGATATGGCCTGCCAGAATTCATAGTTTTTCCGCAACGCTTAGGATGTGGGTAATAGCATTACCATCCCAGTGAAATTGGTAATGTCCAGCCTGTATTGCCGGTGGTGTTAATGCTGGAGGGCGCAAAACCGCGACGCACTGTCCGCCAGGGTGCCGAACCGATCTGTATAGAATGCCTAGTTCATTCTCGTGTTTTAGCTTTTCTCCAAGAGCCTGGGCATAGATGAAACTATCTCGGTCATGCACCTTATTGTCGCCACGCACATCCACCAGAGGAGCATTCACCACGCAATGATAACAACGCATAGTGAGTAATTGTGGTTCTTCATTCGTTGCGCTCATGAAGCGTGCTCGGCTGAACTTAGATTCAGCAATGGCCGTATCCAGATCCAATCCCGCGTAATACACTCCAAACCGACCCTTTGTGAACCTGCTCTCGACACCTACATGCGTGAACGCCGCCATGATTGCGGTTGTCCCTGGGCCAGTTACTCGATCTTCTGGGGGAACCAACGCAATATTTCCCACTTCATCTTGTAGGCGATCATTTGTCAGGCTTTCCAGCGCATATGCGGCATCAAGCTCGCTAGGATCGAGTAGATTCTCAAATAATGCGATAGGAGGATAGTGACTCGGTATTAGCCGATATGTATCACTAATGACATCCTCCTTACGCATAATGCTCTCCGCGCCATCCGTCCAAGTACCTGCGAACATCCACTAGATCAACAACTCTCCCAGCCAACATGCGGTCGAGGGCTGATGCTCCGCCGAAATCCCGGTTGGGTTTCCGAACCCAATTTTTCCATTGACGAGGATCTGAGAACAGAAGCTGAACTCCTTTGTAGATGCCTGCAAGATATGACAGTCGCTCAAGAGTATCTTTAGAGAGCTTGATAGGCTCATTGGCATCCAATTTATGTCGCCAGTTGTGTAATGTGGTGCGAGTGCCGAGTCCTGCCAAAGTACAGCGCTGCTCATCTGTCAGCCCCCACTCTTCGGTAATACCCAAAAATAATTTCACGGCCACGCGACTCATCTCACGCTCGCTCACCGCAACCTGAAGCTTTGATGTATTCATAGCAGACTCTCCTATATATATGCACTATTATGCGTTTAAAATAGAACAATATCAAATGCAACCGTTCACATTTGAACGCGAAAGAGACCCGTGTTAAGTCATATTTGAGTATACAATACCAGATCAGCATGGAGTGTTCTTTATTGGTGCCACACCCCAACCTCCGTGCAAAATTCAGATTGCGCCCCTTCTTTTTCCTTCCCTTTCCTTTATTTTCCTTCTGTTTCCTTGGCACTCGCGAGGCTACGCCTCCCGGTGCAGGGGTCATCAGTAAGGTAGGGATTACTCGGGAGTTTCGATCGGAGTGAGGAGGTGGGGCTGGCGCTCGGTCATTCCTATGGCTGATCTGGTATAGTAGTTGTTATCGAAAATAGCTGGTAGGACTTGAATTACGCGCTATTACCTGTATTATGCGTAATTATGCAATTGGCGCGTAATCCCGCGTAAGTCACAAAACAAATATAGGGGTCCTTTTTATGGAAGGGTGGCACTATCCACGAACAGAGCTGGCAGAACAATACCTTGGCCTACTGGCCCTCGGTATCTCATCAAGCCTAGCGATCATAGCCCCTCGACGTAAAGGAAAGACGCTATTCATCCTTCAGGATCTCGCGCCACTATCGCAGAAGAAAAACTACATCCCTGTCTATGCGAGTCTATGGCAAAACATCAATGCCCCCCATGAAGGACTGATCGCAGCCCTGGAAGATGCCATTGCGGCGCTCGATAAAAAAGCGACCTTCAGCCGGTTGCTCAAAGCCAAAATCAAAAAGACCACCGTAAGCAACGAGCTGCTGGGGAAAATGGAAGTAGAGTTTGCCGACAATCCGAGTAAACCAACCAGCAAAGAACTCGCCTATCTCGATCAGTTACTCAGTATGCTGGTCGAAAAGGCTGGCAAGAAAACGGTTTTGCTACTGATTGATGAAGTGCAACATCTTACAACGTCCACCCAGTTTGATCCGCTTGCTCACACGCTCCGGACCATGCTGGACAAGCGCCAAGGCAAGGTAAAAAGCATTTTTACCGGCTCCTCCAGACACTATCTGGATCTGCTGTTGAACGAATCAAAGTCACCGTTCTACCACTTCGTTGAACAACACGATTTTCCAGACCTCGATGATCAATTCATTGAATTTCTGAGAGACAAGCTGGCCAAAAACCACCAGATCACTATTGCCATTCAACCATTACGCAAAGCCTTCCTGGACTTGGATCAGTCACCGTACTGGATGATGAAGCTGATCGCCCAAATGATTACCTTCAAGGCTACTGTTGAGGAAGCCTTGGAATATGTGCTTCAGCTTATGGAAGCAACCGAAGATTTCGAGGGCATATCAAAGAGACTGAAGCCGATCGACCGGCTTGTGTTTCTGGCGCTTTGCAAGGGTACAAACCCCTTCTCAAAAGAGCTAATGGCCAGAATAGACAAGGAAACCGATGTTAAAGGCGTCGCTTCTAATATCCAGCGAGCCATCAAGCGTCTATCGGAAGCCAGTCTAATCAGCCAGACCCGAAAGGACGGGTACAACATTGAAAAGCCCGGTTTGAAGCGCTACTTGGAACAGCAGCACCAATAAGAAGGAGTCTAACGGATGCAGACAACGGTTAAACGATGGTTCACCGACAAGGGATATGGATTTCTGCACAATGGGGGTGATGCCCCGGACATCATGGTCCACGCAAACGAACTGAAAAACTGCCAATACTTGCGTCCAGGGAGGACAGTGGAATTTGAATGCCACATCAACAGCAAAGGCCTGGTGGCTAAAAACGTCAGACTGGTTCAAGACCAGCCTAAAGCCCCCAATCAACGCCATTCACAGCAGTATCCATTCCAAAGATCCGGCTATGGAAGGTACTAGCGCCATAAAAGGGTACATCCTCGATGACCCTTTTTTTATTGGTTTTCATTCGATGACCGGGATAATCCCACGCTACACAGGTCTATCCAAGACTTCTATGTGCAGGTGTCTCCTGGCTCGATGCTCATTCAGCAACCTGGTTTGCCGGGTTGCTAGTTTGGCACCTCGTAGTAACGTTTAAATAAACCACTCTTTATAGGAGAACATTCATGAAGTTATCTGCACTTTTCGGCTCTTTGGCCTTGGTTCTTATCGTTAGCGGCTGCGCCTCCAACCAGCACGTTTACTCTTCTGATGGCAAATGCCTGACCTGCTGGAACAACCCTATTACCGGCAAGCCCATCAACCATGATGGTAAAGCTAACCAGGAACAAACAGCACAGGAATCACAGGTAACCCAGACAACGACTACCGAAACTACCGTTGTAAATACCACTACCGCTAAGCCAACTGAGCACAAAATCGCCTTTACCGTGCCAGTGAATGTGGATGTCGCGTTCCTCAAGATTAAGAAAGAATTCGCCTACTACACCGAGCAGGAAATCCGTCAGGAGTGGGGGAGCATGGCCGAAGCCAAAATGCAGACTTTCGCCTACGCCTACGATGCTACTCCTTCGGTTTACTACCACATGCGTGCCGATCGCAACCACGATGGCATTCAGGCAATCATCGACAGCCAGATCGAGAAGCAGTCTGACAAGGAAAGCAAAATCACGATCACTTACTGGCTAAGAGATAAGTCTGTTAATGCCAGTCAGTTTGGCGAATCACTGAAAAATAGAACCAGAAAGGCATTAAACATCTAACACCGGGAGGGGGAACCCTCCCTCTTTTATTTTGGAGTGATGAATGATCAGAACAATAATTGGCTTCATACTGGGAGCTGTTGCGACCTTCTACACATTGCCCTTTATTGAGTCCGGTACCGGTAAACTACCAAGACCGGCTATCGGTGACTGGTTTTCGTCTGACAATAACAATCACTCCTCAAACATCATCAACTCAGTACCACCTTCCGATTATCGCCAACATGCTGACAGCAAGCTTGCGGCAGAGGTCATGACGGCCATCTCCGTTACCAGAACACGCGCCCTCAATGACCAGACATCCGATTACGTTGTAAAGCTCATTACAAACCTGATTGAACGCGAACCAGGTATTCAGTCATTCGTCCGTGAGAGACTCGGAAACGGCCTGACAAATCGGGAGGCACTTGAGATCTTTGAAAAGTACTACTCGATCCAAGGATGAATCGTATGAAGGCCCTTATCGAAATCAATGTCTATGGCGGAAACACACTATTAGCCACGCTTAAAAAGCATGATGACCTGCCAACTGGGATCTACTCCGACCGCCCTGTGAAGTCGCTGATTAATCTCACACCTGGCATTCAAGCCAATGTGAAGCTCCAGATAGAAACTGTCTCATTGAGCAATGATGACACTTCGCTCCTGGTTAGCGATAAACGCCTCCAAGTATCGGAGCTTTTACAGACCCTGGGGGTGCAGAACTTCGTGGCCTTTGTAAAAGATGCAGAGCATCATGGTTGGATAGTGGAAAAGTACATCGACGGTATCAACCAATATTTTTACTTAGATCACAACAATCAGCCACTATCAGCTCCTGCCATCTTATCGGAAAACATCCTTACCTTGTTTCTGTTCATTCTCATGGCAGCAACTCCTGCCGTAGTTTTGAAGTTTATGAGCAGTGGCTATTTGGGAAGTCCTTTCTGGGTGTTTGCCCTGTTCTTAGGGCTTACTTCAGTCGTGTATTTTCTC
This sequence comes from Maribrevibacterium harenarium, assembly GCF_006385675.1. Lineage (GTDB taxonomy): Bacteria > Pseudomonadota > Gammaproteobacteria > Pseudomonadales > Marinomonadaceae > Marinomonas > Marinomonas harenarium. Next base: position 6,361 of record NZ_VFRR01000046.1, on the reverse strand, counting down.
TCGTTCGGCGTCATGCAGTATATGAGGACCAGAGGGGAACCAATATTCTAAGGTGGCAACCATGACACAATACTCCATCGGTGATTGCGTTCTCGAACGTTCCGATCCTTTATTTGAAGAGGCGCTGGCCAGCGCCTACAAATCTCGCGAGCGCCCCTTGTGCCTTTGCTCAACTCCCGGCGTGCCAATGTATATTGCTCGCACCGGCGACAACAGCTATGTGCTGAAGCGAATGCCAAACAGTGGCCAACAGCATCATCCAGACTGTGATTCCTACGAGATCCCGGCTGAACTCTCCGGTCGTGGAGCCGTTGAGAACAAGGCTATTTCAGAAGACCAGGAAACAGGAATAACCAATCTGAAACTGGACTTCACCCTCTCAAAGGTTTCTCTGAATCGAACGATTAGCAAGGGTGAAACCAAAGAACCCACTGCGGTCAAAGCAGATCCAACCAAGCTTACCATCCGATCGCTGCTCCACTTCCTCTATGAAGATGCAGGCCTTAACAAGTGGGCACCAAACATGGAAGGCAAGCGCTCCTGGTATGTGATCAGAAAGTACCTCCTACAAGCAGCGCAAAACAAAGTCACCAGAAAACACCCACTAGGAGAAGCACTGCTGATTCCAGAGCAGTTTTCTCTGGACCACAAAGATGAAATTGTGGCCAGACGCAGACAGTTCCTATCCAAGCTGAAAAAGCAGGGCAACAAACAGCCTATGGGCATACTCATTGGCGAAGTGAAGACGATCGAAGAAGCCCGGTTTGGATTCAAGATGATCGTCAAGCATATGCCCGATACTCCGGTTTACATGGGAGAGGATGTTTACAAGCGAATAAATAAGGCCTTCTCCACTGAGCTTGCTTTTTTCCATGAAAATGAATCCATTCATTTGCTAACAATATGTACTTTTCTTCTGAGCGCATCCGGCAGTCCCCAGGTGGATACCATCTCTTTCATGGCCGTGGATCGGAATTGGCTTCCCTTTGAAAACATAGAGGAGCTTGAACTCCTGGAGCGGCTCTGTACAGGGAAGCGTCATTTCATCAAAGGCTTACGCTACAACCTTGGATCGTCTGATGTCATAGCCTCGGTTCTTCTAACCGATACTGAAGGAAAACCTACGGCTGTTTACCTGGTTCCAGCAGGAGCGACAGAGAGCTATTACGACGAGCTGAACGCGGTTGTTAGTCATAGCGAGTTACCAAGTCAAATCCTTGATGTGAATCAGGAAGATACCCTTAGCGCCGTTTAAGAAGTAGGAATAACAATGAGAACACTCGACCAGAATCAAATAGAAAACATCTTCCAGGAGTTGAGAGACAATATTTCGCCTGAGCATGGTAAGGCAATCATTGGTCTAGATAATGTAAAGCCTTCACACCACGAATTTGAGAGCCTCGAATGGCGGTACCGGTTAGGTGGATACACCGAAGCTCTATGCGCTTGCGACATCCTGAGCAATAGTGTTTATGAGTCTGCAATCGCTGAAATATTCGGCCAAAGGCCAATGGATGGAGCAGACCGTCCTGGGCGAAAACATAAGTACAGCGTGGACATCAAAACGGAACAAAACAAGCAGTTCACGTTCGATGTGCCATCAATGAACCCACTCGATGCTTACTTTCAGCTCACCAAACGTATTGCTTATAAAACGATACCCGGTATCGTCTCTGTATTGGTATACGCTGGCTTTCATACTGATCGAAAACCTGATTCTTCACCTCTCAGATCCTTTGAGAAGGACGAGCTGGTATTTGTAAGCCTCGTTTAATCTATTCAAAGGAACGTGTCATTATGCTCATATTAACTCGGCGAATTGGTGAAACACTCATGATAGGCGACGACGTTTCCGTCACCATATTGGGGTTCTAGGGATTTTCCGTCCAAATGCGACATTCAGACTGCTAAGTGATTGATTTATTGTGACTGGCTATGTGAAGCGCCAAAAAAGTAATACCCCTCTGGAGGCCGCGGACGGCGTGGCCTCCAGAGCACTTTGTCGTTTTTGGACGGAAAATCCCTAGAACCCCAGATTGAGGAGTGGTAGCCGTGGACGAATATCCCATCATCGACCTGTCCCACCTGCTGCCGGCGGCCCAGGGCTTGGCCCGTCTTCCGGCGGACGAGCGCATCCAGCGCCTTCGCGCCGACCGCTGGATCGGCTATCCGCGCGCAGTCGAGGCGCTGAACCGGCTGGAAGCCCTTTATGCGTGGCCAAACAAGCAACGCATGCCCAACCTGCTGCTGGTTGGCCCGACCAACAATGGCAAGTCGATGATCGTCGAGAAGTTCCGCCGCACCCACCCGGCCAGCTCCGACGCCGACCAGGAGCACATCCCGGTGTTGGTCGTGCAGATGCCGTCCGAGCCGTCCGTGATCCGCTTCTACGTCGCGCTGCTCGCCGCGATGGGCGCGCCGCTGCGCCCACGCCCACGGTTGCCGGAAATGGAGCAACTGGCTCTGGCTGTTGAGTTGCATCTAAAATTGACCCACTTAGGGTAAAGATTTGCGTCGAAATTTGACCCACGTATGACACTGTTTCCCGTCTGGATATGGCGGGAGAAATCAAGGAGTGATAAACGTGGCGATATTGAGCGCAATTCGACGCTGGCATTTTCGCGATGGTGCGTCGATTCGGGAAATAGCCCGACGAAGCGGCCTGTCCAGGAACACCGTTCGCAAGTATTTGCAAAGCAAGGTGGTTGAACCGCAGTACCCAGCGCGAGACAGCGTTGGCAAGTTAAGTCCTTTTGAGCCCAAGTTAAGGCAGTGGCTCTCCACCGAGCACAAAAAGACAAAGAAGCTGCGCAGAAACCTGCGCAGCATGTACCGGGATTTGGTCGCTTTGGGCTTTACCGGGTCTTATGACCGAGTGTGTGCTTTTGCCCGACAGTGGAAAGATTCCGAACAGTTCAAGGCGCAAACCTCGGGCAAGGGTTGTTTCATCCCCTTGCGCTTTGCTTGTGGCGAAGCCTTCCAATTCGATTGGAGTGAGGACTTTGCCCGCATAGCGGGCAAACAGGTCAAACTTCAGATTGCCCAGTTTAAGTTGGCCCACAGCCGGGCCTTTGTGCTTCGGGCTTACTACCAGCAAAAACATGAAATGCTGTTTGATGCCCACTGGCATGCCTTTCAAATCTTCGGTGGCATTCCCAAGCGCGGCATCTACGACAACATGAAGACCGCTGTGGATTCGGTGGGGCGTGGCAAAGAGCGCAGGGTCAATCAGCGGTTCACTGCCATGGTCAGCCACTACCTGTTTGATGCGCAGTTCTGTAATCCAGCATCGGGTTGGGAGAAAGGCCAGATTGAGAAGAACGTGCAGGATTCCCGCCAACGCCTGTGGCAAGGGGCACCAGACTTTCAAAGCCTTGCTGATTTGAATGTGTGGCTTGAGCATCGCTGCAAAGCGCTGTGGTCTGAGCTGCGCCACCCCGAATTGGACCAAACCGTGCAAGAGGCCTTTGCCGATGAACAAGGCGAGTTGATGGCGCTACCCAATGCCTTTGATGCATTCGTGGAGCAAACCAAGCGAGTCACTTCAACCTGCCTTGTTCACCACGAGGGCAATCGCTACAGCGTTCCTGCCAGTTACGCCAACAGGGCCATCAGCCTTCGGATTTATGCAGACAAGCTGGTGATGGCTGCCGAAGGCCAACACATTGCCGAGCATCCAAGATTGTTTGGCAGTGGCCACGCTCGGCGTGGCCACACACAATACGACTGGCACCATTACTTGTCTGTGCTTCAGAAGAAACCTGGGGCGTTGCGCAATGGTGCGCCATTTGCTGAATTGCCACCCGCGTTCAAGAAGCTTCAATCCATCTTGCTGCAACGCCCCGGCGGTGACCGTGACATGGTGGAAATTCTGGCCCTTGTATTGCACCACGATGAAGGTGCGGTACTCAGTGCTGTGGAATTGGCATTGGAGTGTGGCAAGCCATCGAAGGAGCATGTGCTTAATCTGTTGGGACGTTTGACCGAAGAACCTTCACCCAAACCGATTCCAATTCCCAAGGGGTTAAGGCTGACATTGGAACCACAGGCCAACGTGAACCGCTATGACAGTTTAAGGAGAGCCCATGATGCAGCATGAAGGCCATGTGAGAATCCTCAAATCCTTGAAACTCTTTGGCATGGCACACGCCATTGAGGAGTTGGGCAATCAGAATTCACCAGCATTTAATCAAGCCTTGCCCATGCTGGACAGCTTGATTAAAGCTGAAGTGGCAGAGCGTGAAGTACGTTCGGTGAACTATCAATTGCGGGTGGCCAAGTTCCCCGTGTATCGGGACTTGGTGGGCTTTGACTTCAGTCAAAGCCTGGTTAATGAGGCCACGGTCAAACAATTGCACCGGTGCGACTTCATGGAACAAGCCCAGAACGTGGTGCTGATTGGTGGGCCAGGCACAGGCAAGACTCACCTGGCCACAGCCATTGGTACACAAGCAGTGATGCACTTGAACCGACGGGTGCGTTTCTTCTCCACCGTGGATTTGGTCAATGCACTGGAGCAAGAGAAATCATCTGGGCGTCAGGGACAAATCGCAAACCGTCTGTTGTATGCCGATTTGGTGATTCTGGATGAGCTGGGATATTTGCCTTTTAGCCAAACCGGTGGGGCACTGCTGTTTCACCTGCTCTCAAAGCTGTACGAAAAAACCAGCGTGATACTGACCACCAACTTGAGCTTCTCGGAATGGAGCCGAGTGTTTGGCGATGAAAAGATGACAACAGCGTTGTTGGACCGACTAACCCACCACTGCCACATCCTGGAAACCGGCAATGAAAGTTACCGCTTCAAACACAGTTCAACTCAGAATAAGCAGGAGGAAAAACAGACCCGCAAACTGAAAATCGAGACATAATTCTGACAACAAGGGGTGGGTCAAAATTCAATGCAAATCCCGGGTCAAATTTGGGTGCAAATCAACAGTAGATCGGTGAGAGATCGGAAGCGAGAGGCAGTTTTGAGAGACCTTCAACCTTCGGCAGACTGTCGGCTTTGGTATCTCTCATAAACGGATGTTTTTGAGAGAACTATCTTCGGCCTTCACACGCACGAAAGGCGGCGAAGCTCCGCCGTTAATCCGTCCGCCGGAGATCTCGCCCAGGCAGGCTGAAGGCCGAGCAAGCCTGACAGGCCCGAAAAGCCCGGCACGGGCGTCGGCGGCGATGACGGCGGCGGCATTATCCAGGGTTGATGATGGAAGTGGAGGATATCGACAACCTCTCGCGCAACCAAGACATCGCGGTCGGACTGCAAGTGATCTTGAAGCCACGGGCCCGTCCCACCCCGACATGGACCTCGATGCCCGAACGGACGTTAGATTTCGAGTTCTAGGCGTTCTGCGATGAAGGTTGGATCCCAGCCGGGATTGAAAGTGTCGACGTGGGTGAATCCGAGCCGCTCGTATAGGCCACGCAGGTTCGGGTGGCAGTCGAGCCGCAGCTTGGCGCACCCCTGCGTTCGCGCGGCATGGCGGCAAGCCTCGATCAGCGCGGAGCTGACACCCCGGCCCGCATGTGTCCGTCGCACCGCGAGCTTGTGCAGATATGCGGCCTCCCCCTTGAGGGCGTCGGGCCAGAACTCGGGATCCTCGGCCGACAAGGTGCAACAGCCGACGATGCCGTCGCTGCAACTCGCGACTAGGAGCTCGGATCTCAGGACGAAGGTCTCCGCGAATGTCCGGTCGATCCGCGCGACGTCCCAGGCGGGCGTTCCCTTGGCGGACATCCACGCCGCAGCGTCGTGCATCAGCCGCACAACCTCGTCGATATCACCCGAGCAGGCGACCCGAACGTTCGGAGGCTCCTCGCTGTCCATTCGCTCCCCTGGCGCGGTATGAACCGCCGCCTCATAGTGCAGTTTGATCCTGACGAGCCCAGCATGTCTGCGCCCACCTTCGCGGAACCTGACCAGGGTCCGCTAGCGGGCGGCCGGAAGGTGAATGCTAGGCATGATCTAACCCTCGGTCTCTGGCGTCGCGACTGCGAAATTTCGCGAGGGTTTCCGAGAAGGTGATTGCGCTTCGCAGATCTCCAGGCGCGTGGGTGCGGACGTAGTCAGCGCCATTGCCGATCGCGTGAAGTTCCGCCGCAAGGCTCGCTGGACCCAGATCCTTTACAGGAAGGCCAACGGTGGCGCCCAAGAAGGATTTCCGCGACACCGAGACCAATAGCGGAAGCCCCAACGCCGACTTCAGCTTTTGAAGGTTCGACAGCACGTGCAGCGATGTTTCCGGTGCGGGGCTCAAGAAAAATCCCATCCCCGGATCGAGGATGAGCCGGTCGGCAGCGACCCCGCTCCGTCGCAAGGCGGAAACCCGCGCCTCGAAGAACCGCACAATCTCGTCGA
>NZ_VFRR01000045.1 GCF_006385675.1 Maribrevibacterium harenarium | reverse complement strand
TCATCGGCATAATGGTGGTTTATCTCCTAATGAGAGTGAGCGGCTGTATTGGAAAAACTCTAAAACCGTGGCCAGATTTACTTGACCACTACAGAGGAAGCAACAGAGGGGCGTGTTGATGTTGTGATCGAAAACTTCACCGGCCACCCTAAATCCATTTTTGATGCGGTTGAAGATGGTGTTTATGACGCTGGTTTTTCAGTAAACGCCTACATTCCGGGTCGTTTTAGTCTTACAGGTGTTGCCGAAATCCCGGGGGAAATCTCTGGTGCGGAAAGCGGCTCAGTAGCCCTTTGGAAAACCTACGAAGAGTACTTTGCCGATGCGGGTGAATACGATGGCCTGAAGTTACTCGGTTTGTTTGTTCACGGACCAGGCCAGCTTCATGCCAAATTCTCAGTGAATGATTTGTCGGATTTCGAAGGTAAAAAAGTTCGCCTAGGCGGTGGTATGGTGAATGTGCTGGCTGAGCGTTTACACGTTACTCCAGTGGGCGCCCCAGCTCCGAAATCCTATGAAATGATGCAACAAGGCGTAGTTGATGCGACCTTTTTACCAGTGCAAGAGCAAAAATTTTTCCGCCTATCTGAACTAAGCTCTGACTTGGTATTGTTCCCGAAAGGTCTCTACACCACCGCGATGAGCATCATTATGAATGAAGATTTCTTCGCGGATCTAAGTGAAGAAGATCAAGCCGCCATTATGAGCGTCTCTGGCGAAAAACTGTCTCGTCTAGCTGGTGCCGCTTGGGGCGCAGCCGATGATGCTGGTATCTTAGAAGCGAAAGAAAAAGGTGTAAACGTGGTGTTCTTGTCACCGGGAGACAAGCTAGTTCAAGATATGAACAAGTTGACAGCTGGCATCGATGATATTTGGATGGAATCTGTGGCTGACCGTGACGTAGATGCCAAAGCGGCGTTAGCGGCCTTCCGTAAACACGTTGCTGAAGAAACTAAGTAACAACTTAAACAGGTAACAATCTACAAGACCGTGATCAGGTATCGGCCTGATCACGGTCTTTTGTTTGAAAGGTTAATAAACGCCCGAACCCCACATGGGCCATTTCGGTTAGGCGGCTTTGAGTTCGGCGAAATTCAAACAACAGGGTGCCGGCTTGGTATAACTGATCAAACGAGACTTCTGCCTGAAGCACCAAGCGTACCCGTTGGTCGTAGCATTCATCCACTAGGCTGATAAAACGCCTTACGGCATCGTCATTGATGGCGAGGGAAACCGCACGGTCACCAGTTTGGCCAGAGCCTACAGCGCCATCTTCTGTGCCGCGGGCTTTGATGTGTTCAAAGGCTTCGCCACTGAGGCAGGGAATGTCGCTGACGATGATTTCGTCGAATTGGGACGCGAGCTCCATATAGTCGGCGGCGGCACGGGGGCCGATGCACAAATCCTCAAAGCGAAACCAAATCTGTTGATCATTACTTCCTTGGGCTTTTATCGATCGACGGTTGACGCTCAAAGTATCTATTGGAGAGAGGGTAGCACCCTGCAAATAAGCCGCGAATCCCGCCTTATCGGTAAAGTAAATGGGCCGTGTTGGGCGTGGCTGAAAGCGATGATCCACTTCACCGCTCAGATGAATGCTGGAAAATGCTTGGGACATTCGGGCGATGGTGGGTTGAAAGCGGTCTTTTTGTAACTGAGACTGGAACAAACCCTCAATGGCAATATTAGAGGTGGCGACGATGATGACGCCCCGATCAAGCAATGCTCCTACGATCCCACCGAGCAGCATGGCATCGCCGATATCGCTAACGAAGAACTCATCGAAGCAGAGCACCCGGTACTCCGATGCCAGTCGGTCGGCGATGGTGAGTAGTGGATTGGCTTGCCCAAACGCTAAGTTTAGCTCCCGATGCAGCCTCGCCATAAAGTGATGAAAATGGGCCCGCTGTGCCATGCCGTCTGGCAATGCACTATAGAAAATATCCATCAGTTTTGTTTTGCCGCGCCCCACGTCCCCCCATAGGTAAATACCTTGTTTAGGGTACGTTGGCCCATTTCCCCCTAGGGCTAGATACAAGCGATCGAGTTCGGTGATGGCGGCTTGCTGGGCAACATCGGCTTTTAGCTCGCCGGTGGTACACAAACGTTGGTAAATTTCAGCGGGGGAGTTCATCTGTGTTCTATATAGCGTGATTGAGTGGCAGCTAACATACACGCCAGCCAGTTTCCCTGCAATGACTTGTGCAGCCCACTAGTCAAACAAACTAAATTGATCCCCCGGCTTAGGCGGCAAAGTGAAAAGTTGAGTATTGAGGGGAACCTGGCGCAAAGTGTCGAGACCGGCTTTACGTGCCGCAAGGTAAAAGCGTTGCCGCATCAAATCGGCGTATGCCCCTTGGCCGGTCATACGTAACCCAAATTGAGCGTTATTTAACTCGCCCCCACGCATTTCTCGGATTTGGTTGAGTACTCGGTCTGCCCTATCGGGTAAGTGGGTACGTAGCCAATCTTCGAACAGCTCACCAAGCTCGTAGGGCAAGCGCAGCATCATATAGTTGACCCCATGGGCACCTGCCGCCGCTGCGCCTTGGATGATGGACTCTAGCTCATTATCGTTCACAAAAGGGATCATCGGGGCCGCTAACACCGCAGTGGGGATGCCAGCTTCGGTCAGCTTTTGCACCACCTGTAATCGGGTCGCGCCACTGGCGGTGCGGGGTTCCAAACGGCGTTTCAGATCGTTATTTAGGGTGGTGATGCTAACGGCAGCGTGAAATAACCCTTGTTCAGCTAACTCTGTGAGCAGGTCTAAATCCCGCAAAATCAGGCTACTTTTGGTAATGATAGAGACTGGCTGCTTAAACTTTAGCGCCACTTCCAGCAATTGGCGGGTGATGCGCAGTTCCTTTTCGATGGGTTGATAAGCATCCGTATTGATGCCGATAGCAATGGGCTGGCACTGATAACGTGGGTGGGATAGCTCCTGTTCAAGCAGTTCTGGGGCATTGATTTTGGCGCTCAGCTTAGTTTCAAAATCCAGTCCTGGAGACAGGTCTAAATAGGCATGACTAGGCCGAGCAAAGCAATATAGGCAGCCGTGCTCACAGCCCCGATAGGGATTAACCGACATGGAGAAGGGCACATCTGGGGATTGGTTGCGGCTAATAATACTTTTTGCGTACTCATGGCGCACTTGGGTTTGTGGTGCCACCATCGGCTCATCGTTGTCATCCACTTCAATCAAATTGATGGCGAAGCGACCTGCAATATTTGAACCGGTACCGCGGCCTTTGAGCGGTTCATGGCGACGTTGCACTGCCGCAGGTTCCGGCTGGTAGTTGAGGTCAAACTCCTCGTCACTGGGTTCAATGGGATCAAATTCGGAAAATAAGTCGCGCATGGTAGTGGCTGATAGCTGTATAAATAAACAGGTGTCAGCTTACGACACTCTTTTATGGAGGTAAAGGGGTTGCTCGCCGGGCTATCACTTAGGTAAGTCCATTTACCTACGCTAGATGCAAGAAACTAAACGTTACCAGCCCCCTGAAGAGCCACCACCGCCGAAACCACCGCCGCCGCCACGGCGGGAGCTGGACCCACCCGAGCCCCTAGAACTGCCGAAGGAAGACTTGAAGTCGCTCCAGAAGTGCGTTTTGGCGCCATTAAGTTCAAGGAAGAAGATCAAATACATCAAGATCGCCCCTATGACACCACTGGCAAACACATAAAGCAGCGAGTCGAGAATAAAAAATGCCACTACACCGCAAATAATGCCTGACCCAGCGGAGACGTAAATCGCATACTTGGAGTCGAATGCCGTGATGCGGTCCAGTAAAGCCAGTCCAATAACGGTAATGGCAGCAACAATCGCGGCCTGGGTCAGCGGGCTATAATCTTCCCAATAGACAAAGTCTGGCTCAATGACGGGAATGTCGCCGCCACCCATAAGCACGCTAATATCATCGAGTCCTTTGATTATACCTGTGCCGTATTCATTGCGTTTAAATTCTGGTGTCATGGTCTCGCGGATGATGCGACTTGCCGCGGCGTCGGGGATGACACCCTCTAAACCATAACCCACTTCGATACGCATCATGCGGTCGGTCTTGGAAACCACGATCAGCAATCCATCATCCGCTTCCGCTCGACCTAGCTGCCATTTTTCCGCCAGTGCAAGGCTGTATTCCTCGATGGGCTGCCCCCCTAACGAGGTGATCATGACCACCGATAACTGAGCTCCGTATTGCTTTTCCAGTTGCGTAATCTTGTCACGAATTACTTGCTTCTCCTGGGCCGTCAGGGTGTCGGTCTGGTCAACCACCATTTCTGGGTTGGCTGGCAATTCTTCATAGAGTATCCAGTCAATAAGATGGTCCGAAAAATGAAACGCGTTATCAGCCGCAAAAATGGCAACCACTGCGAGCACGAGCCAAGCGATGATATTGGTCTTTAAACTCTCTGTTTTGCTTTCCTTGGTAGTGTCCGTCACGGCTTAGCCTCCGAAATCGACGCTGACTGGTTGGCTAAGTGCCGCTGGATTTTCTACGGTAAAGTTCGGTTTGACAGTGAAATCAAAGAATTTAGCGGTCAAGTTGGAGGGAAACGAGCGTACCGTGGTGTTGTATTTCTGTACCGATTGAATGTAGCGGTTTCTGGCTACGGTAATGCGGTTTTCGGTGCCTTCTAGCTGTGCTTGTAGGTCACGAAACGCGCCATCGGATTTTAGCTGTGGGTAGTTCTCGGACACCATCAACAGGCGAGAAAGGGCTCCACCTAATTGTGACTGGGCATTTTGAAAGTTTGCAATGGCGGTTGGGTCCTGTAGAGCCTCGGCCGATAGTTGCATGGTGCCCACTTTTGAGCGCGCTTGCGTCACTTGTGCAAACACTTCCTTTTCATGGGCGGCAAACGCCTTAACCGTGTTGACCAAGTTGGGGACTAGGTCAGCCCGGCGCTGGTATTGGTTCATCACTTCCGACCAGTTTGCGGTGATTTGCTCATCGTATTTTTGCAAATCGTTATAGCCACAGCCAGTCAATGATAATGATAGGAAAAGTAACACAAAGCCCGCGATGCGATTCATGGATCATATCCCTTGATAATAAGGTGGTTGAAATAAGGAGGGATTCAGTTTGCGAGAAGTGGCGGGGTTGGTCTATCGATAGATCCCCTAATTAAGTAAACATTGATTTATGTCGGTGGCGAAAAAGCAAAGCCCCGGTGACTTTGCTCTTTGCCTATTTTTTGTTGGCGAAGATGAGCCATTGTTCACTAGAGGGACTGTAAATAGGCCCTCCAACCGCCGAAGGCGGTGATGTCAACCGCATCGTCGATGCCATAGCCTTCACAAATAAAGCCGCTGACTTGTTCCCCATTGGCCAGTTTGAGTTTGCCGATTCCCAAAGGTGCTGGGATGCCAGCCACAAAACTACCAAATTGTGCAGCGGGTACCGACCAAACTTCCACTTCTATGGCAGCGCTGCCGGCGCTATCGAGAATCAGCCCCGGCCGTTTTGGCGGGCCACCGGCCAACGCAAAGAGTCGATAGCAAGGGGCGGTCGTGGTTTGCGTTTTGAGTATTGCCCCGCGCTCGGTCAGTTGCCAATTCAGCGGTTGTCCAGTTAAGTGGGCACCGCATACGGCCACATCAATGGTGTCGGTGGCCCCGATAGGGGATGTCGTTGTCGGGGCTGCCCGGTGGGCTAGTGCGCCTTTCGGTAAAGGTAGTGATTGCTGGATGCGATTGGCGATGGACAACAGCATACGATCACTAAACGTCGAGCCGACTAAGGTGATACCAAAAGGCATTCCTCGCGCCGTAAAGGTTGTCGGGACAGCCACCGCTGCAAGGTCGATCAAGTTCATAAAGTTGGTGTAGTAGCCCAACTCACTATTGTGCTGAATCGGCTTAGCGAGCATTTCTTCGATGGTAAAGTGTCGCCCAGCCGTTGGGGTGAGTAGACAATCCACCTTGGCCAGTTGTGCTAAGCAAACCTGTTTCAGGTCGTTGATCCGGTATTGGGCGCTAAATAATGCCGTAGCGGGTGGTTTGCCCCCGGGGGCAATGATCTCTCGCACCACCGGGAATATCACCTCTGGCTGCTCGTCGATCAGCGGTTGGGTGGCAAGGTAGCGTTCAGCCACCCAAGGACCTTCATACAAGAGCTTAGCGATCTCATCAAATGGGGCGAAATCGATTTCGGAGAATTTAAAGCCACAGTCGGCTAGTAGCGCTAATGTATCTTGATAAGCGTTGGCATAGTCATCATCACCAAAGAATTTGAGCTGATGTGACGGAATGACCCCGACGGTAAGGTCTCCTTGGCGCAGGCCGTAGTGACGGGTTTGGTTAGCAAATGGATTGGCCCGGCTGTAACCATCGCGCGGATCAAAGCCTTCGGCAACGGATAAAGCCAAATTGGCATCGTCGGTGTTGTAAGCAAATATGGTCATACAGTCTAGGCTGCGACAGGCGGGCAGCATCCCTATGGCAGACAAGAGTCCGATGGATGGCTTCACCCCCACCAAGTTGTTGAAACACGCCGGCACACGCCCAGACCCTGCGGTATCGGTGCCAAGGCTGAAGCTGGCTAGACCCAGGGCAACTGCCACTGCGGAACCCGCACTAGAGCCACCACTTATGTAGTCATAGTCAAAGCTATTGTGGCAGGCGCCATAGGGGGAGCGAGTACCGTTCAAACCGGTAGCGAACTGATCCAAGTTGGTTTTCCCGACGGGAATCGCCCCTGCCTCGATCAGCTTTTGCACCACATAGGCAGACTCAACAGGGGTATAGGCAAACTCTGGGCAGGCCGCCGTAGTGGGAATACCGGCCAAATCGATATTATCCTTGATGGCAAAAGGGATCCCCCACAAGGGGTGTGTCGCCGGATCTTTCTGGGTTAGGGCGCTCAGGTAAGGTGCCACTTCCTCCTCAGTTAGGAGGTGAATCCAGATGTTGTAGTGTTGAAAGGTTTTAGCACGCTCCCGTATGTCAGCGAGCACGGCATGTGGGGTCAGACTCCCAGCCAAATAGTGGTCGCGCAAGGCTTGAAAGCCCATATCGATAGTTTGCGTAAGTGGGGCGATGATGCTCATACAATTTCCTCCATAACGATGACGGCTTGGCCAGCATTTACCCGGTTGCCATTATTCAGTAGTACTTGGGTTACGCGCCCAGCGCAGGGGGCGTAGAGAGGGATTTCCATCTTCATGGATTCCAGGGTGACCAGTAGCTGTCCGGCCTTTACTTCGGCTCCGACATTCACTTCTGTTTGCCAGACGCTGCCAGATACGGGACTGTCTACGACAGTGGCATCCTCGTCCCAAGTGATTTCTGTGGTGGTCGTTGCTGCTTCGCTTTGGTCGAAATGGAATTGGCCATTGGCGTGCCAGCGGGCAAGCTCTTCAGCGAAAGCCTGATTGCGTCGTCCGTTAAACCCGTCAATATCAGCACTGTTCTCTTGGACAAACTGTTCGTACTCGGACAGTGAAAACTCACTTTTCTCGATACGGATTGGGTATTGTCCGTGGGGGAAGTCCGCGCGGATTTGGTTTAGCTCCTCGTGGCTGACTTCGTAGAAACGGATTTGGTCAAAGAAGCGCAACAGCCATGGCTGGCTGAACTCCTTGGTCTGGCGATAGCGATTCCACATCTGGAGGGTGCGCCCCACGAATTGGTAGCCCCCGGGGCCTTCCATACCGTAAACACACAAATATGAACCGCCAATGCCCACGGAGTTTTCGGCTGTCCAAGTACGCGCTGGGTTATACTTGGTCGTCACCAGACGGTGGCGCGGGTCGATTGGGGTCGCTACCGGTGCCCCAAGGTACACATCTCCGAGCCCCATAACTAAGTAGCTGGCATTAAAGACGATTTCCTTTACTTGTTCGATGCTGTCCAGCCCATTAATACGGCGGATAAACTCTAAATTACTCGGGCACCATGGGGCATTGCTACGCACGGACTGGGCATACTTATCGATCGCTTCTTGGCAGGCGCGATCGTCCCAAGATAGGGGCAGGTAAACCGTGCGTGACGGCACAGTCAGTTGGGCCAGTTGTTGGCTGAGGTGGCGCTCGGCCTCTTCTAACAGATCCAAGAGTGCCCGGTGGCCCATTTGTTGACTGTCGTAGTGAATCTGCAGCGAGCGAATCCCCGGAGTGAGTTCCCGCATGCCCACAAACGGATGTTGTTGCAGCCATTGCATCAATGCGTGTGCACGAAAACGCAGACGAATATCCAGGATCTGTTCCCCGTATTCCACCAACAGGAAATGATCCCCCGCCGCTCGATAAACAATCTCATCCCCAAACTCCTTGGCGGGCAGGGTTTTCAATACCGGAGTAGTAATCGGCTGTGGCTTAGGTGTATAGCTAGGTGCCGTCAATGTATTAAGACTACGGTTTTGTTCTGCTTCTAGGGTTACGGCATCATCTAAGGAAACGGGAATAAAGCGCACGGTATCGCCGGCGCGTAGTTGCCCTAGCTTCCATAAATCGGTGCTGATCACCGTAGCAGGACAAACAAAGCCACCAAGGGAGGGGCCATCTGGCCCCAAGATAACGGGCATATCGCCGGTAAAATCTACGCTACCGAAGGCATAGGCATTGTCGTGAATGTTTGACGGGTGTAACCCTGCTTCCCCCCCATTTTCTCGGGCCCAGTTGGGTTTGGGGCCAATCAGGCGCACACCGGTACGACTGGAGTTGTAATGAATCTCCCAGTCGGTCTGAAAAAACATAGTGATATCGTCAGGGGTAAAAAAGTCTGGGGCGCCGTGGGGGCCGTAAATCACCCGCAGTTCATGGTGGTGATTAAGTGTCGGTAGCAACTGAGCCGGCAGAGTTGGCTGCGCCACTGGCTCATTGGTCGCTGGAAGCGTTGTGAGCACGTCCCCAGTTTGTAGCGCGCGGCCATTGTGACCGCCAAATTGACCGAGCGTAAACGTGGATTTGGAACCGAGATAATCTGGGCAATCAAAGCCCCCTGCGACGGCAAGGTACGCCCTAGCACCGGTAGCGCTAATGCGCCCTAAAGCCAGCGTTTGTCCGGGTGATACTGGAACCACCTGATTCAAGCCGACGGTTTTACCATCGAGCTTAGCCTCTATGGGCGCGCCACACAGGGCGATGTGGGCGGCAAAACTGAATTGCAAACTCGGCCCTTGCAAAGTGATTTCGAGGGTGGCAGCATCTTCCCCATTACCGAGTAGTCGGTTGGCTAAACGGCTGTGAAACGAGTCAAACGGGCCAGACGGAGGAACGCCAACATGCCAATGATGCTGGCGCCCAGGGAAATCTTGCAGGGTGGTTTGCGTACCACCACTAATTACATCGATGCGTTTAGGTTGGTACACAAAGTCGTTGAGGTAACGGGTGCTTACCGTTCCAGACTGTAACTGCGGGTCCGTTAAAAGTTGCTGTAAGTAGTCTAAGTTGGTTTGGGTGCCATACAGGGTGCAGTCTGCCAAGGTTTCTCGCAACAGTTCTAGTGCCTCATCACGGCTGCTGTGATGGACAATTACTTTGGCAATCATAGGGTCAAAATAGGGTGAGATTTGTATCCCTGATTCAACCCAATGGTCTATGCGAATACGTCCAGCTGCGGGTGTGCTGTCCGAAGAGTCGGTATAAGAGGTGGGTAAACTGACGGCACTGAGTAACCCCGGGCTAGGTTGGAAGTTTTTGTACGGGTCTTCCGCATAGACGCGTACTTGCACCGCGTGCCCGCTTGGCCTGAGCGTGGCGTGTTTTTCCCCCAAGCTTAGGTCGTCTCCAGCAGCGAGGCGCACCATCCATTCTACTAAGTCGACGCCATATACTTCCTCGGTAACGCCGTGTTCGACTTGTAGACGCGTATTGACCTCCAAGAAGTAAAACGCATTGGTGTCCATATCGTAAATAAACTCCACCGTCCCTGCGTTGCGGTAATTCACGCTAGCGAGCAAGGAAGCTGCCGTTTGATGCAGTTGTTGGCGCACATCATCACTTAAATGGGGGGCGGGGCATTCCTCGACGACTTTTTGGTTGCGACGTTGGCTGGAGCAATCCCGTTCACCGATGGCAATGGCATTGCCGTTACCATCGCCAAAGACTTGAACTTCAATGTGTCGAGCACGGGCGATAAATTTTTCTAAAAAGACCCCATCGTCGGCAAAATTGTTGGCTCCCAGGCGACGTACCGAGTCAAAATGCTCGATCAAATCTGTGTCTGTATGACACAGGTGCATGCCGATACCACCGCCCCCGGCGGTGCTCTTGAGCATAACTGGGTAGCCGATTTGATGGGCTTGGTGTAGGGCGCTGGCAATATCGGTTAGTAATTCGGAGCCGGGGGATAGGGGGACTTTAGCTTGCTCAGCCAATTCTCTGGCCCGGTGTTTTAAGCCAAAGGCACGCATCTGCTCGGCTGTTGGGCCAATAAAAGCGATGCCGTTTGCTTCGCAACGCTCCACAAATTGGGCATTTTCACTCAAAAAACCATAGCCTGGGTGGATGGCTTGGGCGCCGGATTCGGCGACGATCTGTAGAATTTTATCAACATTGAGGTACGTGTCAGCCGCCGCACCTTCCCCTAAACAGTAGGCCGCATCGGCTAGCTTGACGTGACGACTGTTGGCATCGGACTGGGCATACACAGCAACGGCCTTGATGCCCATTTTTTTGAGGGTACGAATAATACGCACGGCAATAGCGCCGCGATTTGCAATTAATACCGTATGGAACATGAAATTACCTTGTCCGGGCCGTCCCGGCGATGTGTAAGACAGTGGCCGTCCACTGAATGGGCAAGTCGTAGAATCGTTGTTAATTAGCGTCCCAAATCACCACTTCGATGGGGGTTGGGTTGTAGCCGTTGCAAGGGTTATTTAGTTGTGGGCAGTTGGAGATCAGCACGATCAGGTCCATTGCCGCGGTCATCTCCACGTATTTTCCCGGGGCGGAAATACCATCTTCAAAGGTCAGCCCGCCAGCCTCCGTTACCGGCACATTCATAAAGAAATTAATGTTGTGGGCGATGTCGCGTTTGTCTAAACCAAACTCAGGGTGCTCCGCAATCGCGAGCATCCAGCTATCACGACAGGCGTGCATGCAGCGTTTTTCCAAGTCATAGCGCACGGTGTTGCTTTCTGTGGCGCAAGCCCCCCCCAGCGTGTCATGGCGACCGCAGGTATCGGCAACGATTTCCAGCATTACGTTGTTTTCGTTAGAACGTAGTTTTGAACCGGCAGTTAGGTACACATTCCCTTGTTCACGAATGGTGTCAGTGGCGCTGTAGTGCTCTTCGGGGTTATGGGCGTTGTAAAACAATGTATCTGCCGCTTGGTTGCCCTCAAGATCGACAAAGCGAAACGTGGCGCCAGCTGGGATGACATGGATAAAGTAGTCCCCCGCATCGACTCGATAGGTTTCAGATGCATCTGCTGTATTTAGGTTACTTGCTTTGATCATGGTTTAGGCCTCCTGTCCGAAGTAGTAGAGAGCATTGTTAGCAAAGCCCCGTAGATTTTCTGGGCGAGCGTTTTTGCATAAATCATCGTCCGCAACCGGTGCCGCCTTCTCTAATAGGAGTTTGACCGGTGTGCGGGGGTATTCACTGGCAACGCTTAGGGGGTGGGGACAGGTATGCAAAATCACCAAGGTGTCCATTTCGAAGCGCAAAGTGACTTGGCTACCGGCTGGACTATGATTATTCGCCAGCGCCATATTGCCTTCGGCGTCTGTCGTGACTTTGCTAAACAAGTTGAGGTTGGCGCACAAGTCCGCTTGGGTCAGGCCGTATTTTGCCATTTCCACCAACATGGCATCGTGTCCATTTTGCAGCCAATCGTTGCGATCCGTCTGATAGTCACGCTTGCCCCATTTTTCGATATGGCTGGGGTGACTGTTGCCACAGACGGTCTCGTGCCAGCCAAGAGAGTCCTCGATGATGGAAGCGAAAATACGCCCCATATCAGAATACAAACAATGGCCTTTGGTCAGTTTGAAGGTGTGTTGGCATTTTAGCGTATCCGGGGCGTTGTAACGCTCCAGCAGGTTTTCCGGGTTGTAAAATACCATGCCCACATTGGCGCCACCCTCTAAGTCCGTCAGGGTGATTTGGGTGCCCCGGCGTAGCCGTAATGACCAGTGGCTGCTCGCGGGAATGATGGTTTCATAATGATTCATCAAGGGGTCTCCGTAAGTTCACTATGATGGTTGAAAATGGGTGTCGGGCGAATTTGCTCGTCTATTTCTCGATAGAGATCATCCGCTGTCGCCCCCACCGGTAAGTCGTAAGTGATGGAAGCACCGTAAGCGTTTGGTGCATGGGGGTCATGACGCAGTTTGTCGAAGACCCACAAACGGGTACCTAGGTAAAAGCCTTCTTTTAGATCGTGGGTGACCATAAAAATGGTGAGTTTGTGCTGGCGCCAAACATCCAAGATCAGAGCGTGCATATCGGCCCGGATTCCCGGGTCTAGGGCGCCGAACGGTTCGTCCAATAGTAGAATCTTCGGCTTACCGATAACGGCTTGGGCAATCGCCAAGCGTTGCTTCATGCCACCGGACAGTTCGTGGGGGTAGCGCGTGAGAGCGTGACCTAGGCCAACCTGATGGAGAATTTCGCTCGCTTCTTGCCGAGCTTGGCGTTTTTCCTTTCCGAATAGGTAGCCGCTGAGAGAGGCTTTTTGGAATCCCTTTGCGGCGACGACGTTTTCCAATACCGTCATATGGGGGAATACCGAGTACTGCTGGAAAACAATGCCCCGATCTGGTCCCGGCTCATTCGGCATCGGAGCGCCGTTAAGTAATAGCTCCCCCGAGCTGGGCTGTTCAATCCCCAGTATCATTTTTAAAAACGTACTTTTACCGCAGCCAGAGGCTCCTACTAGGGTGATAAATTCACCTTGGTGTACGGTAGCATTAACCCGCTCAAGGATGCGGTCTTGTCCGTAGGTCTTACCAACGTTGAGGGCTTGGATGAAAGGTTCGGTCATGCTTTGCCCTCCCATGGGTATAGACGCTTATTGAGCGCTGCCAGTAGATAATCGATCAAAAATGCCAGCAGGGTAATCCACGCCACATAGGGCAAGATCACATCCATGGACATATAGCGACGCACCAAGAAAATTCGATAACCCAAGCCATCGGTAGAGGAAATGGCCTCGGCCGCAATCAAAAACAGCCAACCGGCCCCGAGTGATAGGCGTACCGCATCAATCAATTTTGGCATCACCTGTGGCAGTAGCACGCGCACTAAAATCTGTAACGTGCTCGCCCCCAATGTCTGGGCTTTAACTAACTGCTCCGAAGGGATTTCCTGAGTGCGTCGCTGAATATCTCGGGCGATAAACGGTGCCACACCAATGGCGATTAAGGTGATTTTTGAACTTTCGCCCAAACCAATGATGATGAATAGGATGGGTAAAATGGCTAGCGGTGGAATCAAAGACACCACGGTCAGTAACGGTGCTAAAAAGCTGTAAAGTAATGGCAAGGCACCGGTCAATAAGCCGATAGTTAAGCCGAATAGAGCGGCGATCCCGACCCCCGCACCAAGGCGGCCAAGACTGCTCAAGGTATCTTGCCAAAACACCAACTCCCCCTTGCGGCGACTGGGTTCGAACGCCAAGCGATACATAGCATCGCCCATCTGCCCAAGAGATGGCAGTAGTTTATCGCTGGGGTTAATTGCTAACCGCGCTTCGGAGCTCGCCATATAGAGCAGCAGTAGCAGCACAAATGGCAACAGCCCGAGTAACGTTCGATTAACCGGCGTCGGCGTGTAATTTATCAGTTTCTTCATAGGAAAATCCTTGGGGACGCCCGCGATACTCCGACGGGCATCCATGAAGGGAGAGGTTACAGTTGGCCGTCCGCTGCCATTTGCATGTAGGTATTGTCAAAGCGCAGTTTGATATTGTTCGGGTCACCAAACACACCTGCTGGCATTTCGATGCCCACGATGTCAGCACTTGGTGCCCCTTCACCTAATAGACCGTGGTCAAAGGAAAACTCCGCCACATGTCGCATGGTTTCGACCAATTTGGGGCTGTTCACCAACTCAAGGGCAGACTCGGGGGTGTAATACATGTGGGTTTTGGCTAGTTGCGCATCGTAGCCCGCCAAGTCCGTTTCTGCCGCTTCCGCCATAATGGTGCGAGCAAGCTCGGCGGATTCACTATCCCCATTCATTTCGGACATGATTTCAAACCAGGCGCCTGTCAAGGCTTTACCCAATGCTGGGTTGGCTTTTAAGGTCTCAGTATTGACGACTAGCCCATCAATGATTTCCCCAGGGATCATGGAAGAGTTGAATACATCGTGGGTGGCAGGGATAGCAAGGATTTCACTCACTAGTGGGTTCCAAGTCACGGTGGCGTTCACCCCATCGATACCAAAAACCGACACTAGATCTGCGTCAGACGTATTGATGACCTGAACATCCTTCTCGCTCATGCCGATTGAATCTAAGCCTCGTGCGAGTAAGTAGTGGGAAACGCTGTATTCCACCAGATTGACGTTGCGACCTTTGATATCCGCTAGGTTGTCAGAGTCCATCAGGATAATGGCATCGTTACCGTTGGAATAATCCCCAGCGATCAGCACGGTACTGTCTACCCCACCGACAGCGGGAATGGTGAGCGCGTCCATTTGTGCCATGGTACAGGCATCAAATTCACCGGCTGTGTATTGGTTGATAGATTCTACATAGTCATTAATCTGTACCACATCGATACTGATATCGTACTTTTCGGCCCATTTATCGACGATGCCGGCCTGTTGGCCGTAGGCCCACGGCATCCAACCGGCGTAGATAGACCAGCACACTTTGAAATTATCTTGTGCAAAGGAGGGAGCAGATGCCGAGGCGAGTAGGGTAAGAGCAATGGCAGACACTTTACGGTTGGATCGAGTCATAATAGTTACCTTTCCAGTTGGTTTGCGTTACACATGGAGTACCCTTGGCAAATCGCCTTTCGGTCTCCCGGGCTTTTGTCCCGCCGTGTAACCTTGCCACTGCAAGGTCGAATGCTCTCGGACCAGTCGTACTGTGGCGAAGAAAACAGTACCGGAACCCTAGCGTTCTATTCTGACTAAATTGTAGTGTTCGATGTCCAAGGGTACGAACACTGGTTAACACTGCACATACCGTGCCAGAAATTTTGGCGCAAATTTGCAAAAATGTGCCGCATTTGTGATCTTGCATGGGTCTTTGGCTGTATTTTTGACCTCTATTGGTGCGAATTTTTTCTTTCAGCGCTGGTGTTTCTGAATAAGTAGACTGAAGCGGGTGAAACTTAGTTGTATTTTGGATACAAAGAGAGTAAATAACGTCATCCTGATTCACCGCAAAGAGAGCCCCTTTATGGATTTCATTGGCAATATTCAAACCTCCGGCCGACTGGCACTGGACTTGGTGCTCTATCTGATGCTTCCGATTACGGTGGTGATGGGTGGTTTTATGAAGGTGCTTGAGAACAAGGGTGTTTTGGCCTGGTGTTCCGAAAAATTGTCCCATGTGACCCATGTGTTCGGCGCGTCCGGTTTAAGCGTGATCGCTACCGCCAAGATGTTATTTGTCAGCTCCGTTGCGCCGCTTCCCACGTTACACAAACTGGAGCAAATGGAGCAGGATCAGCGCAAGCTGGCGGCTTCGCTGGCTTTGGTTCTGACCTTAACTCAAGGCAATGTGTCTTTTCCAATGATCGCCTACGGTGTCGATATTTGGGCGCTGTTGGCGTCTTCGCTTATCGGCGGTCTGCTAGCCTCTGTTTTTACCTACTATTTCTTAGCTAAAAATTTATCTGCCAGTGACAATGGCATTCCTCCTCAAGAAAAAGAAGTCAAAGTGAATAGAAGCGTGGTGCAGTCCCTCTCTGAAGGAGGCATGGAAGGGATGAGGATCGCCATCAATATGATCCCCTTACTGGTGATCACCATCTTTATTATGAGTGTGCTGAAAGACTTGAATGTCATTGGCACTCTTACCCAGTGGTTAGAGCCGGTATTTGCGTTGCTAGGTCTGCCGGGAGCAGCTGTCTTACCAATCATCACCAAGTATGTGGCCGGTGGTACCGCTTATATGGGGGTGATGATTGATCAAATTGAGCAGGGGGCGCTGTCTGCTCGGGATCTTAATATCATTGTCGGTCTGGCTAGTAATCCCGTAGATTTAGTCGGGATCGCCATCTTTTCAGTGATCGGACCACGTATCAATAAAATCTTCCGCCTCGCGTTACTGGGGGCGTTTTTTGGCTTATTTACTAGAGCGGTCATGCATATCGTCTGGTTTATGTAGGCTATTTGGTGAACCTAGTACTCTTTTCTCCTTGTAGCCGTTAGCATGGTGATGTTCTACCTGTCCATAGACTGAACAAAGGGGAAAGACCAGTGATTTCACAACTTCCACGTTGGGTTGAGTATGGCGCGTTTTTGCTCGCTCTAGTAGCTGGTACCGTGAATGCGGTGGGGTTATTGGGGTTCGAGCACCAGTCGGTCTCTCATCTTTCTGGTACGGCAACCCTGTTGGGCGGCCGGCTTCTTTCTAGTCCTTGGTCTGACAGTGTTCATTTACTCGGAATCTTAGTTGCTTTCCTAATCGGTGCAACAATATCGGGAATGTTGCTACGGGGTAAGTCATTGAAACTGGGTAAACACTACGACAGCGCCCTCGTGGTCGAAGGTGTGTTATTGCTTGTCGCACTCGCTTTTCTCTCCCAAAACAATACCTGGGGGCATTTTTTCGCCTCGGCCGCTTGTGGTTTACAGAATGCTTTCGCGACTACTTTTAGTGGTGCCATTGTTCGAACCACTCATGTTACTGGGATCTTTACGGATTTAGGCATCATGTTAGGTGCTTGGCTAAGGGGGGAGGAACTTGATCGCCGCAAGGCACAATTGTTCATGTTGATTATTGGTGGATTTATCGCCGGGGGGGCATTGGGCGTGTTTCTGTTCCTGCATTGGCAATTTCTTGCGTTGCTCTTTCCTGCTGGCGTGTGTTTTATCTTGGCGTTCGTCTACCGTTGGTTTTTACGACAACGGGAAGTGAGCGCAGAAAGTTAGGAATTGGGCCTCATCGGTTGTATTTTTTGGCTTTATTTTTATTCCAAAATGATCCATTAAATAAGATTGAAATAACTAAATGTTTTATTTAATCTCGCTGTATTAAGAATGATTGCTATTTTTTAGCGAGGAAATCATGAAAAAATCCCCCGGATTTATACGTTCTCTATTGGGTACTGTGTTGTTAACTGGCGCAGTACAAGCGTCCGCAGCAGATCAGACCATTTTAAATACGTCATATGATATTGCTCGCGAGCTGTTTGCGGCTTACAACCCAACTTTCGAGCAGCACTGGCTGGAAACTACCGGTAAAACCATCGAAATTAAACAGTCCCATGCGGGCTCGTCGAAGCAGGCTAATGCCATCATGAATGGTTTAGGTGCGGATGTGGTGACCTTTAACCAAGTCACCGATGTGCAAGTGCTCCATGACAAAGGTAAGTTGATTCCTGCGGATTGGAAAAGCGAATTTCCCAACGCGAGCTCTCCTTACTATTCCACTATCGCCTTCTTAGTCCGTAAAGGAAACCCAAAAGATATCCAGAACTGGGGCGATTTGACCCGTGATGATGTGGCGCTGGTTTTCCCGAACCCAAAAACATCCGGTAATGGCCGCTACACCTATCTTGCGGCTACAGGCTACGCGCAAAAGACCTTCGGCAAAGAAAACGATACAGAGATTGATAGCTTTTTAACCCGTTTCTTGAAAAACGTTGCTGTGTTCGATACCGGTGGCCGCGGGGCAACCACAACCTTCGTGGAGCGTGGTATTGGTGATGTGCTGATTACTTTCGAGTCTGAAGTGAACAACATTCGTAACCAATATGGAGCTGACAGCTACGAAGTGGTCGTACCTAAAACGTCGATTTTGGCGGAGTTTCCAGTTGCAGTGGTCGCTCGCAATGCCAAGAAAAATGGTACCGAAGAAGTTTCTCGTGAGTACTTGAATTACCTATACAGCGAGGAGTCCCAGCGCCTGCTGGCAGGCTTTAACTACCGAGTCCACAACGACGTAGTAAAAGCCGAATTTAGTGCGACTTTCCCAGAGGTGGAATTGCTGACCGTGGAAGAGATTGCTGGTGGTTGGCCACAAGCAACTAAAGAACTGTTTGCTAATGGTGGCAAGTTGGATCAATTGCAGCGTCGTTAATACTTGTAGTCAATGGAAGCCGGATACGAGTGCGTGTCCGGCTTTTCTGATTTCTGGCTGAAGGCACAGCTCCTTCAACGACAATAATGAAGATAGTTACAGGGTAATCTTTGATGGCAATGAACTTAACTTCAGCAGCTGCGAAGCCTCGCCATCGTCGGGTGCTACCAGGCTTAGGGCTGAGTTTGGGTACCTCGCTACTGTTCATCAGCTTGGTATTGCTGCTGCCGATGACAGGTTTAGTGATGCAATCGGTCGATATGGGATGGGAGCGCTATTGGCAAGTCATCACCGATGAACGAGTGGTTGCGAGTTATAAAGTGACTCTATGGGCTGCAGCGCTGGCTTCGCTGTTTAACGGGGTATTCGGCCTGCTGATGGCTTGGGTGTTAGTGCGCTACCAATTCCCTGGACGCAAATTGTTAGATGCCATTGTTGATTTGCCGTTTGCGTTACCTACAGCCGTAGCCGGCATTACCTTGGCAACCCTATATGCCCAAAATGGCTGGTATGGGGAGTTGCTGGCGAGCGTGGGCATTAAAGTGGCCTATACCCCTTGGGGAATTGTGCTTGCGATGGCATTTACCAGTATTCCGTTTGTGGTGCGAACAGTACAGCCAGTGTTGGAAGAACTGTCAGTCGAGGAAGAGGAAGCTGGCATGACCTTGGGTGCTTCAGATTGGGCAGTATTTCAACGGGTGATTTTCCCCTCTCTTTGGCCTGCATTGATGACCGGCATTGCATTGTCTTTTACCCGTAGTTTGGGGGAATTTGGCGCGGTGATCTTTATCGCTGGAAATATGCCTTATGTGAGTGAAATCACCTCCCTAATGATTTTCGTTAGCTTACAGGAGTTTGATTTCCCTGCGGCAAGTGCTATCGCTTCGGTGGTTCTGATGGCTTCTTTGGTGCTGCTGTTCGCTATTAATATCTGGCAAGGTCGTTACCTACGCCGGTTGCATGGTCGCTAGAGGGGGAAATATGGCAAATAAATCCGTAACTGGGCGTCGTCAGCAACAACGCATCGGCGACAGCCCGTTAATCAAATGGACCTTGATTGCATTTACTTTGTTATTAACTGGCATCCTGTTAGTGGTGCCCTTAATCAGTATTTTCCAGCAGGCTTTGGTCGATGGTGTCGGTGCCTATTTCGCCAGTTTTAGTGACCCAGACACCCGTCATGCGATTGGCCTGACTCTACTAGTTGCCGCGCTAACAGTGCCAATCAATTTGGTATTTGGTGTGCTATTGGCGTGGGCGGTAACGCGTTTTCAGTTTCCAGGACGTAAACTGCTGATGACACTGATGGATATTCCGTTTGCGGTGTCACCGGTAGTAGCAGGCTTGTTATACCTGCTTTTGTACGGCAATAATGGTTGGATCGGGTCATGGCTTTTCGATCACGATATGCAGTTGATGTTTGCTTGGCCTGGCATCGTTATGGTGACGGTCTTTGTTACTTGTCCTTTCGTCGCTAGGGAGCTAATCCCGTTAATGCAACAACAGGGGCGTGAAGATGAAGAGGCTGCGGTCATTCTCGGTGCATCTGGCTGGCAGCTATTTCGTCGTGTCACGTTACCAAATATCAAATGGGCGCTGATTTATGGCGTGATTCTCACCAATGCTCGGGCGGTGGGGGAGTTCGGTGCCGTGGCTGTGGTGTCCGGCAATATCCGCGGAGAAACCAACACCTTGCCCCTATTAGTTCAAGCCCAGTACGAGGACTATCAAGCAGCGGCGGCCTTCGCTAGCGCCTCACTATTAGCCATGCTAGCACTGGTGACGCTGCTATTTAAAGCCTTAGTTGAATGGCGCCAGGAACGCCAATTACATGCCGACATTGCTAAACAATCACAGGTGAGCGAATGAGTATTTTGATAGAGAATGTTGCGAAAACTTTTGGTCAGTTTCAGGCCCTGTCGCCCTTATCGCTCCAGATTAATGAAGGGGAGATGATTGGACTGCTGGGCCCATCGGGCTCCGGTAAAACCACCTTGTTGCGAATTATTGCCGGCCTTGAAGGGGCTGATTCTGGCCGTATTCTCTTCGGTGAGCGAGATGTTACCGAAGTGCATGTTCGCGATCGTAAAGTTGGATTCGTATTCCAAAACTACGCTCTGTTCCGTCATATGACAGTGGCGGATAACGTGGCGTTTGGCTTGCAAGTGCTACCCAAAAAGCAGCGCCCAAGTGATGCAGAGATTCGTCAGCGTGTGTCCCATTTGCTCGACATGGTGCAGCTCGGTCACTTGGCGGGACGTTATCCGGCACAGCTATCGGGTGGGCAGAAACAGCGTATTGCACTTGCCCGAGCCTTGGCTACCCAACCTGAAGTGCTGCTATTGGACGAGCCATTTGGAGCCCTGGATGCCAAAGTGCGCAAAGAACTCCGGCGCTGGTTGCGTAGTCTACACGACGAATTAGGCTTCACCAGTGTGTTCGTTACCCATGACCAAGAAGAAGCCTTGGAGCTTTCGGATCGAGTAGTGGTAATGAGTAACGGCCATATTGAGCAGGTGGATACCCCAGAAGATCTATACCGTGCGCCCAATAGCCCATTTGTTTTTGACTTTCTTGGCAATGTTAATCGCTTTGAGGGAAAATTCGAAAACGGTGCTTGGGTAAACGGAAGTGGGCGTATTTTGACGCCTACCTCCGAAGTCGCGAAAGATGGCGTCCTATATATGCGCTCCCATGAGTTCACAGTAACGAAACAAGCTGTCGGTGTTTGTCATTTACCGATGACAGTCGTGGCGATAAACCTGATTGGCGCAGAAGTACGTCTTGAATTGGCCGCACAAGGCTGGGAGTCTTCCGCCATTTGGGAAGTGGATCTACCCCATGGGAAGTTCGACAATGCTGATTTACACAAAGGTGACAGTGTTTATGTAACGCCCAAATCTGGTTATTTCTTCGCAAGTGGTGACGCTGTTGCGAAGGAGCTACGTTGGTCATCATCAGAAAATCACTAACTTTTTTCAAGATAGGCTTGCCCTGCCAATAATTATCTATATAATGCGCTCCATCTTTTGATGAGGCAGCTTTGCCGAGTTAGCAAGATTGGAGCGGTAGTTCAGTTGGTTAGAATACCTGCCTGTCACGCAGGGGGTCGCGGGTTCGAGTCCCGTCCGTTCCGCCACTTTCTTATCCCTTAGAAAGTGAGCCATCTCTAAGATGGGTGTGTAGCTCAGTTGGGAGAGCGTCGCCCTTACAAGGCGAATGTCGGGAGTTCGAACCTCTCCACACCCACCATCTAATGATATCAAAAACCTTATTAACCTACTGATTTTAAATCCTTTTTCTGTATTTATGCTTAGCGCTCGCGCGGCTATTCTATGATTTGATTAAGACATTGTCATTTTGTGACCCAGCTGTGACCAACTTGCTTCAGCCGTTTGCAATGACGATTTTACTCACATATTCGTCATGATATAGTGAGTCAAAAGGGAAATAGGGATATTTGCAGATGGTCTTAACTGCCTTAGTAATCGTTGTCGTCTACTGGTTGATCAGACTAGCATTTGGGCTGATCACCTTCTTAGTTTGTAAAATCCTACGAACTAAGCCATCAGAACTAATTAAGCGAGTAAATGACTTTAGCGCGATGCTAATAAGTGTCACGATTCCGTTCATACTATCGGACTCGCTACCAATCTGGCTTTTCTGCCTATTGCTGGGGATGCCTGCATACCGCTTATTGCGCCATATTCAACGCAGTCCTATTGGCCGAAAGCGTTCTACTTTTCAAAAAAAGGCAACTCGCAACTCGCAATTCCAGCAGTCAAGCAATCATGATAGATGGACCGCCGAGCCAACGGTAAACCAACATTCTCGCAAAATGTCCAGTATGGATAGCGCAACTACAGCAGCATTTACCGGAGCGGCAGGCGCGACATTTTTCTCCAGTTCTTCCGATCATCTATTCGATGATTTTAATATGCATTCAACCCCTACGAGCTCGTCGGATATTGATCCGATTGACCATAGCACTACTTTCGCTGGCTATGACCCGATGGATCTGGATATGAGCAGAGCAATGGCCGGAGACCCGACCTCGCCATACTATGATTTTTTCCACACAGATCACACCTCTGGCAGTGGGGGCTTTGATGATGGAATCGGGGGAAGTTCGTTTGACGATTCTTTTGGTTCAAGTTCGATTAATGACCCTTTTAGTAATGATATTTGAACACTTGCAACGGCATTGTGTCTCAATGGTCGAGTAGAAGATTAGTGAAAATGAGTGCAAACTCGGCGGAGAGTCCATGAGAAAACTGGCGTAATCCGGTCACTTAAGAGTAAAAATAAGACGAGAGAAAAATGGCAGGATCAGCTGATCGGAATAGACCGAAACGAGCGATCGCAATCATCGGAATATGCAGCCTGACAAAAATGACAACAAGCTCGCGGTACTATTTGTTCTTGGAAATTTGTTACGAGTAGATCAGATGATACGTTTTACACGGGGATAGACCGTCCAAATGACGGGGATTAAGCTGCTTAAAGCAGTGTGATAGCAAAAAATTTCGGCGAATTAGCCACTTTTTGGTAATTGTTGAATGCAGAGCAAGCCAGACTGGAGTTATCTGACTTGTTCGCAGTATCCTTAGGTGATTAATATGGAATTGCACTTTAAAGAAGCCTCGGGCAATACCAACGAGGGTGATGTGGTTTGGATACATTCATCAGGTCGCCAAGCACTTATCGCAGATATTGTGTCTGGCTGCGAGGTTGATAAAGGCGTGGATTTACTAGGTAGTTGGCTATGTCTTAATGAAGCCGAAGATATCTTTTCCGCTACTTGGCTGACCGAGCAGTTGCACCTACTGCTTCAACGCAGTGGTGTACAGGCGACTATTGGTATCATTACCAAGCATGCCAATGAGTTCGTACTCAACTTGGTTGGTAATATTCGACTTTACCGGGTTGAGTCAGCAGTGACGAAGGTCGCTGAAGCAGGTTTCGAAATTCAGCCGACTTCAGTTATTGGTAGTGAGTACACTCCGATAGTCAAAACGGTCACTGTTAAGACGAGTCCACATGTGAAGTATATTCTCGCTAGCGATGGGCTAGATAGCGAAAGTATGTGCGGTCTTGCTCTAAATGCGGATGCTCTCAATAGCGGTGCAATGCGGAGTAAGTTGCTTCCAGCCGCATGCGATGGTGACTGGTCGGCGTTGATTTTCCCTATGGCGCAGTCCCATACTTTTGTCGATGAAGATTGGCCTTATAATCCTTTCGTTGGACATCAAGAAGATCGGATACATGAGCGTCGAGGACTCTCTGAGCTGGCTACGGCATTGTTTAGTGACCCGCTATTCGAGGGGTTTCGCATCGTATCGTGTCCGCCGATTTTAGGACCAAGCTCTTCACGTTTATTTGATGGTCTTTTGGTTTACCCATTTGGCGTGATCCCACTTGAACTAAAAGATCATCATGGTGAAATAACCGTCGAGATAGGAACCAATCGACGTAATAGCTTACGCGTAAAGAATGAACGTGGTGAAAACTACTTCACCAGTCCAGTTGTGAAACTGCGTGAATCCTTACGTCGTTTCGGGGATTTACCACAGCTACGAGGATTACAAACGGAATGTAAAAATGCAGGTCTAGTGATCTTCACCGCTAATCATGTCAGTGTCAATTGTGGCTTAGATGGTGATTTTATCCCAGCTCCTTTTAAAGGAGCCGGAGAGATAATGGTAGCTAAAACAAAGCAAGTACCTGACCTGCTAAAAGATTTTGTTCGTTCTCGCTTTGGTAAGAAATTGGTGCCGAAACTGTCGGACTCTGATATCAATCGTCTGGTTAATGCCATTACCGCAGTATCAGATGAGCCGGAACAATATCATCAGCCGATGTTACAAATTGGCGATTACTGTGTCGATATAGTTCCCATTAATGATGAGTCTAGTGATTATTACCGTAAGCGATCTTATATTAGCCCTCTAAAATGGTTTGTCTTGCCCTGCTAATCTAGCCTGCTTTCGCCCTGTTCCAAGGCAATAGCACTTCGAGTTTTTCTAAAGTATCCGCGTCGGCAATGTGGTCGAGTACGTATTGGATGTAACTCGATGGTTCTAGGCCATTAGCTTTGGCGGTTT
>NZ_VFRR01000044.1 GCF_006385675.1 Maribrevibacterium harenarium | reverse complement strand
CGTCTTGTACGATTTGCCATAGTGTCACCTGTTTAGTTGAGAGGTGCATTTTAACACCTCTATTCAGGTGGCCAAATTCACTATGCCACTACACCATGAGATGTTTTAGATGACTTGACGCCCTTTTTGAACGGTTTTTTAGCAAGATAGACCCTTAACTAAGCAATAGGGCGATCTTTTTCATATTTTGGGCGGCAGCTGTCAGTAGACACTGTGAAGATACTTTATCTATTCCTCTAAACCTCGCGTAGCGATACCCATGTAGTTCCTTTGCGTCCGCAAAACTCCGTTCTACCGTTTCTTTTCGCCTTGCGTAAATGATTTTTCCAGCCGGCGTTAAGCGGTGCGCATTCACTCGCTCTTTGCTGTCTTCCCAGACATGCCTAGTAAGAGTTTTTACGGAGTTTTTATTGGTTGTGCAGCGCTTTTTCTCTGGGCAGCTTTGACAGATTTTGCTGTCTGAGTCGTAGTGGCGATAGCCTTCTCGTGACGTGGTTTTGTAAATCAGTGGCTGTCCTTGTGGACAGATATACACATCATTCGCGGCATCGTATTGATACTCTCGCTTATAAAAGAAGCCCTTTTTATGAGTGGGTCGTCGATAGCCCATCACCGCATAGATGTGTCTTTCTTCGAGTCCATGGCAGACCGCAGAAGTGAAGTAACCCGCGTCCAGCCCCACGGACGTGACGTGAAACTTAAATCGATCTTTCATTCGATCCAGTCGTTCTAAATACGGCACAGCATCATGCACGTTGCCAGCGGTGACATGGACATCGGTAATAATGTTACAGCGTGCATCAACCGTTCGATGATCAAGGTAGAAGAACCCTTTCGGTTTGGTGTCTCGCACCATGTAACCACTTTCAGGATCGGTTGTGCTCTGCTTTATTTCTCGTGTTTTATCTTTGACCTTTTCAGGCGGTAAAGGCTTTTTTCCATGAAGTATTCGATCCTCCTCAACCGCTTGATCCAGTTCATCCATATACGCCTGACGAGATTGCTCAACCAACACTTTGTGAAAATGTTTTTTGTTGGCATTAGCTTTTAGATGAGTGGAATCGGTGTAGAAGGTATGGCCACTAACGAGTTTTTTCTTCATAGCTTGAAGAACGATTTCATCAAAAATCTTCTGATACACATCGGACTCTCTAAAGCGTCGAGTTCGATTCGCGCTAAGAGTTGAAGCGTCCGGGACTTTGTCTGTTAAACCTAAACCAAGGAACCAGCGATAAGCCACATTGACTTGGACTTCACGAATTAGCTGACGCTCACTGCGTATTCCAAAGAGGTAGCCAATAAATAGCAGCTTAAACATGAGGGTTGGATCAAGGGCAGGACGACCGTTGTCCGCACAATAAAAATCCTTCACTAAGTCATGTAAGAAGGTGAAGTCGATAGTTCGGTCAATCTTACGAAGAAGATGGTCACTTGGGACGAGTTCATCAATGGAGACAAACTCTAGAGTCGATTGGGTTTGGGGGCGTTCTTTAAGCATAAGGCTATTATAAAAAGTCCCCGCACAAAGGCGAGGACTTTATCAGCAGTCTGAGCTGCAAAGGCAGCTCTTTTTCGGAGGTGTTAGTTTTGCTCTGTTAAAGCAGAGAGCAAATCATTAGTGGTGACTTCGATCGTCTCTTGATCGTCAATGTCGGACACTTCCCCGACAATAACGGGCGCTTCATAAACAAAACGCCGTGGTCGTGGAGCCGCTACTTTTGGCTCTTCTGGCTTAGCCAAACCAAGGCGCTCCAGCTTGCGTACTGCTTGTAATTTGCGTTGCTTGGCTTTTTTCGCGGTAAATGCCCGAGGAGCAGCCGCCTTTTGGGCTTTTCTTTGCTCCTTGAGCTGCTCTTTAGAGCCTGTCTTACCTAATTTGCCTTTTAAAGTTCGTGATTTTTTAACGCGCGCCATAGCTACCTCTCAATGAATGCCCCGATTATAGCAATGTCGCGCTCACAACGCATCAAGTCCCTTAGCAATCCGCTTTAAATGCACGGTGACCACGTTTACGCTGATCGTTGATTTCGTTCATCAAACCGTTCAGCTTGTCTTTATCGCCATTTTCTAGCGCTTGATCCAACGCTTTAAATACGGCGATGGTATCGTCCATGACTTCCTGGTAATCCCCTTGGCGTTTCGCTAGCTCGTCTCCTTCAAGACCTTTTTCGGTAAAAAGGAACGGAGTTTCGCTTTTAGACTTTTCCAAGGCCGCAATAATATTGTCGACACGAACACCCGCTTGTTCCATGTTGCCCTGCTTTACTTCAAATGAAAGGGATTTCATGTTGGTTTTCACATCGTCCATGTACTTATAAAGCGTGGTTTCGTCACAGCTGCCACTGGCATGGGCAAAGGAAGTGGTCAGTCCTGCAACAATAATACCGGCTACTAATGCGCGCATTTTTCTCTCCTAGTTTTGGTGTTGGTTTAGTAATGACAACAAGATACCCAAGCTGTTCCATTAAGGAAGCACTAAGTTGATAACCTGACGATACTTTCACATTACTTGCATAAAACCTAATACATTAGACAATCCCAGTTTCTAAGGTATGATGCCACTAGGCTCAAAGATTAGGATATCCTGTGATTCACCGCTGTTTAATTGGCATGATAATGATGGCTGCTGCCACTGTTTCAGTAGCAGAGTGCGATGATCGTACCGCTAAAGACGTGGCGAATAAGGCGGCAGAGGCGCTGATGAACGGGTCGAGCTTTCGTTTACCCGTAGTATTAAAACGTCATCACCCCAGTCGTACTAAAGAGGTCGCCACTTATATCAAAGCTGGCGACCTGTATTACAGCGTGTTTTACCTAGTGGACGGAAACTGTACCCCAGGCTTTATCAAACGCACCCAAGGCAAATACTAGGCCTTTTCCTGTTCGCTTTTCTCGTCTTCATTTTTTCCATCATCTTCGCCCAGCTTAGAGATGGCTTCCAAACGTTGAATGACACGATAGGAGAGCGTGCCTTCTGGGTAGTCGCCATTTTCATCTGCCTCACCCACTTCAATGCCGGTCAATAATGCCAGGGCTTGATCCGCCTTCTCCACCGCATAGATGTGGAACTGACCTGCTGCCACGGCGGCAACAACTTCATCGCTGAGCATTAAGTTAGACATATTGGATTTTGGGATAATGACCCCTTGGGTTCCCGTTAATCCTCGCGCAAAACACACATTGAAAAAGCCTTCAATCTTCTCATTGACCCCACCAATGGCCTGTACTTCCCCATGCTGGTTTAACGAGCCGGTAATCGCCAAGTCCTGACGTAACGGCACATTAATGAGCGCCGACAGCAAGCAGCACAACTCGGCAGTCGAGGCGCTGTCGCCATCTACATAGCCATAGCTTTGCTCCATGGCGATAGAGGCAGAGATATCCAACGGGAAGCGTTGGGCATATTTGTTGCCTAAGTAGCCGGATAGTATCAACACTCCCTTGGAGTGAATGTTTTGACCAAGGTTAGACTCTCGCTCGATATCTACAATCCCTTTACCGCCGGGGTAAACGGTGGTTGAAATTCGCGCTGGCGCGCCAAAACTGCTATCACCGATTTGCATCACGGTAAGACCGTTGATTTTACCCACCGCCCAACCTTGGCTATCCAGCAAAATAGTGCCATCAAGGATTTCCTCGATAATCTTTTCGCTGACACGGCCAGTACGGTGTTTTTTTGCCGCCAAGGCGCGTGTGACATGAACATCGGTAATCACGTCATCTTTCGCCATTTGTCGGGTAAAATCCGCTTCGGCGAGCAGTTCAAATACGTCACCAATTTGTGCGGCCATTTCCCGCTGATGCTCCGCTAATCGACTACTGTATTCGATCAGTCGTGCCACTCCTTGTTGGGTCACATCCGCATACCCTTCCCGATTAACACGATCTTTTAACAGACGCGCAAAGGCTAACTCAGACTCGGGGTTGCGTTTCAAGGTATCGTCAAAATCCACCAATACACGGAACATTTCCTGGAAGTCTGGGTCAGCATCCTGCAGTAAATAGTAAATATCTCTAGAGCCAATCAATACTACCTTAACTTGCAGTGGAATCGATTCTGGTGACAAGGTGGTGGTATTCATTAATCCCATATCGGCGTAAGGATGCTCGATTTTGAGACACTTACTCTTGAGGGCACGCTTAAGCGCTTCCCATAGATAGTGATCGGTTAGCAGTTTTTCGGCATCAAGAATCAGGTATCCGCCATTAGCTTGATGTAAGCTACCAGAGCGAATCAGACGGTAGCTGGTTACTAACATACCTTGATCGCTGCTGTATTCCACCTGCCCAAATAGGTTGCGGTAGGTCGGATGTGGTTCATACACCACCGGCTGACCGCCATCCGCTTTATGGGTAACAGCAATATTAGGTAGATAAAGTTCTTCATACATGGAGCGGCGACCAACTTCATCGCGCCCTACGTTTTCCTTATCATCAACCATCTGATCGACAATCACCTTGTCCAGATCTTCGCGCATGGCTTGCAGATAGTCACTGGCACCCTGGTGCTCGGCGTATTTTTCAAAAACCGGAGCCATTAATGGTGATAATGCCTCATTGACCGTTGCAAGATTGAGGTCGCGTAGCTGCTCGTAAGAAGCGCGTTTCCACAGGGGCAAACTGAGCAGCTCGTCATTCAAGCGCGTTTCAAGCTCCGAAACCGCCGCTTGAAAGGCATCCCGCTCGT
Source organism: Maribrevibacterium harenarium (assembly GCF_006385675.1). Classification (GTDB taxonomy): domain Bacteria; phylum Pseudomonadota; class Gammaproteobacteria; order Pseudomonadales; family Marinomonadaceae; genus Marinomonas; species Marinomonas harenarium. The sequence continues at coordinate 19,993 of NZ_VFRR01000044.1, read as the reverse complement.
CATCGCTTAGGGTAGTAAACTCGTTCTCTTCTAATGCTTTGCCATCACGCATGGGCGCAAAACTCACCGAAGAGGCATCCCGGAACATAGCTACCCCGATTTTGAGGGCGTAGCGCTCTACCGTGTTAATAGCCGATTCATACTGCTCATTAAAGGCGCGATCAATCGCACTTTTTTGTTGTTGGTAAGTGGGGTTCTCAAACGCCGCAGGGAATGTCGCCATCAAGCCATCAATCACGGTACGCAAATCCTGCTCAAATTCGCTGGCTTTACCCGGGCTGAACTCAATCGCTTTTGGCGTACGATTTTCTTTGAAATCGTTGACATATACCCATTCATTCGGCGCCGAACGACGTTTGGCTTCGCTGCGCAGATAGCTAGTTACATAGGAGGAACGACCAGTACCAGAATCCCCCATAACATAAATGTTGTAACCGGGACGCTGCATGGCAACACCGAACTGGATAGCCTCAACGGCACGCTCCTGTCCTAAAATGCCGCTGAGCGGCTCAATCTCGTTTAAAGAGCTAAAAGGTAAATGGTGTGTAGGAACTTTGGCGCACAGCTGTTCTGCTGCAAGAGGCTTAACCGTATTAGACATCATTCGGCATCCTTGTTTTAGGCGGTGCTATTATTCTGAATTTAGTGTCGAGCTTAGCGTACTCGCTGCCTCGACTCATTAATTATTTTGCAAACTTCTATTTAAAATCAATTAAGTAGGCTGCTAGGATCGGCTTTGGAGAACTTGCTAAAGAAATTCGCAGCAGTTTGTTCTAGTAACGCCTCATAGCGTACACCCTTAATATCGGCAACGAACTGAGCCACATCCCGAACAAAGCTTGGCTCATTCTTTTTCCCTCGGTGAGGAACAGGTGCAAGGTAAGGAGAATCGGTTTCCACTAGCAAACTTTCTAACGGCAATTTCTTGACAGTGGCGCGTAAATCGTCGGCATTACGGAAGGTCACAATGCCAGAAATGGAAATCAGGTAGTTTTCATCAAGGGCACGTTTTGCCATATCATAATCTTCGGTGAAGCAATGTAATACGCCACCGATATCCCGGTTACCGTGCTGCTTGATCAGAGCAAGGGTATCTTCTTTCGCGTCGCGGGTATGTACGATTGTGGGCAAACCCTGCTGACCGGCTACTTCCAAATGAATAGCAAAACTCTGTTGCTGGCGTTGGTGATTGGCCGGTTCCTTATCATAGAAGTAGTCCAGCCCAGTCTCGCCAAGCGCAACTACTTTGGGGGCTTGAGCTAACAAGGCCAGGCGCTCAGGGGTAGTTAATAAACCCGCCTCGTGCAACGGATGAACACCGCAGCTCGCCCAGATTCCAGCATGTTCCGTGAGGGAGTAAATCTGCTCAAAATTATCAAGATCCACGCTAATGGTCAGGATTTGCTTTACCCCCGCAGTTTCAGCACGGCTGAGTAGCTCGTTTAGGCGATGCGGTGACTGATCCAGTTCAAGCTTATCCAAATGACAATGTGTATCTATTAACATAAAACTACCAAGAATTAATTTCTGCTGTAAGTTGTAACGAAGTATTTAAGTTGGTGCGATTCATCGAATCCTGCAACGTCAATAAACGCTGATGAATTTGCAATAAGCGATCCAGGGTAAAGCGCTGTAAAGCAAGCGTCACCGGAGCCTCTAACACCACTGGCAGTGGCTGCCCCGCACTGTATGCTAAGGTCGCCCGAAAAAATGCGGAAAACGCCTTCAAATACCAACCCTGCTCTTCGGACTTAGCGCCTTTGAGCCATTCCTGGGTGGTTATTTCACTTGCCAGCCAACGTTGCAGTTGTAAGGGAAAGTTGCGATAGAAATCGAGCTCTTGACTGTTATCTAGAGCTAATAAATCGTATGGCCCGACACCTAACCAAGCCAGCTGATCAGCGTTGCTCAAGTTTTGTTCGGTCAACCAAGCACTGACAGCCGAAGGGGCTGGCTGGATATTGATCAGCTGACAACGACTACGAATCGTTGGCAATAGACTACTGGCGGATGTTGAGGTGAGTAAAAAGTAACTATTCTCAGGTGGTTCCTCAAGCATTTTTAAGAGCGCATTCGCGGCGTTAATGTTCATGCGCTGGGCCTGACTGATAACGGCGACTTTCACCTTGCCAACTTGAGATTTTTTGCTCATCTGGGTATTCAAATCACGGATAGTATCTACCCGTATGGTCGCCCCCTCTGGGTCCACCAACATCAGGTCTGCATGATTTCCAGCATTAAATAATTGACATCCGTGGCACTGACCGCAAGGGCCATTCTCGGTCAAAGACTGGCACAATAATAACCCAGCCGCGGCATCTGCGAGCTGTCGCTGACCGACTCCTGCTTCCCCAAGTATCATGGTGGCATGATGCAGACGGCCTTGTAGTATGCGTCGTAACAATTGCTGGTAAGGTTCATTTAACCAATTGGCAAAAGTCATTGGTCACCTGAAAATAGACGCTGCTCTAACGTCACGCGAACTTGCTCCAAGACGCTTTCCAATGTGCCTGACGCATCAATCACACTGATACGGCTGGGGTCCTGCTCGGCGCGCTGCAAAAAACCACGACGAACTTGCTCGTGAAAATGCAAGGCTTCTCCATCCAAACGATCTTTCGCGCCGCGGGAACGAACACGTTCCATGCCGATATCTACCGGCACATCCAATAGCAAAGTTAAATCAGGCAAGGTATCCCCAACGGTCAGTGACGCCAGCATATCGATGGTACGGGTGTCTATGCCTCGGCCTAAGCCTTGGTAAACGTAGCTGGAATCCAAAAAGCGATCTGATACGACCCACTCGCCTTGTTGTAGTTTTGGCAATACTCTGGCCATAACATGTTGTCGCCGAGCGGCAAATACCAGTAACAACTCGGTTAAGTTGTCCACTGTTTCATCCCTTGGTGCCAGCATGACTTGACGAATCTCTTCGGCCATCGGTGTACCACCTGGCTCCCGAGTAAGATCTACCTGATAGCCTCGTTCGTGCAGCCACTCCCTGACCAACTTGATGACGGTCGATTTGCCTGCACCCTCTCCGCCTTCGATAGAAATAAAACGCCCTTTCATGTTAACCCCTATTGATTCGGTGAAGATTGATAGTCACTGCGGCGACGATATTTTTGAAAGTGTGCTACCGCTTCGTTGTGCTCCCGTAATGTCCGTGAAAATTGGTGGGTACCATCACCCCGGGCAACAAAATATAAGGCATCCGTATGTTCGGGCTGCACCGCAGCCAATAAGGAGGCCTTACCAACATTGGCAATCGGCGTCGGTGGCAAGCCATCAATACGATATGTATTGAATGGCGTATCTTCACGCAAGTGAGCACGGGTTAGGTTGCCATTAAATCTATCCCCCAGGCCATAAATTACCGTTGGGTCAGTCTGCAGGCGAATATTCTTACGTAACCGATTCACAAATACGCCAGATATGAGTCCCCGCTCTTCTGGCACCCCAGTTTCCTTCTCGATTATCGAGGCCATAATTAGCGCACTATAAGGGTCAGTCAAGGGAAGCTTCGGTGAACGTTGCTGCCATGCTTGTTCAAGCTGTTGATTGAGCGCGTCATGGGCATGCAACAGGATATCAATATCTCGGTCGCCGTCGTGGTAGCGGTAGGTATTGGCGAAAATTAATCCTTCTGCACTGGCGTAATCTGTCCCTAACGCCTCAGCAATTTGCCGTAACGAAGCACCCTCTAATGTCATCTCTATATTGCCCTTAGCCGCCATTAATTGGATATAGTCTTTTACCGTTTTCCCTTCCAACAAGGTAATTTCGTGGAAGATGGCTTTGCCGGAGTCAATCAAGGCTAGCACGTCCAATAAACTCATGTCCGGTTCTAAACGGTATTTTCCCACTTTGAGAACCCATTGGGGATTGAGCTTCATTGCGGCACGTACCAACATCGGATGATAAATCCAGCCCCTAGCGGCAAATTGATCCCCAACTCGGTTTGCCGTGTATCCTGCTTCCACTTGGTATTCTTGTGGCTCGCTAATCAAAAGTGGCTGAGTCAAGCCATAGTAGATGCCGTATGCTGCGCCAGCCAATAGGCTAGCAACCAAGAACACTAGTCCTAGCAGCCATTTAATTGTATTCATAGATTCCTATCTTTATGTCTTAACCTATTCGCTGACCAACAATTGGTGATCCAACCACTGGGTATGCTGACCAAACTGATAATCTTGATCTTGGAACCGAGCAACCGGAATGGCTCCAGCAACACTGTTGATAAAATAGATTGCGTCAGCATCGACTAGGGAACTTGTGGAAAACTGTCCAATAGTCAAACAATCAAGCTTTGACGCCAATACATGACGACCACAACCATGAACTCCTGCCCGTGACAGGGCTGGTGTGTACCAACGTTTGCTTTTACGCCAGATAATATTACTTTGGATACCTTCCACCACATTGCCGAACTCATCCACCATGATAGCTTCAAATTCATCCGGTAATAACTGTTGTTTGGCCAGCACATTTTCTAGCCGACATAGATGCTTCATCCCCGCCAGAACTCGATTGCGGGACACGGTTATCGGTGAAACTGAAACCTTTACCCCATGTTGTTTCCAGTAAGAATAATCCGGCATCGGCGCTATCCCGACAGCAACCACCACGTTAGGTTCCTGAGGCGGCAAATAGCCACGCCCCCCTGCTCCGCGGGTTACAACAATTTTAATCACTGAACGCTCCAGGCATTCAGAATGTAGCGCTTGAAGAAATAGAGACAGATTTGCTGACTGCTCACCGGAAAACGGAATAGCAAGACGACGCAAGGAACGCAGTAAACGGCTCAAGTGAACATCGAGGTGTAACAGGCCGTGCTGAGGGTCATATACTGCTGTCTCGAAACAGCCATCACCATAGGCCAAGCCACGATCATTAATATCGAGTGCATTAGTAGGCTGGTAATTGACGAACCACTTCATAAGAGAATGCCTTAACTTGAAAGGCTTGATGATATCAGGAAAGTAGATGGCGTCCCATAGGGGGTTCGAACCCCTGTTACCGCCGTGAAAGGGCGGTGTCCTAGGCCACTAGACGAATGGGACAGATATTCTCGCGTAGAGAAATTGGAGCGGGAAACGAGGCTCGAACTCGCGACCCCAACCTTGGCAAGGTTGTGCTCTACCACTGAGCTATTCCCGCATAGAAGACATTTTACATCTGACTTAAGATGGCGTCCCATAGGGGGTTCGAACCCCTGTTACCGCCGTGAAAGGGCGGTGTCCTAGGCCACTAGACGAATGGGACACATGAAAGCGTACTTTCGACTCTTTTACACCAGCTACGAAAGCTTGAGTTAGGTGGCGTCCCATAGGGGGTTCGAACCCCTGTTACCGCCGTGAAAGGGCGGTGTCCTAGGCCACTAGACGAATGGGACACATCTGCTTCCTTAGAAGCCCTACTCTTTCGAGTAGAAATTGGAGCGGGAAACGAGGCTCGAACTCGCGACCCCAACCTTGGCAAGGTTGTGCTCTACCACTGAGCTATTCCCGCATATGTCATGCTATTTTAACAACCCGCATTTAGGTTGGCGTCCCATAGGGGGTTCGAACCCCTGTTACCGCCGTGAAAGGGCGGTGTCCTAGGCCACTAGACGAATGGGACAGATATTCTCGCGTAGAGAAATTGGAGCGGGAAACGAGGCTCGAACTCGCGACCCCAACCTTGGCAAGGTTGTGCTCTACCACTGAGCTATTCCCGCATAGAAGACATTTTACATCTGACTTAAGATGGCGTCCCATAGGGGGTTCGAACCCCTGTTACCGCCGTGAAAGGGCGGTGTCCTAGGCCACTAGACGAATGGGACACATCTGCTTCCTTAGAAGCCCTACTCTTTCGAGTAGAAATTGGAGCGGGAAACGAGGCTCGAACTCGCGACCCCAACCTTGGCAAGGTTGTGCTCTACCACTGAGCTATTCCCGCATACTGTCATGCTATTTTAACAACCCGCATTTAAGTTGGCGTCCCATAGGGGGTTCGAACCCCTGTTACCGCCGTGAAAGGGCGGTGTCCTAGGCCACTAGACGAATGGGACACATCTGCTTCCTTAGAAGCCCTACTCTTTGAGTAGATATTGGAGCGGGAAACGAGGCTCGAACTCGCGACCCCAACCTTGGCAAGGTTGTGCTCTACCACTGAGCTATTCCCGCTTTAAGCTTGCCGCAAACTAGGCTATGCTGGGTAAAAACAGCCAATCCTTAGATTGGCGTCCCATAGGGGGTTCGAACCCCTGTTACCGCCGTGAAAGGGCGGTGTCCTAGGCCACTAGACGAATGGGACACACCGGCGCCTTGCTGTGCAAGCGGGTGCGTATATTACTGTTACCAAACGGAAAATCAACAACTTTTTTAAATTAACTGTCATTTTCTACCGCCACTATCTAAAAACACCAACTAATCGAAAATACTAAGAGTCAGATTATGAAAATATCCCGTTTCGCATTTTTACCCGCCACTCTATTACTGCTAGCTGGCTGCGCATCCACGACACACCAACTCAACCTGTTACAGCAAACACCCGTAGCGGCTCAGCAAGTCCAAAACGCCACAGTGATAGTTAGCAGCCAATCTAGTGTAAACAGTAACATAGGCACTATTACAACCGGCATTGGTGAACAAGCAGACTTAGTCGTCAACAACTCTCCGGAAGCCGCGCTTGCCAATGAGCTAATTAATCAACTCAAAGCGCAAGGCATAGTCGCTAGCCAGATCAATACGTCAAATAAACCAGCTCACCAACTACAACTTGCCATCACTGAACTCAGTTACACCACCCAAACCCAAGCTTTAAAGACAATTGCCACGATCAGCTTTAAATTAAATGCCAATGTGGTCGCAGGCACAACAAACTACAAAGCTAACTACGAGTCTGAGCTTGTCGACGAATACGGCACTCTACCTGACGCATATGAAGTTGAGGCCAGCCTCGACAAGCTTATTCGTAATACTGTGGCACGTTTAGTGGCTGACCCGAACGTCATGACTTTACTTCGTCGCCCTCTTCCTTAAATCTTGCCCCACACTCACTCCGCTGGTTTGAAATCCAACGCAGCGGAGTTGATGCAGTAGCGCAACCCTGTTGGCTTTGGCCCGTCTTCAAACACATGACCTAAATGGGCCTCACACTTTCCACACACCACCTCTACTCGACGCATACCATGGGATGCATCGAATAGGGTTTTGATATTTTCTTTTACAGTATCGTAAAAGCTCGGCCAACCGGAGCCAGAATTGTATTTTGTCACCGATGAAAACAGGTGCGCACCACAGCAAATACAATGATACTCACCGGCCTCGTAAAAATGCTCGTACTGGCCTGTAAAAGGCGCTTCTGTGCCTTTTTCTTGAGTAACACGATATTGTTCAGGGGTTAATTTGTCTTGCCAGTCTGTCATTTGTTCTTCCTCTCTCGCTATTGGCCTAGCGTTTAGTTTTTTGTCATAAAACACCTTCGACCACAACAAAATGTAATGGTTTTATCCAGTGAAAAATCTACTAAACACGGCAGAACTTAACTTGATTTTTCCAGTCTCAGCACCATTACCGTATTAACGTTAATCCTCGGAGCAAATGAGATGCGTATAGTTCTCTTTTTATTAACCAATATTGCCGTATTGATTGTTGCCAGTGTGGTTCTCAATCTACTCGGCGTCAGCCACTACCTATCTGGTAGCGGTCTAAACCTGACTTCTCTATTAATATTCTGCGCCGTATTTGGCTTCGCAGGCAGCCTGATTTCTCTATTTTTATCAAAAACCATGGCGAAATTCGGCACGAAAGCAGAAGTTATAACGCAACCTCGCAACCATAAGGAAGCATGGCTGCTTGGCACAGTAGAAGAGCTAAGCCAAAAAGCAGGCATCAAAATGCCTGAAGTGGCCGTATTTCCACAACACTCAGCCAACGCGTTTGCCACTGGCTGGAACAAGAACGACGCCCTAGTTGCCGTGTCTTCCGGCATGCTAGAGCGCTACCCACCAGATGAAATTAAAGCCGTAATGGCACATGAGATCGGGCACGTTGCCAATGGCGACATGGTAACGCTGAGCCTAATCCAAGGGGTAGTGAACACCTTTGTTATGTTCTTTGCCCGCATTGCAGGCTATGCCGTAGATCAATTTCTTCGCAAGGATGATGAAGAAAGTGGTTCTGTAGGCTGGGGCTACTACATCGCCACCTTCATATTTGAAATTCTGTTTGGCATTTTGGCCAGCATGATTGTGATGTGGTTCTCCCGCTACCGTGAGTTCCGTGCCGATGAAGCTGGCGCTCGTTTGGCAGGCAAAGGCGCCATGATAGCCGCCCTAGCACGCATCCAAGCTGAAAACGAGCAGAATACGATGCCAGAAAGCATGGTGGCGTTTGGCATCCGTAAAGGACGCAACAGCACCTTCGGTGAGCTATTTTCTAGCCACCCACCGATCGATGATCGGATTCGTGCTTTGCAGAATCTTTAATCTAAAGCAATAAAAACGGGAGCCAAGCTCCCGTTTTTAATTTCCGTGCAACTCCAAGGGTCTCGGCTACCTGCCTTTTTTCTTGAGTGTATCAAGTATATAAGCCATCAAGGGAATGCCCATTTCCTTACCTGTTTCACTAAATCGAATCCCATACACATAGAGATAATCCACCCCCAAATTGGCTAAAAAGGCATTATCAGCAAGTGTAGCTTGAACCTGCTCAATCATCTGGATTTCTTGATTACGGATCTCACAATCCACTTTCAAGATGTGACTGTACTCTCCAATTGTCAGGTTGACAGCCATCTTCATCACTTGATTCACAGAGCCAAAATCTTCTTTGGATAGGACTTTACAGCCTCCCAGGCTCAAATCCACAACAATACCGTTGGCTGCCTGCAGAATAGATTTAGGATCTCCTGACAAAGGATCAAGCTTACAAATAAGGCGCGTCTCTACCCTTACAGCTTGACGCACCACAGAGGTTTCCACATAGGCAGGCTTGGCAATATGTAGGTGACCAGCAGGATCGAGGTAGCTTTTCGCCACCTTTGAAGAGAAAGCGGCAACAGCAGTATCTAGCATGAGGCGCACGTTAACCACTTGGCTATCCCTAACTAGTATATTTTTACCATTCACCTTGGGACACGAAACAATCAAAGATCGTCCAGGAATCCTGCCCAATACTCTTACCGTGTGACGCCCCGGAGGAGAAATAAACTCAAGCTGGACACTGGTTCCAATGGCCACATCCAGATCATCTATATCTACTTGTTTCAGCTCCGCCATCCGGACTCCTACTGCAGCTGCTAAATCAACTCAAAACCCAATGCCCCGAGGCTCGCATGGCGAACTTGGCAGGTGCCAAATTCATCACGCTCTACATAATGTTTGCGCAACCAATCAAAAACTCCGCTGTGGGAGCCATTCAAGTAACTATAACGAAAACGGTTGCTGTCTCGAGCAACATCGTAGATAGCGTGACATGCTCGGGCGATTAAATCGTGCAAACTCGGCTGCACATTTAATTCAAGATGCCCGATGCTACCCCGAGACACGGCAGTTTGGTAGTCAATTTTTACCTCTAAACCGAAAAACTGACACAAACTTTGATATACCATCCAGGTCCCTTTTTCGCGCCCTTGTTTGCTATATCCGGCAATATGGGGCGTAACGATGTCACATAGCGGAGCAAGCTCTCGATTTATTTCTGGCTCTCCTTGCCACACATCAAACACCAGATTGAGCGACCCTTGCAGCTCTTGCTGACGTTTTACTAAAGCGATCTCATCAATAACACCACCACGGCCAGCAGCCACGATGGTTTGTCCAGGTTGCAAGTTAGCAATAAGGTCCGCATTAATCATACCTTTAGTCGGGTACTCACCTTCTGCGGTAAAGGGGGCATGATGACAGATCACATCACAAGCCATTACTGTCGCCAAATCGGCTGGCTCAACGTTAAACTGCGAATCCGCCAACAAAGGGTCATAAGCACACACATCACAGCCTAGTGCTTTAAACCGACTTGCCACTACCTTGCCCACATTGCCGTGTCCAAGAATACCGATTTTCGCGTTTAACCAAGTTACACCGCGGGTTAAATAAAGGTAACTTAAAGCACTAAATACATAATCCGCTACCGCGTCTGCGTTACACCCCGGCGCACTAGCAAAGCCAATCCCCCGCTGCGCTAAGTATTCAAGATCAATATGATCCGTACCTATGGTGGCCGTACCGACAAACTTAACGCTTGAATCCTTCAGCAGCGCCTCATTTACTTTAGTCACCGAACGCACTAACAACACATCAACCCCATCTAACATGGCTGGCGTTAAGGTTCTTCCAGGACTGGTGACAACTTCACCCAAACCACCAAACAGACGGTGTACATTGGGCATATTTTCATCTGCTAAAATTTTCATACTGCTGCTCTAACCAGTTTGTCAGTTTGTGTTCTGGGGAAGAAACTAAGCCCCACAGATGTTGGCAAAACCGCGCCACACGGGGAGGCATCTCGCTTGCCAAAATACTTCCTACTTCAGCAATCACTCGTGCTTGAAAATCTCTGTCGTCATAATCGTGTAAAGCAAGGTTATCAGCACTAACCCGAAAAGGACGTTTTAGCGACCAAGTAAATAAACACTCGTAAGCTTGGGGACGCACTTCAACCACTTCGAATTGACGCTGAATATCTTCGTCACGACCATCAGGGGTGTACCAATAACCAAAATCATCGACCTTACGACGTTCAGGTCCCGCCACACACCAGTGTGCCACTTCATGTAAAGCACTGGCCACATAATCCGACCGATACTCGATCACCGCTTCAGGACGTTGATCAGTCGCTGCACGATAAAATGGCTCGTCAAACCCACCTTTTAACAGCGTTTTGTATTCATTATAAAAAGCAGAGACAAACGCTTGCTCAACTTGCTTGGATGTTATCGAAATCATAAGAGGAAACACAAAAAAGCGCCGAACTCATCGTCCGGCGCCTTGAAATTTGTACTACCCTACCCTCAATTGAGGATAAGTGGCATTAGCCGCGATAAAAACGTGCCGGCACAAACGGAAGTTTGGCAGACTCTAGAGGTATTAGTTTACCACGAAGACTCGCGAAAAGCGCTGTATCCAAGTAGGCGCTTTGCACGTAACCCATGACAATGGGGCGCTCCAGGGAAGGCGCAAAGCCGCCACTGGTTACATTACCAACCACTTCACCGTCTGCGGTAACAATCTCGACACCTTCGCGCACTGGAGCTTTACCATCCACAACAAAACCCACACGCTTACGGGAAACGCCCTCGGCGAATTGCCCAAGGATCACATCCGCCCCGACGAAACCACCTTCACGTTCACCGCCTTGGCGACGAACCTTCTGAATTGCCCAAGTTAGGCTCCCTTCCACAGGGGAAGTTGTTTCATCCAAATCATGACCGTATAGGCACAAACCCGCTTCCAAACGCAACGAATCACGGGCACCAAGACCAATCCATTCCACTTCTTCCTGTGCTAGCAAGCTCGCAGCGAAGGCTTCAGCCTGATCGGCTGGAACAGAAATCTCGTAGCCATCTTCCCCGGTGTAGCCAGAACAGCTCACCCAAAGTTCACAACCATTCCACTCAACCACAGCCGTTTGCATAAACGTCATAGTCGCCAATGCGGGTAGCATTCTTCCAGCTACTTCGCGCGCTTTAGGACCTTGCAAGGCCAATAGAGCGCGATCGGTAATTGGTTCCACCTTAGAAGTGGCCAACTTGGTTTGCATGTAGGGAATATCCTGATCTTTACAAGCAGCATTCACCACCATAAAGATGCGGTCTCCCCAGTTGGCAAACATCAAGTCATCTTGAATGCCGCCATTGGCGTTGGTAAAGAAGCCGTAACGCTGAGTATTTTCCGCTAGCCCTTGTACGTCGACTGGAAGAATCGACTCCAGTTCTGCTTTAACATTTTCACCGCTTAAAATGACTTGCCCCATGTGCGAGACATCAAACAAGCCTGCATTTTCGCGAACCCACAGGTGCTCTTTCTTCACTCCCATGGGATATTGAACCGGCATTTCATAACCAGCAAATTCCACCATGCGTGCACCAGCATCTACGTGAGCTTGATATAGGGGGGTTTGTTTCATAGCAACCTCTGAGTTAGTTAGCTTGTTTCCGATTGGAAACAAGTATCGGAAGAATCATAGGTTATTGCAACCAAAAAAGTACGCTTTCAGTACCATTTGCGACCAATAGACCCACCGATAAAGCCGTCAAACGTTTGTGCTATAAGGGCTAGCGTAAAAATTGCCAGTTTGTTCAAGAAATCCTGTTTCCAATCGGAAACTTTTTGTCTATGATACAATACACAATAACGAATCAGCTATCGAACCGCTATCAGTGAAGATGACCTTTTTTCATCTTTTTACAGGATCATGATGGTAGAATAGCAGTGTCACTTGATGTCAACGACATACAATCATTAACAGAGGAATATCAACATGGCTAATACTGAAGCCTTTTTCAGCCAATCGCTACAGGATCGTGACCCGGAGCTTTTCGCAACTATCGTTGAAGAGCGTGAGCGCCAAGAGACTGGCATTGAGCTTATCGCTTCTGAAAACATCGTATCTAAAGCAGTACTAGAAGCTCAAGGTTCTGTACTAACTAACAAGTACGCTGAAGGCTACCCACACAAACGTTACTACGGTGGTTGTGAAGCCGTAGACGTTACTGAACAACTAGCCATCGACCGCGCTAAGCAACTTTTTGGTTGCGAATTTGTAAACGTTCAACCTCACTCTGGTGCCCAAGCGAACGGTGCGGTATTCCTAGCGCTACTTCAACCAGGCGACACCATCATGGGTATGTCACTGTCTTCTGGCGGTCACTTAACTCACGGTGCGGCTCCAGCACAGTCTGGTAAATGGTTCAATGCGGTTCAGTACGAAGTAAGCCCTGAAACCCTATTGATCGATTACGATGCCCTAGAAGCAAAAGCAGTTGAATGCCAACCTAAGCTAATCATCGCTGGCGGGTCTGCGATTCCACGTCAAATCGACTTCGCACGTTTCCGCGAAATCGCTGATAAAGTTGGCGCATACCTAATGGTAGACATGGCGCACATCGCCGGCCTAGTTGCCACTGGCGTTCACCCAACGCCATTCGGTCACGCACACGTTGTTACTACGACTACTCACAAAACTCTACGTGGCCCACGTGGCGGTATGATCCTAACTAATGATGAAGCCATCGCTAAGAAGATCAACTCTGCAGTGTTCCCAGGTTACCAAGGCGGCCCACTAATGCACGTTATCGCTGGTAAAGCGGCAGCATTCGGTGAAGCACTAAAACCTGAATTCAAAGAATACATCCAACAAGTCGTTGCTAACGCTAAAGCCCTAGCGGAAGTAATGGTTGAGCGTGGTTGTGACATCGTAACTGGTGGTACTGACACACACCTAATGCTGGTAGACCTACGTCCAAAAGGTCTAAAAGGTAATGCTGCGGACGCTGCTCTTGAGCGCGCTGGCATCACTTGTAACAAAAACGGTATCCCGTTTGACACTGAAAAGCCAATGGTTACTTCTGGTATCCGTCTAGGTACTCCAGCAGCAACTTCACGTGGTTTCGGTGAAGAAGAATTCCGTAAAGTCGGTCACCTAATCAGTGACGTACTTGACGGTCTAGTAGCAATGCCTGAAGGCAACCCAGAAGTGGAAGCCCGAGTTAAAGCTGAAGTTCAAGAGCTTTGCAAACGCTTCCCTCTATACCGCTAATCAATATGGGCCCGTATTCCCCGCGGGCCCTTTTAAAATAGGAATAGTGTGATGAGCAACATCCCTGCGAACCTTAAATACGCTGATTCCCACGAATGGGTATTAGACAATGGCGACGGTACTGTTACTGTCGGTATCACTGACCACGCGCAAGATCTTCTTGGCGATGTGGTTTACGTCGAATTACCTGAGGTTGGTTCTGCTACTACTGCTAGCGAGCAGTTTTCCCTAGTAGAGTCAGTTAAAGCCGCTTCTGATATTTACGCTCCTGTGAGTGGTGAAGTAATCGAAGTGAACGGTGACCTAGAAGATTCTCCTGAATTGATCAATGAATCACCTTACGAGCAAGCTTGGATCGCCAAGATCAAGCTAAGCGATGCCGCTGAGCTCGAAAAATTGTTAGACGCCGACGGCTACAGCGCCGCTATCGCCTAACCAGCCTATACCTCGGGCGCTGGTCGTCCGAGTCCTCTCCCATTCATTTAAGTAGGTAATTGATGCCATGACTTCGCGTATTCGTGATCTATTAGGCGACAATGAGTTTATCTCCCGTCACATCGGCCCAGACGACAATGATCGCCAACAAATGCTTGCCGCTATCGGCTCAAACACATTAACCGAGCTGATTGAAAAAACCGTGCCGGAAGCCATTCGTAATATGCCGTTGGACTTTTCCAACCAGGCCGTTTCGGAAAATGAAGCACTTTCTCAATTGCGAGCCATTGCCGCCAAGAACCGTGTCGCGCGCAGTTTTATTGGCATGGGTTATCACGATACCCATGTACCAACTCCCGTACTACGCAACCTACTTGAAAACCCAGGCTGGTATACCGCCTACACGCCATACCAACCAGAGATTTCCCAAGGCCGTTTAGAAGCGCTACTTAACTTCCAACAAGTGGTGATTGATCTAACTGGTATGGAAATCTCGAATGCTTCTTTGCTAGACGAAGCGACCGCTGCCGCTGAAGCCATGACGTTGATGCAGCGTTCTAGTAAGAAAAAGAACACTACCCTATTTGTTAGCGACAACTGCTTACCCCAGTCTATTGATGTCATCAAGACGCGTGCCGAATTACTCGAAATCGATGTAGTAGTTGCGCCGCTAGCGGATCTAGACAAGCACGACGTATTTGGTGTGATCACCCAGTACCCCGGCATTGATGGACAAGTGGTTGATCTAACCGATTTCATTGCCAAAGCACACGCACAAGATGCTTTGGTTACTCTATCTGCCGATCTAATGGCACTGTGCTTAATTAAATCTCCTGGTGAGATGGGTGCGGATATCGTCGTTGGTAGCGCACAACGCTTTGGCGTACCAATGGGCTTCGGTGGTCCACACGCTGCCTTCCTAGCGACAAAAGATAAGTTCAAACGCTCTATGCCTGGTCGCGTTATCGGCGTATCTGTCGATAGCCATGGCAAACCTGCATTACGTATGGCGATGCAAACCCGCGAGCAACACATCCGCCGCGAGAAAGCGACGTCAAACATTTGTACCGCACAAGCCCTACTTGCCATGATGGCTGGCTTCTATGCGGTCTATCACGGACCAAAAGGTCTACGTAAAATCGCTAGCCGCATCGCTGGTTTTACTAGCATCATTGCGGAAAAAGTGGGAAGTACTTTCGAAGTAAACAGCACTCACTTTGATACCTTGGTAATCAAAACCAATGACCAAACTCAGGTGATCTTTGATGCAGCGAAGCAGAAAGGCATCAACCTGTTTAAAGTTAACAGCAAAACCTTGTCCTTATCCGTAAGCGAAACCACCACCCTAACTGACATAGTGGACTTGCTTGCGAGCTTCAACATTTTGCTAACCGAGCAAGAAATTGCTGATAGCGCCGCAGACCTAGGCATCCCTGCTGCTATGTTGCGCACTGATGAATACCTAACTCACCCCGTATTCAACACCCATCACAGCGAAACTGAGCTGATGCGTTACATGCATCAACTAGAAGTGAAAGATATCGCCTTGAACCAGAGCATGATTCCGCTTGGTTCTTGTACTATGAAACTGAATGCAGCTGCGGAAATGATCCCAGTCACTTGGGCGGAGTTTTCTAACATCCACCCGTTTGCTCCTCTGGATCAAGTGCAAGGTTACCAGCAGTTGCTGGATGATTTGATTGCCATGCTATCTAAAGCCACTGGCTACGATACCATCTCATTACAGCCTAACTCTGGCGCTCAGGGCGAATACGCCGGTCTAATCGCTATCGATAAGTACCACAAATCCCGTGGTGACCATAACCGTGATGTATGTTTGATTCCAAGCTCTGCCCACGGCACAAACCCAGCCTCTGCTGCCCTTGCTGGCATGAAGGTGGTTATCGTCAAATGTGACGAAAATGGCAACATCGATCTTGATGACCTGAAAGCAAAAGCGGCACAACACGCTGACAAACTTTCTTGCATCATGGTGACTTACCCTTCTACCCATGGTGTGTTTGAAGAACATATCCGTGAGGTTTGCCAAGTTGTCCATGATCATGGAGGCCAAGTTTACATTGACGGCGCTAACTTGAACGCTCTTGTCGGCATTGCGCCTCCAGGTTTGTTTGGTGGCGACGTATCGCACCTTAACCTGCACAAAACCTTCTGTATCCCACACGGTGGTGGTGGCCCAGGCATGGGACCAATCGGTGTAAAATCGCACCTAGGGCCCTTCTTGCCTGGTCATAGCGTATCACCAGTAGTGCAACAGTCGGTGCAACATGGTGCCGTTTCTGCCGCCCCTTATGGTAGTGCCAACATCCTGGTGATCACTTGGATGTACATTAAAATGATGGGCGACCAAGGCCTGCGCGATGCAACCGCCAATGCGATTCTGAACGCAAACTACATCGCTACGCGCCTTGCCGGTCACTACCCTGTACTGTACACGGGTAAAAACGACACCGTTGCTCACGAATGCATTATCGACATTCGTCCGATTAAGGCAGAGTCTGGCATTAGCGAAGAAGATATCGCCAAGCGCTTAATGGACTTCGGTTTCCATGCGCCAACGATGTCCTTCCCTGTTGCTGGCACTTTAATGATTGAGCCGACAGAATCAGAAAGCAAAGAAGAGTTAGACCGCTTCTGTGATGCCATGATTCAGATTAAGGCAGAAATCAATAAGGTACAGGCTGGTGAATGGCCACTAGAAGATAACCCGCTAGTAAATGCACCACACACTGCGGCAAGCCTGATGGCAGCGGAGTGGAACCATGCCTACAGCCGCGAAGAAGCCGCTTACCCGCTGCCTTGGATTCGCGCTCGCAAGTACTGGCCACCAGTTGGCCGTATCGATAACGTATACGGTGATCGCAATCTTTACTGTGAATGCCCACCGATTGAAAGCTACCTGTAAGCAGCTGACGACTAGGTAAACCAAAGGCCCGGTAGTTTAACTATCGGGCCTTTTTTCATGTGAGCGGCACACATCCACATAAAAAAACCGGGCTGATTTGCCCGGTTTTTGTGGGATATGCTTATTAGTTATCAAACAATAAAGCGATCTAACAAACGCTTCTGCTCTTCGGTATGGGCTTTTTGATCTGCCATGGCACTGTTCGAACCTTGCGCCAATTCCACTACCGAAGTAGACAAGCCTTTGATCTTGACCGCATTCTGATTAATCTCTTCGGCAACATGACTTTGTTCTTGCGCCGCAGAAGCAATCTGAGAGTTCATATCACTGATGCGCTCAATAGACTGGCGAATACGACTCAAAGACTGATCAGCCAACTGGGCTTTCTCAACCGC
Source organism: Maribrevibacterium harenarium (assembly GCF_006385675.1). Taxonomy (GTDB): domain Bacteria; phylum Pseudomonadota; class Gammaproteobacteria; order Pseudomonadales; family Marinomonadaceae; genus Marinomonas; species Marinomonas harenarium. Next base: position 2,492 of record NZ_VFRR01000044.1, on the reverse strand, counting down.
CTCATTAGCGGTATTTTTACTCTCCGTCATGGCCACAGACACGGCAGCGGAGCCTTTTTGCAACTGCTCGATCATACCGCGAATTTCCGTCGTGGATTCTTGAGTACGCTGCGCAAGGGTACGAACTTCATCAGCCACCACCGCAAAGCCTCGACCAGATTCACCGGCTCGAGCTGCTTCTATTGCCGCGTTCAATGCCAGTAGATTGGTCTGATCAGCGATATCGTTAATAACCGACAAAATAGTCTCGATATTGCCGGTTTCATTATGCGAATAAAAACCAAGCTACTGCTCGCTCTCTCCTTTGCGACAGTATTACCCGTACTAATAGTTGGTATTGCCGTAGCGATCTTGAATAGTCAGCAAGCCGTACATGATTTCGACGAATCAAGCACTCAAACCCTAAGTGCGGTAGAGAAGACCTTTGAACAATTCGTCACTGACATCAAATATACAGTGGCATTTATGTCAAAAGCGGATGCGGTAACCAACCCTAATGCCCCCTTATTCACTACCTATGCCGAAAAGCAAGGAAAAGCCCCTGCGGAAATTGCCCGCAAAAATGGTGGTTCCGAGTTAGAGGTTTACAATCTATTTGAAGACCTAGGTACTTCGAATCCAAATTTGGTTTACGTTTACATGGGTGATACTGGTAATGGCTATATGGAGTGGCCAGGAACCTATGGTTACGCCGAATGGAATCCCAAAGAACGCCCTTGGTACACCATTGCCGAAAAGAATCAAGGCAAGGTGATGATGCGGCCAGCTTACTACTGGGAACCTGACGATGCTGTCTATGTATCAGCGGTATCTTCTTTCAAACGCAATAACAAATTCGCTGGTGTAGTGGCTATCGACTTTTCCATCAAGAAACTCACCGAAATGGCGAAAAACACGCCGATTGGTGATACCGGGACGCTAATGGTTATCGAGGATACTGGCGCGATTCTAGTGGATGTGATCAACCCAGATAACTCATTCAAAAACATCAATGAAATGAGTGATCCTGCTTACAAACAAATTGCTTCAAGCAAGAGCGGTATGTTCGATGTGAGCATCAACGGCGCAGCCTACAAAGCTAAAATCTTGACCTCTCCTAATCTAAATTGGAAATTTGTGGCACTAATGCCTGAACAAGAGATTTTTGCTGCCACCAATGACATGATTCAAACCACTGTCGTGATTTGTATCGTGTTGCTTGCAGGTTTTATTTTAATTAGCTTCGTCTTAGCGAATCGCCTAGTAACACCGATTGTAGCCGTTTCTGACAGCTTGAAAGTCATTGCCGAAGGCGAAGGCGACCTTACTGCTAAGATCGATATCAAAACCCAAGATGAGACCGGCACCCTAGCCCAGTGGTTTAACCAGTTCCTACAAAGCACCCGTGCGATGATTCTAGAAATCAAAGGGGCAGCTGGCGACATTAACAGCACAGCAACACTAACGGCTCAAAAAGCCCAAGAAGTGGATCACGCTACCTCTGACCAAGGTTTAGCGTTACAACAGATTGCCCAAGCTGGTGAGCAGATGCTTGAAGCCGCCAATGAAGCTGCCCAAAGCTGTACCGAATCAGCCCAGTTCTCTGAGCAAGTGTTGGAGACCACGGTATCTGGTAAAACCTTAATTAAAGACAGTACCGATAGTGTTACCCGCTTGACCAAGCGCTTACAGGATTCCAATGCGGTTATTGCTGAGCTAGAAAACGAAACCGGCAACATCAACCAAATCCTGTCTACCATTGGCGATATCGCTGAGCAGACCAATTTGCTTGCCCTAAACGCAGCGATTGAAGCCGCTCGTGCCGGTGAACAAGGTCGTGGCTTCGCCGTGGTAGCAGATGAAGTACGCGGATTAGCGCAACGTACCCAAGAGTCTACGGAGCAAATTGCTTCTATCCTTGGGCTTTTGTCGGGCCGCACCCGTGCTGCTAGCCAAGCTATGGTGGACTGTTTGAATGAATCAGAACACGCTTCTGCGGCATCTGATCAAGCCATTGCCTCTTTCCATAAGATTGAGGACGTGGTCAAACAAATGCACGATATGACTATGCGCACCGCGACTTCTGCCAATGAGCAGCAAGCCGTGACCGCAGATATCAATGGTCACATTGCAAACATTACCCGCTCCGCTACGGATATCTCGACCATCTCTGCGGAACTTGCCGACCTCTGTAAGAAACAAGAGAACCTAAGCAAAAACGTGAACGGCATTGTCTCTCGCTTCCGCACCTAATGGTCGGTTCGGGAACTATGCTTAAGGAGCCTGCGGGCTCCTTTTTTATGACCAGAAGTTCAGTTTTGGAGGATTAGGCTGCATATTTCGGAGCATTCCGACCGGTCATTTCGGGATTGTCCGATCGCCCATTTCGGTTTAATCCGATCACCGGTTCCGCGATTATCCGATCACTTTTAGCCCCACTCCGGAATCGGCGATCGGAATAGCGAAAAACGTGATCGGAATGCCCGAAATCCTTCCTTTTTCTCTTTTAAATC
>NZ_VFRR01000043.1 GCF_006385675.1 Maribrevibacterium harenarium | reverse complement strand
TTTTCGGGAAAGTGCGGCTAACTGACACGTTTTTAGGGTTGCTGGCATGTGGAACAAGTCAGACCAGAATTATCTGACTTGATCGTAGTTTCCCTAGGCCGCCAATGCTGGTTTATTGTAGAGGCCAAGTAGCTTGTCCAATGTATATTGCTGTGCCTTAGTGAAGGCCTGCGCTTTTCCTGCATCAATCAATCTAAACCATCGACCACGAGCAACGCTGGCCGCATCTAATTTATTCTGCGACACGCAGTATTGGATTTCCGCTTTGTAGCTGTTTGACAGCTCCGCTGGACTAACGTGCTTCAGCTCACGCATCTCATGCAGGGATGCTTGGAATCGTTTGACGATCGAATAATCATAGATAGGGTCTTGACCGTTGATGATTATCTCCCCGCAAGCCAGCAAATGATCGCACAGGCGTTTACCTATGTCGTCAGCTTGGCGCTTGGTCAAGCGCACGATCCGATAACATGCCTCCTCGGCAACAGCATGTTTTCCCGCAGCTTTCGCAAGGTTGGCAACTTGCTCGGCGATTAGTAGGTCGTGAGAGGCTTCTTTAAAAACTTCGTAGGCACTTTCCAAGGCCAGCTCCATATTGCCCACGTCTTTGTAGCATTCCGCCAATGCAGCATGAATCCGCAAAGGGTTATTGGTGCTGGTTAGCATCTTTGTGTAGGTCTCAATTGCCTCCGCTTTATTGTTAGTATGATTTAACGCTGTCGCGTAGCCCAGTTGTGCCCATTCGTTGTGGGTGCCTTGGAAACGCTTGGAAGCATCACGATATAGCTTTAACGACTCATCGTACATATTTAAGTCGAGTAGAGCATCGCCAACCGCCCGGTAACTTTTAGCTGCACCAAGTTCCGTGGGGCGATTCTTTTCTAGTTGGTCTTCCAGCAAAATACGGTAATGGGTGCCAACTTTTAGCGCCGTCATCAGAGAAATGTAGTTATCTCGCTTTTCAAGATTACGTTTGAGACGGCGGTAAAGTAGTACTTCGTTGTAAGGCTTGATGATGTATTCATCAGGGGAGAGAGTAAGTAGTCCATTTATGGCTTTAGAGCGGGTTTCTCCAGAGATCATAAAGAATATGTCGCTACAATCCATGAGTTTCAGCTCTTTGGCTTGGTTCAAAAGCCATGCGCCATTCTTACCGGGCAAATTTAAATCACACAATATGATATCAAAGTGGCGCGACTTCCACGCCGATAGCATACTTTCGGCAGAGTTGAATAAATGTACATCCTTGGCGCTAATGTTTGCCATTGAGCGTTTTAATGACTGACGCGCTAAGGGCATATCATCTACCACGGCGATGGTCAGTGGTGTGCTTTTGAAGTACTCGCCTAAGGCTGTGGTGAGCTTTGCGACGTTATCCAGCTGTGACATGATCCAGTGTTCCCTGAAAATACCAATATTTGATGTTGATCAAATTATATTGGCTGTCAGGGACTGAATTTAAGACGAGATGTGTTGTGTAAAAGCGTACGCTTGCAACGACCTGTAACTGAATTGTGATCAGCCAGACTGTACAAACCTGCTACAAAGTATATAGAAAGCTGAATTATTGGTCAGATTTGTGGGTTCTAGCCACTTTTCTGTGGAGTTTGGTGAGTATATGTAGTTTGACTGTTTGGTTATGTAAAACTTACTGTAACAAGCCTGTGCAACAGTTTGTAAACAAAGCCTCTAAAAACTACGATAAGTATACAAAGCATATCCCAGTGGGAGTTAGCCAGATCTGGTCATCAACGATCTCTTTGTCTTTAGTACCGAGTCTGGAGATTTTTTTAAATAAGGTATTGATCTGTCGAAATTAATGTCTATAATGCGGCACATCTTTTGACGAGATAGCCAAGCGCTGTCAAATCAGTGAAAGTGGAGCGGTAGTTCAGTTGGTTAGAATACCTGCCTGTCACGCAGGGGGTCGCGGGTTCGAGTCCCGTCCGTTCCGCCACTTTCTTATCCCTTAGAAAGTGAGCCATCTCTAAGATGGGTGTGTAGCTCAGTTGGGAGAGCGTCGCCCTTACAAGGCGAATGTCGGGAGTTCGAACCTCTCCACACCCACCATATTTTTGTCAGTGTTTCCTCAGGTTTAGAAATCCCTCAAAGCCAGTTATACCAATCCTTCCAGCGTTTTGCGACCTTTTTTGTTATTCCCTGTTTCTCTTCTGTAAAAGTCAACCCCTAAGCCCTTGTTACGTCCATTTTGGCCATTGTGACCCCCATGTGACCAACTTGTGACCAAAGTGAAAATTTGCCTCTGAATCTTGCTTTGCAAAAAATGGCATTTTGATTGTTTTTTGTGCTGTTTTTGAGCGTCGCCCGAATTATTTTCTATACTCAGGAGCGATACCTTAGTTTGAATTCCGACAAAGCGTCGGCGGGGTTTCCTTCTCCGGCACTTTTCCCATATTGTTCTTTTTATCAATGTGCTTTAAACCGTAGGCCTCGACCCGCGGCGAACCTTTCCTGATGAATTTGATCGCTAACCTATTGTTCGAAAATATTCAGATAAGACTAGGCTGCTTTATCTATGGAACATAAATCCCTAGACCTAAGGCAATCTAAAAAGTGATGAGAAGCGTACTGGATCATACTATCCCTACCATGTTGATAAACTTATCAGCCCCATGATGAAGACTGTGATGAAGAAAATGGCAGCACAACAACGCGTCGCTCGACAGTCTCTCCCGACAGGCCACGTGACAGCTGCGTATGAACGCAAAGTGGATGCGGGGGAGGTTAGACGAGATGATGCGCAACTCGCTCTCGCGGCAAAACTTGATGCCCTGCTCGAGTCTCTTACCTCGCTCCCACCAGTACCCGTGTGTACCGATAAACCGACAGAGAGACGTTCTACAAGCAGCCGTCCGCTGCTACGGTTACCGGCGCGATCCATGGCAGCCTCTCAGTCCTTTCTTCGAAAGAAGTTCCATTTGTGGTCTTTTGGTCCAGCACCGCGAGGCATGTACATTCATGGACCGGTCGGGGTCGGCAAAAGCTTTCTAATGGATCTCTTTTACGCGTCTGTTAATATTCCTGATAATGATTCTTGCTGTAACAGTGACAGCAACCGCCTGAACCATGCAAAAATTGCCAAACGCCGCGTCCACTTTCATGAATTCATGCTAGACGTCCATCATCGAATCTTTGTCTATAAACAGCAGCACCCTCGAGATGATGCGATTCCTATCATTGCGCAGCAATTGGCACAGGAAGCCCAACTCCTCTGTTTTGATGAATTTCAAGTAACAGATGTTGCCGATGCCATGATTTTGAAACGACTCTTCCTATCATTATTGGATCGGAATGTCGTGGTAGTGGCTACCTCGAATCGCTCCCCCGATACCTTGTATGAGGGCGGCATTAACCGATCCCTCTTTTTGCCATTCATAGACATGGTAAAACACAGGTTCGACATTATCTCCATGGAGGATTCCACCAAGGATTATCGACTCGAAACCCAAGCGGACGGTCAATCCTATTTTTGGTCAAACAGGGATGATCATGGCGATAAAAATAGTGGCAACAACGTGCAGGCGAAGTTGAAAGAAATATTTGGTGGCACTGCATCTGGAACGGAGGCCGAGGTCATTGACGTACTCTTCGGTCGCACCGTCCAGGTCGCCCGATTCAATGACCGGTGCGCCTGGTTTAACTTTTCCGAGTTATGCCACCAACCGCTAGGCACGGCCGATTATATTTCCCTATGCAACCGATTTCCGGTCCTCATCATAGACCGAGTGCCGCAATTAGGCGCTAATCACCTCGACGAAGCGCGGCGATTCGTGAACCTAATCGACGTGTGTTATGAATCTCGCACCCGCTTGGTGCTAGCGGCAAAAGTTCCGCTCGATGAACTATTTGTTGCTTTTGAAGCGCAGATCGAATGCAGTGATGGAAATGAAGAACTGTTTGTCAGTGAGAAGGGGGGGAGCTCGAGTTCCTTTGCGACGACCATGATTCGCACCAAAGAGGGTGAAGAATTTGAGTGGTCGGCGACGGGGCGAAGCGGCGTGTCACTTGCACAATTATCGGCCACCAATGATCTCGCCTTTTCCTTTAGACGAGCCGCGTCTCGGTTGGTAGAAATGGGTGGAAAGGAATGGGGACGATGATGACGAAAAGTCGTTACCTTGCACACCTACAGCGGTCTTTCCTTCCGGGGTCTTGGCAAATTCCATCGGAGTAGCGCCGACAATAGCCAATGCCGGCATGTTTAGCCATTGTTACGTCTATTTCGGCCTTTGTGACCACCATGTGACTAACCCACGTCATGCTATGCCCTAAACGAAACCAAATTTAACATTTTGGTACGGCGTAATAGGCTATTCTAGTTAGCGATACCTAAATTAGGCTTGTTATAGCAACATGCCTAGTGTGATCTTGTTTTGTGTACTCGCAATTGATGAGTCAGGTAGCCGTAAAAACTAACGTTTGGTTAACTTTGGAAAAGGCAGCATGTTGCTATCTCGCGCTAAATTTGTAAAAGCCGTTTACGTCCTCTTAATGATGCTACTGGTGAGCTACGCTTCAGCAGAGTCCGAGAAAGTCACCTTGCGCTTACAGTGGAAGCATCAGTTCGAATTTGCCGGTTTCTATATGGCGAAGGAGCTGGGCTATTATGCGGAAGCCGGGTTAGATGTAGACATTCTCGAATACGAAAACGGCATGGATATCGTCAAGGAAGTGAGCGAAGGTCGCTCTGATTTCGGAATTTGGGGAAGTGGCATTATTGAGCGTGCCCAGCAGGGAGAGCCCATTGTCTTTTTAGCGAATTATTTCAAACGCTCGCCCCTAGCGCTTGCGACCAGTGCGGATATCAGTTTCCCTAGCGAGTTGGAAGGGAAGCGTCTTATGGTCTCCGACGCGGACATCAAAAATGCCAATTACACCCAAATGTTTCGCACCTTTAAGGTGGATGTGAGCAAAATCGAGTTTGTCCAGCCGACATTTGATGTCCAAGATTTTATTGACGGCAAAGTGGATGGGGTATCGATTTTCCTTACTAACGAGCCTTATATCCTTAAAAAGAATGGGGTTCCTTACAATATTATCGACCCCAACAACTTTGGCGTTGAGTTATACGATGTCAATGTGTTTACCTCTAGGGATTTCGCCGAGCGATCACCAGAACAAACTGCTGCGTTTGTTGAGGCGAGCAACAAAGGCTGGTATTACGCCCTCGAGCATATTGATGAAGCGGTGGAGTTGATCAAGGCGAAATACGATTCTCAAAACAAGAGTCGTGACCATCTTGTATACGAAGCGCAACAGACAGTACGTATGATGCAGCCGAAAAACTACCCGATAGGCAGTATTGATCTGAACCGTGTCACCCGCATTGGCAATTTATTTAACGAGATGGGTCTCACTCAAACGGCTGCGAATACTAACTTTGTGTTTAATGCGGCCTCACCCGGAGTGGCATTGACCAGTGACGAATTAACATTTCTCTACGAACACAAAGACATCAAAGTGGCGATGATGCCGGATTTCACACCCTTTAGTTTTGTACACGGTAGTAAGGTACAGGGGTACGAACACGATTTGCTCACTCTTCTGTCGGAAAAAACGGGACTACAATTTAAACCCGAATACGGGATCTGGAATCGTGGTTTGTCGGCGTTTAAAGAGCGCCAAGTGGACATGATAGCAAGTATTTCCTATAAACCCGAGCGCACCGATTTTACCCTTTTCACAGAGCCTTATTATGAAATCCCCATCATGATTTACGTACGTGATGACTTCGGTAGCTACGATGGTATCGACAGTTTACGTGGTAAAAAAGTCGGGGTGCTGAAAGACGTATTTTACGTAAAAGAATTAAAGCAGCTTGGCACCATGGAATTGGTTATCTACGAAACCTACGAACAGTTGACCAAAGCGCTGGTATATGGACAAGTCGATGCGTTGATGCAGAATTTGACCAATATCGACTCCCTTATTAAGGATAACGCCTACACGAATTTGCGTCTCGCCGGGGAGTTGCAACTTCCAACTATCCAAAAAGAAGACCTGAGATTTGGGGTGCGGTCGGATTACCCAGAGCTACACAGCATACTGCAAAAGGGCTTAGATGCGATCACCGTTGAGGAAACCTTAGCCTTGTCAAATCGGTGGTTGGGGATTCGCGCTAACGAAACGGCGAAGTCCATCAGTTTCAACCGGCCAGAACGTGAGTACTTAGCCCAAAAGGGGGCGATTACCATGTGTGTTGACCCAAGTTGGATGCCCCTTGAGGGCATCGATGATGAGGGTAAGCATGTGGGTGTAAGCGCCGACATACTGGCGTTAGTAGCGAAAAACACGGGTCTAAACCTGCGTCTAGTGCCGACGTCTTCGTGGGCAGAGAGTATGGCTTTTGCCCAGTCACGGCGCTGCGATTTGCTAACGCTGGCGATGGAAACGCCATCAAGAAAGGAATTTTTAAACTTTACCTTGCCATATCTTTCGTACCCATTCGTTATCGCTACCCGAGATAGCCGTCAGTTTATCGATAATATGAATATTTTAAATGGCAAGAAGCTGGCGATGTTGAGTGGCTATTCTACGGTGGAGGTAATCGCCAAAGATTATCCCAATATCGAGATTGTCGAGGTAGATACCTTGGTAGAAGGGGTGCAAAAAGTTCGCTCCGGGGAAGCTTATGGCTACATTGATGCGCTACCGGTGATCGCCTCGGCAATACAGCGAGAGGGTTTTACCGATCTTTATATTGCGGGAAAAATGGACCATCAGTTTGAATTAGGTATCGCTACCCGTAACGACGAGCCCATGCTGCTCGATGTCATGCAGAAAGCCCTATCTAGTGTGGATGCCGATGATATTCAGGCTATCAGCAATAAATGGCTTGCGGTGCGTTTCGAGAGCCGAGTTGATTACAGTCTGCTTTATAAAGTGGTTGCCGGTTTTGCGGTTTTGCTGCTGTTAGGGCTCTGGCGCCATAGCGTGATGCAAAAAACCAAGAAAATGATCGAAGCGAAAAACAAAGAGCTGCAAGTCTTGGCAAATACAGATGCTTTAACTGGACTTTATAATCGCCATCGGGTGGAAGAGAGTCTTGAGCAGTACCGCGAGCTCGGTAAGACTTTCTCGGTAATTATTCTCGATATCGACAATTTCAAGCGCATTAACGATATCTTTGGCCATGCCATAGGGGATTCCACTCTGGTGGAATTTGCGCAAATGCTGACACGACTAACGCGACGTGCTGATGTAGTGGGTCGCTGGGGCGGGGAAGAGTTCTTAGTAGTATTGCCAGACACCCAAGAGTTAGAGGCCCTCAAGGTTGCTGAAGCGCTGCGGGCCGGAATAGCTCGGCATACCTTTAGTATTGTGGGAGAAGTGACGGCGAGTATCGGTGTCGCCGCTTATATGCCTAATGAAACGGCAAGCGAGCTGGTTTCCAGGGCTGATGATGCCTTGTACTATTCGAAAGAACATGGTCGTAACCAAGTGACTGGCGCCAAGGACATGACTAAATTATAGTCTTTACCTCATTAGATTCGAATAGATGGTTTTAGAATGCGATTAAACGCCGATTTTTCACTACCTGCTATTATCCGCGTCGATGAGCATCAATGGGTGGCCTCACCTCAAGCCGGAGTGGAGCGGATGATGCTTGATCGGGTAGGCGAGGAGAAAGCAAGGGCAACTTCTCTAGTACGCTATGTTGCTGGTTCCTCATTTCCGCCTCACCCACATCCCGGTGGAGAAGAAATTTTGGTGCTAGACGGCACCTTTTGCGATGCCACTGGGGAGTTTCCGGCGGGCACCTACATTCGTAACCCACCTGACTCCGTTCATAGTCCCTATTGCCCCGATGGGGCGACGATTTTTGTGAAACTGCGACAAATGTCGGACACGGAGACCGAATTTGTACGCATTGACACCAATAATCCGGACAATTGGCAAACGGTGACGCCGGAGCATCAGATGTGTCTACTGTATGCTGATCAGCAGGAGCAAGTAAGCTTACAGTCTCTAGCGGCAGGCGCCGCCTATATGCTAACGTCCAATATGTTAGCTGAGTTATTGATACTTCAAGGAGAGATCGTTTATGCAGGGACGAGTTATGGCCCCGGCAGCTGGATACGCTTACCAGTGGGTCACGAGAAATGTTTCACCACGGCGACAAGCTCTGCCCGTTTTTATCAGAAGCTGTGTCGAGAGTAATCCTCGGACAGCCTTCTTCTGTGCCTATTACGCTCCATTAAGCCCCGCTAGCCGCAAGCATCTCGGTTGGCTTACGCTTGTTGGAACATTCGACTTTTTGCGATTTTTACCATGAAACTACTGCATACTTCCGACTGGCACATCGGTCGGGCGCTCTATGGGCGCAAGCGTTACCCAGAATTTCAGGCATTTCTGGCTTGGCTAGTGGATACCTTAAACCAGCAGCATGTGGATGTGCTGTTAGTCGCTGGGGATGTATTCGATACCAATACCCCCAGCAACCGTGCCCAAGAATTGTACTATGAGTTTTTGTGCCAGGTTGCGGCCTCTCCTTGTCGTCATGTAGTGATCATCGGCGGCAACCATGACTCCCCATCGTTTCTTGAAGCGCCCAAGTCCTTACTCAAAGCGCTGAATGTGTATGTGGTTGGGGCGAAATGCGATGCCATCTCCGACGAAGTGATTGTGTTAAAAGATCAGCAGCAACAGCCTGAAGCCATAGTGTGTGCTGTACCTTACTTGCGTGACAGAGATATTCGCAGTCAAGAAGCCGGGGAAAGCATCGATGATAAAAACCGTAAGCTTATCTGGGGCATCAAGCAACATTACAGTGAGGTCTGTGCCCATGCGCGAACTTTGCGTGACACGCTAAATGCGCCCCAGATTCCCATTATCGGCATGGGACATTTGTTTGCCGCTGGGGGCAAAACCCTCGATGGGGATGGCGTGCGAGAGCTCTATGTGGGCACGTTGGCCCATGTTGGCGCGGATGTATTTCCAGACTATTTGGATTACGTGGCCTTAGGGCATCTCCATGTACCGCAAACGGTGGGCGGGGTGGAGCATATCCGTTATAGCGGTTCCCCAATACCCATGGGCTTTGGCGAAGCGAAACAAACCAAACAAGTGGTTTTAGTGACCCTGTCCGACGCCAAATTGGACATTCAACCTCTGGAAGTGCCTTGTTGGCAGCAGTTGATCCGCCTAAAAGGGGATCAGCAAACTATCATGCAACAAGCAGAGCAATTGCAGCAGCAACACAGTCAAGCCTGGCTAGAGATCGAATTCACCGGTAGTGAGTCAGTCAACCTACTCAGAGAAAGTCTGCGTGAGTTGACGGAAAATACCCAACTAGAGGTGCTACGCATTAAAAATAGCCGCGCCATGGCCAGCATTATGCGCCAGATTGATGATAGCGAGACACTAGATGATTTAGACGCGAACGACGTATTTCAGCGCTGTCTCGATGCCCATCAGATTGAGCCGGAGCAGCAGCAAGCATTGCGTCACTGCTACCAATCCATTCTGCAAAGCCTGTATGAAACCGATCACAACGCCGAGTAAGGACAGTCGATGAAAATATTAGAGCTTCGTTTTCAAAACCTGAATTCTTTATACGGTGAATGGTGTATCGACTTTACTGCGCCAGAGTATGAAGATAACGGTATTTTCGCCCTCGTTGGCCCCACTGGGGCAGGTAAATCAACGATTTTGGATGCGATTTGCTTGGCATTATACGGGGCGACCCCGCGCCTAGGGCGTATTACCAAAAGTGGTAATGAAATCCTGTCGCGACAAGCGGGGGAGTGCTACGCAGAGGTCACTTTTTCCTCCCAAGCGGGTCGCTTTCGTTGTCACTGGAGCCACAGTAAAGCGCGCAAATCCGTTACTGGCAAACTGCAAGAGCCGAAACATGAAATCGCCGATGCAGATACTGGCAAAGTGCTAGAAAGCAAAAAAAGCTTAGTGCTGGGTATCATAGAAGCCAAAACTGGCATGGACTTCGACCGTTTTACCCGGTCCATGTTATTAGCCCAAGGTGGTTTTGATAGCTTTTTAAAAGCCAACAGTGAAGAAAAGTCGAAAATTCTTGAGCAAATCACCGGCACTGGGATTTATTCGGACATATCCGTGGCGGTACATGAGCGCACCCGGGAGGAGAAGCAGCGTTTGCAGCAGTTGCAACAGCAACTATCTGGCATAGCATTATTATCTGACGAAGAGCTAAACACAGCTCAGCATAAAGTGATCGAGCTAGAGCAGCAGATGACACAAACCCAGCAACAACTGGGACAATGGCAGCAGTCTTTATCAGCTTACCAGCAACAAATCCAGCTACAGGGGGAGTTGAATAGCTACCAAGCCGAACTGAATCAGCACCATGAGCAACAAGACTTCTTCCAACGCTTGCAGCAGCGTATCGAGGCTGGGCAGCGTGCCGCGACCTTGCATTCACTTTATCAAAACATCACGGCGCTACGGCAAAGGCAAACCGGATTAACGCAAGAGCAATGGCGTTTAGCGAATCTAAAGCCGAGCTTGCAAGAGGCTGCTACCACCGCCAACGACCAGCTCCAGCATAAAGAAGCAGCACTGGTGGCACTGCGGCGCAGGTTTGCCGAGTCAGAACCCCTCTGGCAGCAGGTGCGAGAGCTGGATTATCAATTGCAAACTCAGCAAGCAAGTCTGGCGGCGAAGTATACCCGTGTGGAAACACTGCGGGCGACCGTGGCCCAGTCCCAAGAACAGTTAAGTGAACAGCAGCAACACCGGGATAAACTACACCAAGCGCAACAGCACGCCCGGGACTACCTGAGAGAACACCAAGCCGACCAGCGGTTAGTACAGGAACTGGCGGCCATTGAAGGCCGTTATCAGCATTGGTCAGAGGATAACCAGCGTATCCAAGCCCAGGAACAATGGCTCGCCCGTGCCCGTCATGACGTCAGCCTTGCTAATCAGCAGCTGGAGCAGGCCCAGCAACAGTACCACCTAGCCCAGCAGCAGTTGCAGTCAGAGCTTAGTAAGCTTAATGAATGGCAACAGCAGTTAGACCAATTATTGGCGGGGAAATTAGTGCGGGAATACCGTGCCGAGAAGGACCGCTATGAACAAGAAGCCTATTATTTACGGCGTATTGAAAGCTTGGAGCAGCAGCGCCAGAAGCTAAAAGATGGGGACCCTTGCCCATTATGTGGGGCCCTAGAGCATCCCTATGCCCATGGGCAAATTCCCGCAGTCGATGCTGTCATGGCGCAGTTGCAAATCGTGACAGAATTATTGGCAAAAGCAGACTTACTGGAACAGCAAATCACCGCGCAAAAAGCCAAAGTAGAGCAAGCCCAGCAATCTGTGTACGCCGGTGAAAAGCACGTGTTACAAAACCAGAGTCTCGTGGCGGAGCGCCAAGCCTTGTTGGCACAAGGGGAAGAAACCCAGCACCAGTTGCAGCGACAACAGCAGCAGGCCACACAGCGCTTGCTAGCAGAATTGTCTGCTTGGGGTATTAGCCAGTTACAGCAAGACGCCGCTACGGCCCTTGAGCCTCTCAAAGAGCGTCAGCGCCTATGGCTCGCCGCTGAGGATAATCTACGTTACAGCGAGCAACAGCAACACCAGCTACATGCCCAAATAGAGCGCTTATGCGCCACCCTAGAAGCAAATCGTCAGGCTTTAGGGGAGTTGGAACAGGAATTACAACTAGATCAACAACGCCTCGGTACATTGCAACAGCAACGCTTCACTCTCTTCCAAGAGCGCTGCCCTGAACAGGAGCGCAACAGCCAGCAACAGGAGATGCAAAACGCGGAGCAGGCGCTGGTTCAGGCTCGGGCAGCGAAGGAGAGGGCTCATGGGGATTTAGCAAGGTTAGAAACCCAGCTAGAAGCCGTGGAACAACAACAGCAACAGGTTGTATCCGAGCTAGAGGATGCGGCGGTCCGCTGGCAACAGGGCTTAGCCGACCGTCAGTTTAAGGACGAAAGCGCTTATTTGGCGGCGAGTATCGAAGCCAATGAGTTAGCGGCGTTGCAACAACAGCACCATGGTTACGAGCTACGCCAGCAGGAACTAGCCACTATGATGGCTGACCGTCGCAGCCGATTACAAGCGCTGATTGAGCAGCTGCAAGATGAGGTTTCCCAAGATCAGTTAGAGTCACAGGTAGCAGAAGCCAACCAGCAAATGGAGCAGCTTCGGGAGCAAATAGCCCAGTTGAAAGTCAGCTTGCAGCAACATGAAGCGAACCTAGTCAAGGTGCAATCACAGCAGGCAGCTTTAGAGGCACAGCAGCGTGAGTGCCAGCGTTGGGATCATTTGCACAGTTTAATTGGCTCAGCGGACGGTAAAAAATACCGTAACTTTGCCCAAGGCTTAACTTTCGAGCTCATGGTCGCCCATGCCAACCGACAGCTAGAGAGAATGTCTGACCGCTATCTACTGGTGCGGGATGAACAAGCGCCCTTAGAGCTAAATATTATCGACAACTACCAAGCGGGGGATATCCGTTCAACCAAGAACCTATCGGGTGGAGAAAGCTTTATTATCAGCTTAGCGCTGGCATTAGGCTTGTCTAAAATGTCCAGCCGTAAGGTGAGGGTGGATTCCCTATTCTTGGATGAAGGTTTTGGCACCTTGGACGAAGATGCTCTAGAAGTGGCGTTGGATACCCTCGCTTCATTGCACGAAGAAGAGAAATTAATCGGCATTATTTCCCATGTGTCGGCCCTAAAGGAACGCATTAGTACGCAAATCCGCATCAGCCCCAACCAGGGTGGGCGTAGTGTAGTGCAGGGCCCCGGCTGTTCCCGGGAATAACAGTCTGGGAGTTCTACTACTCCGTCAAAGCCATAATGGGATAACGGCTATTGGGTGATATAAGGGGATTCTCTTAGGGTTTCGATGTCTCTTTTCGGAGGTAAACCAAAGAAACGGGCATACTCCCGAGAGAATTGGGAAGGACTTTCGTAACCCACTTGGTAGGTGACGGCGGAGGCATCGAGGCTTTCCGTTAGCATCAGTCGCCTCGCTTCATTAAGGCGCAGTTTCTTCTGAAATTGTAGCGGAGTCATAGAAGTGACGGCACGAAAGTGCTGGTGAAAGGCAGACTTGCTCATACCGACATAGTTGGCAAGATTGCTGACACTCAAAGGCTCATGGAAATGATCATATAGCCAGTCAATGGCCCGGGCAATTTGTTGGCTATGGGAGCCAGCTGTGGCCACTTGATGGAGTAGGTGGCCTTGGGGGCTTTTTAGTAAACGATAAAATATTTCCCGCTTGATCGCTGGCGCCAGTATGGGAATGCTGTCTTCGTCCTCACACAGGTTGATTAGGCGCTGGAAGGCGTCGAGGATTTCCTTGGTTAAACAGCCGACCGCCATGCCGGTTTTCGCTTGATTGCTCTCTTTAAAGTGGATGCCACATTCTAATATCAGCTTCGAGATTTCTTTGAGATCCAGCTCTAGCACCAAACCAATATAGGGTTGGTCGCTGGTCGCTTCAACAATGTTGGCGACAATGGGTAAGTCCACCGAGGAAATCAAAAACTGATTGGCATCGTAAACGTAGGTTTCGTCCCCGAGGATAACTCGCTTTACCCCCTGGGTAATGAGACAGATGCTGGGCTTATGGGAATAGCTCGTCGGGGGCGTGGGGTGTTCCCAGCGGTTAATGATCAGCCCTTCGACAGGGGTGATGAACTGGTTACGACCTTGTGCTAGCCGCAACACCGAATCTGTCAAATGATGTAAACCTGTATGCATGGAGGCTCCGCAAACATGGGCGTTAGTAAGCTGCAATCATAATCGAGCTCTAGTCTATATTGCAATTTTATTAGGCAATGTATTGGATGGTTTTTTATTCCTTAGTTTTTGCGCGAATTTAGTATTGTGGACGAGGGATATCCCTTATTTTTAAATAATATTGTTTTAAATCAATAGTTTATGTCGTTTTATAAGACTTTTTGAATAAGTTCACAATTTAGAGGGTAAATACCCTGAGTTTTTAGGCTTGTACAAATAGGCAATAAATCAAGAGTAATAGGCTAACGTAGTCTAGCTAGGATTCATTAAAGTGTTGTTATCAATTTAACCGCTAGGCCATTAAGGAGACGACTATGCCAGCTGTCGATAACTACATCTTTACTCTAAGTGAAAACGTTGTGCGTAAGCCTGTTAGCTACAAAAACCGCTACGGTATCACCCTAGCCGGGGATTTGTACTTGCCAAAAGACATGGATGAAACCAAGCAATATCCAGCCCTAATCATCGGCGCCCCCTACGGTGGTGTGAAAGAGCAAAGCCCAGGTTTGTACGCGAATGAAATGGCCCAACGTGGCTTTGTGGCATTAACCTTTGATGCCTCTTTCAATGGCTACAGTGGTGGCGAGCCACGTCACGCCTCTTCCGTGGACTTTTTTGTCGAGGACTTCAGCGCAGGTGTGGACTTTATGGGAACGCGCCCATTTGTGGATCGTGATCGCATTGGCGCTATTGGTATCTGTGGTAGCGGCAGCTTTGCATTGAGTGCGGCACAAGTTGACCGCCGCCTAAAAGCGGTGGCTACCGTGAGCATGTACGATATTTCCCGTTATCACAAAATGGGCTTCGCTGACTCCCTTACCGACGAGCAGCGTAATGGTTGGCTAGACCAGATTGCCGAGCAACGCTACGCCGAGTTTGAAGGTCATGCTCCTGCGCTAACGCCACGCCCACCAATGGAAATAGACAAGGAAAACGACCCGATTGGTTCTGAATTTGCGGAGTTCTACAACCGTCCATTGGGGTACCACCATAACTCGATTGCCCAGTTCACCATGACCAGAGCCCCAAGCTTCATCAACTTTGCCTTGCTGGACAATATTAAATGGATTTCTCCTCGCCCAATCTTGTTTGTCATCGGCGAAGTCGCTCACTCCCGTTACTTCACCGAAGATGTCTATGCTCAAGCAGGGGAAGAGAAGGAGCTTGTGGTGATCCCGGGGGCAACCCATGTGGACCTCTACCACAACAAAGAACTGATTCCATTTGCGAAGTTTGAAGAGTTCTTTAGCAGCAACATGTAATCACAACGATGCCGGAGATATGCTCCGGCATTTTTATATGGCGAATGAATTTCTAACTTACTTGCTCAGGAGAATTGCAGTGAAACAGCCCAAACTAATTACCTTAGCATTATCAATGTTGGCCAGCGCAGCGAGTGCGGAAAACCTGAATGCTACACTGGAGCGATCAGCTCCAGCGTTAGCTCAATATCAAACCGAAGTGATTGAAAACAATCTTTGGCAGCGTCAAGGGCTCAGCCTGCGAGATCGCAGTTTGGTATCTGTATCAGCCTTGATAGCAGCGGGAAAAACTCAATTGCAGATGATGGAGTTCACCAGAGCGTTGGACAATGGCCTCACTCCGGTAGAACTTTCTGGCATTATCACTCATTTAGCTTTCTATGCAGGTCTGAATAATGCCGTTGCGGCTGCTCAGATAGCCGATCTCGTTTATCAAGAAAAAGGTGTGGATGTATCGACTTTGCCGGATCGCGACGTTGAATTGTTGCCTCTTGATGAAAAATTTGAAGCAGCCCGAGAGCAATCGGTTCAGACTCATTATGCTCCAACATCACAAGGTGTGGCAGACTTAACCCGCGAGCCCCTGTTTCGTGAAGTATGGCTACGGCCAGATTTGACCCCTAGGGATCGTAGCTTGGTTACGGTCGTGTCCCTGGTTGCCAATGGACAGTCTGAGCAAGTGCCATTCCATTTAAATCGCGCTTTGGACAACGGCCTTGAGCAAGGTGAAGCCTCTGAAGCCCTTACACAGATGGCGTTTTATGTGAATTGGCCGAATGTATATAGCGCTATGCCTATATTCCAAAAAGTGTTTGATAGTCGCAAATGATTTGGCAGTCTTTCGTTATGTTGAAACAACTTATCCTAGGAGCTTTGCTTATTACCATGGGCATACAATCCACATCAGCAGCAGAGCTGCGTATTCGCATTAGCACCAACGATGGTGCTGCCACGGCAACCTTGAATGATAGCCAAGCGAGCCAAGACTTTGTGGCGCAGTTACCGGTTACGATTGAATTGAGTGACTATGCTGCCACAGAGAAAATCGCCTATCTTCCGAAGAAGCTTTCCACAAAAGGAGCACCAAGTGGTCATGACCCATCCGTAGGCGAGATTACCTACTATGCGCCTTGGGGTAACTTGGCGATTTTTTATAAAGACTTTGGTTATTCATCTGGACTCGTAAAACTTGGGGATATTGACGAAGGTTTGAGTTGGCTACGTAAGCTAGGCAAAACCCAAGTCACCATCGAGCAAATTTCCCCATAGGGAAGCTAAGATGCATTGGCGTAAGCAACTATCCAAAATCGCTGTCGGTCTATTGGCAAGCCATAGTTTGATTGCCCAAGCTTTGGAGCAACAGCCAATTTTACAGAGTAAGGCGCAAGATTGGCGCATTGAAGTCATCGCCGAAGGCTTGGACTACCCTTGGGATTTAGTAGCGGTAGACAAGCAGCAGCTCCTTGTCACGCAAAAATCTGGGGAAGTCTTATGGTATTCAGAGGGGCGGTTGCAAAGGCAGACATTCCAACCGTCAACACCACTTCGCACCCATTCTGGGGCTGGGCTGCATGGCGTTGCGTTAGTACCGGATTTCTCTTCCTCTAAACATGCGTATTTCTACTATTCCTATAGTGACAATGGTCTTCCGCTTAATCGGGTAGTAATGGCGCAGTTGGTTGGGTCTTCTTGGCAAGAAACTCAGATCATCATCGACGCCATCCCCGGCCATGATTATTACAATGGGGGGCGCATCGCATTTGGCCCCGATGGGTATCTTTACGTCACCACAGGCTGGACAGAGAACTATCAACGCCCCCAAGATACCTCCAATTTAGCCGGTAAGATCTTGCGCGTTGCGTCGGATGGCAGTATCCCTGCGGATAACCCTTATCCGGATTCCCCAGTATATTCCATTGGTCATCGTAACCCCCAAGGTTTGGCTTGGAGTCCTGACGGCGAGCTATTCGTCGCGGAACACGGCCAAGCTGCATTGGATGAATTAAATCGTGTCCGTGCCGGTGGCAATTATGGATGGCCGGTAATCTCTGGGGATGAAAGCCAAGCGGGAATGGAGTCTCCTTTTGTACATTCGGGGCGCACGACTTGGGCCCCCTCTGGCATAGCATTTGTTGGCTCTGAACTGGTAATGGCCACACTAAAAGGAAACGGGCTATATGTATTGGACGAGTCCAATAAAACGCTACAGCCATTACCCAGTACCGGTGAGCGCTACCGACAGATCTTACCCAGTTCCGATGGTTTTTATGTGATTACAACCAACCGTTCACCACGGGGGAGTGGGCCGTCTAAGGATACGCTGTTACGCTATCGGCGTCAGTGACCCATCGCCGGTTACCGCATTAAGTGGCGATAAAAGCTCAGCCAAGCTCTTGGCTGAGCTTTTTAATGGGCGAAATACAAAGTGTGAAGATTACATTATTGATGCACGGTTGAGCGGGTATAATGTGCTAAAACCTAACCTCTGATTTTAGGAAACAATTATGAAGTCGTTAACTCCCGTTGTACTGACTCTCTGGGTACTAGGTGCTAGTGCCGGTGTATACGCCGAGGAAGATCGCTGTACTGAGCGATTAAACAAGTATGTGGCGATGTTGGAGCGTAATGCCGTGGACGAGAACGTGTCGGTTGGGCAACGTGAAGCATCTCAAAACTTGCTGCAGAAAGTGGCCCGTCTTAAGGCTGATAAACGCAACAGTGACTGCGCGGTATTTGATAAGCTATTGCCCTAGCCGCTTGTGAAAGCTTTTCCGGCAAAAATAGCGAGGGTAGTCCCTCGCTAGTAAACCATACGCAGGGATTTTGCTTTGGCGTTGTCATTCTCAATCCACTCTGAGATTGGGGCCGGTTTACCAAAGTAGTAGCCTTGTAGCGTGTCACAACCAAGGCTGATCAATAGGTTAGCTTGTTCCCGGTTTTCGATACCTTCGGCTATCACTTTCATATTCAGTGATTTGGCTAGCTGAACCGTGGACTTAACGATATCTAAATGACGCTGGTCGGCAGGCAATGGCGCAACGAAGCGGCGATCAATTTTCAAAATATTGGCAGGAATATCAATCAGTTGGCCCATAGAGGCTTGGCCGGTGCCAAAGTCATCAATCGCAATGGTGTAACCGTACTGAGACAGAGTGCGCAAGCGCTTATGAATCAAAGGCTGAGTCATATCTGGACTAGTCTCGGTAATTTCCAACTCCAACAGCTCACTTAACCAAGGATGATCAGAAGTGAGTGACATGAGCAGGGCAAAGAACACGTCGTTCATGAGTTCTTGGCCGGCAAGATTAAAGGCAATGGGGATCGAGATATGTTCTTGATGCCAACCTTTTAGCACCGAAACCAGCTCACGCAGCAAGCCTTCCGCCAGTTTTGGCAGCAATCCAAGCTCTTCCGCTAGTTTGATAAATATCATCGGTGACACGTAAGTGCCATCCGCTAATTGCCAGCGTGCTAAAGCTTCAAAGGAGCGGACTTCACCAGATGGATGTACCTGTGGTTGTAACCAAATCTGGATTTCTTTGTTCTTAACGGCTTCGGCTAGCTGTAAACCCAGACGATGATTTTGAATGAGTTTACTTTCGAGGTTGTGGTTGTAGTAGGAGATGCGGTCCGCACTGGTGGAGTACTCTAGGGCCATTTCACAGCGTTCAAGCAGTTCCTCGGCACTTTCACCTTCATTGCGGTAGTAGGCTACGCCAATTTGGTAATCCATATTGAGTTGATCGCCTTCAATCTCAATGCTGGTGGGCAATACGGATTTAATCAAAGCGGAAAGGTTGCGTTGAATTAGATAGGTCTGACCAAGAGGCAAGAAGCAAGCAAACTTCACCCCACGCAGTCGGCCAGTGATCGTTTGTGCTGATAGTTTATTTTGTAAGCTACGAGAGAAGCTCAAGATTACTCGGTTCGCATGGTCACGGCCATATTGCTTGTTCAACAGTTTGAATTGGCTAATGCGGATAATAAACATAGCGCCGGTATAGTACTGGGCCACATTCTTGATGCGGTGATTGACCTGACGACAGAAGTTCTGGTGATTAGGCAGTCGGGTCAAGGAGTCAAAATGAGCTAGTTGAGAATTGGTTTGCTGAGTTGTCTCTAGCTCTTCGGCCAAGGCTTTCAAGTGCGACACGTCCTGCAAGTGCAACACATAGTGGCCATGATTTGTCAGGCTGGAACGATGTACTTCAATGTGTACCTTTCTATCAATCCGCAGGGAGCATTCCGAAACGTTTTTTTGCCAGAAATAGCGACTTTTGGCATCGGTAATTGGGCTAAGCCAGTCGTTAATGGTAGAGGACTCTATTGCCTGATTACGGAGTGGTTGTAACAACTCTACCGCTTGCTGGTTTGCCTTTAGAATTTCACCTTTGCTGCTGCACAATAAGGTTGGCGTGCCAGTATGCTCAAAGATTTCCTCGTACAATTCAGAGTGATGATTCAGTCGTTCATTAAGATCCTGCTGCTTCTCCAAAGATTCCTGCAAGGTATGAAATACCCGAGATACAGAGAAGGGCAGAGCGAAGTTAAGCAGAATAAAAGACAAAGTTTGGAAGTAAACACCCCCAAACAGTTCGGTGTCTGGGTTGGTAAAGTGGTACGACTCATACATGGCCAAAGCAAAAGAGGCAATATTGGCGATGCTGATGATGGCGGCGAGACGGAAAGAAAATAAGATGCGCGCCAGCAATGGCAACGAATACAGACTGATTAACCCTAGTTTGACGGCGTTGAGATCATCCGACCCATAGGCTAGCAAAACACCAAAGGCGCCAAATAGTCCTAGCGTGATCGCGGCAACAGGCTGAGTATGGGACCGACTAAAATACAGCAAGCTCCCTAAAGCAGCACTAAAGAATATACCGTAGGCGACAAAATGGGAGGAAATGTCATTAAACATCCCATTAAATGTATACCCCAAGCAAACGGCTAGGCAGCACGTTAAAATAATGCGTAGGGCACTTACTTTGAACAGGGCAAGCGAGGAACTGTCTTCACTCTCTGTTCCAACTAAGAAGAAACGAGCTAAAAATTTTAATAGCATGAACAAACTACAACGTGTACAAAATGAGGAAGCAAACCTGCCTCGCTGCTCCTCTGACTAAGTTACTACTGCACGTCGACTATCCTAGTTTGTGCTTACGGGCAACACACCTAGATGGCTAGATTGTTACCCTGCGTAGGTGATTATCCCAACGGATACTAGCATGCTGAGTGATTAACTCAATGTGGTTTTCGTAAACAAGTGTGTTAAGTACCTTGCCTGTGCCGCTCGTCAATATAAATGAACCAGATTCATTTGAAGGGCTTAGGCCGCATACGTCGCGACAGTTATCGACGCCGATAAATTGGTGATCACTAATCCGCCAATAGGCGACAAAACCGCCCCTCGGGGTACTGATTGCTACCAGTTCGCCCGATTTATCGAAGCACACGCTACCACAATATTGCTTAAACCGAGCTCTAATCGGCTCTGGCATGTCTAGGTAACGAAAATCGGTTGCGTCAATGCGACTGACTGCAACCAGGGGGACTTGCTCCCAGGCTTCACCTTGATGCTGGCAACCTATCACCACTTCGCCATGCTGATTAACATCGAGATGGCGAATGCTGAGCTGATGCCACTTATCAGCGTGTTTTACTTGCTGCAAAATTTCCCCAGTCTGCCAATTCAAATAAGTCAAATTAGGGGCCATGGTATCCAAATTCAGAATATCCCGATCATTATCAGGATGAGTTCTCAGTCCACCATTGGCGATCACTATGGTCGAGGAGTTTAGAAATACCGCTTCATGGGGGCCGATGCCGCCACTGGAGTACTCTGCTACCACTTCAGCACTAGGCCAGCGCCGCACAAAGATTTTCCCTTCTCCAGTTGGGAAGTGATTTTCCTGGGTGATGAGAAAATCTCCATCATGGCTAAAAAGTGCATGACCATAGAAATGATGGTCTTGGGTCGGTGTAATGCGTTGTAAAAAATCTCCCGTGCGGACATTCACAAAATCCATATAAAACCCAGGTCGACGGGCGACAAACCCTGCAACCGCTTGGGTTGGATGTAGTACTGGTGCATGGGCCCGTTCGGGTAGTTGAATATGCCAGAGAATGTTACCTACATCATTGAAGCCGGCGGCGAAGTGGTTACCATCACTCGAAAAAGCTGAGACATACATACCTTCACGGCTACCGATTAAGTTCGCCCATAAGGGAGCGCTACCAAGTGCAAGTCCGGCAGCGAGAAATTGGCGGCGAGAAAGCATGTTAGTCCCCATCGCGACTGTTAAAACCAATATTGAAACCAAGGCTAGTCACTAGCTCGACCAACTTGTCCTGAGACTGAGAAATGGATTGAACCAAGGGGCGAGCTAACTCGACGCGCTGTTGTTGCGAGTAAGATCCACTAAAGAAATCGTCCGGGAGCGCTTTAGCCAAGCTAACCGATTGTTGGAATAAACGGTCCATTTCCTCCGCCTGTGGCCCATCGTTTCGTTTCGCTAACTCATACAGAGAGGGTTGACCAGCATGGAATAGTACCGGATAAGTGGCGAGGTTTTCGATAATAGCGGGTAGGGATTGTTGGCTACGGTAAAACTCTGCCAACTTAAGGTTAGCGCGACCATTGTAGCCAATTGGAGTTTCTAATTTACTGTCTTTGATTGCTGAAAGATGCTCTATCCACTGCTGTACAAACAGTTCCATCGCCCCATGGTCGGGGGAGCTGTTGCTATCTTCGTCTAAAAAGACCCAGTCACCCACTTTAGATTCAGACCATTGTTTGGCGATTTCCAGCGTCGTCGCAGCGTGATGCTCGCTTACTCCTGTCAGAACATGACAATCTGCCGCGTGTTCTATTACATTAAAATCAGGATGATACAGAAGTGTTTCGATGGCGGTCAGGCCGCGCACAGCAATGCTAGCGCTGTGCCAGAAATCTTTATCTGTCATGACCTCAGGCGTTTTGCTCAAGCCTTGTAGCTGCCGGCGGGTAATTCCTTTTTTATCGGGCCAGTATTCCATGGCGTAATAGCGCATAAAATAGGTGACAGGGCCGAAATTTAACCATTGAATCTGCTGCCAATCGTCGATGTTGGTGATGAATTGCTGCTTCACTTTTTGCAGCTTGGGTTCGGTTGGAGCCAAGCACAACTCGGCCACGGCTTGTTGTAACTGCTGGGCGTCCCGAGCCAAGTTATTATAAGCTGGCTGAATAACATCGGCTTGGATACCTGCCACAGCGGCAGACCAATCATTAGCGTAACTGTGGCTTGTTATGCACAGGGCGACTGAGCAAGCTAAAGCGGAAAGATTGCGTGGATACTTCATTACAATGACTCCAAAAAGCGAATAAGTACAGAGCGTTGCTCTTGGTTAAGTTGGGTATAGCCCCGTTTACTTTGCTGTGCTTCACCGCCATGCCACAAAATGGCTTCTTCAATAGTTCTGGCGCGGCCATCGTGGAGAAAACCGGTGCGGCCGCTGATCTTATCGGATAAGCCAATACCCCACAAAGGCGCAGTGCGCCATTCTTGTGGGTTGGCGGAATAGACCGGAAAATCAGAAGCCAATTCGGGGCCCATATCGTGTAGCAATAAGTCGGTAAAGGGATAAATGGTTTTTCCATCTAATAGGGGGAAACGATCCGATTGAGTGGTGTGCTTGGGGGTATGACAAGCACCACAATTCAGCTCATCAAAAATCGCCTTCCCTTCTAGAAACCAAGGCTCATTAAGGTTTCTCATGGCTGGTGGTGCCATGTGGGCGACAAAGAAATCCACTAAACGGCTCTGCTCCAGGCTCACTTCCAAATCATCTAAGTGAGGGGAGTTGCCATTCGGGGAGTCGATGCAAAGGGGCTGACCAGAGGTACAGTCGCCACTAGGGAAAGGGAATAGTGGCGTCGATAACCCTAAATCCCCGTTAAAAGCAGAATGATTTTGTTCCCGTAAACTCACATTACTGGCCTTATGGCCGAAGCGCCCCGCCACCAAGTTGCCGTTTACTTCTCTCCAGTTTATACGCCCACTGATACCATCTGCGTTAGTGTCATCCGGGTCGGCTAATTGCTGTAACCGCGACAATGGGATGCTATCCAATAGCCCCATACCGACGAGCGGTGGTGATACCCGCATGGATATTCCCGTATCCGCTGCGAGTTCCCCATAGTTTAAACGCGTCCAATCGAGTACCGGTTGGCGCAATTTCACCTCGGTGCCATCGGCAAGCTGAACTAACTTTTGTTGCCAAATTACTCGATAGTCTGCTTCAGGCATCACCTTGGTAGCGGAGAAGGGTTGAATTTGTCGGCCATAGACTGGGTCGCCGATAACTTTATCCATAGAAGGTTGAGTGATCGCCCCTAAGCGAATGAAAAAAGAGGGGACATCACTACCGAGCTGATCGGCGGTCGGAGCGTGTCCCCGCCCACCATTTACATGACAGCTATGGCACGATCGCGCATTGAATAATGGGCCGAGTCCATCACTTGCGGTGGTGGATGACGGGGAGGGCACCCAAAAGCGCTCGAACAAGCTTTTGCCCAAGGAAAATTCCAGTCGTTGCTCTGGGCTCATGCCCGCTATTGGTTGGTCGTAGGCGAATGCTTGCGGACCAAATAGCGCTATGAAACCAAATGCTGAAACCTGGTGTGCTAGCAAATTACGAGCTAATAAATCACGAAAAAGTAACTTCATTGAACTTGCTTTCTATAGCTTTGAAAAAACGCAAAAAGGGCGACATATCGTCACCCTTTGCAATGGCAATCGCTATTAAAACACAGCGCTTGGATTGTCTAAGCTATCAGAGCCTTCCAAAGTGATATCTTGCAAATCCAACAAGCGAATAATTTCTTCGGTGGTGCGGGTGCCATCTACTAGCGCATCGACGAAGTTCTGTACCAGTTGGTTGCCTTCTGGGTTGTTCATTGCGATCAACACATCGAAAGTCTGGCCTTGATTAGCGGCATCCACCATTGCCTGACCAGCAGAATCGGTAGCGTTCAGCTTCGCCTTCATTTCACGATCCAGAGCAGCATCCTTGGAAGCGACTAGCTGAGAAAGGGATGGGCCTTTCACCCAAGATCCATCAACCCGTTGGTACTCGCCCAAGTATACGTTCTGAATACCTTTGGCATCGTAGTAGTGGGAGTAGTGCGTATTGTCAGAGAAACAATCGTGCTCTTCTTCTGGATCATGCAGCATCAAGCCAAGCTTAGTGCGTTCACCGGCAAGTTCCCCGTAGGCCAAGCTACCCATGCCAGTCAAAATGGTAGACAAACCTTGCTCTGGAGATTGCTCCACTAGGGCAGTACGGGCGTAACCACCGTCTTTCCATGCATCGGCCATTTCTTTTAGGTCAGCGACCAATAGTTCAGTGACCGCGGATAGGTACTGGCGACGGCGCTCGCAATTGCCGTTACTGCAATTCGCTAGGTCGTAGTCCGTCGCTGGGCGCATACCTGCACCAGGGTTAGTGCCATTTAAGTCTTGTCCCCATAGTAGGAATTCAATGGCATGATAGCCGCTTGCTACGTTGGCTTCGACCCCATCTGCTTCGTGTAGATGCTCAGCAATAAGCTCTGGGGTGATATTGGTCGCATCGACCGTTTCACCGCCGATTTCCAATGTAGGGTTAGCGATCACATTTGCCGTGTAGAGGCTGTTGATATCGCTTTCTGTGCCGTAAGCTGGTGCAGTGTAGTCGATCAACCCTTCATCTAGGGGCCAAGCGTTTACCTTACCTTCCCAATCGTCAACGGCGGCGTTACCGAAACGGTAAACTTCACTCTGCTGATAAGGAACGCGGGCTGCAATCCACGCTTGTTTTGCTTGCTCCAGGTTGGCTTCGGTAGGGTTGTCCAAAAAGGTGTTAATGGCACTTTGGAGAGTTAGTGCAGTGGTGTAAGAATCCCCATACACAGCTTCTGCTATGTCTGCGTAATGATCGACTACATTGATTGCCGTTGCATCGTTGTTAGAAGTTACCGATTGGCTGCTGCAAGCGGCAAGTAACGCAGCGGCGACTGCGCCGGCCAGTGGGGTCATTAATTTCTTCATGTGTCTCCAGGCTCCGTGTCCATTGTTTATGAAAGTCCAGAGATCTTATTGCAAATAAAAACGATTATCAACCATATTGCTTTAGGAAAATAGATCCCATTACGAGCCGCTATTAGCACCAACCAAAGTAACTAAAGGTAATCCTTATGCCGAGCGGCTTGTGAATTATTGCTGTATTAGAGGCATTCCGCCCCTGTCTGGGTCATCGCACTTGTGGATAACTTGTATTGGCAGCTACTGCTTCTGAGAACATCATCCCCTTGCCAGGAAACCGAAATACTAACCGGTTCCCGCGCTTGAAAACTTGGGATGTAACGGTAAGAAGCCAACACCTCTACACTTGTACTTGGCCCAACCTCAACGGCCGAGCCGATTAAACGTCTACGACTGACTGGGTCGTACAGGGTGTAGTCGGTGGTGTATTCACGATCGCCGTTTTCATGCTCAAAATAAAGCCAGATCTTGTTGTAGATTTGCGGCGTCGCTGAAGGGTTTTGCAAGGAAAAACGCACGAAAATCTGTTGTGGCTCGGTTAGGCTTTCTGAAGCTTGCACAAAGCCGGTATGAGTCGTTGCTTGCCATGGGTATTGGTTGCCAAATGAGATCGTCTGAATGCCAATGTTCGCTTGGCTAAATTGCTGTTGCAGCAGTGTCAGCAAGTCTTTTGCCGGCGCGTACATAGCAATCAAGAATAAGGTTAGTAGTAGATAGGTTCGCTTTAGTGGCTTTTTAAGCAAAGAAGAAGACATAATCACACCTTTACTGTTTGTTTATACAGTACTGTATATAAAAGGCTGTGTTGTAGTTAGGTGTTGGTCATAGCAGCAAACAGCAGACCTTGATCTGACTTTTCATTCTGCTTCATATACCGGAACCAGCTGAGATAGTGGGGTAGATATT
>NZ_VFRR01000042.1 GCF_006385675.1 Maribrevibacterium harenarium | reverse complement strand
GTGTTTTGCAGTCCTTAGCGGCCTGCCGTGTCAGTGGGTGCGTATATTACCGTCGCGATTTTTTAACGCAAGCACTTTTTTCAATTATTTTAACTTTTTAACGATTGGATGCCCCCACACCCACCACAACATGAGTGGGGCAAGCGCAACCAAGGCAGAGATTGAAATAAGATAGTCGGCTCGTATCTGCCACCACAAATGGAGCAGACTCAACAAAGCGATCAGATAAACTGCCCGATGTAGACTTTTCCAACGCTGCTTAAGCTTTCTCTTAGCAACGCGGTTGCTCGTTGATGCGAGTAAGACATAGCCACCAAAAGCCAACCAGCCAAATATGATGTAGGGCTTTTCAGTTAGATCCTCCACTACCCACGTCGCGTCCAAGCCAGCATGTAGGAACAGGTATGCCAACAAATGTAAGAAAGCATAGCAGAAGGAAGCAAGCCCTAACCCTTGGCGGCATTTCAATAGGTTTACTCGCCGGATTCTTTTACTCAAAGGACTCACGACTAGCGTCAGAAACAACATCACAATCGTCCATACACCAGTCCAAGTCATTAGTGGCTCAGCGGGATCAGGGAAATATCTCCCAATTAGTAAACTTACAATCAGCCATACCGCTGGAATGCAGTAAGCCACCCATATAGCTATCCTAGGAATCAGTTTTTTCACGCTTGGTTAGCTCTAATAGTTTTTTGTCAAATCAATTCCGCTATAGAGTGACGCCACTTCGTCGTAACCATTGAATAATTTTGTTTCTATGATATTCGGCAAAAACACGCCACTTGGCAGACGACGCTCTCGCGCTTGCGACCAGCGCGGGTGATCCACGTTTGGATTCACATTGGCATAAAAGCCATATTCATGGGGAGCCATTCGATTCCATGTAGTCATGGGACGCTGTTCCGTAAAGCGAATTTTGACAATAGACTTGATGCTTTTAAAACCATACTTCCAAGGAATCACGATACGGATAGGTGCGCCGTTTTGATTCGCCAGTACCGACCCATACATCCCTACCGCAATAAATGCCAGCGGATGCATTGCTTCTTCAATAGTCAGCGCTTCTCGATAGGGCCAATCCAAGCCTCGCCCCTTTTGTCCAGGCATTTGCTCAGGGTCGTACAGGGTTTCGAAATAAACATATTTAGCATTTGAGTTTGGCGCGAAGCGATTTAAAAATGTTGCCATTGGAATTCCCACCCAGGGAATAACCATTGACCAACCCTCCACACAACGTAATCGATATATACGCTCTTCTAAGGCGGCTTCTTTGATAAGATCTTCAAGGTGAAACTTGCCTAGGTTATTCGCTTCTCCTTGCACCTCGATACTCCAAGGAGTTGCTTTCAGCAAATGAGCCCGTTCTGCAGGATCTTCTTTACCAAAGCCAAATTCATAGAAATTATTGTATCCCGTAGCAACATCAAACGGCGCCACCACTTCCCCCGCACCGTAACTGCTAGGCTTGATATTAGAAAAAGCTTCTGCAAATTGACTAGGCACAACCAAGGAGCTTGTCTCTGTTGCGGCAAATATGTTGCCTGCAACTGATGCTCCGGCTACAGTCGCTAGGCTCGCTTTCATAAATTGTCTTCGATTTAGATATACCTGCTGATCGGTAACTTCCCACTCTTGTGCTTGTGAAGACACTTTAGATTTAATGATCATTATCCTCTCCCCAAAAAAAAGCCCACTCATCTTTGACGATTGAGCGGGCTATTTTCTTAACCAAGTTACCAATTATTAACGCAGCTTCGGAATAAAAACTCCCAATATTCCCCAAAGCCCGTACAAGCAAAACACAAATGCGAGTACGAAAGCAGGCTCCAGTGCAACAAGCACCAGTACCAGAACAGCAATCAGCAACACCACAAAAGGCACCCGCCCCTTTAGATTGAGATCTTTAAAACTGCGGTACTTAACATTGCTCACCATCAGCAATCCAGTCACTGGCACTAAAATCGCCATCACCGAAGCCAAAGACTCACCTGTTATACCGGCCTGACTCGCTGCCCAGATCACTCCTGCTACAACTGCCGCAGCAGAAGGGCTTGGCAAACCAGTAAAGTAGCGTTTATCGGCTGTACCTATCATGGTGTTGAAACGTGCTAAACGAAGCGCTGCACCCACCGCATAGATAAATGCGGCAATCCAGCCAACCTTGCCTAGTGGGGCTAGCGCCCAAGTAAAAGCAACTAACGCCGGTGCTACTCCAAAAGACACCATATCCGACAAAGAATCATATTCTGCACCGAAAGCACTTTGGGTTCTTGTTAAACGCGCCACACGTCCATCAAGACCATCCAACACCATAGCGATAAAGATCGCCACCGAAGCATTAACAAACTCACTGTTCATCGCCGCAATAATGGCATAGAAACCCGAAAACAAGGCAGCCGTGGTGAACAAATTAGGTAGCAGATAAACGCCGCGACGTGGACGTTTCAGTTCTGCTTCGCCATCGACATTATCTTTGGGAATGTCTTTTTCCGTTTCTTCTACGGGCACTTCTT
This sequence comes from Maribrevibacterium harenarium, assembly GCF_006385675.1. Taxonomy (GTDB): domain Bacteria; phylum Pseudomonadota; class Gammaproteobacteria; order Pseudomonadales; family Marinomonadaceae; genus Marinomonas; species Marinomonas harenarium. Next base: position 23,594 of record NZ_VFRR01000042.1, on the reverse strand, counting down.
CAACTTTCATCTACTACCTACTTTTTTCGAATTACTTAGTCATTTTCGCAAATGCGCGCTTAGCGGCGGCAATTGTGAAATCGATGTCTTCTTCGGTGTGCGCCTGGGAGGTAAAACCGGCCTCGAATGCTGAAGGCGCAAGATAGACACCCTCCTCCAACATCAAATGGAAAAATTCGCGGAATTTACCCGTATCACATTGTTGCACTTGAGCAAATGTCGTTACCCGTTCTCGCTCGGTAAAGAACATACCGAACATACCACCCTCACTAACAACTGCTAAAGGCACACCTTCTTCATTAGCGACTGCTTTTAGACCATTTACTAACTTAACCGTCTTGGCTTCAAGTTGATCATGAAATCCTGGAGCGGAAATATTATTCAACACAGCCAAACCAGCCATCATGGCAACTGGGTTACCAGATAGCGTACCTGCCTGATACACCGGTCCAAGGGGAGCAATGTGCTCCATGATCTCGCGTTTACCGCCAAATGCACCTACTGGCATACCCGCGCCAATCACTTTACCCAAGGTCGTCAAATCAGGAGTGATACCAAAGCGCTCTTGCGCACCACCCAAAGCAACACGGAAGCCCGTCATCACTTCGTCGAAAATCAACACTGCGCCACTATCATCACAGACTTCACGCAGCGTTTCCAAGAAGCCTTCGACCGGTGGGATACAGTTCATGTTGCCGGCAATTGGCTCCACGATAATACAAGCAATTTCTTGACCCATTTCGGCAAAACACTGCTTTACTTCATCAATATCGTTGTATTGCAGAGTAATGGTGTACTTAGCTAAATCAGCTGGAACACCCGGGGAATTTGGTACGCCTAGAGTCAGTGCGCCCGAACCAGCTTTCACCAATAACGAGTCTGAGTGACCATGGTAACAACCTTCAAACTTCACGATTTTGTCACGACCAGTGTAACCACGAGCTAAACGAATCGCACTCATGGTTGCTTCAGTTCCAGAGTTCACCATACGCACCATATCCATGGATGGCACTAACTCACAGACCTTCTCCGCCATTGTCGTCTCAACCGCGGTGGGAGCACCGAAACTTAAACCTAACTCTAGCTGTTTACGCACAGCATCTAATACATCTGGATGCTGATGACCAAGAATCATCGGCCCCCAAGAACCGACGTAATCGATATAACGCTGACCATCTTCGTCATACATGTAAGCGCCTTCACCGCGCTGAAAATAAATTGGCGTACCACCAACTCCATTGAATGCTCGAACTGGGCTATTCACCCCACCTGGGATACGCTTTTGGGCGCGTTCATATAAATCTGCTGAGCGACTCATAAAATTCCAATCTAATTAAGTAAATTAAAAGGGTCTAACGACAACAAGAATAGCCACTCCGATTAATACCAAAACCGGAAGCTCGTTAAACCAACGGTAAAAAATGTGGCTGCGGGTATTATTATCTAGTGCAAATTTTTTCAGCAATCGGCCACAGGCATGATGGTAGCCTAAAAGCAACACAACCAACAGCATCTTGGCGTGAAACCAACCGGAGGATAAATAGTAATCTGGGTTATAACTGACCAACCACAAACCCAAAATAACTGTCGCGATAGCCGACGGCGTCATAATCCCGCGATACAGTTTGCGCTCCATAATTTTGAAGCGCTCAGAACCTTCTTGATCGCTAGTAGATGCGTGATAAACGAATAACCGTGGTAGATAAAAGAGTCCCGCAAACCAACTCACCATAGCAACAATATGAAATGCTTTCACCCACAACATGATTAATCCTTCAGCAATAATTTATCAATCTGATAACGAGAAACTAACCCTAGGCCTTGCTCAAACTGCAACACCAGTCGATCACAGTGATGGCGATTCATCAAAGCCAATGCCTCTGCCGGCGTATCGGGTGCTGGAACAACCAGAACTGATTGCCAACTCCCCATTTTAGCAAGATCAAGCTGCACTTCTTGATCATCATTGCTTAGCCAAGGTTGCGGACCTAGACGCCACTGTTCAAACACAGACAGCAACTCTTCTCTCCCCGTTACCGATGTCTGACCTAGAGTCTCAATTAACACGAAGTCTATCATACTCGCATTGATTTCTCTTAGGCGCTCGGGGGGAGCAAGTCGCGGTAATTGCACAACACTTTCACATAAACTGCGCAAATCGCTATGACGCAGTAGCTTTTGCACAGGATCCCAACTGGACACCATGCCCATTGCATGAAGACGCTCGACAAATACAGAATCTTGGTGCAACACCAGACGCGTTATTAAACAGGACAGGGTAATCACCACCAACGAAGGCAACATGGCTTGGGAGCTATGCGTCATTTCCAACACTGCGATCAATGCGGTAAGAGGCGCCTGAAATGTCGCCGCCATCATGCTTGCCATTCCCAACAAGGGAAATAATCCATAAACAGCAATGTCGGGTAAGACGCCATGAAATAGCAACCCCACCTGCATACCAACTAACCCACCGATTACAAAGGCAGGTCCAATCATCCCCCCGGGTATTCCCAAACCAATTGATAGGCCAGTTAATACAATCTTAGCGACTATCAGCAGTAGCAACCAATCTGGCGCTTGCTGCGTAAAAATTCGGTTTAATGTGTCGTAGCCACCACCAAGAACACTGGGTAAAAACATGGCAACTAGCCCAGTAGCTAATCCCACAGCCGTGAAGCGCACCCATATTGGCAATCCCAACAGGCGCCAACCAAGCCGCTGCAACCGATAAAACATACTGGTAGCGAGAACAATACCCACCACCAACACCAACAAACTTGGCAGCAAGGTATGAGTAGGCACAGCTAAATCAAAATGGATTACCGTGAATATATCTAAACTACCTAGCGTCGCTTCACTCAACATTACCGCAACCACAGCCGATAACATTACCGGTATCCCATGGCGGAGTCGATACTCTAGAAAAATGACCTCAAAGGCGAACAATACGCCGGCGATAGGGGTCTGAAACGCTGCAGCAATAGCACCGGCGACACCACAAGCCACAAGTGTTTCGATACCGATATGAGTAAGGCGAAAGCGTTGCGCTAGTTGGCTACCAAAGGTGGCACCAATATGTACTGCTGGACCTTCTTTACCGATAGATAAGCCACCTAATAAACCGATAAAAACGCCAACTAACTGCACTATCCCGTTCGCCATGGGCAAATTGCCATGGTGGTAGTTGAGACGCTCTACCACGTAAGGAATACCAACTTTTTGCCATTTTGTGGGCAGAAAAAACCAAATGAGCGCCAACAAAGAAGTCGCCACAAGCGGGAAAACAAAGGGCAACCAGCCATCGAGTCCCTCGTAGTTTTCGCTGTGCCCCGGCAACAGTACTCCTGAGAAGAACCTCAACCCCGCCACAATCAAAATCATGGTAAGGCCAGAGATAACACCACAAACCACCGCTAAAATTGACAATAGCAGTAAATCGTCGGCGGAGGATTCCCGCTCCCGTAGTTTGGCGATAAAATTTAATCCTTTCAGTACCATCCCCTTACTTTAAAGCGAATCGTTTTTCGGGCACTATTCAACCAGTTAACCCTACGACAAGCAATTATCTCATTTCTCTAAACTATAGGATCTGACCGTGTATAAAATAGGTATCGTCGGAGGCACAGGTTACACCGGTGCCGAACTGCTTAGACTACTTGCCAACCACCCTGAAGTTGAAGTGACTCATATCACTTCACGTAGTGAGGATGGCAAACCGGTTGCTGATATTTACCCAAGTCTGCGCGGTCATTACGACTTACGCTTTAGCGTACCAGATACTGACACGCTTGCTCAGTGCGACTTAGTATTTTTCGCGACACCTCACGGCGTTGCCATGGATCAAGTACCAGAGTTGGTAGATCGTGGTGTTAAAGTAGTCGATCTTGGTGCTGATTTCCGCATTAAGGACACCATCGAATGGGCAAAATGGTATGGAATGGAACATCGCACTCCAGACTATGCTGCCAAGGCAGTGTATGGTCTTCCCGAAGTAAACCGCGAAGCAATCAAGGGAGCGACCTTGGTAGCCAACCCTGGCTGTTACCCAACCGCTACTCAACTTGGTCTGATTCCTCTTTTGGAAGCAGGAATTGTTGACCCAGCACATCTTATTGCCGACGCAAAATCTGGCGTAAGCGGTGCTGGCCGTGGTGCGAGCGTTGGTACTCTGTTATGTGAAGCGAGCGAAAGCTTTAAAGCCTACGGCGTCGCCGGACACCGTCATTTACCAGAGATTAAACAAGGTCTGCAAGCGGTGAGTGACAAACCAGTTGGCTTAACATTTGTACCGCATTTAGTTCCGATGATTCGCGGTATCCACTCCACTATGTACGCCACACTAACTGACACCAGCGTTGACTTACAGGCGCTATTTGAAGAGCGCTACAAAGATGAGTTTTTCGTGGATGTTATGCCTGCCGGCAGCCTGCCAGAAACTCGCAGTACGAAGGGAGCTAACTTCTGTCGTATTGCCGTATATCGCCCGCAAGGAGGAGATAAAGTGGTGGTATTGTCTGTCATCGACAACCTAGTTAAGGGCGCTTCGGGCCAAGCGATTCAGAATATGAACATCATGCTTGGATTACCTGAAAACATGGGTCTTACCCACCTTGGCATGATGCCATAACCCTAACACTAATCTGGTTACAGCAAAAAGGCCGTTTGGTTTCCCAAACGGCCTTTTTTTCGAATGAACTACAGCTTACAACGTAGGACCGGCTTTGACGATGGCATCAGAAACGGTTTCAAACTTTTTGAAGTTCTCTACAAACTGATTGATCAAATCTTTCGCTTGAGCATCGTAAGCCGCTTGATCAGCCCAAGTGTTACGAGGGTTCAGTAGCACAGAATCGACACCGGCAACTGCCTTCGGCACATCTAGGTTCAAGGCATCTAGATGCTCAGTTTCAACATCCGCTAGTGCGCCGGATTGAATTGCAGAAATAACAGCACGAGTCGTTGGAATGCTAAAGCGCTTACCGCCTTTACCGTGTGCACCACCGGTCCAACCAGTGTTTACAAGGTAAACCTTACTACCGAACTCTTCGATACGCTTCATCAACAAGTCAGCGTAAACATCAGCGCGACGAGGGAAGAACGGAGCACCAAAACAAGTAGAGAAGGTAGACTTGATGCCACTACCCGCACCCATTTCTGTCGAGCCAACCAGTGCAGTGTAGCCACTTAGGAAGTGGTAAGCCGCTGCTTCTTTAGTCAAGATAGACACTGGCGGCAAAACACCGGTCAAGTCACAGGTCAAAAAGATAATCGCATTAGGCTCACCGGCGCGGTTTTCTTCGGCACGCTTGGCGATATGCTCACGTGGGTAACCTGCGCGACCATTTTGCGTCAAAGAAGTATCGGCATAGTCTGCCTTACGGTCGCCGTCTAGAACAACGTTTTCAAGCACAGTACCGAACTTGATTGCTTTCCAAATAACAGGCTCGTTTTTCTCTGATAGGTCGATGGTTTTAGCGTAGCAGCCACCTTCAATGTTAAACACGGTGTCTTTACCCCAACCATGCTCGTCGTCGCCGATTAAGAAGCGTGACTCATCTGCAGACAAGGTGGTTTTACCCGTACCAGATAGACCAAAGAACAAGGTTACATCGCCGTCAGTACCAACGTTAGCAGCACAGTGCATCGGTAGCACGTCTTTCTCAGGTAACAGGAAGTTTTGTACTGAGAACATAGCCTTTTTCATTTCACCGGCGTAACGCATACCTGCAATCAGCACTTTACGCTCTTTGAAGTTCAAAATGACGCACGCTTCAGAGTTAGTGCCATCTCGCTCTGGGACGCATTCAAAAGTCGGCACATTCAAAATTTGCCACTCTTGCTTAGCCGATGGATTGTAGACCTCTGGGCGAATAAATAGGTTACGACCGAAAAGCTGCTGCCAAGCTGTCTCGGTACGCATCACCACCGGTAAGTAATACTCATCACCGGCACCCACATGAATATCAGAAACATAGGAAGTTTTGGTATCCAGATACGCAGCGACACGATCCCATAGTGGCGCGAATTTCTCTTCTGGGAATGGGCGGTTAACTGGCCCCCAGTGAATTGCCTCACGGGTAGTGTCTTCTTCGACGATAAAACGATCCATTGGGGAACGACCAGTACGAGCACCTGTCTCAACTACCAGCGCTCCGGTGTCTGCTAATTTGCCTTCGCCATTCGCCAAAGCCTGCTCAACGAGCGCAGCGGTGTTTAGGTTGCGAAGAATGGTTACGTCTGCTGATTTCATGTTCATGTCTGTTTGCGTCCTCTGAACAAAGTAGTTATCTGCTCTTTATCGTTATTATTGTGGTGATGATGATAATTTTATGGGTAGCCAAATACTAACAAAACAATCTAAGAAAAAATATTGTTATAACCAAGTGTTATTTTATTTCAATTTTAAAACAAAAAAATAAATAACAAACCTTTGATTTATAAAGACTTATATGATTTCTGATTAGGTTTCAGTCAACACAACCACCAAATATGCCATACAAAGCTGTAATAAAATTACATATCTGAAAGCAAGCTACGTTTACGATATGAAATCACTACTTACTGTCGCAAACACACAACTTTACCGGTAACAATTTTAAGAAAATAACAGTCAATATTTAGAAAAAGGCTCGACTAACTACAAAAAAGCATCATAAAATTTCACATGTGTTCTACTTTCGTCGAATTGATGACAATTTATGAGCGGCGAAATGACCAAAAATCCCCCACAAGACACTACCAGCTAAACAAGGTTGATCAAAAGATATGCAAACTCAGAATCAAAACTGCAACATTGGATTTGTAGGCCTAGGCGTTATGGGCAAGAACTTAGCCCTAAATCTTGCCGACCATGGCTATCGGGTTGCCGGTTTTGATTTAGATGCTGCCAAGATTCAGGATCTGCTGGACACAGAAGCGAAAGAACGCCCGGCGGGCGTTGACGCACCACGAATGGTTGGTTGTAGCAGTATGTCTGAGCTACTGAACAACTTAGTTAAACCTCGCGTGATTGTCGTCCTAGTGCCTGCTGGAGCTCCTGTGGATGCCGTTTGTCACAACTTGATTGAAGCAGGCCTTGAAGCGGATGATATCGTAGTTGATTGCGGTAACAGCCAGTGGACCGATACCATCCGTCGCGAGCAAGAATACCAAGGCAAATTCAAATTCTTCGGAACCGCAGTGTCTGGTGGTGAAGTGGGGGCACGCTTTGGACCTTCACTCATGCCCGGTGGCGATGCCGACTCATGGAAATATCTAAAACCCATGTGGGAATCGGTCGCTGCTAAAGTGGATGCTAATGGCAAACCGATTGAAACGCGCACACCAGGTCAACCAGTCACTGAAGGTGAACCCTGTACCGCCTATCTTGGCCCCAATGGCGCTGGTCACTATGTGAAAATGGTACACAACGGCATCGAATACGCTGATATGCAATTGATTTGCGAAGCCTACCATTTGATCCGATCCTTATTAGGCTACGAACCCGCTGAAATCGGCAAACTGTTTGAAAAATGGAACCAAGGGGTACTCAACAGCTACTTGGTTGAAATTACGGCGGATATTTTGCAACAGCAGGACCCAAAAACCGGTGCCCCACTGGTCGATATGATCCTCGATAGCGCGGGCCAAAAAGGCACTGGCCGCTGGACTTCCATTAGCGCGACACAAATGGGAGTGCCTGCTGGCATCATTAGCGAATCTGTTTACGCTCGTGCATTGAGTACGCTCACCGCGGAACGGGAAAAAGCTTCACAAGTATTGGTTGCCCAAGTGCAAGGATCTGATCTAAGCAACGAAGATATCGAAAATGCCATCGAAAATGCACTCTACTGCGCCAAAATCTGTGCTTATGCTCAAGGCTTCCAAATCATGCGCGCTGCCCAGGAAGAATATAACTGGGAATTGAATTTCAGCGATATCGCCCGTATTTGGCGTGGCGGCTGTATTATTCGTGCTTCTTTCCTACAAAAGATCGCCGATGCCTTTACTGAAAATCATGACTTAGAAAACTTACTGCTTAGCGATTACTTCGCGAATGCCATGGATAATCGTCAAGATGGTCTGCGCAAGGCGGTGGTAATGGCTGCTCAAGCTGGAGTGCCAGTACCAGCATTCTACTCTGCATTAGCTTACTTCGATGGTTACCGTTCTGAAATTCTACCGGCGAATCTGCTGCAAGCCCAACGAGACTACTTCGGCGCTCACACCTATGAGCGTGTAGATGCAGAACCGGGCGAGAAATTCCATACCCAATGGCAAGTGCCTGGTCGTCCCGAAATTCAAACCAAATAATCGCCATCTCCCAAAAAAATGCCACCTTTGAAGTGGCATTTTTTTTGAGTAAGCCGCTTATTTTCTGGCTTTTTCCATGGCCGTCAACATGCCTCGCAACATACCCACTTCCTGCTGATCGAGCTGAGCGCGTTGATACAAGCGCCGAAAGCGAGTCATCACTTGGCGTGGGGCTTTAGGGTCCAAGAATTCAATGTCACCGAGTACGGTTTCAAGATGATTTAACAAATACTCGATTTGTTCAGTTGTTGCTGCTGGCACATCCCATTTGCTGGAAACAATGGGCTTATCCAACAAGGAAAGTTGCTTCATGCGCAATTCATAGGCAATCACTTGCACTGCTGCAGCAAGGTTCAGGGAGCTAAAGCCCTCAACCGATGGAATATGCACATGATAATGGCAACGCTGTAGCTCTTCGTTGGTCAGCCCCCTATCCTCGCGACCAAACACAAATGCCGTTTGCAACTGTTCGGTAAACACCAACTCCGCTGCCTGCCGTGGGTCTACCAGAGGCCAAGGTATATGACGCTCACGGGCACTGGTGCCAATGACCAACTGGCAATCCGCTACCGCTTCCTCTAGGGTAGACACGACAATGGCTTGCTCCAAGATGTCGGTGGCACCAGAAGCGCGACTGACAGCTTCATCACTAGGGAAACATTTTGGCTCCACCAGCACTAACTGGCTTAGGCCCATATTTTTCATGGCTCGCGCTGCACCGCCAATATTCCCTGGGTGGGAGGTGTTCACGAGTACTATCTTGATCTTATCCTGCATTTTTATCCGAACTGTCTATAAGTGGTTTGCACTATGATAACAGGAAAGCACTTTCGCTCCCTCATTTGTTGAATTGACCATTTTTTAGCCAATAAAGCGCTAGCTACGCAACGGATTTTCCGCTATTATTCGCGCCCTAATTCTGACGTGACGATCAGGTAAACCAATACAGCTAGATCGGCCCGTAACGCTCTTTAACACTTTAACTGCAACTCACACATCCACAAGGTGTGTGATGCTCTGTTTCGACAAACGAATGGTATAACATGCAACCGAGAATTAATGTCGCTTTAAAAGCAGCCCGCTCTGCCGCGGATTTCATCCTACATTCACAAGAAAAACTGCAATTTGACCGTGAACAAGGTCAAAACAGTGCCGAGGCATACCAAAATATTTGTACTGGTGCGGAACGTACTATCGTTCACCATTTAGAGAAAGCTTACCCAGCAGACACCATCGAGACTCGTCTACAAGGCACAGTACAAGAAGGCAAAGAAGGCACTTGGGTGATTGATGCTATCCAAGGTCAACATTTGTTTTCGCAAGGCTTACCCGGCCATGTTATTACTATGAGCTACTTAGTTGCAGGTAAAGTGGAACACGCAGTGGTTGTTAACCCTGTTACCCGCGATGAGTTCTACGCCAGCAAAGGTCGTGGCGCTTACCTAAACAATAGCCGCATCCGTACTTCCAATGCGCGCTCACTCGACGGCGCCACTTTTGCCGCCCAGTTCCCTGGCACAGAAGTTACCTTACCTTACGCTAGCGGTCAGTTTAAAGTGCTAGAAGAAATTGCTCACCAAGGTGGTCGTGCCGTATTGCAAGACAGCCCAGCGTTAACCATTGCTAACGTAGCAGCGGGTCGGGTCGACGCCGCTTGGGGTATTCAGCTACGTGAGTGGGAAGTTCAAGCACCTCTATTTATCGCCAAAGAAGCAGGCTGCCTATTCTCTGATTTTAACGGCGCTCCTTCGATCGATACCGGTAACGTTATCTGTGCGAATCCTCGTTTATTCAAAACGTTATTACCACTGTTAAACAAGCATCTACAAGCCTAATAAGCTGGTATCAGAAATGCAGAAGGCCAGCAAAATGCTGACCTTCTTTTTAGTATCCGTTTCTGATTATGATGCTTTGTAGATGTTCTCATAAACAAAGTTAGTCGCTTCCACGAAACCATCGACGCTACCACAGTCAAAACGACGACCTTTAAATTTATAGGCCAATACGCAACCTTCTTGGGCTTGACGCAGAATTGCATCGGTAATCTGTACTTCGCCGTTTGCGCCAGGGGGCGTTTCACGGATCTTATCGAAGATATCAGGAGTCAGGATATAGCGGCCGATAATCGCGAGATTAGATGGCGCATCTTCCTTCGCTGGCTTTTCCACCATATCCGTTACGCGGTACAAACCTTCCATCATCGACTCACCAGCGATAACGCCGTACTTGTGAACTTCGTCTTCTGGTACTTCTTGGATCGCCACGATAGAACAGCGGAACTGTTTGTATAGTTTCACCATTTGGGCGAGTACACCGTCGTGTTCGCCACCCACACATAAGTCATCGGCTAATACCACGCCAAAGGCTTCATCACCAATCAAAGGCTCACCAGTAAGGATGGCATGCCCTAAACCGAGCATGTTGTTTTGACGGGTAAAAGAGAAATTGACGTTGTTAATAAGATAACGGATGCCTTCTAGATATTGCTCTTTGCTAGTGCCAGCGATTTGATGCTCAAGCTCATAACTGATGTCAAAATGGTCGGCGATAGCACGCTTGCCTCGACCCGTTACAAAAGTCACATTGTCCAAACCCGCTTCCACAGCCTCCTCTACGCCATACTGCACTAGCGGCTTATTCACGATAGGCAGCATTTCCTTGGGCATAGACTTAGTTGCCGGTAAAAATCGGGTTCCATAACCAGCAACTGGGAACAAACATTTACGAATCATACTCTTTCCTTTTCTCATGACGGAGCCACCTTATGGAGTTATGTGGTAGCGCCTGAAATTAGCACACCCCGATGACGTTTTTTGGTCAGCGGATGTGACGGTTAAGTACAGGTGCATAAACTCGTACCCTTTAACCAAGGGCACAAATCATGCCAGTCTTAACCCGAGTCGTTACAGTTACCCAAAAGCATACCAAGCAGTAACAGGATTGTCTGCTGGGCCAATCAAAATACTCAAAGGTAAATTCTCCAATTACAATGGGGGCTTAGCCGGTGTGGTGTCACTTTCCGGTTTTACCTCATCGGTAGCCGGAACCACATGTTCAAAGTCCGTTTCAGCGTTTGCTCTAGCCTCTGCTTCGATCAATTCTTCCACCGTATCGATATTTGGGTCGGCATCCACCATCAGCTCGGTATTGACTACCGGGCTGACAGTCAAACCAACATGGACGTGATCGCCCTGCTCTTCCACCACCATCGGTGGTTTGACTGCCATACGCCAAGCAGCGAAAGCACCAACCCCTGCGTTCGCCAAGGCGATAAAGACGAATAAAGCGTCGATCATGGTAAATTCCATCAAAGCAGAAGCAATGATTGGCCCCAAGACCCCACCCGCACCGTTAAGCAAAATCAAACCACTACTAGCGGATAATATCTGTTCTGGTCGCAACTGATCGTTGGTATGGGAAGAACCCAGGGAATACATGGGAAACGTAAACGCACCGATAAGGAACATACCCACCATCATCAAGCGCACGCTGTCCAAACCATTGGCAAGGGGTACCACAAGCGCCACAGCCCCACCCAGTAACGAAACCCACAGCAGGGTAAAACGGCGATCTTGGCGATCCGACATTTTACCGATTGGCCACTGCAGTAGCATACCGCCGACGTAGCTGGCACCAATAAAGATGGAAATTTGCACCACATCCATTCCCAAGGTTTTGGCATACAGAGCGGCAAGACCAATCAAGGCACCAGAACTCATACCCGCCACAAATACTGCGGTTGCCCCCAAGGGCGCTGAGCGAATCAAACCACGAATATTGAGTTTTTCTGGCACCGTAATGGTTGGCGAAGGAGTACGTACCAACAACAGAGGCACCAGTGCCAACGAGATCAATACTGAGGTAATAATAAATAGGTCATAACCACTGGGTGAACCAACGTTCAACAGGAATTGGCCCAAGGTCTGGCTAGCCCAAATCTCGATAATGTAGATTGAAAATAAACGGCCGCGAGTATCATTGGTAGCGATGGCGTTGAGCCAGCTCTCGGTAACGATAAAAAGCGCGGCGTAGCAGATCCCGGTTCCCATCCGCATCGCCATCCAGAACAATGGGGAAATGATCACAGACTGGGCCAAGATAGTGATGGATGCCATGGAAGCTACCGCCGCAAACACGCGGATATGCCCCACATTTCGCACCCAATTCGGCACCATAATAGAGCCAACAATAAAGCCGACGTAATAGGCGGACATGATAAAGCCAGCTGCCGCCGTATCGAAATTCTCAATGGAGGCACGAATACCGATCAGTGAGCTTTGTAAGGCGCTGGCCATGGTAATAAGGGCTACCCCAAAGAGCAAACTCCAGATGGGTAGCAGGGTTTGTTTGAACATTCAGCGGCTCCAGACCAAACGATTTTCGACAGTAAAAAAGTGCGCTAAAGGTAGCAACCCCAACCATTCACTGACAAGCTGAATTTATGAACAAATGAGTGCATTTGCCTCAATAAAAGGCAGATGAGAGCACCAATCCAGTGCAAACAAATAAGGGAGCTACAAGAGCTCCCTTAAAGGTAGACAAGATCAGAGTGATGTCTAGGCTGATGCCTCACTGCGAGAGAAATGCTTACCTAATAAGGCGTGATAGAAATTGTGGTCATTCAGCACACCGACACAACGACCTTCTTTTTCTAGCACCATAAACTGATGGGTTTGATAGCGAATTTCAACCGCGTCACGCATAGAGATATCCACCGGCACACGCATAACCGCACCCTCGGGTACCTTTTCGATATCCATGGATTGATCCCACAAAGCCGTTGCGATTTCACCTTTACCATTTTGCACCGATTGCAACACACCTTCTTTTAAAAGCAAGCTGACATCTGGGGAAACTTCGACTTTGCCATCACGAGTTGCTAATTGCTCTAAAGGCGTCATCAATGCGTCGCCACGTAAGACGTTGAGCGGATTAGTATGGGCAACGAACTTTTCCACATACTCGTTTGCCGGATTCAGCACGATCTGCTCGGGTGTGTCTTCTTGGATAATTCGTGCGGACTCCATAATGGCAATTTTAGAGCCAATCTTTAAAGCTTCATCCAAATCGTGGCTTACGAAGATAATAGTTTTCTTCAGACGACGCTGCAGCTCAATCAGCTCATCCTGCAATTGGGAACGAATTAAAGGGTCAAGGGCCGAGAACGGTTCATCCATTAACAACACATCGGTGTCCATAACAAAGGCTCGGGCCAAACCTACACGCTGACGCATACCACCAGAAAGCTCATCCGGCTTTTTATCCGCCCACTGGTAAAGGCCTACCATTTTCAGCTGCGCATCTACCCTCTCATCACGCTCAGCTTTTGGTACGCCCTGCATCTCTAAACCAAAGCCCACGTTTTCACGCACCGTGAGCCATGGCATAAGGGCAAAACTTTGGAATACCATGGATACGCGATGGGTACGAATGTGGCGCAAGGTTTCCTCATCACATTTAGCGAGGTCCACCATGCGATCTCCGTCACGTACCAGGCAGCGTCCCCGTGCCACCTTATTTAGACCATTTACTGCCCGTAGCAAGGTAGATTTACCGGAGCCAGACAGCCCCATCAAGACACAGATTTCCCCTTCGTGAATATCGATGCTGGCGTTTTGTACGCCGATCACATCACCGGTCTTAGCCAGAATCTCCGCCCGGGACATGCCTTGATCCATTAAACGTAAGGATTCATGGAGAAAGTTACCAAAGACAATATCAACGTTTTCTAGTTTAACTACAGCCATGACTTAGCCCTCTCCACGCATACCAGGTGTTTTACAAATACGGTCTAGCATGATTGCGACAAGAACGATGGCGACACCTGCTTCAAAACCTTGTGAGATATTCACCGTATTCAAGGCACGGACCACCGGCTTACCTAAACCGTCAGCACCTACTAGAGCGGCGATGACCACCATGGACAACGACAGCATGATACATTGCGTCACACCGGCCATAATGTTTGGCATGGCCGCCGGCAACTCCACTCGGAACAGAAGCTTGGTTTTCGTTGAGCCAAACGCCAAGCCCGCCTCTCGCAATTCATTAGGTACTTTACTAATACCCAAGTAAGTCAAACGAATCGGTGCCGCTATCGCGAAAATAATGGTAGAGATCAACCCAGGCACATAGCCCAAGCCGAATAAGATCAAGGTTGGAATCAGGTAAACGAAGGTTGGAATGGTTTGCATCAAGTCCAGCACCGGACGCAAAAAGGTATATAACATCGGACGATGGGCCGCAGCGATACCGATCGGTACACCGATCAGAACACTAATCAATGTCGCCGTTACCACCAGCACTAGGGTCTGCACGGTTTCCAACCAGTAGCCTTGGTTAATAATCAGTAGAAACGACAGGCCAACAAAAATCACCAAACCAACGCTGCGGTGCAACAACCATGCAACACCCATAACGGCCGCAATCACGACCATTGGATGCAACCATTCAATGCCGTCTACCGCCGACATAATGATGGTTTCAAGTACTAGGGAAATAAAATCAAAAAAGCCTGCTGCCGCATCTACCAACCAGTCAACGAAGGTTTCCATGGTATCGCCAAGCGGCAGTTTATGATCTGTAAGCCAATTCATACAGATAATCTCCAACTACAGTAAGGGAAGTGCGCCCCGGGCGGGGCGCAGTACGAAAACAGTCGATTACAGACCTAAATGGGCTTTGACGGCAGGCAGACCAGCACCGCCGGATTGGGTAGACACACCCGCTAACCAGCTATCGAGCACACCTGGGTTAGCTTTGAGCCACTCCTTCGCCGCGACTTCTGGTTGTTTACCTTCATCTAAAATGGCCCCCATTACCTCGTTTTCCATTTTTAGAGAAAATTCTAGGTTGGTCAGTAGCTTGCCAACATTGGGGCAAGATTCGATATAACCTTTACGCACGTTAGTGTGGACGTTAGCGCCACCGAAGTTGGGACCGAACCAATCGTCACCACCATCTAGGTATTCCATTTCGAAATTGGCATTCATTGGGTGTGGCGCCCAGCCAAGGAACACAATCCACTTGCCACGGCGGCTGTTACGATTTACTTGAGACAACATGCCCGCTTCACTAGACTCGACTAACTGAAACTGACTCAAATCGAATGCATTTGAGTTAATCATGTCCTGAATTAGACGGTTGCCGTCGTTACCTGGCTCAATACCGTAGATACGACCGCCAAATTCTTTCGCATGGATCGCGATGTCCGCAAAGGTTTTCACCCCTGCATCAAACGCAGCCTTGTTGACGGCTAAAGTGTACTTAGCGCCTACCAAATTTGGCCCCAAATCTTCTACCGTGCCAGCATCGCGGTAAGGTGCGATATCCGCTTCCATGGTCGGCATCCAGTTCCCAAGGAACACGTCGATATCACCGTTAGCAAGTGACGTGTAAGTCACAGGCACAGATAACAACTGTGTTTTGGTTTGGTAACCCAAGCCCTCTAACACGGTAGACGTGACTGCCGTGGTTGCCGTGATATCTGTCCAACCTACGTCAGAAAAACGTACGGTGGAACAATCTGCCATGGCAACCGTTGTCGCAGCCGCTAAGCTCACCGCTAAGGATACTTGTTTCAATTTCATCATGATCACTCTCCCGTTGATATAATAATTAGGCACTGGTGCCTGTTTGTAACTGAACCTGTTCCTGTCGCCGATGAGCCTTGTAGCTCGCCTTACGGCCGTGTCAGCGCCAGGGATATATACTCGTTAATCCGATCAGCGGCGTAGTCGCTATCAATCCCCCCGGCAAGGGAACCACGCAGCCACATACCGTCAATCAATGCCGCTACCGTGAATGCCAGATCTCTGGCAGGCTCGGCTTCTAACCGCTCCCGGAATACAGCTACCAAGCTGCTCTGCAAACGCCGTGAATACACATTCTGCAAGCGATACAACACCGGCATATGCATAGCGGATGCCCAGAATCCCATCCACGCTTTCACCACCTGAGGGCGAGTTTGGGATTGGCTAATACTGGCCCGCACAATCGCCATGGCGCGATCCATGGTGGTGCCATTACGGGCTTGGTACAGCTCCGCTTGTAATACTTCAAAAAATTCCTTAATCAGGCTGCGCATCGTCGCCTCCAACAAACCCTCTTTGCCACCAAAGTAGTGGTTGATGATGGCTGGCGATACACCGGCTTTCTTGCCGATCACACTGACTGTTGCGCCAGGAAAACCGAATTCGTCGATCGCGTTAATGGTTGCTTGGATCAACTGTGGTTTTCTTATCTCTGGCATTCCGACTTTTGGCATCAGGATTCCTTTTTGTTAAACAACCATTTAATAAAAACTATATTAGACAGACTTGCAGGGAATGGTCAACCCTTAATAACTCTAAATATTAGAAATCAAATAATTTTTAACGGTAAAGCACAAAGGAGGTTTGCGTCGGAAAGCGACCACCCAAAAACTGACGGTGATCAATTTTTACACGCTACCGAATGTAACCGGCTAAAGCTTATCCAAAAACGTCCACTTAGAGCGGTTTTCTGTCCCAATTCACCCTTTTCTGGCACTATCACAAGGTAAGCACCCTGCTTTTAATGCTCAATTAAGGAGTTTATATGAGTTCAACGAGTCAGTTCGACCAAATTACTGATCGCAACAACCTCAATAGCGACAAATGGGCAAAGTACCCCGAAGATGTGATCCCAATGTGGGTAGCGGATATGGATTTCGACAGTCCAATGTGTGTCAAACAGGCATTGCAAGAACGGGTCTCAAAGGGAGTATTTGGCTACACGTTCGCACCAAAATCTCTCATCGAGGCCATACAAACTCACTGCCAAACACATTACGATTGGCTCCCGAATGGCGCTCATTTAGTGCATTTGCCTGGTTTAGTGTGTGCGTTGCATTTGAGCGTGCGTACTTTCTCGGAGCCGGGTGAGCGCATAATTGTCCCAGCTCCCGTGTATTACCACCTTACTAGAGCGGCTGAGATCAGCGACCGAGTGTTGGAAACCATTCCCTTTGAGGTCAAAGAAAATCGCTGGACAATCGACATAGAGAGCATGGCCCAAGCCTGTGCTAAGCCCGATGCCAAAATGATTCTCCTATGCAATCCACATAACCCCGGGGGCACCGTCTATACAAGGAATGAGCTGGAAGCGATCCACGCTTTGGCGAAACAACATGATCTTATTGTCGTCAGTGATGAAATTCATTGCGATTTAATTCTAAGTCAAAGTAAACACATCCCTTTTGCCAGCCTAAACGAGGACGCCGCCCAGCGCTCCATCACCCTTATGGCTCCCTCTAAAACCTACAATATTGCCGGCTTGGGTTACGCTTTTGCGGTGATCCCTAACAGTGCATTGCGTAAGCAATTTTCTAGTGCGCGGGGGGCAATTGTCCCTGCACCAAACTTGTTAGCACTCGTCGCTGCGGAGGCGGCATACCGCGATGGAGAACCTTGGCGTAAGGAGCTGGTTAATTATCTGAGCGCTAACCGCGACTATATTCAACAGCGTATCGCTGGCACGCCATTGCAGTTAGTGGGCATGGAAGCGACTTACCTTGCTTGGATAGATGCGTCGGGATTGGGCCTATATGACCCTTATCAGTACTTCCTTGACCGGGGTGTGGGACTCTCACCGGGTAAGGATTTTGGTCACGGCCAATTCGTGCGACTCAATTTTGGCTGCCCAAGAGCTCAGTTGGAAAAAGCGCTGGACAGGATGCTAGTTGACCTTTATTAACCCGGCGATGATTTATATATGATATAATGCCTGCATGAATATAGACGCACGCAAGCTCAGCCCAGAGCAACAGGAACTTCTCAGGCAGAAGGCGGTTCGACTCCGCGAGAAGGGTAAAACCTTCCGCCAGATCGGTCAGCTTCTCGACGTTCATCCCGACACTGTAGGCCGGTGGTATAAGCGCTATCAAGCGGGTGGCGCCGAAGCTATCGCTGTTCAAAAGCGCGGTCCCAAAAACAAGCTACGACGGTTGACCGAACAGCAGGAACAACGTGTCATCGAGGCGATTCGTGACCAGATGCCCGACCAACACAAGCTTGGCTTTGCGCTGTGGACACGGCGCGCGATTGCCCAGCTGATCAAGCAGTTCTGGGGCATTGATATTCCGGTCCGCACGATGGGCGATTACCTCAAGCGCTGGGGCTTCACGCCTCAGAAGCCATTGAAGAAAGCGTGGGAACAAAACCCATCTCGCGTTGAAGCTTGGCTGAAGGAGGAATACCCGCAGATTCAGGCCCGTGCCAAAGCAGAGAATGCCCAGATTTTCTGGGGTGACGAGACGGGTATCAAAAACAACACTCAGCACGGTCGCAGCTATGCCCCGAAGGGACAGACCCCGGTCCAACCACTGCCGGCCAAGCGTGTATCGCTCAACATGATTTCGGCGATCACCAACCAGGGCACTGTGCGATTCATGCTGTACGAGTCGACCATGACCGCCAAGGTTCTGAAGAAATTTCTGCGTGCGCTGATCGAATCGACGCCCGGCAAGGTCTTTCTGATCCTGGATAACTTGCGGGTACACCACGCCAAAGTCGTAAAGCGCTGGTTGGAGCGCAAGACGGTCAAACGCTATCTGGAAGTATTCTTCCTTCCTGCCTACTCCCCGGAGTTGAATCCGGACGAATACCTCAACTGTGACTTGAAGGGCATGCTGCATAGCGGGCCTGCTGTTCGCTCTGTGGACGATTTGAAGAAGCGCACGCGATCATGCATGCTGACGCTTCAGCGCCGTCCTGAACGAGTGAAAAAATATTTTGATGCTGAGCATATCGCCTATGCTGCATAATCGATATAAATTGCCGCCGGGTTAATAAAACAGAACTTAACTAGGACAGGGATGTCCATAACAGGGCGAAGCTCTTAATTAGCGCAGCGTCACCATTATTTTAGAGGAGAATATTATGTCTGATTTTGCACTACGCATGGGCATATTCTTCACCTTACTGACCGTGTTTGTCCTATGGCAATGGCGCGGGGGACGTTCCGCTTTACCACGGTGGCAACAACGTTGGCGACATAATTTTGGGTTACTCGCCGTAGATTCCATCGTGGTGCGGATGATCCAACCTTTGATCCTTCTAGCGATTGCTTCTCTAGGTAATCATCCTCTTCCGCTAGAAAACTGGTTAAATGACACTGGGGCATTTATTGCGTCTCTAGTGTTACTCGACTTTACCATCTACTGGCAGCATCGGCTGTTTCATCGGATCCCCCTATTTTGGCGCCTGCATCGGGTGCATCATAGCGACCCAGAATTGGATGTCAGCTCAGCGATTCGTTTCCATCCGGTAGAAATCCTCTTGTCATTACTAATAAAAGGCAGCGTAATCTGGCTGTTTGGCATATCCCCTTTAGCGGTTTTGACCTTTGATATTTTGCTGAACGGTTGCGCTTTGTTTAACCACACTAACGCGCGTTTACCGCAACGACTAGAACGATTGGTTCGTCGTATTCTGGTGACGCCCGACATGCATCGCATTCACCATTCCCGAGTAGACAGTGAAGCCCATAGTAACTTTGGCTTCTGTTTAAGTATTTGGGATCGTCTATTTCAAAGCTATACCGCAACGGCAAACCATGGCGATGCCGGCTTAAATATCGGGTTACCGGGAACACAAACCTATGCCCCTGAATCTTTCAAAGCACTCTTGCTAATGCCATTAAAATCTTCATTTGGTCGCATTACACAGCGTCCTAGCGACACACCTGACTAACCTAAAGACTAAGGAGAAGTAGATGTCTTATTACACATTATCAGCGCAAGAGATGCGCGTTATTGGCTGCCTTATTGAAAAATCTCTTACCACTCCAGACTTATATCCACTGTCACTCAATTCTCTCACTAACGCCTGCAACCAAAAGTCCAGCCGAGAGCCTGTGGTGAACTACACCGAGACAGAAGTGCAGCAAACGTTGGATGACCTTGAATCAAGAGCCCTGATCACCGAACTACTCACCCCTGGAAGTCGTGTCGCCAAATATCAACATCGCTTCTGCAACACGGAGTTTTCCGACCTGCAATTCACACCGGCGCAAACCGCCATTTTGTGCATGCTGTTTCTTCGGGGACCGCAGACTCCCGGCGAGTTGAGATCTCGCAGTGGCCGTCTTCATGCGTTTGCCAATATTCAAGAAGTGGAAGAAGCCCTCAATGCCCTCGCCAACATGACTGGAGGCCCCTTCGTCCAACAGCTACCACGGGAACCCGGGAAACGGGAAAGCCGCTATACCCAATTGTTCTGCACCGATGAAACGCTACCAAGCCCAGTCAGTGATGCCGAGCTAACACTTAGCGAGGAGCAAACCACCGACCTTCATCAACGGGTCACTGAACTAGAAGCAAAAGTTGCCGAGCTATTAGACAGAATCACTGACTTAGAGAATCGCACTGATCTATAATGACGGCAGGCAGTGTTAAAACACTGCCTCCTGCTCACCCACCTAAGGAGACTCCCATGCAAGACGTTCGTTGGGGTATTATCGGCACTGGCCAGATGGCAGATGCATTTGCCACTGATTTCAACTTCGCAAAAACCGGCACTTTAAGTGCAGTGGCTTCCCGCAGTAAAAGCGCGGCAGATGCCTTTGCGGCAAAGCATGATATTGAACTGGCGTTAGTGGACTATTTCTCCTTAATCAACAGCCACGAAGTGGATGTGATTTATATCGCTACCCCCCATGTGTTCCATTTTGACCTAGCCAAGGCCTGTATTTTGGCGGGGAAACATGTGGTGGTGGAAAAGCCGATCACCATTAACATGGAGCAGGCACAAGCCCTCTTTGACTTAGCAGCAGAACATAACGTCTTTGTAATGGAAGCCATGTGGAGTCGCTTCACCCCCGCTATCGAACAAGCCATTGAATGGGTTGAAGAAGGGGAAATTGGCGACTTGCATAGTATTCAAGCCAATTTCAGTTTCGTTGGTCCAAAAGATCCAAACCATCGACTACTCAACCTAGAACTTGGGGGCGGTGCACTTTTAGATATCGGTATCTATCCGATTTTCCTAGCTCAGCTATTTAATGGCCGACCCGACTTTGTACAAAACCAAGCCGTCATTGGCGACAGCGATGTGGATGTCTTCACCCAAATTATGCTGGGCTGGGAAGGAGGACAACTAGCCTCTCTGGAAGCCTCCCTTCTCACCCATGGCCCAAATCGTGCTCTTATTAGTGGTAACGGCGGCTATATTGAACTTGGAGACGAGTGGTACAAAACCAAACAAATCCGACTAGTCAAAACAGACGGCAGTGAACGAGCGATTGAGTTTGATTTCCCTGGCACAGGTTACCAATTTGAAATTGAAGAAGTGAACCGCTGCATCGAAGAAGGCTTGTTACAAAGCCCGAACCATAGCTGGCAGGATAGCCTTGATCTACTCGCCACTATGGACGAAATCCGCCTTGATATGGGCGTTGTTTACCCCGGTGAACCCGACCCAATTAGCGAAGAAGAGCTTCACCATCACCACCATGAACATGGCCATCATAAACACTAGCGGGGTCAGACCCTCCCCTGTCAGGGTCTGACCCCTTTAGAGAGGAAAGGCTTGGTATAGGGCGATGGTCGCTGGTACCGTAAAGATAGAAATGGCCGTTTGCAGGGTAATGTAGGCGGCCATTTTTTCTGCGTTACCGCCAAGCTGCCGCGCTAGTGCGTAACTCGACGTAGCCGTCGGCACCACACCAAACAACAGCGCAACCGCAGCGGCAACCCCATCGATATCTAGCCACCAGCACAACGCCACGATCGTAGCGGGAAATAAAATAAACCGGCCAAACGCGCCAACCCAAAAACTACGGCGCACGGCTTTTACCGCATCAAGGCGTACACTCGCCCCCACTGCCAATAACACCAGAGGCAAAGTCGCTTGGGCTAACGTCGCCGCCATATCGGAAATAACCAATACCGGTGTTAACCCGAGAGCATTCAGTGACATCCCGGCCGCCAATGCCAAGATCAGTGGGTTACGCAGAATCTCTTTGGCGACCACTTTCCCCAAAGAGACCTTTTGCGTCGCATGCATGGTCACCATAGTGACCACCAAAAACACATTAATGGAAGGAATCAAAACCGATGCACCAAGGGTGGCAAACATCAAGCCCTCGTCACCATAAAGACGCTGTGCCAAGGCTAAGGCAACAAAGGTGTTAAATCTCACTCCCGCTTGCAACATCGAGGTAGTAGTCGGTGCATCTTCCTGCATCCAGCGCGCTACCATCACGACAAAGAGTGCCGTGAGCCCCATAGCCCCAATCAACACGACACCGTAGCGTTCGAGCATGGGGTCAGAAAAATCGATTTGACTGGATTTTGAGAACAACAGAGCAGGAAACAGAAGCCAATACACCAGCTTATCTATTCCCGCCCAAAAGCCAGCAAATGGAAACTGAGCGCGTTGCAACACAACGCCCAAAAGCATCAATAAAAATACCGGTAAAATGGCCAACACCAATTCCATATTGCCTCACTAAGTCGTTCTTTGACAACTCTCGCGCAGCAAGCTGCGGAGATTCTTGATTAAGCCACATGAGGCAGCTCAGACGACATATTACTGTCTGCACTCAAGAGTGCCTGAGCCGCTTCGAGGGTAGTATCAAGCAACTTGCCCGTTGTCAGCGGGACTACGCAGTTCAACCTTGCGACAGGTGTTTTTATAGGCCTGCGATACTTTGCCATAGCTGGCGGAAGTCGATAGTTTGGAACGATTAAGCCGTTCTCGCTTTTGTTTAAAATGTTAGCTGCGCCAACAAGATCCCGTATCCCAGTAAAGTTGCATTCTGGATTTTTACATTGGTAGATACGCCCCGAAGGTTTGTGCCGATGGCCGCATTTCGGGCAAGTTTGGGTGGTGTATTGCTCTGGTTCTTTTTCTAGCTTAACACCACGCTGTTTCCCTTTGTATTTCACATACTCAAACAACCGTCCTAGAGGATTATTGCTGTTCATTTGGTTGCTTCGACTGGAGCTTTTTCTTCGCTTACGAGAGTTCTTGCTCATATTGATGCAATCACCTACCACCAGCTTTCCTGCCCCCTGAGCAACGCAGAAGTCTACCATTTGCTTAGAGGCATGATGCAGCAAGTTACGAATTTGATGGTCATTGCGGGCAAGCATCTTGGCTTTTGAGATTCGCAATTTACGCGCCTTACGAGAGCCTTTCTTGAGCCTGCTTTGCAGTCTCGAAAACTCTGCTAGTTTACGGTTGCGATACTGGATGAGGAAACGAAGGCCGCGTCCCACGATCACTTCTGCTGCATTCCCATCCGTCATGGCCGCTAAATGAATTACCCCAAGATCG
>NZ_VFRR01000041.1 GCF_006385675.1 Maribrevibacterium harenarium | reverse complement strand
CGGAACCGATTTCAGAGACAGTAGCGGATACAGCAATTCCTTGAGCATTTGCGAAGCTCAGACAGCGGGCGATTTGACCATCTAAATCCTTTTTCTTATCGGAGCTGGAGACGCGAGTATAAATAACAGCTTTAGACTCTCTAACAACCTCATCAACAATGATCGTGCCAGTAGGCAGCTGCCTTGCAGGCACAGGAAGCTTACCGCTACGAAACTGGTTCCATGCGGTACGATAGCTTATTCCTTGTTTTCTTGCCCAATCTGAAAGCTTCATTTACACCAATATATTACTATGTATATACATACAGTAACATAAAATCAGCAACAGTTGCAAACCCTACGTTGCGTAATGGCTATATCAACGGCAGCGCCGATGATAAAGACAATACTATTCAGCGAGTAGATATTCGTGGTCATCGTAAAGATGGTTCAGAATTTAGTGCCACCATTTCTTTAAGTAAGTTTACCATCGGCGAACAGATCTATTCGGTGGCGGCACTGGAAGATGTGACGGAAATTATAGAGCGTAATATGCGCTCACAAAAACTCATAAACCGGCGTGTGGAAAAGTTGGTACAAGCGCGTACAGAAGCTGAAAAAATAGCCAAAGCTCGTACCGAGTTTTTAGCCAACATGAGTCATGAAATTCGGACACCGCTCAATGCTATTATCGGCATGTCGGAAATGGTTAAAGACAAACTTTCCACAAAACCAAATGAAGCCGTTGATCTGGTTGATAAGATTCACCTTTCTGCCCGTTCATTGCACCATATTATTAACGATATTTTGGATTACTCGAAAATCGACGCCGGCAAGATAGAAATCGAAGCCTACCCCTTTGAATGTACTGCAATCATGCGCCAATTGGATGCGATCTTTCATGCTTTTACGCGCAAAAAAGGGCTTAAGTTAGAGTTAAAGCAGGAAGGAGAGTTTAATACTGCACTACTAGGTGACCGTAATCGAATTGAACAAGTCTTAGTCAATTTGGTCTCTAACGCGATCAAGTTTACTGAGCAGGGTAAAGTAAGTATTTCTATTTCAGTTCTGCCTTCAGATCACGGGTACCAAGTTTCCTTCGTTGTAGCAGATACTGGTTTAGGGATGGATGAGGAAGAACTTGGTAACGTATTTAACGCGTTTACTCAGGCTGATTCTTCTATCACCCGACGCTTTGGGGGGACAGGTCTTGGCCTTTATATTACCCATAAATTAGTTGAACTTATGGGAGGGACGCTCTCAGTCTCTAGTACCAAAGGAGAAGGAACGCGCTTTGAGTTCACGTTAACACTACCTAAGTCTGAGCAAGAGCTCGGTGTCAGTTATGGGACGAGTGAAGACGGGATGCCCTTACAGGGCAAGTATATCGTTGTCGTCGATGACAACGAATTTAACTTGGAAGTCGCGACTTACCATCTAGAAAAACTGGGTGCAGAGGTTGCAACTTTTGCCTGTGGGTTAGATTTTTTAGCTTGGTTGGAACACAAGCCACAGGCTCCTGACGCGGTCTTGCTAGATCTACAAATGCCAAATATAGATGGTTTTTCTGTAGCCGAGCAGGCGTTGGCATTACCTAGTTATGGAGACTTGACTATCCTTGCCTGTAGTGCGGCAACGTCTCCGGTAGAGCGTAGTCGAGCTCGGGACGCCGGTATGGTTGGCTTTATTGGTAAGCCTTATACGGCGGATAAACTCCTACAAGAATTGAATAAACGGCTAGTGCTTGATGACTCGGACGGCGTTTTTGATGAAGTTGCTGATGTTGAATCTGCCAGTAAGTTACCAGATAGCCCAGATAGGGCTCTTTCTCATGTGGACGTTCATGTCCAGGAAAACGAGACTATGGGGCTTACTTTGGAAGCCCTTCCGCTAGTGGACTATGATGCCGGAGTCGAACACTTGCAAAGTGAGGAGATGTACTTAGCGTTCCTGAAAACTTACGGGGATACCTACGGCAACTCGAAAGACGAATTTAGTCAATTGTTTGCTAACGGTGATTTTGAGGGTATCAAAAAAGCAGCCCATAAACTGCGTGGCGCGGCTTCTGCCATGATGTTGCTACGTCTTACCCAACAACTCAAACAGGCGGAAAATGTCATTGCGGATACTTCTGTTTTAGACCAAGCAACATTTGAACAGTTAACTGATTGTATCAGTGCAACGGAAGAGAAGATTAAAGTTATTCTGCAACAGGAAGATCACTAACGCGCTAACGACTTAGTGATCTAGTTTTTTCACATAGGACGCGATGGCATAGGCCTGTTGCTGGTTTAATTGGGTAAAGACAGGCATGGTTTCCATGCCTTCATGTCCCACCGTGATTAGTCGCGCAATTTCAGCGACACTCAGTTGAGTATGTTTGTTGGCGGGAATGCCTTTTAGAAACACCCCCCGCCCATCATCTTGGTGGCAGGCCGCACAGTATTGGTCAAATAGCACATGACCATCTTTGGTGTGGCTAACGGCCGCCTTTGGCGCTTGATCACAACCACTAATTAGCAGTACAGCGCCGACAGTCCAAACCGTATGGAATATGCTTTTCAAAATAGAGTACCACTACAATAAGTTATCTTTATTGTAGTGGTATTTTTCCTATTGAAGACGTTGAAAAATGTTGTGGCTGTGTAACTTTTCTAATCTGAGCTATCAAGCTGTTGCAGCAGCTGCTCCGCCTGTTCAAAATCATAATCAGATAAGGCTCCAATCAGCTGCTCTAAAATCGGCTCCTGCGGGTGAGACGGTGCAAATTGCTGCAGGATCGGGACATAATCGGAGGCGTCGATATCCCAGTTTTCTACCAGTTTACGCAAGCTAAATAGTGTCGCCTCAAAACTAACATAGTCAGTTGTGTCGAGAGTCTCCTGCTGCTCTGATGTATTAGCCTGCAGTAAATGTTTCAGTTGATCTAAACTGGGTTTTAGTTGCTCTAGTGCCCAGGCTAAACGTCGTCGCAAACTGTCACATCGTTCCTGATCTAAACTGGTTAGCGCTTCAATGTCGGCAGCGATAGCGGCTAAGTCAACCGCACCTAAGTTACCAAAACTACCACGCAAATCATGGCCTAAGAAGCGAACTTGATCGAGCTGTTGCCCTGCCACGAAATCCGCAAATGTCTGTTCAAGGTAGGGAAATTTGTGGTCAAAACGTTCCCAAAGAGCTAGATATTGGCTTAATCCTCCGGGAATACGGGATAACGCTCGCTGTAACTGCAGACCTGGTAATTGGGGAGGTAAAGAAATCTGATCTTTAGAGGAGTCAGTAGCAGATTCGCTTAGCAAACTATGGCGTTTGTTACACCATTTAAGCAGAGTTTCTTTCAATTCCGCCGGGTCAATAGGCTTAGTGATATGGTCGTCCATACCCGCTTCGATACTGCGTTCGTAGTCACCGGACATGGCATGGGCAGTCAGAGCAATAATCGGCAATTCACTGTACTTGGGCATGGAGCGAATAAACGCAGTCGCTTCTAGACCATCTAAGATCGGCATTTGTACATCCATCAGAATAAGATCAATGGGATGCTTCTCTAAACTGGCGATGGCTTCTTCACCGTTGGTAGCGGTAATAATATGCTCCACCCCAAGCTTTTGTAACAGGCTCGTGGCGACCATGGTATTGATCGCATTATCTTCCGCCAGCAATATCCGTAGGTCTTTGAGTTCTTCATTGTCACTTAAAAAGCTAATTGTTTGCGGTTGTTTTGCTTTGGGCTGACACTGGGTCAGACTGTTGTACAGCACGGTTGGGGTAAACACGTCGACGATAAAGCGTAAATCCCGCTGCAAATGTTCTGATGCTTGTTTTTCAAGCCACTTTTGTTGTGCTTTTGAAGCAATAATAAGCAGAGGATAGCGGACGTTACTCTGGTCACTATGACGCTCTTCCAACGCTTTGAGCCAACCAAGTAGCGCATCCATTTCTAAGTTGTGACCATCAACGATGGTTAAATAAATACCATCGTCGCCATCCGCTTCGCTGATGACAGCTTGATCCGGTGGGATATGGCGTACTGGTCGCTTTTGTTTCTGTAAAAACTGCACGATGCTGTCGTCGTGGCTCGCAACATCAATGCGCGATAGGTGTTCTAGCTGCCAATGGGAAGATTCTTGCTTGTGCACCACAGGTAGTCTTAGTTTTACGGAAAATGTGGAGCCTTTACCCAATTCGCTAGTGAGGTGAACGCTCCCCCCCATCATTTCTACTAGTTGCTTGGTGATAGACAACCCAAGTCCTGTGCCGCCATAACGGCGACTAGTTGACACATCCGCTTGGGTAAAGGGCGCGAACAAACCTTGTTGCGCTGCTTTATCAATACCTATCCCGGTATCTTTGATGGATATTTCCACCACCGCAACATCATCATCTTGTCGCTCTAAACGGGTCGATACCAGCACCCCACCTCGCTCAGTGAATTTGATGGCATTATTTACAAGGTTAGTAAGAATTTGATTAATGCGAACCGTATCGCCAAGAAAATATTGCGGGACGTTCAGATCGTTTTGGATGGCTAGGGAAATGCCTTTTTTGTGAGCATTCAGGTGGTTGATATCATAGACTGCTTGCAAGGCTTCATCTAAAGCAAACTCCTGCCGTTCTAACTCCATTTGTCCTGATTCGATTTTAGAAAAGTCTAGGATGTCATTAATAATGACTAGTAGATTCCCTGCGGAGGATTGAATTTTGCTCAAATAATCCCGCTGGTGATGGCTTAACTGGGTGTCTTGTAATAGGTGTGCTAAGCCAATGATAGCATTCATCGGCGTGCGAATCTCATGGCTCATATTCGCCAAAAAGAAGCTTTTATGTTTGTTGGCCGTTTCTGCCATATCCAAGGCATAGCGCAATTCTTCTGTACGTTGCTTGACCTGTTCCTCATGATGAGCAACCAGACTCTTGAGCTCTTTATTGGCTAAGTAAAGCTCGTTAGCTTTGGCTTCAAGCAAGGTCTCGGCCTCAATACGAGCTCGCTTTTCCCTCTCCAACCGCCGCTTTAATCGTTCTTCATTGTCACTCATGCGATAACTATTCTGCCTTTTAAGGGATCAACTAAGTTTGCGTATCGTAAATTCGGTGAGATAAATAGAATCCTGATCCTTGGATGTATGGGTGACATCAACAGCTTCCCCGAAATGATCCGCACAGCCAAGGATTAATCCTAGTGCTAGACGCGAGAACGGGCGTTTGGAACGGTAGACCATTGTCAGCTCGTTGCTGGAAATACGTTGAGTTGAAAATTCTGGCAACTCCGCGTTTGGATATAGCTTTCTGACTTCGGTATGTACCGCACCATCGATGGATTCAAGCATATCTAAGGTGTTGGCTTTTCCGTGCGCCAGCGATGGATATTTGCTAATTAAAACACCAAACAGGTGCTTACCAAAGGCTTCCACTAAGGTATCCACCGGTACATCGACAAGTTTACTTAAGGCGACCACCATCTTGATCATATCTGTGTGATCATAGTATCCAACAGCAGTGAATGAACCGCTGGTACTTAAACTATCATAGGAAATTTATTTTGCGATAGTATTGTGTACTATGTTTGTTAACTAATGTTTTGCATCATAAAAGCTGACAAGGATGCGCAGTTATGGGGATCAAATGACCGATGTGAATAAGAAGACCATTCTGGTAGTGGACGATGAGCCGATCAATATCACGGTACTGTCGGGTACGTTAAAAGATCATTATCGTGTGATTGTCGCCAAGAACGGTGAACAAGCCTTGTCTCGTCTTGATAAGGGGCCCATTCCCGATTTGATCTTACTGGACATTATGATGCCTGATATGGATGGCTATGAGGTGTGCCGCCGCATCAAAGCTGATCCTACTATGCAACATATCCCAGTGATTTTTGTCTCCGCCATGAGTGAGCATGTGGACGAAGAGAAAGGGCTAAAACTCGGTGCTTTTGACTATATTACCAAGCCCATATCACCGGCAATTGTGCTGACCCGTGTTAATAATATTCTACAACTTCAAGATGCCCAAAAAGCGCTTACCGAGCAAAACCAACTGCTGGAACAACGGGTGCGGGAACGTACCGCAGAAGTGCATAACACCCAGAATATCACCATTTACGCCTTAGCCTCATTAGCGGAGACCCGCGACAATGAAACTGGCAACCATATTCGTCGTACCCAGTATTATGTGAAAGTGCTGGCGGAAGATATTGTCGCCAATGGCTACCATCAAGATGAGCTCACTGCCGAGAATATCGACCTATTATTTCGTTCAGCCCCGTTGCATGACATCGGCAAGGTTGGCATCCCCGATGCGATTTTGTTGAAGCCTGTCAAGCTAACGGAAGAAGAATTTGAGATCATGAAGACGCACCCGGATCTCGGTGCTCAGGCGCTTATCGAAGCGGAGAAAATGATAGGGGATGATCAGACATCTTTCCTTCGTTACGCCCGTGAAATTGCTCAATACCACCACGAGAAATGGGATGGTAGCGGATATCCCCATGGTTTGAGTGGCGAGAATATTCCGATTTCAGGTCGCCTGATGGCGCTAGCGGATGTTTACGATGCGCTCATCAGTGAGCGAGTTTATAAACCCGCCTTTAGTCACGATAAAGCCAAGTCGATTATACTTGAAGGGGACGGCAAGCATTTTGACCCCAAAGTCGTGGCTGCTTTTTTACGTCAAGAGCAGCAGTTTATGGATATTGCTGCCCGTTATAAAGACTAGTGTATTTAGCGCTCACTCCTCGATAAACCAGTCTTTGGGTATCTTATCTAATGCCTTTTGTAGGGCACGAAAACAGCGCTCGTCGATGGCGGTGTGCAAGTTTTCTTCCATGATTGCCAGAGTTTTAGAAATGGGCATGGCGCCACGGTAAGGACGTTCCGCAGAAATGGCATCGAAAATATCTGCCGTGGTAATGATTCGGGTGATCAGTGGAATTTCTTCTGCCGGTAAACCTCGTGGATACCCCGTGCCATCTAGCTTCTCATGGTGAGAGGCGGCGATCCTAGCAAGTGGCTTGAGTGGGGTAATCTGCTCTAGGATGGTTTCTGTGAAACTGGCATGGGCTTGTACCGCTTGCCATTCAACCGCATCTAGCTTGCCGGGTTTATCCAAAATGCTGTTGCTGACCCCTAGCTTACCCACGTCGTGAAGTAATGCTGCCCGTTCTACCCACTTTATTTCGTTTTCATCCAGTCCGAGTTCTTGGGCAATCAAACCAGCATATACCCCAACCCGTTGGCTATGGCCGGAAGTGTAGGGGCTTTTCGCATCCACGATTTTACCAAACGCCGCTACGATACAGTCGAAGTAGTCATCATCTAATAGGACTTGGGTTTGGGCGGGGGCAAGGGTTAACACCTGTTTTCGTATATCGCTGCTGTTTATGGTTGCTACAAAGCTTGGGTCAGACATTAGCTGGGTAAGAATGCTGACGAGTTCTGGGTCAAACCAGGTGCCGCTGCGACTTTGTACTTCCGCCAAAGCAGCCGCGAAGCCTTCCTCTTGTTGGAAAACATCGACCACTTGGGCGAGCAGGGCGATTCTTGAGTAGAGGGGGATTTCCTGTCCTGATAATTGTAGCGGTCTCCCTTCCCCATCCCAGTGTTCATCGAGACTGGCGATACCATCTGCTACATCTTCACTAAAACGCAGTTCCCGGGCCACGTCTGCACCACGACTACAGCGGGTTTCAATCAGTTCTTGAGCATAGTCACCACCGTTTTTCAAAATATCAATGGTGGTAGAAATCCGCTTGAGCCAGCTTGTGCCGGTGCCGGTATTGCGAATGACAAAATTGAGAACGCTGGAAAGACTGGTGCCGACGGTTTTAAAGTTCTTTTTGAACTCTTGGTCGTCAGTAAGATACAGTTCGCAAATACGGGCGGCATTACTGCTGCAACCCGCATCTTTTAGCAGTAGCGTGAAAAACAGATCGTAGCGCTGTTTTTCGTCTAAACCGAGCCGCTGACCGATATTCATGCCAATCCAACAGCAGCGAATACAATGCTCCGGTGGCTGGCCTTCCGTCATGTCTAATGCCGTGGTTAGCGAAAGCATGAGTTCAGAAAGCGGAATGTGGACATTCAGATCAGTCGTTGGCATAAAGCGTCTCGTTGCTCTGGGTATGAATATTAGACAACCATCATACCTTAAAGTGCCACAGATTAACGAGCGAAGCCTTTGACCAGCTCCTGTAGCTGATTGGTGACAGCGAATAATCGTTCTGACTCTTGATTGGCAGCTTCGGCGCTGTCAACACTGGTTTTCGATAAATTTGCGATGGATACAACCTGTTGATTCACCTCTTCGGCGACATGGGATTGTTGTTCGACCGCGGCCGCCATTTCTACGGCAATGCCAACGATTTTATCCATGCTGTCGGTGCAAGAAGACATGACTTGTTCGGTAGCAATTAAGCTATCGAGGCCTTTTTGGGTGGAGTCAGCTCCCAGTTTTGTCAACTCGACACATTCCGTAACGGAAGCATTAAATTCATGGATGGCTTGATGGATTTGGATGGTAGACTCTTGTGTTCTCGCCGCTAATCCACGAACTTCGTCTGCGACCACCGCAAACCCCCGGCCTGATTCTCCAGCTCGAGCCGCCTCAATCGCTGCGTTTAACGCCAGTAAGTTGGTTTGTTCAGCGATATCCTCGATCAATTGGGCTGAGGCGACAATGGTAGAGGTTTGGGAGACTAAACGCTCGATAGCCTGACCCATCTGAGCCATTTGGTTATTAAGGCTTTGAATCGCATTTTTAGACTCCGCCGAGTAGCTCACCCCAGTGTTCAAATCGCTACCAGATTGCTGTGCCCGATCCGCAATACCTTGCACATTGGCGCTCAGTTGCGAGATAGCAGTCGACATTTGATTCATCGCCGCAGCCATCATTTCGATTTCTTGATTCTGCTGATACATAGCGTTCTTTGCGCCATCCACTAATTGGGCACTGCGCCCAACATCATTGGCTAAGTTGGTCGCGGCATAATCAATGCGGGTCAATACTGTATTAAGATGAGATTTTTCGCTTTGTATGGCGGTGCTGAGTTTACCTAAATCGCCTTTTTGATCCGTGTAGGTCGCAATCGCTACGGGATGCTTGAAAGCACTAGGAACAAAATTTAGCAAGCGACTCACACCTTGGGCGTATTTACGCTGTTGCCACAATGGGAAGGCGACGGCAAGTACCGCAAAAGCACCTGCGCCTATGTAGGGAGATGCCGTGGTTATTCCAATACTGGCTAGAAACGCCATGCCAAATACCAACCAAGGCAGTACACGAGATAATGTTCCCTCTCCCGTAGCGCCACTGTTGAGGCGTTGGTAAAAGCGTTCTGCCCGAGCCACATCCTTGCGACTTGGTTCCCGCCGAACGGACTCATACCCCACCACTTTGCCATTCACAGTAATCGGAGTGACATACGCGTCAACCCAATAGTAGTCCCCATTTTTACAGCGATTTTTAACTAGCCCCATCCAGGGTTTACCATTTTTCACCGTTTCCCAAAGAATCTGAAAGGCGGCTGCGGGCATTTCCGGGTGGCGTACAATATTATGGGATTTGCCAATGAGTTCCTGTCTAGTGAAGCCACTGATCCTAACGAAAGCATCATTACAGTCTGTGATCACACCTTTTAGGTCGGTGGAGGAAATGAGTAGCTCCCCTGGCTGGAAGCGTTGTTCTACATTGGTTATAGGTTGGTTGTTTTTCATTTGTTCCCCTTAGGGTATCTATCCGTGATGAGTTAGTATGGATTTGTATAATATTTTTTTAATACATCTTAGCCTATCTTAATTGAGTTATATCTAATGGATGTTTAGTATTTGTTAATGGCAGATTGTTTTTTGTTACCCATTTGGTTATGCGGGGCAGTACTGGTCACGAAATGTAACAGACACAAGTCGGAATTTTCACGACAATAGCAGCCCTTAGGAGGAGTGTAATATCGTGAAAAAAACCGTTCTTGTCGTGGATGATGAGCCACTTAATATTAAAATCTTGGCGGAACTGCTGGGAGACAATTACCGGGTAACGGTAGCTAAAAATGGGGAGCAAGCGATACAACGAGCTCGTGCTACACCGGCGCCAGACTTGATTCTACTCGATGTAATGATGCCGGAAATGAGTGGTTACCAAGTGTGCAGCTACCTCAAAAGCTGCGAGGATACTTGGTCAATCCCTATTATATTTGTTTCTGCAATGTGCCAACCAGAAGATCGGGAACGTGCTCTGCAAGCGGGGGGACAGGGCTAAGTATTGAAGCCGGTCAATCCGAATCATCTCTTTGCCGAGATTGCATCTGTGACGTGAGATCAGGTTCTCCCGTAAACCTAGGCATGGATATGGGGGAATTTCTTCCGTTTGCCTTGAGTCGAGCGTCGTAACCCCTTATAATCCCGCCACTTTCTGCAATGCACCCGTAGCTCAGCTGGATAGAGCGCGCCCCTCCGGAGGGCGAGGTCGGAGGTTCGAATCCTCTCGGGTGTACCAGCCCCGCGAAAAGTGGTTCTGCAAATTGATCGTACTCCACCTTAGCTTTTCCCTTATCAATCCACGCCTTGCTGATTTGATTTAACCGTTCACACTATACGAAGTCTTAGTAGTTAAGGAGAGGTCTATGCGCACTCTGAAAAAGTTACTCACCATTGCTCTGAGTTATCTTTTCCTCAGCCCCGCTCATGGGGAGGAAATTCATGCCGCTGTCGCTGCTAACTTCAATGCAGCCATGCAGGAAGTTGTTGCACAGTTTGAGCAAAACACAGGACATAAAGTCGTGCTGTCATTCGGTTCATCGGGCAAAATCTTTGCTCAAATTCAGCATGGCGCGCCTTTTCAGATTTTTTTGTCGGCTGACCAGAATAAGCCAGAGGCTTTGGAAAAAGCTGGCTTTAGCGTACCGGGCAGTCGCTTTACCTATGCGATAGGCGCACTGGCATTGTGGTCAGCCAAGGCGGATTTTGCGCACGATGATACCCGCTTGAAGAGTGGCGACTTCAATAAGCTTGCATTGGCTAATCCGAAACTCGCGCCCTATGGTGTAGCGGCGGTAGAAGTGTTGGAATCACTTAAGCTCAGAAGTGCCACTGAAGCGAAATGGGTCATGGGTGAAAACATCGCGCAAACCTATCAATTTGTGCATTCGGGAAATGCCGATTTGGGATTGGTGGCATTGGCTCAGATTATGGAGAAAGGGAAAATCAAGGGGGGGTCTAGCTGGATTATTCCTGCTGAATTGTACTCCCCAATCCGTCAAGATGCCGTGTTACTGAACCGGGCCAAAGACAGCGCCGGCGCCAAAGCCCTGTTATCTTATTTGACTAGTGAAGACGCCAGGGAAATCATTCATTCCTATGGTTACACCACTGAGTAATATCGCGTTTTATACTGTGGTAGTGATAGGGTGTCGGCAGCACTAATCCTGCCAGACATCCTTTTGTCACCGTTTGCTGCTAAAACTTTCCCACTTCACACGAAAAGTCTTGCAATGTAGTTGCGTTTTATCTAATGTATTAGGATATTCTAATATTGATTTTCCATGATTGCTAGGTTGCTTCTGTAAAAGACAGGGGCTTTACTTAGTAAGCATTGGACTCAACAAGGTAACGGAAGCTTATGTTTGCCAAAAAAACTCTCTTAGCTACAGCATTTGCGGTACTCACCACTGGTGTGTATGCAAATGAAGTTACGCCTCGGTTCGCCTCCGGTGAACTACCTGATCTAGTGACTCAAACTGCCCAACGACTCTCTGTCTCACAGGTGCAGACCTTTGATGGCGTATTAGAAGCCATCAATCAAAGCACTGTTTCTGCCCAAACGTCTGGCCGAGTGTTAGAAGTGGGTGTCGATGTGGGGGATGAAGTGCGTAAGGGCGATTTAATCGTCCGTATTACTGACACCGAACAGCGTGCCCGCGTGGCAAGTGCTCAGGCTCAGTTCGATGAGGCTTCCGCCCAATACCAACGCCTACAAAAGATGTACGACAACAAATTGATCGCCAAAGCCAATTTAGATCAGGCCGAGGCGGCGTTTAAGTCGGCGAAAGCGGCTTTGGAAGAAGCGCGTCAGAACTTGGCCTACACCAAAGTGTATGCGCCCTATGACGGTATTGTCCTCAGTCGCTCGGTGAAAGTGGGGGAGAGTGTTGCTCCCGGCTCGCCATTAATGGCAGGTTTGTCACTAGAGGCGCTGCGTGTTCAGGTAAATATTCCCCAAAGTAGCATCGCGCCAGTCCGCATGTATCGGGAAGCGCATATTGACGCATCAGGCAAAGCATTAACCAGCACCGAGCTGCGCATTCCACCCAGTGCCGACGCGCAAACCCATACTTTCCGAGTGTTAGTGAATCTTCCAGAAGGGGATCACAACCTTTACCCTGGAACCATGGTAAAAGTGAGTTTTGTAACTGGTAATCGTGAAGAATTGTCGGTACCTCAGGAGTGGGTTGCCCATCGTGGAGAAGTCACCGGTGTTTATGTGCTCGCCGACGGTGCGTTGCAGTTCCGCTTGGTGCGTCTTGGTTCATTGAATAGCGAAGGCCGCTACCCCGTATTAGCGGGATTACAGGAAGGTGAGCAAGTGGCAACGAACCCAATTGATGCTGCTGTCGCTTACAAAAACAGCCGTATGGTTAAAGCCAACTAGGAGTATCCCATGAGTGATCAACAATCTGGTGATCGCATGGGCTTATCTGGCCGTATTGCGAAAGCCTTCTTAACCACAGAAATTACGCCACTATTGGCATTGGTGGGTTTGTTGTTGGGTATTTTCGCGGTGATGATTACTCCCCGTGAAGAAGAGCCACAAATTAACGTTACCTTTGCTAACGTGTTTATTCCCTTTCCGGGCGCTTCCGCCAAGGAAGTGGAATCCCTTGTTACCACCCCTGCCGAGCAGATTGTGTCGGAAATTAAGGGTGTGGAACATGTGTACTCGGTATCCTCGCCGGGTATGTCTACCTTAACAGTGCGCTTTGAAATTGGCGAGAACCGCACCGATGCCATTGTGCGCTTGTACAATGCGTTCTATGCCAAAGGGGCCTGGGTGCCACCTAATAGCGGTGTGGGTCAGGTGTTGATCAAGCCGAAAGGTATCGACGATGTGCCAATCGTTACGGGTACTTTGTGGAGTCGTGACGGTTCCGTTACCAATGCCGAGCTAATGAGTATTGCCCGTACCTTACAAACTGAGTTACAGCGTGTGCCCGGTACTCGTGAGATTAGTATTGTCGGTGGCGAAGATCGCGTCGTTAAAGTGCAGTTTGATGCCCAGAAGCTGTCTTCCTACGGCTTAAGTTTGAATGACCTGCGTGGTGCACTTGGCGTGGCGAATACCTCCTATGCGGCGGGTTCCCTATTGGAAAATCAGCAAGAAGTGCTGGTACAAGCTGGTCAGTTTTTGACGAATCCTAGCGAAGTTGCCGATCTAGTTGTCTCCGTTGTAAATGGTGCGCCAGTATTCCTAAGAGATGTCGCTAGCATCAGTTATGGTGAAGACACGCCAAGCCAATATGTGTTGCATGGTGTTGGGCCAGCGTCTGATCTGGATATTCGTGGCCGTTACCCAGCCATTACTTTAGCCGTGGCGAAGAAAGAAGGGGAAAATGCCGTAGACGTAGCGAGTAATGTGATTGAGCGCTTTGAGCAGCTGCGCGGTATCTACTTCCCTGATGGTGTGGATGCGACAGTCACTCGTGATTACGGTGCGACTGCGGAAGACAAAGCACAAACTCTGATTAAAAAGCTGATCTTTGCAACCCTATCGGTCATTGTATTGGTGGTGTTTGCTCTGGGGCGTCGTGAATCCATCGTGGTGGGTGCTGCCGTTATCGTCACTTTGGCGATGACCCTGTTTGCCTCTTGGGCGTGGGGCTTTACCCTAAACCGAGTCTCCTTGTTTGCGTTGATTTTCTCCATCGGGATTTTGGTTGACGATGCTATCGTGGTGGTGGAGAACATTCACCGGCACTTAATGCTGGGCAAGATGTCCTTGCGTGAGGCGATCCCGGTTGCGGTGGACGAAGTGGGTAGCCCGACTATCTTGGCGACCTTTACCGTTATAGCAGCTCTATTACCAATGGCGTTTGTTACCGGTCTGATGGGGCCTTATATGTCTCCTATCCCGATTAACGCCTCTACCGGTATGTTGATCTCCCTTGCGGTAGCATTCATCTTTACCCCTTGGTTGTACCGTCGTTTATTCGAAAATGTGCACCATGATCATGCGCCAGCCGAAGACTCCGGTAATGGTCGCTTCTATGGCTTCTTCAAAGCCATCATGACACCGTTCCTGCGTAAAAAAGACGGTCGTATGGCGCGGGTCTTGTTGCTAGTGACTATTTTGGTGCTTATAACCGGTTCGGTTGGTTTGGCTGTGTACCAGAAAGTCGTACTTAAAATGCTGCCGTTTGACAATAAGAGTGAGTTCCAAGTGGTGGTCGATATGCCAGAAGGCACCGCTCTGGAAACCACACAAATCGTATTGCAGGCGTTGGCTGACAAGATCGACACCGTGCCAGAGGTTACCCATTACCAGTTGTACGCAGGTACCGCGGCGCCGATCAACTTCAATGGCCTCGTGCGTCAGTACTACCTACGTAGTCAGCCACATATGGGGGATATTCAGGTCAACTTGCTCGATAAAAGCTTGCGTGACCGTAAGAGTCACGAGATCGCCCTAGCGACCCGTGATTTACTAGCCCCAGTTGCGAAACAATATGGCGCTAATGTCAAAGTGGTGGAAGTTCCACCGGGCCCACCAGTGATGTCACCCCTAGTGGCAGAGGTATACGGCCTTGACTACGACAAACAGGTGGAAGTTGCCCGTTCAGTGCGTCAAGCCTTCGAGCAAGTGGATGATATCGTCGATGTGGACGACACCATTGAAGCGCCACAAACTAAGCTGAATATCGTGGTTGACCGTGCCCGTGCTGCCTACTTCGGTGTGGATCAAGCAACGATTACTAGCGCTATCAATACCGCTATGAATGGTGAGAACGTCTCCTACCTACACGATGATCACGCCAAAGTAGCCATTCCAGTACGCTTGGAATTACCTGGTAGCGAGAAAAACCGTATTGAAGCTATCACTAGCCTGAAAGTACGCTCGCAATCCGACGCTTTGGTACCATTGTCTGAAGTGGTGCAAGTGGTGAAAACCACGCGCGATCAAAGTATCTACCACAAAGATATGCTGCCAGTGGTATATGTGATGTCCGATGCGGCAGGCCACTTGGATAGTCCGCTCTACAGCTTGGCGGAAGTGTATATGGCCTTAGAACAGACGCCGATCGACGGTCAGATCTTAGATCAGTACTTGAACAGTCAGCCTGAAAACCCATACCGCTGGAGTCTAAAGTGGGATGGTGAACTACAGGTGACCTTGGATACCTTCCGTGATATGGGAATTGCCTACTCGGTTGGTCTGGTAATGATCTACTTGCTAGTTGTGGGGATGTTCAAGAGCTACTCAGTACCGCTGATCATCATGGCGCCGATCCCGTTGACTATTATCGGTATCATGCCGGGCCATGCTCTGTTGGGCCAACAGTTCACTGCCCCAAGTATGATCGGCATGATAGCGCTGGCGGGGATTATTGTGCGCAACTCCATCTTGTTGGTGGATTTCATTCAGCAAGAAGTGCGCGAAGGTAAGAACCTACAAGAAGCAACGATTAATGCCGCAGCGGTACGGGCGTTGCCGATTATGCTAACGGCTGTCGCGGCGATGATGGGGGGCTTCTTCATTATCGATGATCCGATCTTTGGTGGCTTAGCGGTCTCCTTGATCTTTGGTTTGTTGGTTTCTACTGTGTTGACCCTATTGGTGATCCCAGTGGTGTACTACGCTTACCAATACAAAAAGCACGCTTAATTCCCTAAATTAAGTGTCTATTCAAATCCCCGTTTAGCTTGCTAAACGGGGATTTTTTTGTCATCTAAACCGGCCTTTCGTGCGTAATCCTTATACAGATTTCACTTACCAGACAAAACGCACCAAGGGTTAGGCGCCTTTTATGATCACACTACATCATTTGGAAAACTCCCGCTCCCAGCGTATTGCTTGGGCCCTAGAGGCATTGGAGTTGGATTATCAGATTCGTCACTACCAGCGCGTGCCTGAAACCAATGAAGCACCAGAGGAGCTAAAGGCAATTCATCCGCTGGGTAAAGCCCCGGTGTTAGAAGACGATGGTGTGATTATCGCGGAGTCGGCAGCCATTCTAGAGTACTTAGTGGAACGTTATGGCCATAACAGTACCTTGAAGCCACTCAGTGACGTGGATTTGCGGGACTATCGCTACTGGCTCCACTTTGCTGAAGGCTCATTGATGCCACTGCTAGTGATGCAGCTATTATTCGACAAGATCCCAACCCAGCCGATGCCCTTCTTCGTGCGCCCCATTGCCAAAGGAATTGGCAATGCCGTAAAAGCTGGCTTTATACAGCCAAGGCTAGCGCCAATGGTGGCACTCATGGAACAGCATTTGGCTAAGCAACCATGGTTCGCGGGACAGCACTTTACTATTGCAGATATTCAGATGAGCTTCCCGTTACTGGCAATGGAACAAGGGAAAACCCTTGCGAAGAGCCCCCATATCCAAGCTTGGTTAGAGAGAGTGCGCGAGCAGCCTAGCTACCAAAAAGCCGTGGCGAAAGTAGGGGAGTATCGAGCGTTTTGACGCATCATTGTTCAGAATTATCAACCAACTGCCCCACCACAAAGGTGACGTGTTCGGCTTCCTCTGAAATGTTATCGATAATCCCTGCAGCTTCACTGATGCGCTCGGAATTGGTGCCCGCTTGGGATGTAACGGCGAGCATACCACTTTGTGTTTGACTCACTAGCTCGGTATTTCGATTTACCATGGCGTTTATTTCTTCGGTAGATTGGCTAGTACGAGCCGCTAACGTACGTACCTCATCTGCAACCACGGCAAAGCCTCTGCCGTATTCGCCCGCCCGTGCTGCCTCGATAGCGGCATTAAGGGCAAGTAGATTGGTCTGGTCGGCAATGGCATGGATGGTGGTGACTATCTTGGAAATTTCTAAGGATTGATGATTGAGATCTTCAATGAGTTGGGAGCATTGGTTTATCGCTGCAACGATTTGATTAGAATCAACAACCGTTTGTTGCAAAATCTTGGCCCCCTGTTCCGCAATGGCCGAAGTCTTTTGGGATGTGTGATAGGCTACTTCGGCGGCGTTTTTTATGGCAATTTGCTTCTCAATACGCCCGCTAATGTTGGTGGCAATTTTCACCACTTTTACCACTTTGCCGCTCTCATCAATCACTGGATTGTATGTCGCTTCGATCCAGATGGTATCTCCTTGTTTAGTACGTCGTTGAAACATACCGTTTTTAATGTCACCAGAGGCTAGTTGCGTCCAAAAATGAGGGTTCTCCTGGTAAAAATCGTCAAAGCAAAACAGTTTATGATGTTGATTGAGAATTTCCCCGAGTTGGTACCCAAGTGCTGTAAGAAAGTTGTCATTAGCCCCAAGGATATGACCATCTGGAGTAAATTCGATTACTGCATTAGAGCGATGGATAGCGGTGATTAGCGCCTTTTCGGAAAGAGATTTTTGTTTTTCTTGGGTGACATCTGCCGCGATTTTAAAAATACCGGTGAGCTTTCCGTCTTGGTAAAGTGGGAAATAAGTGGCTTCGATCCAGAGTTCGCTCCCATCGGCTTTGCGTCGTAAAAACGTGCCGGACTGCTGTTTACCTTGGGCTAATTGCTGCCAAAATTGCTGATATTCAGCGCTGCGTTGGTAGTCCTCAAAGCAAAATAAACGGTGGTGCTTGCCTTTAATTTGGTCAAGGGAATAACCCACCGCGGCCAAGAATAGCTCATTGGCATCCTCAATGATGCCTGCGGTAGAAAAACGAATGGTTGGCATAGCCCTCTGTATGGAGCCCGCTAGTGCAGTATCTAGCGATGTGGCACCACTTTCTGCCATGGCATCGGCTGCTGCTGGTTTACGAAAAAACATAGGGAACTCCCGACGATTAAGCTCAGTAAGAATCAGCATAGCCTAATTGGTATACAGGTTCGTTACTAAGCGAGCAAGGAGTTGTGTTTATTCGTAAGGAAATAGGGGAGTTTAGTAACTCCGCCAGCGTCAATACGTTGGCGGGGTCAAGGCTAATAACCCAGAAGTCTTGGTAGGAAGGTCACCGTACTAGGTACAAAGGTAATCAATATCAATACCGCCAGTTCCACTAGGAATAGGGGCATGATTTGGCGGGAGATCGCTGCGATCCCCACATTGGCGATTGAGTTTGAGACAAATAAACAGATCCCCATGGGCGGAGTGACTAGGCCAATCATCAGGTTGAAAATCACCACAATTCCGAAGTGAACCGGGTCGATCCCCATAGACATGGCGATAGGCTGCAAGATCGGCAGTAGGATCAACATGGCGGCAATGCCTTCTAGGAATAAGCCGACCACCAATAGAATAATGTTCACTAGAATCAAGAACATCCATGGGCTAGAAACCTGCTCCAATACCATCTGCGATACGGTTTGTGGCACCCGCGAGAAAGTCAGTAACCAGTTGGCTGCCGCAACCGCCGCAATGACGATCAGAATCACCGATGAATCACGCATAGCACGGCTAAAAATGCGCGGTAGATCGACGATTTTCAAACTTTTTAGAATGAACATCCCAGCGATTAGGGCGTAGGCAGCGGCAAATGCGGCGGCTTCAGTAGGGGTCACGATACCGGTAAGGATCGAACCGACAATAAACACCGGCATGAACAAGGGGATCCATGCTTCTACAAAGGCCTTGAGACGCTCTTTAGCAGAAAGCTTTGGTTTTAGTGGTGCGTAGTGTGCAGCAAAGAAATACACGTAGATAGACAAGCCAATCGCAAGGAAAAGACCTGGCGTGACGCCGGCCAAAAATAGCGCTGGAACCGATACACCGGTAGATATTAAGGCATAGATAATCACCGGAATACTTGGTGGAATCATCGGCCCAATGACGGATGAGGCAGCAGTGAGCGCAGCAGCGAAAGAACGCGGGTAGCCCTCTTTTTCCATGGTTGGGATAAATACTCGACCCAAGGCGGACGTGTCTGCCACCGCAGAACCAGAAAGCCCGGCAAAAATAACGGATGCCCAGATATTCACCTGTGCCAAACCGGCACGCATATGACCGACTAAAGCATTAGCGAAGTTGATGATGCGGCTAGTGATACCACTTTCATTCATTAGCTCCCCGGCCAACACAAATAGCGGGATCGCCAGAATGGAAAAGGAGTCAAGGCCAGCAAACACGCGCTGGGCAACTAAGCTGACGTTAAATGGCAGAGTGGAAACATGACCAACCACTGCCAGTAGAATAGCGAAGGCAATGGGACTACCGACCACCAACAATGCGATCAGAATAGAGAAACCAAGCATAATGGATCACCCTTGTTGTGACGTAGTTGATTTACGTAGATAGGTCGATAAGCGAAATAGGGCGGCAATCACCAGCAAAG
The DNA here is from genome assembly GCF_006385675.1 of Maribrevibacterium harenarium. Classification (GTDB taxonomy): domain Bacteria; phylum Pseudomonadota; class Gammaproteobacteria; order Pseudomonadales; family Marinomonadaceae; genus Marinomonas; species Marinomonas harenarium. Next base: position 7,712 of record NZ_VFRR01000041.1, on the reverse strand, counting down.
CACCGCCAATGACCATAGCGACTTGGAAGTAATACATTTGAATGCCGGTACCTGGGGCTTGCAGTGCGCCGCGCTTCATCATGAACAGGTAGCCTGAGTAGGTCAGTACCACACCGGTGGCTAAGGCAACTAGGTCGCTCACCAAGAACAGCACCTGCCTTAATTTGTCCCCCAGCATGTCTTCGAGAAAGGTGAAACGGATATGTATACCTTCCAGGTAACAAAGAACCATGCCGAACATGGTGCCATAGATCATGGCGTACTTAGCGATCTCTTCACTCCATTGAATCGGGGCATTAAATAAATAGCGACTTAGACTGCTGGCGAGAACCACAGCAAAGACCACGAATAAAGAAGACCCAGTCAAAAAGGACAAAAGGAGCTTGTATAGGCGCTTCATGGACGTTTCCAATTCGAAATAAACACGGGGAGAATTAACCGACACCCAATGAGCATCAGATGGGCGCCGGTTAATTTGAGAGTAACAAGAAAGCTTAGTTCGCGCTCGCTTGTTGCACAGCAGATTGTACGCGATCAATCCATTGTGGATCGACTTCGCCTTTCAGCCAGTCAATGACCGCAGGTTGAGCAGCGGCTTGGAATTTCGCTAATTGCTCAGCCGTTGGAGTGGTGATCGTCATACCGTTTTCTGCCAACGCTTTTAGACCTTTGGCGGAGTTGAATTGCTGAATGGCGCGACCGAGAGTACCGGCGACTTTAGCAGCACGATCAACGATGGCGCGGTCAGCTTCGCTTAAAGAAGCGTACACATCTTCGTTGATCAGCAAGAAATCTGTGCCGTACACGTGACCATCTAGTGTTAGGTATTTTTGGAACTCGTAGAACTTGTTGGCGTGAATAACGCTGACAGGGTTTTCTTGACCGTCAACTACGCCGGTAGTTAGGGCAGAAGGTACTTCAGGCCAAGCGATCGGCGTTGGCTCTGCGCCCATGGCTTTAACCATTTCTACATAAAGCGGCAGGGTCATAACACGAATTTTCAGGCCGTCAAGGTCAGCCGGCTCCGCCACAGGACGTTTGGAGTTAGTGAAGTTACGGAAACCAGTTTCACCATAAGCTAGGGTACGCAACCCAGTTTGCTCTAAACAATGAGCAGAAAGGTCTTTACCGAATTGTCCGTCTAACACTTCCCAAGCTACTGGAGCAGATGGGAACAAGTAGGGAATCTCTAGTACTGCGGCTTCTTTACATACCTTAGCAAAGGCGCCAGATACCATAGCCATGCTGATCATGCCTTCTTGAGCGGATTGCACTAGGTCGGTTTCACCGCCAAGCTGGCTAGCAGGATAAACATTGACCTCGATGCGACCGCCGGATTCCGCTTCCACTAGGTTTTTGAACACTTCAGTAGCCGCACCTTTTTTGGAAGTTGTCCATTCTTGTGGATCAACGTGACCAATTGTTAAGGTGATATCCGCTGCGCTAACCGCACTGGCCACACCCGCAGCGACAAGGCTTAACATCAGTTTTTTCGTTAACTTCATGAGTCATCTCCAAGCTCGGGTTAATCCCGATTTCATTATTTTTGTGTTTGTTTCTGCCCACAGCGACAGTCCCGCAAATGATGGGGTATCCCATCTTAAACCTCATGTCGATAATTTCCATAGGGTAAAACAAAAAATACCCTTTATTTTTTGCTCTACCCATAACTTATCTCTCTGAGAACTCACAGGTTATCAGTGAACGTTGGAGTCAATTGCTCGGCATTGGATGTGCCTGACCCGAATCAACATGACTCAAAGTAGTGGGGATGAGAAATGAATTTTTTGTGGAGAATGTATGCTGAAAATGGCATGTGAGCCCTATCGGGCTTAGTCGCTTTATTAATAAATCATTACGAAACAGTGGCTTAGGGTATTGGTGTCGTCGAAATGCCTATTCAAAAATGTGAGCCTTCCCTGTGGGTTTCTAAAATTCTTGAAGTATAAATAAATCGCAACGATATCCTATATCAAAATGCAATAATGTTTGCGCGTTTTTGAAATAGTCAAATTAACGTGGGGTCTTAATACTGTTTTCACACTAGGTTGTGGTGTTCGATGGGGTGATTAGAAAGCCCACAAGCCGCCGCAATAACCAATAAATATTAAAATGGTGAGCAGTAATATGATTATAGATTGTCATGGTCATTACACGACTACCCCGCCAGCCGTGGGAGAATATCGCGAAAAGCAAAAAGAACTCGTAGCCAAAGATCCATTGGCCATGGGGGAAAAAGGCGCTATCCATGTGACTGACGACGAAATTCGCGAAAGCATCATCAATAACCAGTTGCGCTTACAAAAAGAACGCGGCACTGATCTAACCATCTTCTCGCCACGGGCAAGCTGGATGGGCCATCATGTCGGTAACGAATACACTAGCCAATATTGGACTGAGCACCAGAACGATTTGATTCGTCGGGTGTGTGATCTCTTCCCAGAGAACTTTGTCCCGGTTGCCCAGTTGCCTCAATCTCCAGGCGTTGATCCAGCCAAGTCGGTACCTGAAATCGTGCGCACCGTAGAAGAGATGGGCTTTATCGGTATTAACCTAAACCCTGACCCGAGTGGCGGTCATTGGAATGGCTCTTCCTTAGGGGATCGAGCGTTTTACCCTATCTACGAAAAGATGTGTGAATACGATATTCCAGCCATGATCCACGTGTCTGCATCGTGCAATAGCTGTTTCCATACTACGGGCTCCCACTACCTTGGTGCTGATACCACCGGCTTCCAACAGTTGATGATGTCGGATGTGTTTAAAGATTTCCCTGATCTAAAAATTATCATTCCACACGGTGGTGGTGCGGTGCCTTACCACTGGGGGCGTTTCCGCGGTCTGGCCCAAGACCAAGGCTTTGATTTAGCCGAGCGCGTGTTGAACAACGTGTACTTTGACACCTGTGTATACCACCAGCGTGGTATTGATTTGCTACTGGATATCATCCCGACCAAGAACATTTTGTTCGCTTCGGAAATGATCGGCGCAGTACGTGGTATCGATCCTGAAACCGGCCATTACTTTGATGACACCAAGCGATACATTGATGCGAATACGGTTCTGACCGCAGAGCAGAAACAAGATATTTTCGAGCATAACACTCGCCGTGTTTTCTCCCGTTTGAAAATCTAACCGACTATTTATAGGAGAATACCAATGCGCGAAAACGTCGTAGTACAACATATCGAACGAGCAGACCAAGCGGTGATTGATGGCCTAGCCGAATGTGGTGTGGCCACCATTCATGAAGCCCAAGGTCGTGTGGGTTTATTGGCTCACTACATGCGTCCTATTCAGCAGGATAAAGCCGTTGCTGGTTCGGCAATCACCATTTCTGGTGCGGCTGGTGATAACTGGATGATGCACGTTGCCATTGAACAATGCCAAAAAGGCGATATGTTGGTATTTGCACCAACGTCCCCGTCTTACCACGGCTTCTTTGGTGACCTGTTAGCCACGTCAGCTCAAGCCCGCGGCGTGGTGGGATTAGTGATTGATGGTGGTGTACGTGATACCCGCGACCTACGCAAGATGGATTTCCCAGTGTGGTCAAAAGCCGTCTGCGCCGAAGGTACCATTAAGGAAACGCTAGGCTCCGTCAACGTGACCATCGTGTGCGCTGACCAACTGATCAACGCTGGAGACGTTATTGTTGCAGATGACGATGGTGTGGTTGTCGTGCGCCGTGAAAAAGCGGCCGAAGTGCTCGAACTGGCCCGCAAGCGTATGGACAACGAAGAAGCCAAACGAGTGCGCTTGGAAAACGGCGAGCTCGGCCTAGATATTTATGACATGCGTCCTCGCCTAGCGGAGAAAGGACTCAAGTATGTCTAAGGGCATCGAATGTATGTGGATGCGCGGTGGTACGTCGAAAGGGGCGTACTTCCTGGCGGACGCCTTACCTAGTGACGAGCAAGCCCGCGCCGACATTTTACTACGGGTGATGGGTTCCCCCGATGCCCGTCAAATTGACGGTATGGGTGGTGCTGATCCACTGGCGTCGAAAGTGGCGGTAGTGAAAAAGTCCCAGCGTGGTGATGCGGATGTGGACTATTTGTTTCTGCAAGTGTTCGTTGATCAAGCCATCGTTACCGACGCGCAAAACTGCGGCAATATCCTCGCTGGTGTGGGGCCATTTGCCATCGAGCGGGGCTTAGTCGATCCGGTTGAAGGTGAGACCCAAGTACGTATCTTTATGGAAAACACCGGTCAAATCGCCGTTGCCCGAGTACAGGTCAAAGACGGTGAAGTGGTTTATGAAGGTGACGCCCGTATTGATGGCGTGCCTGGCTTTTCGGCTCCGGTGCCAATTACCTTTCAAGATACGGCTGGATCAAGCTGTGGTGCCTTACTACCAACAGGAAATGCCGTTGATATGATCGACGGTGTTGAAGTCACCATGATCGACAACGGTATGCCTTGCGTCGTCATGCGCGCATCTGACATGGGAATTAGCGGCACAGAGTCACGTGAAGAGCTGGAAGCCAACGACGCCTTGCGAGCCAAGCTGGAAGCGATTCGTCTAAAAGCAGGCCCCATGATGAACTTAGGGGATGTGAAAGAAAAGTCTGTGCCTAAGATGACCATGGTGTCAGCGCCCCAAAATGGTGGTGCTATTTCGACGCGTACCTTTATTCCCCATCGCTGCCATGCCTCCATCGGTGTATTAGGGGCAGTCAGTGTCGCTACCGCAGCGGTATTACCAGGGTCGCCCGCCAATGGGTTAGCGTCCTACACTGCTTCTTCCAGAATGACCCTCGATGTGGAGCATCCGACCGGTTGCATGACGGTCGTGTTGGATCAAGATGATGCCGGCAATGTGGGGTCAGCCGCCTTGTTGCGTACGGCGCGTAAGCTTTTTGACGGTAAAGTATTTGTTCATAGTAACGGTTTGAATCCGTTATCGACTCAAGAATAACAGCAGGTAATTAACATGATGGATAAAGACTATCTTCCATTTCACCCAAATCCTAGTAAGCCAACCTATCAGGCACCTGCTGGTGCAGTTGATGCCCATTGCCACGTGTTTGGACCAGCGGAAAAATTTCCCTATCATCCAAAACGCAAATACACTCCTTGTGATGCTTCAAAAGAGCAACTGTTCTCACTGCGCGATCACCTAGGTTTTTCTCGCAACGTGATCGTCCAGGCTTCTTGCCACAGTACCGATAACGCCGCCCTATTGGATGCCTTGGAAACCGCCGGGGATTTGGCTCGCGGCGTCGCTTTTATTGACGACAGTTTCACCGTAGAGCAACTGCAAGAAATGCATGATGCAGGTGTACGTGGGGTACGTTTCAACTTCGTTAAGCGCTTAGTAGATAGCACGCCTCGGGAAGTGTTTTTTTCTATTGCCGAGAAGATCAAAACCCTTGGCTGGCACATTGTGGTGTACTTTGAAGCACCAGATTTGGAAGATCTGATTCCCTTCCTTAAAGAGCTTGGCACGACTATCGTTGTTGACCATATGGGGCGCCCAGATGTAGCGAAAGGGGTGGATCACCCTGACTTTCAACGCTTCATCAACTTCATGGCTGAAAACGACAATGTTTGGTGTAAGGTCAGCTGCCCAGAGCGTTTAACGCTTCAAGCGCCAGACTATTCCGACGTAGTACCCTTTGCCAAAACCTTGGTAGAACAATTCCCAGACCGAGTGCTTTGGGGAACTGACTGGCCACACCCGAATATGAAGTCCCATGTGCCGGATGACGGTCACTTGGTCGATGTGATTCCACGGATTGCGGTAACCGAAGAGCTCCAACAAAAGCTGCTGGTTGATAATCCCATGCGCCTGTACTGGTCATAACCAGTACAGCAAACTGACAACAATAAAATCGAGGTACACCATGACAGAGCGTTATGCGGATCGGGAATTTCCCGGTACCTATTTGTTCGATGGAGCGATGGCAAAAAAAGGTTATGCATTGAACAAAATGTGTTACTCCTTCAACGAGCAGCAAGCCCGTGATGAGTTTAATGCTGACCCAGAAGCATACTGTAATAAGTACCGCCTGACTGACACCCAAAAGAAGGCCATTTTTGATAAAGATATCATTGGTTTGCTTCGCGAAGGGGGCAGTATCTATTACTTAGCGAAATATGCCGGATTATTGAAACTCAACATGCAGGATATCGGAGCGCTGCAAACCGGCATGAGCGTGGATGAGTTTAAAGACATGTTAGTGAAAAATGCCCGAGGAGAAGTGTAATGGCGAAGATTATCGGTGCAGTTACCACCTCCCACATTCCCGCCATTGCCAATGCGATGGCAAATGGCTTGGAAGAAACCCCGTACTGGAAGCCCTTTTTTGATGGCTATCCACCGGTGCGTGATTGGCTTAATGAAAAGCAGCCTGATGTGATCATTCTGTTTTATAACGATCACGGTCTAGAATTTTTTATTGATAAAAAACCAACCTTTGCTCTTGGCGTGGCGGATGAATACCACAACGCCGATGAAGGTTGGGGTATCCCGACCATTCCACCGGTAACCGGTGAATCGGAGCTGTCTTGGCATATCGCTAATAAGGTAGTGGATGAAGGTTTTGATCTCACTATTTGTCAAGAAATGCGTGTGGATCACGGTTTGACCGTACCTCTGAACCTGATGTGGCCAGGCCATAAATATGGGCATGTAAAAGTCATCCCGGTTTGCATCAACTGTGAACAGCATCCCATGCCGCAACCGAAACGCAGCTACGCCTTAGGCCAAGCGATTGGACGGGCAGTAGAGTCATACCCTGAAGATTTGAAAGTAGTGGTATTTGGCACCGGCGGTCTGTCTCATCAGCTAGATGGTGAACGTGCCGGGTTCATTAACCGTGAATTTGACCTGAAATGTATGGATCAGTTGGTCTCTGAGCCAGAAGAGTTAACCAAGTACAGCAACTTGGATTTGATCGAAATTGCGGGAGCGCAAGGGGTCGAGCTAAATATGTGGATTGGGATGCGTGGCTGTCTAACCGGTAAGGTTACTGAGCTTCATCGCAATTACCATGGCCCGATTTCTAATACTGGTGCTGGGCTGTTGTTGCTTGAACATGAGCACCTAGACTGAATAACTACTGCTATCGAAAAGTAGTTCTCTAGAAAAAATGTCACTCACAAGGTGGCATTTTTTTTATGGTTTCATTTTATAAGGTGAATAAATATTCATTTGGTTTACATAAATCCCTAATAAATTGTAACAAAACCTCGCAATATGCTGACAAAGCTCAATCCTATTTAAATCCTACGCACCTAAAATTTCCCTTTGCTTGACTAAAAATTCAACAATTGCCAATTGCTCCCTCTAGCAGGCATTTCTGGAGGCGATATGCCTAATACAACTGAACAGGAAAGTTTTGCCGTCCCTTGTCTTACTTTAAGTACGGATATGATTGAGCTCATTCGGGATGCAGTTGTGGTGACGGATCTGGATGGCTACATTCTGAATATCAACCAAGCCTACATTGATATTACCGGTTACCAGCGCAATGAGCTGATCGGAGAGCGCCCGGCGAAGATTCAGTCCGGGCGTCATGATTCCGTTTTCTATCGGGTGATGTGGGACAGTTTGCTGAGTAACGGATTTTGGCAAGGGGAAATTTGGGATCGGCGTAAAAATGGGGAAATCTACCGTTCCTAGTTGTATGGAAAAATATTCCATATCGCCGGGCGAACAGTGTTCCCGGCTGTGAGTGCTCCAAGCTTACGCTCGGGCACTTACC
>NZ_VFRR01000040.1 GCF_006385675.1 Maribrevibacterium harenarium | reverse complement strand
AAACCGCCAAAGCTAATGGCCTAGAACCATCGAGTTACATCCAATACGTACTCGACCACATTGCCGACGCGGATACATTAGAAAAACTCGAAGCGCTATTGCCTTGGAACAGGGCGAAAGCAGGCTAGATTAGCAGGGCAAGACAAACCATTTTAGAGGGCTAATATAAGATCGCTTACGTTTTCTTCGGCAAGAACAGTTCGTTTAAACCACGCCATATTATTATTCCTATCGTCATGACTACTTCTATATAAGCTAGTGGATATATAAACATATTGCACGAAATATTCACGTAGCGAAGTGTTATAAATACGTCACATCAAGTTCGGTTGCGGTTACCTTAACGCCACAAAACATCAAAATAAGGTTACGAAATGCAATGTCTAGAGCCGGTCCATCGAGACCTTTGATAGTTTGATCGACTATAGCGCAGTAGCGTTGCATATATTCCAGCGCCGGTGGTGCTAGACGCCTTAGGGCAGCATCGTACATGGGAATTTGTTTGTCCCAGATACGGGCTTTTTTAAACGCTTCTTTTGCGCCCGAGCGTCGCGCTTCATGATGTAACTCTAATAGGGTAGTTAGATCCCGAGTAATTAACCATAAAAGAATGGTTTCTTCTGTGCCTTCTCCTAACAACTGGTTTAAGCAATGGAGGGCATCTTTTGCTTTGCCATTGAGGTAGCGGTTACTCAGGTCATAAATGGTATAGCGGCTACTATCGGCCACAGCACTGGCGATGGTTTCTACTTGTAGAACGGTTCCTTGGGGGTGTAGCAATGCCAGCTTGTCTATTTCCTGCGCCAAAGCTAACAAATTGCCTTCAGCTCTTTCACAAAGTAACTGGGCACTGTCATTGGTGAGAGTGAGTCCAGTTGCCTGGGCGCGTTGCTGCGCCCAACGGGGCATTCTTGGGGGATCAATCGGCCAAACTTGTATGAAAGCGCCTGTTTGTTCTAACGTAGAAAACCATTTGGTTTTCTGAGTACGTTGATCAACTTTCGGCAAGGTGATTAGAACCACATTATCGGGCCCTAAGTATTGGGGTAAATCGCTAAGGGCTTTGCTGTGTTTTTCGGTAAGTTTATCGATTTGGATGTCGAATAAGCGTCGACTGGAGAAGAGGGACATCGCTTGCAGCTCATTGACCACTTCTTGCCAATCGAACTGGGCATCCGCCACGAAACGTAGACGTTCTTCGGCAAAGCCGGACATAGTATGGCGGCGAATCGCATCCGCCGCTTCCTGACAAAGCAGCACATCATCACCACTGATGAGATATACCGGACGTATTGACTGTTTTAAGTCGGCAACAAGCTGATCTGGGCGAATTTTCATGGTTTAGAGTGGTGCATAGCTTAGGTCGTAAACCAAGAGATGGGCCAATTTCTGACCAAGCTGTTCCATCTGTTGCGCGTTATAGGCATCACGTACGGAAATGCTGGCATCCTGATTCACTAACACCGTAGAGGTAGATACGGTACGGGGGCCGAATACCACTTTGCCGTTACCATCTCGCAAGTAATAGGAAACAGATAAACGTCTTTCAAGCTGGGTAACATCATTGTCGCTGGCCCTAGCGAGCACCGTATCGCTAGTTTGCAGGCCATTCACAATGAGGTTCAGCGGGTTTTCTTGGTCATTCGCGGCAATGGTGACGCCGGCGCGGGTTAGTGCAGTGCGTAAATCTCGATCAAAGCCAGTAGAGCCACTTTGACTGCTGAGCAATAGGGTGCGTAGCTGGCTGGGTAGGTTCACTTCTCCCCGCAAATGAAAGCCGCATGCACTTAGCAAAAGACTCAAGGCGGCAATAAAAATGAATAACGGAGAGCTTAAACGAACCATAACAACCTCTAATGCAGCAAAGACAGTTAGGGAGTCCGAAGACTCCCTAACTTGATTTGGCTAGTTGGCAACAATATTAACCAAACGACCTGGGACAACGATTACTTTGCGAACTGTCTTACCTTCTATGAATTTCTCCACGTTCGGGTGAGCCAGAGCTTGGGCTTCGATTTCTTTGCTATCGGCATTGGCAGAAACAATGATTTCCGCACGTTTTTTACCTAATACTTGCACCACGATAGTCAGTTCATCTTTCACTAGCGCCGCTTCATCCACAGTTGGCCAAGGGGTGTCCACGACGTTTTCTGTGTGGCCTAGCTCGATCCATAATTGGTGAGCGATGTGGGGTACGATTGGCGATAGCAACAAGGTCGCCGCTTCCAATGCTTCGCGTTCTACCGCTAGACCAAGTTCAGAACGATCCTCGAACTTACTGATCTCGTTACATAGCTCCATGACCGCAGCAATAGCGGTATTGAAAGTCTGACGGCGTTCAATGTCGTCACTCACTTTGCTGATGGTTTCGTGGGTTTTACGACGTAGCGCTTTTTGCTCGCCATTTAGGGCCGACACATCCAATTCACCGGCTTTGCCAGCGTTCAAATGACGGTGTGCTAGTGACCACAGGCGGCGCAAGAAACGGTAAGAACCGTCGACACCGGCATCATTCCATTCCAAAGATTGCTCCGGTGGCGCTGTAAACATCATGAACAAACGTACCGTATCGGCACCGTATTTCTCGATCATTTCTTGAGGATCGACGGTGTTGCCTTTGGACTTAGACATCTTAGAACCATCTTTGTTTACCATGCCTTGGGTAAGTAGGCGGGTAAATGGCTCATCCGATTTCACTAGTCCTGCGTCACGTAACAACTTGTGGAAGAAGCGTGCGTAAAGCAAATGCAGAATAGCGTGCTCAACACCACCAATGTACTGGTCAACTGGAAGCCAGTAGTTTGCTTCCTCGGTTAACATAGCATCGTCAGCTTCTGGGCAGCAGTAACGGGCGAAATACCAAGACGACTCCATAAAGGTGTCAAAGGTATCGGTTTCACGCTGAGCAGGTTGGCCGTTGTAAGTAGTATCAGAGAACGCTGGGTTGTTCTTGATCGGTGAGTTTACCCCATCCATGACCACGTCTGTCGGTAGTACCACAGGCAGTTGATCTACCGGCGTGGTTACGACCGTGCCATCTTCTAGGTTGATGGTTGGAATCGGAGCCCCCCAGTAACGCTGGCGACTGACCCCCCAGTCACGTAGACGGTAGTTTACTTTTTTCTCACCGATACCTTGTTCGGTCATAAAGGCACAAATCGCGTCAAACGCTGCTTGGAAATCCAAACCGTCAAATTGCCCTGAATTGCACAAAACACCTTTATCGGTGTAAGCCGCTTGGCTTAGGTCAAATTCCGCGCCATCCGCAGGTTGGATAACTTGCTTGATCGGTAGGTTATATTTCTGGGCAAATTCAAAGTCACGCTGGTCGTGAGCAGGAACCGACATCACCGCACCAGAGCCGTATTCCATCAATACAAAGTTGGCGGCGAATACTGGTACCGCTTCCCCAGTCACTGGGTGAATGGCTTTAAAGCCCGTATCCATGCCTTTTTTCTCAACCGTGGCTAAATCCGCTTCTGTGGTAGAAGTTTGTTTGCTTTCTTCCACGAATGCTGCCAATTCGGCGTTGGTTTGCGCTGCTTCGAGTGCGAGCGGGTGTGTTGCTGCTACGGCGACATAGGTGACGCCCATAATGGTATCTGGGCGGGTTGTGTAAACCGATAGACGCTCCTCTTTGCCTTCAACGCCAAAGCTAAATTCCAAACCTTCTGAACGACCAATCCAGTTACGTTGCATGGCTTTTACTTTGTCAGGCCAACCTTCTAACTTGTCTAAGTCGTTAAGCAACTCTTCAGCGTAGGCGGTAATTTTAATAAACCACTGGGGAATTTCTTTGCGTACCACCTTGGTGCCACAACGCCAACAGCCACCGTCTTCTACTTGTTCGTTAGCCAAAACGGTTTGGTCTTCCGGACACCAGTTTACCGCTGAGGTTTTCTTATAGGCCAAACCTTTTTCTACCAACTGAGTAAAGAACCATTGTTCCCACTTGTAGTACTCTGGTTTGCAGGTAGCGATTTCACGATCCCAATCGTAACCAAAGCCCAGCTTTTTCAACTGGCCTTTCATGTAGGCGATGTTTTCATCGGTCCATTTGGCTGGTGCCGTTTTATTCTTGATGGCTGCGTTTTCAGCAGGCATGCCGAAAGCGTCCCAACCCATTGGTTGCAATACGTTTTTGCCTTGCATACGCTGGTAGCGGGAGATCACGTCACCGATGGTGTAGTTACGCACGTGCCCCATGTGCAGTCGGCCACTTGGGTAAGGGAACATAGACAGGCAGTAGTACTTTTCTTTAGAAGAGTCTGCGACAGCTTTGAATACTTTATTGGCTTCCCAGTAACCTTGTGCAGCTTGTTCAATCTGCTGCGGACTGTATTGTTCTTGCATGTGCTTTAGTAATCCCATGAAAGGCGTTAATGTGTATGACGACAGCACGTTAGCTTACGGTAAATCACCGTAGCTAAGTCAACAGGATGCTAATATCGCCAACAGGAAATAGAATTTTCCGCTATTTTATATACATGGCGCTGCTATGAGAAGGCGCGAGCGACGGGAGTTGTAGATTCTATGCAAAAAGATCCAAATAAAGAGGCCGAACTGATCGAAGAGGCCAAGAAAACACTGGAAGGCGCGAAAAACTGGTTCCTAGAGGATGTGGAACTCATGCGCGCCTATTGGCACGACAAAATGGGTTACATAGAAGCTTGGGTAGATGCCAATTGGCATTTGCTGAAAGAGGAAAGCGAAGAGCTCATCGAAGAGCTGGATGAAACCGAGGATGTCGCCCTGCTGTGGTTAATTAATCATGCTAATAACAATCCTGTGCCACTGGAGCGCTGCTCCGTAGTGACCACCCCGGCTAAACCGGGGCGTTATGTGTGTATGGGATGTGGACATGAAAACTCACACGATGGCGGCCCGCTACAAGCCTGTGAAGTGTGCCATCACGGAGTGTTGTATTTCCAAGGGGAGTAGTTTTGGTTATCACTAGCTGGTTTGTTTATTTCTTATTGGCAAGCCAGCTAGGACAAATAGCACTACCAAGAATAACAGCGGCCACTGGCCCCAACGAACATAAGGCGTTGTTCCCGTAAGAGGTGTGACTTTACTCGTTAAGGTGGTGCGCACAAATTGCGGAACTTGAGCCGTTATCTCACCGTTTTCGTTAATCACTGCGGTAACGCCAGTGTTGGTGGCGCGAATCATATAGCGTCCCATTTCTTTGGCTCGAAATTGGGCAATTTGCAAATGTTGCCACGGGCCAATGCTGTCCCCAAACCAACCATCATTGCTAATCGTAAGCAGCACATCGCTATCCCTGACCATAGTGCGCATCAGTTCCGGATAGACAATTTCATAGCAAACAAACGGTGCGATGGCTAACTCTCCCGCTTGCAAGGTCGGTTGATTAGCTTCTCCTAAACTGAACTGGGACATGGGCATACCAAATAGGTCAAACACGGGGCCAAACCAGCTACTTAAGGGGATATACTCACCAAATGGTACCAAACGCTGCTTGTTGTATAGACCAAATCCATTCCCCAACGCCCAGACACTATTAAAATAGGTTTGTCGCTCTTCATCCCAAGTGGGAACCCCGGTAATCACGGTGGTGTTGGTTTGTTGCAACTCTGCGGCAAAGCCCTCCATATAGGGCTCGATTTGGTGGAGCAAATAGGTAATGGCAGTTTCTGGCCAGACCACTAAATCACTGTCCAAGTGATTGATAGTGGCTTGTTGATAGTAGCTCAATGTGGGGGATGCGTTTTCCGAAAGCCATTTCTGATCTTGTGGCACATTCCCCTGTACCAAGGTTACCTGAATAGGATCGGAGGGGGAGAGTTGATACCACCCAGAAAATGGAGCGACTAATGGCAGTAACCATAGTACCGTCAACAGACATACTGATCGCTTTCTGAAGTGGCCTAGCAGTAGTTCTCCGAGGATCGCAGCCGTTGCCAAAGCTAAAGCTGAGGTAAACCAAATCCCGCCAATCACTGACCACTCAAATAGGGGAGTAGGTTGCACGCTATAGCCCGGCAGCAACCAAGGGAAACCGGTAAACAGGGTGCTTCTAAGCCATTCGGCTAGTAACCAAACTGTGACAAAACAGACCCAAGGGGCTAACGCTGGAAAACCCCGTAAACCATATGACCCTCGGGCTGCTAATCCCCAATAGAGGGCCATTAAAGCGATTAAGGCAAAGGTTACGGCAGCTGCACCAATAGCGCCTACCTGTCCAAAGCTAGCGACGCTGACATATACCCAAGAGATGCCAACGCCAAAGTAGCCCAAGCCAAAACCAAACCCCAGCCAACCAGATAGTGTTTTGCTTTGATTCAGATTAAGCAGGCCGTATAGACCAATAAAAGCAATAATTAGGCAGAACCACCAATTATATGGGGCGAAGCCCAATGGCCCGAGTGCACCAAGTAATAAGGCGTAGCAAACAGCAAGTTTGGGGTAAGATGAAAGATGTTGTTGAAGAGTTTGACGCCAACCGATTACCTTGGTTGGCGTCAAAGAAGAAGTGTGCCGGTTCATTAGCTCATAATTTCAGCGTTAGCAGGAGCAACCTGTAGGGTTTTTACGCGGCGTCCATCAGATTTGACGACCGTGAAGCGGAAGTTGTTGAAGGTGATTTCCTCACCCCGACTTGGAACGTGTCCAAACTGTTGCACAATAATGCCGCCGATAGTGTCAAACTCTTCCTCGCTCAAATCCGTGCGGAAATATTCGTTAAAATCTTCCACCGAACAAAGAGCTGGAACTAAATAAACATTGGGTTTATCGGTAGTTTGAATGTCATCATTTTCTTCCTTGTCGGTTTCATCTTCAATTTCACCAACGATTTGTTCCAAGACATCTTCAATCGTTACCAAGCCAGAAACGCTACCATATTCATCTAGCACGATGGCCATATGGTGGCGTTTGGTACGAAAGTCATTCAGTAGCACATTCAAACGCTTACTTTCCGGAATAAAGTTCGCCGGCCGCAAACAGCCAAGAATATCCTCACGGGTAACTGAGCCGTCTTTAAAGAGTAGTGGTAGCAAATCTTTTGCTAATAGCACGCCTAAAATTTCGTCGGAATCTTCTCCAACCACGGGGAAACGTGAGTGGGAAGAGTCGATGATTTTGCGCAAGGACGTTTTGGGGTCATCTTCTGATTTAATCACCACCATTTGTGATGGCGGAATCATAATGTCCCGAGCTTGTACCTCAGAAACCGCTAATGCACCTTCAGCGATAGTGAACGCGTCCCGGTCAATAACTTCCGTTGTTACTGCGGTTTGCAGTAATTCGATAATGTCTTCGCGACTTCTTGGTTCGTCATTAAAGGCTTGCGCCAATCGTTCAAACCAAGATTTGGGTTGATCGTTACCGTTACTCGATCGATCTTCACTCATAATTTAAGCAACTCACTTCTCACTAATATAAGGGTCAGGTACATCCAAGCCTGCCAGAATGGTGACTTCCAACGCTTCCATCTCCTCGGCTTCTTCGTCATTTATATGATCATAACCACGTAAATGCAATATGCCGTGAACAACCATATGTGCCCAGTGATGAAAGGTTGATTTTTGTTGTTCGCTTGCCTCTCGTTCTACTACTTGGCGGCAAATTACTAAATCACCTAGCAGGGGTAGATCGATTTCATCAGGAACTTCAAACGGAAACGATAATACGTTGGTCGGATAGTCTTTACCCCGATAAGTGTGGTTGAGCTCTTGGCTCTCAGCTTCATCCACTAAACGAATGGTAACTTCAAACTCTCCATCCGGCAGGGCAGCCATAGCCCAACGTTCGAACTCGGCAAAACTCGGAAGCCCAGACTTATCATCACAGGCTAGTTGCAGATCCAGTGCTAAATCCGTCATGATTTATTGGCTTACCTCAGAGTGAGCTACTTTAGGCTTTGCATCTTGTTCATCGAACTTGTCATAAGCCTCAACAATACGTTGAACCAAGGGATGACGCACCACGTCTGACGACGAAAAATGAGTCATACTGATACCATTCACGTCTTTGAGCACTTCGATGGCATGAGCTAACCCCGAGTTTGTGCCGCGGGGTAAATCTACTTGGGTGCGGTCACCGGTAATCACGGCCGTGGAGCCAAAACCGATCCGGGTCAGGAACATCTTCATTTGCTCACGGGTCGTATTCTGACTTTCATCGAGAATGATGAAGGAGTTGTTCAACGTTCGGCCACGCATAAAGGCGAGAGGCGCGATTTCGATCACATTTTTCTCGATCAATTTATCCACCAACTCGAAGCCCAACATCTCGTAGAGTGCATCATAAAGCGGGCGCAAATAGGGGTCGATTTTCTGGGCGAGATCCCCAGGTAGAAAGCCAAGCTTTTCACCTGCTTCTACCGCTGGGCGAACTAACATAATACGCTCAACGCGATCGGCTTCTAAGGCTTCTACGGCACAGGCTACTGCTAAATAGGTTTTACCTGTACCCGCTGGCCCGATACCAAAGTTGATATCATTTTTACGAATCAACTGAACATAGTTCTTTTGGTTCTTGCCTTTGGGCTTGATGTAGGCCTTGCGGGTTTTCACCACCACCTGATTGTTTTCTGTCTTGCCTTTCGCCAAGGCTTCCAGGGTCGACTCTTGGAGATAGAGATGGATCGTTTCTGGAGTAATATCCTGCTGCGCGAGTGCTTCACGATACAGATTGAGGAGCAAGGTCTTAGTCGCTGCGACTAGCTCGACATCCTCGCCACTAATATCAAAACGTTCACCACGGTATTTTATCGTGACACCTAAACGGTTTTCGATCAGCTTGAGGTGCTCGTCGGTTTGCCCGCATAAAGCGGCAAGAGCTGGAGCCTCGGCAGGCTCCAGACGAATTTGTTGAGAAATTTGCGTTGTTTCCAAGGTATACCTTACTGTGCCAATTGGAAGTCACTCTCCAACTCAGAGGCAACGAGCTCTCCGAGCAAAGAGTTAGAGTAGGCATCGGTAATCACCACATCGGCGAATTTGCCGATCAGTGCTGCGTCAGTAGCAGAGAAATTCACGATACGATTATTTTCAGTACGGCCTTGCATCTGGCCTGGATCACGGGGGGAGTAGCCGCTAACAAGAATGCGTTCGATATTTCCCACCATGCTTAAACTAATGTCAAACGCTTGCTGTGATATACGACGCTGTAAGATTGCTAGGCGCTGCTTCTTCACTTCTTCTGGAGTGTCGTCATCTAACTGAGCAGCTGGTGTGCCTGGGCGCTGACTGTAAACAAAACTAAATGAATGATCGAAGCCGATTTCTTGAATCAAGTTCATCGTATCGATGAAGTCATCTTCGGTTTCCCCAGGGAAGCCAATAATAAAATCTGACGACAAACTGATGCCAGGGCGTGCTGCCTTAATTTGATTAATTTTGTCGATGTAGAACTGGCGATTGTGGCCACGCTTCATCGCTGCCAACACCGAGTCTGAGCCACTTTGCACAGGCAAGTGTAAGTGACTGACCAGTTTAGGCTCGGTTCGGAATGCTTCAACCAAGCTATCGGTGAACTCTACTGGGTGAGAGGTGGTGAAACGAATACGTTCAATGCCGGCAACACGAGCCACAGCATGAATAACGTCCGCTAGATCTGCTTCATCACCATCAGGCAATTCGCCTCGGTAGGCGTTCACATTTTGGCCTAGCAGGTGAATTTCACGCACACCTTGCTCTGCTAAGCGCTCTACTTCAAGCATAATGTCATCAAAACGACGGCTGACTTCTTCGCCACGGGTATATGGTACGACACAGAAAGTGCAGTATTTACTGCAACCCTCCATTACCGAAACAAAGGCTTCTGCGCCATCCACTTTGGGTGCCGGCAGGTGATCAAATTTCTCGATCTCAGGAAAGGTTACATCGGTAATAGGGATGTGCTTGCCGGCCGCATTCACCATTTCTGGCAATTTATGCAGAGTCTGTGGACCAAAAATCATATCCACATGCTTAGCGCGTTTGCGGATGTTGTCGCCTTCTTGGCTTGCTACACAACCACCCACACCGATGACTAAATCTGGATTTTTTTCTTTTAACTTCTTCCAGCGGCCAAGTTGATGGTAGACCTTGTCTTGTGCCTTTTCCCGGATTGAGCAAGTGTTCAACAGCAGTACATCTGCTTCTTCTGGGTTATCGGTGACAACCATTTCGTGACTTTCGCCAAGTAGGTCTGCCATACGTGAAGAGTCATACTCATTCATCTGGCAACCGTGGGTCTGAATAAATAACTTTTTAACCATGTAGTAAAGGCAACCTAATCGTAGGACTGGAGTAAATAATCGGCACATTATAGGGGGGATTAGGGTGTTTTCCCATAGTTACCCGGTTGAAAAGCCGTGTACCAGCGTTGGCAACTGGTCTTAACGGCAACCACAGGCTAGAATCACATTTCTTTACTTAATGGACTCTATCCCATGTTTGGACGCGCAACTCCTATTTTTCTAGCACTTAGCTTGGGGTGTTTAGGCAAGTCGCTGGCCGCTGAGGTCAATTTCGAATTAGCATTAGGCTACGGCACCCAAGGGGAATGGGATGTATATGATTTGGATCTGCGTGCCAACTTGCCCCACACTGATGTTATTGGCAGTCAGCTGACTATCAACAGCGATTATTATTTCAACGGTACTGAAACGGAAGATTTTGCCCAATCCCTAATCTTGTGGCGCACTTTTTTGCGCCAAGACGCAGGGCGCATCGGCATCGGTTTTGGCAATGTAAAACGTAAACTGCGTTTTGGTGCCGGCTTAGCTGAGACTTACTTCGTTGAGGGCAGCGCTGCCGTATATCTAAACGATTGGAACATAGTGGTAGATTATCGGGATGGGGAGGAACAGGTAGGCAACGCGATTCGCACGCGCCATGGTTTCGTTTACTACCCAGATGTAAACCGCAGCATTGAGTTCCACCGAGTCTACAGTAACGAGCAAGAAAGTTGGCGTTTGGCGACTTTCGTGCAACCCATCAAGTACCGCCAACAAACCGCCATCGGTATTACCATCGAAGACGGCCCTCAAGACGATATGCCTCGCCTTGACCTGCTAGTGACTTACTATTTTGATCGCGCGATTACTCTGAAAGATCGGCAGCGACTATTCCATTAGCATTCCTCTTTGGCCCATATTAGATGAGCGATTGAATAAAGGCCCACTCTGACTCCTCTATTGGCATGACACTGAGACGCGATCCCTTTTTCACAAGTGGGCTATTCGCCATTTCTGGTGCGGCTTTTAATTCCGCTAGTGTGATTACTCGGTCAAACGCTTGCTTGAAGCCCAGCGTGACTTGTACCCAGCGTGGATTTTCTGGCGTGGATTTGGCGTCAAAGTAAGAGCTATCTGGATCAAGGCTGCTTAAATCTGGGTGCGCCTCCGCGATCACCTCCGCTAGGCCAGCGATGCCCACTTGTTTGCAGCTGGAATGATAGATCAGAACGAGGTCGCCAACTTTCATAGTTAACATAAAGTTACGTGCTTGGAAGTTACGAACCCCTTCCCAATTCTCTTGACCACGTTTTGCCAGGTCAGAAATGCTAAATTCGTCGGGCTCGGTTTTCATTAACCATACAGACATACACGGCTCCGTTGCAGATTGAAACAATGTCTTGATTCATAATTACGTCAATTCTATCTACAATGCTGTGCATACACTATGCTAAAAGCGTAGCCATGACGGGAAGAGGGCCGATGAGTCAGTTTGCTTGCAAAGAGTTTTCAGCGCTGGATAAAGAATTAAAAGATGACTTGATTGAGTGTTACGTTGAAGCGCAACAGGAAATCGACGCCATTATCAATGATATCGAAGCGGAAGGCTTCGAATTCGCTAAGCTGGACAAACTGTTTCGCTCGCTGCACAGCATGAAAGGTAACTGCTCAGTCTGCTTCCTTGATCCCATTGTTGAAGTTCTGCATAAGCTCGAAGAAATCGTTGATGGAATGCGCGGTGGCTATATTGCCTACGATTCGACGCTCGGTGAGTTGATTAACAGCGTGATCGAGAACGTGCTTCACCTAATCCGCCAGCTTTACCAGTTTCATGGTGCAGATACCAAGCTTAAAGATACATTGCAAATCCATCTCGATGAAATCTATGCTCAAGAGGAGCTGGAATTACGTCAACAGTTAGCCACTCGTCTCGTCAACGTATTGAACCATGTGGAAGATGTTCCAGAGGAGCCGGCGAAGCCGATTATCAATCAGCTAGAATATACGGAGTCCCAGCAGCAGGATATCGACCAGTTCCGGCAGTTCAGTCAACGCTTAAATCGACTGCTGGGCTATTCCCCAGAGCGTAGCGAGCGTATTTTAAAGCTGTGCTTACTTATTAATGCGGAATGTTCTACCCCAGTGGACCCTGTGCAGTTGAGCGCTGCTGCTTACATGCACAATATGGGCTTGGCTATGATCCTGAAATGCCAAGGTGATGCGGCTGCCGAAGCGCAAGCTCGGGCTAATCACCCGTTAGTGGGGGCACAATTGCTAGCCAAACATTCGGGCTGGGAAATGGCGGCGGAAATGGTCAGCTGCCATGAGGAACGCTTTGATGGCTCAGGTTTTCCTGAAGGTTTAGTCGGTGGAACCATCCCCAATGGCGCGGTAATCTTGGCAATGGCCGTGCTATTTATCGATTTTGTATGGGGTAAATCAGGCGATGAATACAAAAAGAGTGCCATGAAAGCGATACAAAAGATCAACTCGGAAAGCGGCAAAGGCTTCCCGCCCCATTCCATCGATTTCTTCAATCGTGCTATTCGTAAGCTGTTAGTGGCGAAAAAACGCTAGTTTAGCGACCTAGCTTCTCTAGAATGGCGTTGGACTCACAAACTTCACTAATGCTGATGTGAATGGGTGATGAAATTCAATACTGTAAGCGTGCAGACAAAGCCTGGGATTTGCTTCGATGGTTAATGGATCGTAAAACTCATCTCCAACAATAGCGTGACCCAAGCTCTGCATGTGAACCCTCAGTTGGTGGGAGCGTCCCGTAATAGGTTCTAATGCTACCCGAGTATAACTTCCCTCATATCCCATTAACTGCCACTTGGTCAGAGCGTCTTTGCCATGAAAGCGACAAATCTTTTGTCTTGGGCGGTTTGGCCAATCACAGATAAGCGGCTTACGTACGTAACCCCATTGGCCTAACAGGTGCCCTTGCAGTAGCGCATGATAATGCTTACTGACTTGGCGCGAGCGAAACAGAGCATACATACGCCGCTGACATTCTAAGGTTTTTGCTACTAAGATCAGCCCAGAGGTAGCCCAATCTAACCGGTGCACCACATGGGCCTCGCCAAACTCTAGCGCGGCTCGGTGCAACGTTGAGTCGAGCTTATCCTCGCCACGCCCTGGCACCGAAAGGAAATTGGCGGGCTTATTCAGCACCGCCAACCATTCGTCTTGGTAAAGGATATCTAAGGACACCGCCACGTTACTCGGGTTTGGTCGTCAAAATGACGCGAATCGCATCAAGACGGACTTGATGCTCATCGATGCGAGCCAAACCTTCTGCTAGGGTCTGTTCCATCTGTTGGATGTGTTCATCGGTGATGGTGTCGTTAACGGCTTGCAATTCACGTAGACGGTCAATTTCCGTTTGCCATTGATGCTGGTAGGCTTCTTTGGCGGCATGTACCTGGGGGCGTGCTTGGTCTTGGGCGTTAAGCTGGTGGGCTTGCAGTACTTCGAGCAGCTGATTACGCAACGCGGCAACCCATTGTTCCGCGACCCGGTTTGGTACACCTTTAAGCTTCTCTGACCATTTATCGGCATTAAATTGGCTATGTAGGAACTTGCCATTGGCATCAGAGAGTTGCCAAATCGGGGTGATTGGCAGAGCCTGGGCCAATTTCAGACGTGGATGGCCTTCCGCCTCTATCACGTACATGCTTTCGACCAATAATGTGCCCTCTGGTAGGGCGCCAATCGGTAAAATCGCTGAGGTCAATTTGCCTGACTCAAAGCCTTGCACTTCGTCCATTAGCATAGCGATTAAAGGATGCTCCCAAGTAGCAAACGCCACATCCTCCCGCTGGCTGGCTTGGCGGCGGTCCAGTACCAAGGCTTTGCCTTCTTCCTCGATACCAGGCAGTGCTTCTACCATCATGTCGGAGGAAGGGCGGATAAACCAAGCGCCGCTTTGTTCGTCATCGTTGACGCAGTCAGCGTAGATATTGAAAGCATGGGTCACGCTTTCGATAAAGCGGTGCAGTCCTTTATTGGCATCAATCTCGATTTGTTCTATCAGAGCTTGCGCAACATCTTTACGACAAGAAGTCATTTCTAACAAACGGTTGCGGCCTTCTTCGAGCTGCTTGAGCAGCGCTTCATGGTAAAGTCTGGCCTCTTCGAGTAGCGTGTCTTCGTCGTCGCTGCCGTTTAGGAAGCTTTGTAACGACTCTTTAAAAGTAGCATTCACTTTATCGCCGCAGCCAGTAGTACGAGTGAAGGCGTTTAACGCTAGGTCATACCATTTGTACAAACGCTCTTGTACCGAACCTAATAGGTAAGGCACATGAATATGAACTGTACGACGCTGACCAAGACGATCCAAGCGACCAATACGTTGTTCCAGCAAGTCTGGGTGTTCAGGCAGATCATACATCACCAAGTGATGACTAAATTGGAAGTTACGACCTTCACTACCAATTTCGGAGCAAACGAGCACTTGCGCCCCTTCAGGGTCTGCAAAGTAGGCTGCTGCCCGGTCACGGTGAATAAGCGGCATACGCTCATGAAAATCAGCGCTTTGGAATCCAGCAAAGGTTAATTCATCGTTTAGCCATTGGGCCATATCGGCAGTATGACAGATGACCAAAACTTTCTCTTTGGTATCTTTTAAAAATTCTTCCAGCCAGCTCCAGCGGGGGTCCTGCTGCCAGTAGCCTTGATCGACTTCATGCTCAGGCAGTACGTGGTGAGCAGCGGCCGCAAAAACTTCATTACTTTCTAGAGGGTAAAGGTGTAGCTCCCGCTCCGGGAAGCCACCTATGGCTGCGCGGGTATTGCGGAATACTTCACGCCCCGTGCCGTGGCGGTCGATTAGCCAATTTAGGGCATCTTGGGCGGCTTGGGCACGTTTGTCGCTGTCAGTATGAGATAGCTCGGCAAACCAATCTTTGTCTTTCACTTCATGCAGATATTGCGCGAAAACTTGATCCCAAGGCTGGGGTGCCGCTACGGCTTCGTCTTGAGTCAGAGGCAGTAGAGCATCGGCGATATTGGCAGCACGTTTGAATTCCGTTTGTTGTGCCACATAGGCGTCAAAACTGTGATAACGATCCGCGTCCAACAGTTGTAAGCGCGAGAAGTGCTCCCGTTCGCCAGTTTGTTCTGGCGTCGCGCTCAGCAGCAACAGAGAGTCAGAGTTTTCCGCCAAGCGTTGCACCAATTGATAGGCGATACTAGGCGCTTCTTCCGACCAGGCTAAATGGTGAGCTTCATCGACAATAACCATGTCCCATTCGGCACTCAACATATGAATTGCGGCTTTACCGTGTTGCGCAACCCAATCAATCGGAGCAATTACCAAGGGTTGTTGCTCAAAGGGGTTATCATCACCGTCAATGAAATCTTCGTAAACACTTTCATTGATCAAGGTAAAGGGCTGGTTAAAGCGGCGCAGCATTTCCACCAGCCACTGGTGTTGTAAGTTAACCGGTGTCAAAATCAAGGCGCGCTTGGTCAGGCCGTTATGGATACGATGGTGCAGTATCAAACCCGCTTCGAGGGTTTTACCCATACCAACTTCGTCACACAGTAGGGCGCGGGCAGAAGGGCGGTTTGCGATATCATGGGCCAAATAAATCTGGTGTGGTAATAACTCGGCTTTTAGCCCCATTAAGCCTCTTACAGGGCTGGCAGCATGGGCTGCTTGGTGCTCTAAGGTGTGGCGACGAAGGTCAAACCACATGCGGCGAGCAGGGGAGAGCGCTAAGATGCTGTCAATTTCATTTTTGTCGTTACGCGGGAATTCGATTTCAGACTCGTCGAGCCACTCTTCTTTAACGCGATACTCCATGAGCCCATCGAATTCACGTACCTCTTCGATGATGAAGGGCGTGTCTTCGAATAGGAACTGATCCCCTGGGGTAAGCGTGCGCCTTACTAGACTGGTTTGGTCTACCGAGTAAGTGCGGGTGGTGTCTGCATCGGGGAAAAATAATTCAAAGGATTTACCCTGTAGCGCAACAACTTTACCAATACCCAATCCGGGCTCATTGCGACTGCTCCAACGTTGACCAATTTGATACATGCTTACTCTTTATTTGTCTCTGTAATGTGAATGTTGCCTTGGCATAGATTGACCAAGTCAGTTTTGTGTCCTGCCCAAGTACGTTCGATAACGGCTAAGTCTAGACTAATATCTTCATTGTAGCGCTTCTCGACGATCTCGATATCGCTGTTTGCTAAGTAATATTCTACTTTACCCAGTAGCGAATAGGATACGCTAATAGTAGCCGGAACTCGGGGGTAAATTTCACTCCACTCGGCCTGATCTAGGGCTTCTTGAACAGCTTGGCTGTAGGCACGCACCAACCCGCCCGCGCCGAGCTTTATGCCACCGAAATAGCGGGTAACAACAGCCGTGATCTCCCCCACATTGCCATGTTGCAGGACATTAAGCATCGGTTTGCCAGCGGTGCCTTTAGGCTCCCCATCGTCACTTTGGTCCCACAAATGGGCATTATTAGGTGCTCCAGCAATAAATGCCCAGCAGTTGTGATTGGCGTCTGGGTAACGTGCTTTGATTTCTTCAATAAAGGCTTTGGCCTGCTCTCGACCTTGGGTACGTCGTAGGGTAGTGATAAAGAGGCTGTTTTTGATTTCTAGCTCGAAACCTTGCTCCCGAATGGGGCTGAGGTAGTAATCCATAGCATTCCGATACTGGCTGATTGGTGTTGCGCGGCTACCGGGTAGCAGCCGCGCTATGATATCAGAAACGCCAGAGAATCTCGTGGTCTTTGCCGTAAGGTAGTCGCTCTAAGTCCATCTTGATGGCGGTGGTCAACTTACTAAAGTCCTGGTGTGGCGCTAGATCCGCTAACGCAACTAAGCTGATATTGAGGCTCTGGTTGATATAGTGCAAGCTGGTGGCAGGTAAATCCAAATAAGCACGGTGATCTTTGAGCATAAAACCAAGATCCGCTAATACCTGATCACGGTCCGGTAGGTTCAATACCGGTGGTTTGCCGTCTTTCTTGATGAAACTCTCAGTTTGCAGATGGTCATCAGTATCCACGTGTACCATAACATCTTGCACTTGTGGGTGATTTTTCTTGATGGTGTAGACCGCCAGATCACTGAAATAGTGGCCTTCACTGACTGATGCCCTGGCTGGCACATGAATGTGCATATCAAGATAAATCTTACCGGCCATAGAACGAGCACGAATATCATGTGGCGCTGCCACATTTTTGAGCTGTCCTGTGGTCGCTTTGATCTGTTCGATAAGCTTCGGGTCAGGGGCGGTATCCACCAACTCGGATACGTTTTCCCAAATCATTTCTACCGCAATTTTGCCGATCAATAGGGCAACTAGCACTGAAGCGACCATATCTGCCCAGGTGTAGCCAAAATACACACCGATCAAGCCAGCTAAGACCGCGACTGATGATAGAGCATCGGAACGACTATGCCAGGCATTGGCGATTAGCATTTTGCTACCGATTTGCTCTCCGGCACGCTTGGTGTAATGGAAAATAGCTTCCTTGATACCAATGGTTAACAGTACGGCAGTAATACCATACCAAGTGGTGACTGGTTGGTTATCTCCAGTGATGGATTCAAAAGCGATACCCGCTGCGACCACTACCAAAATCAGACCAAGTACCACGGTGGTGATGGTTTCGAAGCGTAAATGACCGTAAGGGTGGTTTTCATCTGGTTCTTGTCGAGCATTGGCGGCAGCGATATAGACAAAGACGTCAGTCACCAAATCAGACAATGAGTGAACACCGTCAGCAATTAATGCTTGGGACTGAGAAAGGTAGCCCGCGGCAATCTTCGCCATACCCAACAAAAAGTCCCATACGGCACCGACCAAGGTTACCCGTTGGGCTAATTTTTGCTCACTATCTAGTTGATTCATATATTTATTTCTCAGAAAAAACGCCAAAACATCGATGTGGTTAAAGTGAGTTATAGTGCCATGCCGCTTAGACTCTGGCATGGGCTTGGTTCTCCCCAGCGTTATCCACCCAAATTGTGGAAAACCTGAGCCGTCATTGTTCGTTAATTTCAAACCAAGTGGAGAAGTTTTCGAAAAACTCACGTACGTTTAGAGACATCAAGGCAAAGTCGGCATCCATATCCGCCAAGCCACCACCTTGTGAGTCATTAAAGGCGGCTTCCTTGAGAGAGTCATCAAATTTTACCTTGCGTAGTGTTAAGTCATCATTAAGCACAAAGGATAATTTGTCGGTCCATTTGAGCGCCAACTGCTTTACTAGCATGCCTTGTTGTAGATGTTGTGTCACATCCTCTGAAAGGGGCTCTAGTGACTTAAAGCGAATTTTAGCCTTGTCCTCGGAAGTATCTTGAATCTCCACTTCGTCGCCAGTTTCTAGGCTGGCAGGTAGCGAATTGCTGATCAGCCAGTCCGTCATGACGGTAGCAGGGGATACCTGAGCAGGAAGCGGTGCCATGGGGAAACTGCCAAGTGTATGTTGCAAATGTTTGAACAACTGCTCGATCATGCTTTGGTTGGTACTATTGACCACTAATAATTTCGCTTTCAAATCGATATAAGCCCAAATATCCGTACGTTTGGCGAAGGCTTTAGGACGCAGACTGAATACCAGTTCGTCTTTCAGGTCTGCTTTTTCCTTGCGACCAACGCGACGACCTTCCATGAGTTCAATCTCCGCCACTTTGCTTTCTACTGCTTCACGTACTACGGCAGACGGTAGCACTTTTTCTTCTTTACCAGCACGCATCAGCAGGCATCTGTCATTGGCCAATGTCCACTGCTCGCTGTTGCGAATCAATGGCAACCAGCCGAAGGTAAATTCCTCTTGGGAGCCACACTCTCTAAGCGGGAAATCTGGGATTTTGCTTACCAAGTCGTTGCTATTGAATTGCTCCGTGTCGGTCAGTTGAAAAAAGACTAAATTTTTAAACCACATGGTTAGGGCTCCCGCTAATACCTGCTTTAAAGTGTTGTCGACACACGGATACGTATCGATCGTTACCGCCAATTTCTACCTGTTCACCATCTTTGACAACGTTACCCCTCTCATCTAGACGCAGCACCATAGTCGCTTTGGAGCCACAATGACAGACGGTTTTGAGTTCAATCAGTTTATCGGACCAAGCCAAAAGCGCTTGGCTACCGGCGAACAATTCACCACGAAAATCGGTGCGAATACCAAAAGCGAGAACGGGGATGCCCAGTTCATCGACTACATCGGTGAGTTGTTGTACTTGTTGAGTTGTTAAGAATTGGGCTTCATCGATCAGTACACAGCTAGTATTTTGCTCACTGGTCACTGCTGCGATGGCGGCAAAGAGATTCGTGTCGGGCTGGAATAAATTGGCTTCGGCGGCAATGCCGATACGAGAGGCAATCTTACCCTGTTCAAATCGGTCATCGATGGCGGCCGTGTAAAGTATAACCTGCATCCCCCGTTCGCGATAATTGTGTGCAGATTGCAGCAAAATCGTCGATTTCCCCGCATTCATGGCGGAGTAATAGAAATAGAGTTTGGCCATATTATTTTTTGCCCTTATCAGTCTGGGTCTTAGGTGTCGTGCCGGTGCGTTTCGCTTTACTAAAGGCAAGTGCAACTTGCATGGTTAGCCATTCAGCACGTTTGATATTGGCTTGTTCACACAGTGTGTCGAGCTTTTGGGCAGTATCGTCATCAATGACAAATTCAAGCCGTTTCAGTCCCAATTCTTTTTCTTTCTGGCGTTGATGGCGCTTATTGAGTTTTAATTGGTCTTTACGAGAGAGGGGCTGGGTTCGTGGTCGTCCGCGGGACTGCCCAAACAGATCTATCGTATTACGGTCTAGTGAGGCTTTGGCCATAAGTTGTCAGTTAGTAGTGAGTGTTTATGGAAATTGAAGAAATCGAAAGCATTGTTACCACCGTGATGATAGCAGGCTTGTGTTCTTTCATGTTTTTTATCATGTGGGATTTAGCCCGCAAATCGAATGCCGGTAAGTGGGGCACCTTTGTTATTCTTGGTGGCCTTGGTCTCGGCTTATTTGCCTTTTTAATCAAAGGATTTGTGGTGGAACTAATGGCTGGTGGTTTCGGGGGGTAACCCCGAAACCGGTGGCTCCATCAAACGCTTTGCTAGCTATTTTGCTGTTGATATAAAGCAATAAAGTCCAGCAGGATTTCCGAAGCCTCTTTGGCGTAGGCATCCGGCAGATCATCGTCTTCAGTATGAGTAGCAATGTCTTCAATACGCTTTACTTGCGGTAAGCCAAGTGCTTTACGGCGTTTGTTTTCCCTGGCCAGCTCGCGGGTTTCTCCCTCATTGCGTTGTTGTTCACGATCTTTCAGATTTAGAGAAATACTCTTAAATTGCTCTGATTGTAAGCGAACTTCCTCAATTTGCTCGACTAGAGCCGTAAAATCTGGGTCTTTTTCGACACGGGCATCATGACGCTGTTCCAGTTCTGGCAGATAGCTGGCGAAGTCCCAATAAACAGGGTAGCGAGTCTCATGGATTTGATCCCACGGTAGTGGGTTGTCCAGAGCGCTTTCGCCAACGCTATTCTCATCAAGCAATGATGGGAAAGCGATATCTGGGTGAACACCTTTATGCTGGGTGCTTTCCCCTGACACTCGGTAAAACTTGGCTTGGGTGATTTTAAGCTGGCCTTTATCGAGCTCCTGCAATACTTGAACCGTGCCTTTGCCGAAGGTTTGCCCTCCTAAAATTAACGCGCGACCGTAGTCTTGCAAAGCACCAGCGACGATTTCAGAAGCGGATGCACTCATACGGTTAACCAATACGGCTAGTGGGCCGCTATAAGTCACGCTGCGATCGGTATCACCAAGAATGCTAACGCGGCCAGAAGCATCACGAATTTGCACGACAGGACCAGCAGGGATAAACAATCCGGCTAGGGCGTTTGCCTCTTGTAGAGAACCGCCGCCATTGTTGCGCAAATCAAGAATGATAGCGGTCACATCCTCTTGGCGTAGCTCTTCGATCAAGCGCTTCGTGTCACGGGTAGAGCTTTTGAAATTACGATCTCCGGCTTGAATCGCCGCAAAGTCAGAATAGAAAGTAGGTAATTCGATCACCCCAACTTTATAGGTTTGATCGCCCCGTTTAACTTCAATAATACGTTTTTGCGCCGATTGATCTTCCAGTTTGACCTTGTCACGGACAATGGCAATTTTACGTGACGTTTGTCCATCTCCTTGGGAGGGAATAATCTCTAGCTGTACCTTAGTACCCCGTTCCCCACGGATCATATCGACTACGTCATCAAGTCGCATCCCAACCACATCCACCATGTTCTTGCCTTCTTGGCCTACGGCTATGATACGGTCATTCGGTTGCAGTTCACTTTGACGTTCCGCTGGACCACCGGGGATCAGACGCACAACACGGGTATAGTCATCTTCCATCTGTAATACAGCGCCGATACCTTCTAGTGACAGGCTCATATTAATATTGAAGGTTTCCGATGCCCGAGGAGCAAAATAACTGGTATGTGGATCTAGTACTTCAGCGACCGAATTGGCAAAGGTTTGAAAGATATCCGATGCGTGGGTTTGTTGTACTAGACGCAACTGATTTTTATAGCGGCGTTCAATGATATCGATGATTTTATCATCGCTTTCCCCATTAAGTTTTAGGGTGAGGGCGCGATTTTTAACGCGCTTGCGCCAGTAGTCATCCAATTGCTCTGTTGTTTTTGCCCAGGGAATGGTGTCTGGGTCAAGACTCAGGCTTTCTTGCTTGCTGTAGTCAAAGCCTTTTACCATGTCTATCACATGATCTAGGGTGTATTCCAGACGACTCTCAGCACGCTCTAAGTAGAGGTTGTAGATTTCATAGGCAATGGATGTATCGCCTTGGCGTAAGGCATCATCAAATTGATAGCGGTATTTCTCCAAGCTATCAATATCAGATTGCAAAAAGAAACTGCGGGTTGGATCTATCGCATCAAGGTAGTTGTCGAAGGCTTGGGAGGATACACTATCGTCGATGGTCAGTTTGTTGTAGTGAACGCCCTCTAACATATCGACAATCTCTCGGGAAACTCGAGAGTAGTCTGGAGACGGCTGCAATGGCTCTACGGCAAAAAGGTGCGTGGACGCCAAAATAGAGGTAGACAGTAAGCCTACAAAAAGATGTTTGTATGTCATCCGCAAAATGATTCTCTTATCGGTGTTATCCTTAATGGTAAAATCATATTAGACCAAGGCTAGCAAGACCAGCCCAACCACAAAAAAGTCACATATTTATAGGTTTGCAACGGAAAATGAACACGAATACCGAGTTTAATCAGTCGTTACTGCAATTTATCGCTCAATCTCCGACGCCATTTCATGCGGTAGAGACGATGAAGTCGCGTTTATCTGCACAGGGTTTCGAACCGTTATATGAGCGTGACGAGTGGGTACTGACTGAAGGAGGAAAATATTTTGTTACCCGTAATGATTCCTCGCTAATTGCCTTTACCCTACCGAGTTTTGATGTGGCCCATCGGGGCTACCGTATGATTGGTGCTCATACCGATAGCCCTTGCTTAAAACTAAAACCAAACGCTCAAGTTACCCGCTTTGGCCATCATCAATTAGCCGTGGAAGTTTACGGAGGCGTGCTGCTCCACACGTGGCTAGATCGAGATTTGTCGTTGGCCGGTCGAGTCACGGCGAAGCTTGAAAATGGCGATTTGGCGAGTTTCTTGATCGATTTCAAACGTCCACTAGCCTACATTCCTAACCTCGCAATCCACTTGAATCGGACTGCCAATGAAGGTTTTAGCGTGAATCCGCAAGAGGAAATCCTGCCAATTATTGCAGGTTCCCAGACCGAGCTAGAACTGCGTCAGTTGTTGGCCGCACAGATCCAACACGAGCATGGTATTGAGGTGAGTGCTGTTTTAGATTTTGAATTGTCTCTCTACGATACCCAGGCACCCGCTTTGGTGGGATTACATGAAGAGTATATTGCCGCAGCCCGCTTGGATAACTTATTGAGTTGCTTTGTTGGTCTAGAAGCCTTGCTGGCTGGAGGAGATCAGCAGCCTGCGATGCTGATTTGTACTGACCATGAAGAGGTCGGAAGTCTCTCTAGCTGTGGCGCGAATGGGCCTTTCCTAGAGGATATCCTGCGTCGGATCAGCCCGATTCCGGAGCAATATGTGCAGGCCTTGCAAAGCTCAATGCTGATCTCGGCGGATAATGCCCACGCCCAGCATCCCAATTATGCCAGCAAGCACGATGCTCGTCATGCGCCAGTGATTAACCAAGGTGCGGTGATCAAGGTGAATAATAATCAGCGTTACGCTAGCAACAGCGAAACCGCAGCCGTGTATCGAGATATTGCCGCTCAATTGGGACAAACGGTACAAACCTTTGTCGTACGTAGTGATATGGCTTGTGGCAGTACTATTGGCCCGATTACCGCGGGTCAAATCGGCGTACCGACGTTAGATATTGGTTTACCGACCTTTGGTATGCATTCGATCCGTGAGTTAGCGGGTAGCCAGGATGCCCAACGTCTTACTGAACTACTAACTCATTTCTGTCGCAGGGAAAAAGTCCGTCCTTAGGCCATGATATTGGCAACAAAAATGCCCCTTAGATTGTTTTCCTAAGGGGCATTGTTCTCGGTATTTTAACAGCTAGCTTGCTAAGCAGCGGTTACAACCATTTATTCAAATCCGCAACGGCGGCATCATTTAGCTCGCCAGTAAGTTCCATTAGATTCAACTTTGTCACTACAAAACGGTAGCGTAGTTGCTCGTAGGTGGTTTTCGCATCAAACAGGTTTGACTGCGCCGTTAACAACTCGACAAGGTTGCGGGTGCCAACGTCGTAGCCTGCTTGCGTTGCTTCCAATGCACTTTCACGGGATTTAATCAGTTGTTTTTGCGCCGTCACTTGAGCTGCCGTGGTATTGAGTTGTGCCACTAGATTACGGATGCCTAGCTCAATTTGTTGGACGGCAGCAGCATATTGTTCCTCGGCGGCATTAGCCGTAGCGGTTGCTTGGCGTACATTCGCATCGATGGCACCACCACTGTATAGGGGAATTGTCACATTCACACCGATACTGGTTTGTAGAGCATCACCCTCTGGAGACTGGGGGTTATTGCTATCCATGGTTTCTGCTCGGGTGATACCGCCGGTTAACGTAACCGTTGGGGTGCGCCCCGATGCCTTGCTGATATCCACATTATTGTTTGCAATCGTAACTTGATAATTAGCCCCTAAAAGATCTTTGTTGTTACGCAATGCTTTTTGAATTAACTCATCCGTAGAGGCAAGATTTTCGGTAGAGATAGGATAGTTATCGGCCAGTTTTGGAATACTGGTAATGGCTTTACCAACACGCTGGTTTAGCGTTTCTTGGGCGTAGCGTAGGTCCGCTCGAGCGCTGAGTTCGCTGACACGAATCGCATCATAGGCGGCCTGTGCATCCTGCAAGTCAGTGATGGATACCATACCCACATCATATTGGTTTTTAACTCGATCCAATTGGCTCTGGGTGCTTTTCACTTGAGCGGTGACATTTTCTAGCGCCGCCTGTTTTATCAGCACATCAAAGTATTCTTCCAGCGTTGCTAGCGTTAAGGTTTCTTGAGCATTATCCAATTGGACTTTTTGTGCGTCCAAGCCCAGCTCTACGGCTTTGACACCGTAATCCAGCGCAGCAGAGTAAATGGGATAGTTCATTTGAACGCCAAGGGAATTATTCGTCACATCGTAGCTGTTACTACCAGTATCGGTATTGCTGTAGCCAAGGTTACCCTGGAAACTGATGCTGGGAAATAAGTTCCCGCGGGTAACAGTAACTTGTTCCTCTTGGGCGCGATATTGGGCTTGGGCCGCACGCAAGGTCGGGTCGTTGGCTTTAGCCAACTGGTAAACTTCTAAAAGACTTTCAGCCTGAGCTGAGGATAGGGTTGCCGCAGCAACTAAGGTGGCGATGATATGCTTTTTCATGGGTCTTAATCTGCTTATATTATGAAATGCTGTTATATTAACTCAATCTAATTAAATTGGGCACCCATAGTTTTAGAATAAAAGCTATGTGGCTGAGCCATATCTATAACGACTAATTTAGCCGTATTTAACACTCGCTCAGATTACTGAGTAATCTCTACTTTGTAGCGAATATGGTGCCGTGCATTCGCCGCCAAGGTGCCGGCGAGTTGCAGCGCGCGTGCGTTCATTTGGTTAATCCATGTTGGCGAAAACGACTCAATTACACCGTTAGCAAAGTGATCAATCTGGTACTTCTGCTGGTAGCGGGTGTGATTTTTCATCTCTATCTCCCATGTTTGCACAATACGGTTACCATTTTTTTGCGCTGTGACGAGCCGTGCTTCTGCGCTGATGTCCTGCGAATTATTTAGCTGAATGGTCACTGCTTGATGTTTGTGTAAAGCGCCAAATTGCAAACTATCCCCAGGGATGAGGTTGCGCTCGGTTTGCCATAGGGTTTGATATCGTCCCGCCGGGTGATTCTGGGTTGGGGTAAAGGTGGCAGTTTCGGCAAAATTTAATTCGATGCCTTGGTGGTTGTCCCAACCGTGCAATGTTGCGGCAAAGCGTCGCTCTTCAATCTGATAATCCTGCTGACTAAGTTGGATGAGCTTGGTGGAATAGGCCGCAATAGTCGTATCTTCTAAGTTGTAAACCGTCTCACCATGAATGAAACTTGCCTCTTTAGTTGATGCGTCGGCAAGGGCAAAGCGCTGCATCGGGGCTGGGGCTGCAACACCCTCCCGCAGCATGGCATTGGCTAGCGTAACTTGGCTAGCGGAGCGGTTAGTCACTAATGCCGCTTCCCGGATATCGAGTCTGTTGCCATTGATAATGATATTTCTTTGGGGCTGCCAACTTAAGTCATGGGTTCGATAAGTGATAGGGCCGTTGTAGGGAATGCGTATCGGGGCTTTGTGAGCACTTGAAACGAGGTAGAAATCTGAGCTTGGTAGGGTGAAGGTTCCCTGCCTAGTAACAAGAGTGAAAAGGTTGCCATCGACCTCTCTGAGTTTGCCTTCATAAGACAAGTCGCGAAGGCGGCTTTCCACCCGAACATTTTGACCCACTTGAGCGCTCCAGTCATATTCACTGGCCGGTAAGTCTAAGTTGGGCGCGTTATCTCCTAAAAAGGTCAGCGTAGTGAGGTCAGGCACAAAGGCGGGGCCTTGGCCAGAGTTAATCGTTTCCGATACTTGGGCGCCTTGTTGGTCAACGACGACATTGACGGATTGAGCCCATAACGGGGTACTAGCGATGACGAGTAAACTGACCGTAATGGGCTTTAAATCAAATACCATGGATTTCCTTCCCTGTTGCAATGAGAAACGTTCGATATCAAGGTAAACTATCATCAGAATAACACAGTAAAGGGATAGGGCTAGGTTTGCAGCAGCGTTTCTTATTAATTGACGGATTGAATTTGATCCGGCGTTTGTATGCCGCGTTAGAAAGCGAGCAAGACAGCAAACGTCGAGTGGAGCGAACCCAGAATTTGACTATCGATGCGGTGGTGAAATTGAAAGAGCAGTGCGCTCCAACCCATTTGGTGATTGTATTTGATTCCCCTAGCGCGACCTGGCGCCATAACTTGTACCCCGAGTATAAGTTGGGCAGAACACCAATGGATGATGCGCTCATGGTCGGTTTGGAACAGATTGTGGCTGGTCTGCGTTTCAATGGTTGGAAGTGTTTGCGTTTGGCGGGATGGGAAGCAGATGATTTGATTGCGACCTTGGCAGTGAAAGCGGCAGCCAACCAAGTCACCTGTTTCGTGGTGTCTACCGATAAAGGGTTTACCCAGTTAATCCGTCATCCTCATATTCATATCTATGACTACTTCAATAAACGCGGTTACGACCGGGAGTGGGTAGAGAATCGTTATGGGGTGAAAGTCGAACAATTACCAGATTATTGGGCATTGGTTGGTGATAGTACCAACCACGTAAAAGGTGTCACTGGTATTGGTCCTAAATCAGCACAGCAGTTGTTGGCATTAGCCCCCGATCTACAAACTCTATTTAATCACCCCGCATTGCCAGATGCCATGCAGCGTAAGCTCTCTGGTCAGTTCGACGCGTGTATGCTGGCGCGTAAGCTCGTCACCCTGCGCGACGATGTGAATATTGGCGTATCTCTCGCCCAATTACGTCTGCGTCAGTAGTGTGAACATCGAATTTGCTCAAACTAAAATTCATTAAAGCAAGATGCATCCCCTTACTGTGACGAGGATTGCACCTTATAATGAGCCAACTTAATCAACACCTAACAAATGAGATAGCTATGTCTGTGGTAAGAACTCGCATCGCGCCGTCACCAACTGGCGACCCGCACGTAGGTACAGCCTATATTGCCCTCTTTAATATGGCGTTTGCCAAAAAAATGGGCGGAGAATTTATTCTACGTATCGAGGATACGGATCAAGTGCGTAGTACCCCAGAATCGGAACAAATGATTCTGGATGCGCTACGCTGGTTGGGCATTGAATGGTCAGAAGGCCCCGACGTAGGTGGTCCCCACGGCCCTTACCGCCAAAGTGAGCGTAGCGAAATCTACCGTAAATACGCACTGGAGTTGGTAGAGAAAGGTCACGCCTTCTACGCCTTCGAAACGCCAGAAGAGCTAGACGCTATGCGTGAGCAACAGCGCGAACAAGGCTTGCCGCAGAAATATGACGGTCGTGCGCTTTTGCTTACCCAAGAAGAAATCAGCGCCAAATTAGAAGCAGGCGTTCCCTATGTTATCCGTATGAAAGTGCCAGAAGAGGGTACTTGTCTGGTTCAGGATATGCTGCGTGGCGAAATCGAAATCGACTGGGCGCAAGTGGACATGCAGGTGCTATTGAAAGCTGATGGCCTACCAACTTATCACTTAGCCAACGTAGTGGATGACCATCTGATGGGGATCACCCATGTCATTCGCGGGGAAGAGTGGATCAACTCGGCACCTAAGCATATTCTGCTGTATCAATACTTCGGTTGGGATATGCCTACCTTGTGTCACATGCCGTTGTTACGTAACCCAGACAAATCTAAGCTATCGAAGCGTAAAAACCCGACTAGTATTTTGTATTACCAACGTATGGGCTTCTTGCCGGAAGCCGTGATCAATTACCTTGGCCGCATGGGCTGGTCGATGCCAGATGAGCGTGAGAAGTTCTCTCTGCCAGAAATGATTGAGCATTTCGACATTCAGCGAGTGTCCTTGGGTGGGCCGGTGTTTGATGTAGACAAGCTGAAATGGCTCAACGGCACCTGGATCCGGGAAGAACATACTCCTGAGCAGTTTATGCAGAAGTTTGCTGAGTGGGCGTTTGCACCAGAGCGCATTAGCGCAATAGCACCATTAATCATGCCCCGTATCGATACCTTTTCCGATGTGGCGGATGTGGCAGGCTTTTTCTTAAAAGGACAACTAGCCATTGATGCGAGCAGCTTTGCCGATATTAAGCTAGAAGAAGAAACCTTGCGTAAGGGGCTGCAGTTTGCCCTGTGGCGACTTGAAGCGCTTCGTAGCTGGGAAAAGGACAATATCTTCAACGAGATGAAGACCTTAGCGCAGCAACTAGGGGTTAAGCCAAAAGACTTCTTTGCGCCGCTATTTGTCGCTATCGCAGGTACAACAGCGTCTGTTTCGGTATTCGACTCCATGAGTATTCTCGGCCCCGACCTTACTCGTTCTCGTCTGCGTCACGCCGTGAGCGTGGTAGGTGGGCCTTCGAAGAAAGAAGCGAAACGCTGGGAAAAAGAATTCGCCCAGCTAGGTCAAGAGAGCGAATAGTTCTGGCGACAAGCAATAAAAAAGCTGGCATCTGCCAGCTTTTTTATTGCTTCGAATTGTGTACTTTCGATTATCGACTAGTCGTAAAGACACTAGTTTTAGATTCCAAACTAGCTACTTGCTCGTGGATATGACGGGTATTGTCTTCGATCCGGTTGATATCCCCATTATCACGCTGTAGTTGCTGCGCGATACGATCCATCTCTTCACTCATGTGAACTGCCGTTTTGGCAACTTCTTGAATGGAGCGGGCCATTTCGATTGAAGATGTAGAGCTAGTCTGGGCGTTGCGCTCGATTTCACGAATCGCTAGCTCAGCTTTTTCACTGAACTCTTCAATAGAGCGAAGGTTCTCTTGACCATTATGCATGGTGTCGATGGCTACCTGAGTAGAGTTCTGGATAGTACCAACAATATCAGTAATTTTCGCTGTGGCATCTACCGTTTTCTCTGCAAGTGAGCGTACTTCGTCTGCAACCACAGAGAAGCCACGCCCAGCTTCACCAGCTCGGGCCGCCTCGATGGCAGCGTTCAAGGCCAACAGGTTAGTTTGGTTAGCCAAGTCATTGATCATAGCGATCACATTATCGATATCTTTGGATAACTGACCAAGATCGTTCAATTGAGTGCTCGTCTGATTGACCACAGCGATGGTTTTACCCAAATTGGATAATGCACCTTTGATGGTTTCAGCGCCCACTTTGGCCGATTCGTAGGTGTTTTGAGATTGCTGACTCAATTCATCTGTGGTGGACGAAATACTAGAAATAGTAGTGGATATTTCTTCCGTTGCCGCAGCAAGACTGTTCGTTTGCTCGTTGACTGAACGGTTACTAGAAGCAATGTTTGAAACGGCACGGTTTAATTCGGACACCATGTTGGTTACATCGCGAGTGGTGTGTACCACATCACCAATAACTCCGCCTAAGCCCGTGGTCATCTCGTTGACAGAGCCACACAAGGAATCGAACTCATCATTGCGTTTTTTGTTTACTGGTAGTCGAGCGGTCAAATCACCGTCTTTAACTTTACCAAGGTCGCGAATGATTTGGCCTAAAGTGCTGCTTACACTGCGACCGATGGTCATCATCATAAATGCGGCCAATACTGCCACAGCGATACTCACGCCGATGACACTAACACTTGCTTGAGCTGAGCTATCTGCAGCTGACTTGCGGGCGTTTTGCACTGCTGTAGCAAGAATGCTTTCAGCATCTTCAGCGTTCTGCTTGAATGCAGCTCTGATGTTGCGGAAGTTTTCTTGTGCTGCGGACAGTTCACCAACCACGGCGTCGTATTCTTGAACCTTATTGAAGTAGCCGTTAACGATTTCGCCAAAACGTTCTTCTAGGCCAAAGTTAACGATATGATCCGCACCAGCAGTTTTGGACACTAAGTTAAGTGAGTACAATCACTAACGAGGTGAATCATGACAAGCAAGAAAAAACGTATTATCCATTCCCTGCATATTCTGCCCAAACCTGAACACCCATTCTGGATGAATGTGAACACCTCTACTGATTGAACGTGAACACCCATTCTGATTTGAATATGAA